>NZ_JAVAYN010000002.1:0-657989 GCF_054863025.1 Bradyrhizobium sp. 23AC
TGGTCCTGGCCGTCGTTGCTACGGTCAAGTCCTGCGAAGGTGCGAGCGAGCCCAACCGGGCAGACTGCATCATCCAAATTCGCGGGGCGAGGGAGGCCAGAAGGAATGGTCGGCTCCCGGGAGATCACGGCATAAGCCGTCCAGCCACTGCGCAGGGAAGGCCGAGTGATCGGCACCACCTGTATGCTGCTGTGCGGTTCTTCTGCGTGTGCCTATTGCGCAGCAGACCGCGGGTGCGAGCCAGCACCCGGCCTTCCCTGCGCCCTCTTGGCTTTAGAGGGTAGCGAGACCAAGCAAAGCTCGGGCGAACGCGCCGCGAGAACGCGAAGGCATGTCCGCGAGCTGAGCTGCGTGCCACAACCTCGATCTCGTAGGGTGGGCAAAGCGCAGCGTGCCCACGCCTTGTCGCTCATGGAGGGAGATCGTGGGCACGGCGCTATGCGCCTTTGCCCACCCTACGGCACTGCAGCTGGGATGTGCATTGGAGCATCGCGATGCCGCCTCATCCTCGTCATTTCGAGGAGCTCTTGCGACGAAGCAATCCAGAATCTTTCGGAGGAGGGGTTCTGGATTGCTTCCGCCTTCGCCAAGGCTTCGGCGGACAAGGCTTCGGCGGGCAAGGCTTCGGCGGACAAGTCGCTGCGCTTGCAATGACGGCGCGAAGAAACGCGTCAAACAAAAACCGCAGCTTCGGTTCTGACTCGGTCAGAACCGAAGCCGAAGCTGTCGACGGATCCGTGCTTACTGCTTGATCTTCCCGTCCTTGTCGAACTGGGAGACATAAGACCAGAGATTGTTGATCTCGGTCTCGTTCTTGATGCCGGCGAACGCCATCTTGGTGCCGGGGATCTTGGCCTTGGGGTCCTTGATGTATTCCTTGAACACGGCCTCGTCCCAGGTGATGCCGGAATTCTTGTTCGCGTCCGAGTAGCTGTAGCCCTCGGCCGTGCCCGACTTGCGGCCGTTGAGACCGTTGAGCTCGGGGCCGACCTTGTTCTTGGCGCCTTCGCCGATCGCGTGGCAGGCCAGGCATTTGTTGAACGATGTCTTGCCGGCCGCGACATCCTGCGCCATCGCGGCGGGTGCGGTGGCAATCATGGTGAGGATCGTCAGTGCGCCAAAAGTCAGTTTTGTCATCGGATGCTCTTCGTCTCTTCCCTGGTGGGTCTGGCCTGGTCGGTCGCTCGCCGGATCGGCAATCGCCCGACCGGGCGGTTTTGGCAGGCCTGCTCGGCCTGGACAAGCCACCAAACCATGACAGGTTTCATGATTTCCGACTTGTCCCAGAGCGAACTGGCGAAGGATCGTCGATCCGACTTTCGGATGGCCTACCCAAACAGGCGCGGACGTGATTGATTTGCCGAGACAAATTGATCATGCGGCGGAAGCCGGAAGGATAAGTCATGAAGGATAGATTATGGCCATCATGATGCCTGCGAGCGACCAGGCCGTGCTCGCGCGCCGTGCCGAGATCGTTGCTGCATTGCGCGCGATCGTGCCCGGCGAGGGCGTGATCGATACGCCTGCGGAGATGCGGGCCTATGAATCCGACGGGCTGACGGCCTATCGGCAGCCGCCGATGGTCGTGGTGCTGCCCGATACGACCGAGCAGGTCTCGCTGATCCTGAAATATTGTGCAGGGCAAGGTATCAAGGTGGTGCCGCGCGGCTCCGGCACATCGCTATCAGGCGGGGCGCTGCCGCTCGAAGACGGCGTGCTGCTGGGGCTCGGCAAGTTCAAGCGCATCCGCGAGATCGATTTCGACAATCGCGTCGTCGTCACCGAGCCCGGCGTCACCAACCTCGCCATCAGCCAGGCGGTCGCTCATGCCGGCTTCTATTACGCGCCCGACCCGTCCTCGCAGATCGCCTGCTCGATCGGCGGCAATGTCGCGGAGAATTCCGGCGGCGTGCACTGCCTCAAATACGGCATGACCACCAACAACGTGCTCGGTTGCGAGATCGTGCTGATGAGCGGCGAGATCCTGCGCATCGGCGGCAAGGGGTGCGAGAACCCGGGCTACGATTTGATGGGCGTCATCACCGGCTCGGAAGGGCTGCTCGGCGTCATCACCGAGGTCACGGTGCGCATCCTGCAGAAGCCGGAGACGGCGCGCGCCTTGATGGTCGGCTTCGCCGAGGTCGAGGCCGCCGGCGAATGCGTGGCCCGCATCATCGGCGCCGGCATCATCCCTGGCGGCATGGAGATGATGGACAAGCCGGCGATCCACGCCGCCGAGGCCTTCGTCCATGCCGGCTATCCGCTCGATGTCGAAGCGCTGCTCATCATCGAGCTCGACGGCCCCAAGATCGAGGTCGACGAGCTGATCACGCGGGTCGAGACCATTGCACGAGGCTGCGGCTCGGTAACGCTGCAGATCTCCAATTCGGAGGCCGAGCGCAATCTGTTCTGGGCAGGCCGCAAGGCCGCGTTCCCCGCCGTGGGCCGGATCTCGCCCGATTATCTCTGCATGGACGGCACCATCCCGCGCGGCGCGCTGCCGAAGGCGCTGGCGCGCATCCGCGAGCTCGGCGAAAAATATCAGCTCGGCTGCGCCAACGTGTTCCACGCCGGCGACGGCAATCTGCACCCGCTGATCCTCTACGATGCCAACAAGCCCGGCGAGATCGAGCGCGCCGAAGCCTTCGGCGCCGACATCCTGCGCGCCTGCGTCGAGTTCGGAGGCGTGCTCACCGGCGAGCACGGCGTCGGCATCGAGAAGCGCGACCTGATGCCTGACATGTTCAGCGAGATCGACCTCAACCAGCAGCAGCGGCTGAAATGCGCCTTCGATTCGCAAGGCCTGCTCAATCCCGGAAAGGTATTTCCGACCCTGCACCGCTGCGCCGAGCTCGGCCGCATGCATGTGCATGCCGGCAAGCTGGCGTTTCCTGATTTGCCGCGGTTCTAGCGCCGGTCGCTGCGCCTCGCTGCAACGCGCCAAATTTGCTTTCCGTTCTAAACTTGGATACCGGCTCAGTCGTGGATACGCTTAAGGTCAGAGACGCCAAAGACGTCGAAGAGGTGGTGCGCGCGGCGATTGCCAATGAGCAGCCGCTCGAGATCATCGGTCATGGCTCTAAGCGCGGCATCGGCCATGCCATGGCGACCAACGCCGTGCTCGACCTCTCTGCGCTGAACGCCGTCACCTCCTACGAGCCGAACGAGCTGATCATCACGCTCCAGGCCGGTGCGCCGCTGGGCGACGTGCTGTCGCTGATCGACGCCAAGAACCAGCAATTCGCCTTCGAGCCGATGAACACGGCGCCGCTGCTCGGCACGCCCGCGCTCGGGACCATCGGCGGCATGATCGCGGCCGGGCTCGCCGGTCCGCGGCGGATCAGGGCGGGCGGGGCGCGCGACCATTTGCTCGGGGCGCACGCCGTCTCCGGCTTCGGGGACAGCTTCAAGACCGGCGGCAAGGTGGTGAAGAACGTCACCGGCTACGACCTCTGCAAGTTGCTCGCGGGGTCCTGGGGCACGCTGTCTGTCATGACTGAGGTCACGCTGAAGGTGATGCCCAAGCCCGAGGCCGAGCGGACGCTGCTGCTAAGCGGCCTCGACGATGCCGCCGCCAACAAGGCGATGACCGCGGCGCTCGGCTCGCCCTTCGACGTCTCCGGTGCGGCGCACCTGCCGAAATCGGCGTTCCGGGCCAAGACCGGCGGGCTTGGCGATCTCGCAGGCCAAGGTGAGGCGCTGACCGTGCTGCGGCTCGAGGGCATCACGGCCTCGGCCGCCCACCGCGCCAACTCGCTGCGCGAATTGCTGGCGCCGTTCGGAACCGCGACTTTGATCGAGGACGCGGCGTCCGCGGCGCTGTGGGCCACCCTCCGTGACGTGCTGCCGTTCGCGGCCGGCGGCGCGCTCGGCGCCTGGCCGGTCTGGCGGATCGTCTGCCCGCCGGCGTCGGGCGCTGCGCTCGGCACGCAATTGGCGCGCGAGACCGGCGGCGACGTGATCTATGATTGGGGCGGCGGGCTGATCTGGGCGGCGCTGCCACCGAAGGGCGACGCGCATGCCCCGGCGGTGCGGATGCGTGCCAACGCCGTCGGCGGCCACGCCACGCTGATCCGGGCAGCCGAGGACGTCAGGCGCGATGTCGATGTCTTTCATCCGCAGGCATCAGGCATTGCCGCCCTGAGCGAGCGGGTGCGCGCCAGTTTCGATCCAAAGACTGTTCTCAACCGGGGGCGCTTGAGCCGAGGCGCTGTGGCATGAAGACCGAATTCTCACTTGCCCAGCTTGCCGATCCCGACATCGCGGAAGCCGACAAGATCCTGCGCGCCTGCGTCCATTGCGGCTTCTGCACCGCAACCTGTCCGACCTATGTGCTGCTCGGCGACGAGCTCGATAGCCCGCGCGGCCGCATCTACCTGATCAAGGAGATGCTGGAGAAGGACCAGGCGCCGACGGCGGAGGTGGTCAAGCATGTCGACCGCTGCCTGTCGTGCCTGGCCTGCATGACGACCTGCCCCTCAGGGGTGAACTACATGCATCTCGTCGACCAGGCCCGGGTCAGGATCGAGCAGCGCTATGAGCGGCCCCTGGCCGAGCGGCTGCTGCGACAGGTGCTGGCCTTCGTCCTGCCGGATCCGCAGCGTTTCCGCGCGAGCATGGTGCTGGCGCGGCTGGCCCGTCCGCTTGCCGTTTTCCTGCCGACGCCGCGGCCCTCGGCGACGCCCGGCCTGATCCAGCGCATCAAGGCGATGCTGGCGCTGGCCCCGCACCGGCTGCCGCCGCCGGGCCCCGCCGCCGGCAGCGTGTTCGCGGCGCTCGGCAAGAAGCGCGGCCGGGTCGCGCTGCTCCAGGGCTGCGCCCAGCAGGTCCTGGCGCCGCGCATCAACCAGGCGGCCATCAGTCTTCTCACCCGCCACGGCGTCGAGGTTGTCCTGGTCCGGGACGAGCAGTGCTGCGGCGCGCTGACCCATCACCT
This sequence comes from Bradyrhizobium sp. 23AC, assembly GCF_054863025.1. NCBI lineage: Bacteria > Pseudomonadati > Pseudomonadota > Alphaproteobacteria > Hyphomicrobiales > Nitrobacteraceae > Bradyrhizobium > Bradyrhizobium sp. 23AC. The sequence continues at coordinate 4,937 of NZ_JAVAYN010000002.1, forward strand.
CGGCAACGATCAGGATGCATTGGCGCGGGCGCGAGCCAACGTCGTGGCGTGGCGGAAGGAAGCGGCCGGCGAGGGGCTCGACGCCATCCTGGTGACGGCGTCCGGCTGCGGCACAGTGATCAAGGACTACGGCTATCTGCTGCGCGAGGATGCTGCGTTCGCCGCCGATGCGGCGAAGGTGTCCGCGCTCGCCAAGGACATCACCGAATACATCGCCGGCCTCGCACTCGAGCCGACTGCGCGACAGGATAACATCGTCGTCGCCTATCACTCGGCGTGTTCGTTGCAGCATGGGCAGAAAATCACGGGCCTTCCGAAAGAATTGCTTTCCAAGAATGGATTCGTGGTGAAAGATGTACCGGAGAGCCATTTGTGTTGCGGTTCGGCGGGGACCTACAACATTCTCCAGCCCGAGCTTGCGGGCCGGTTGCGCGATCGCAAGGTCGCCAACATCGCAAGCGTCAAGCCGGACATGATTGCCGCGGGCAATATCGGCTGCATGGTGCAGATTGCCAGTGGCACGTCAGTTCCGGTCGTACACACGATTGAGCTTCTCGATTGGGCTACGGGCGGGTCGCGGCCGGCATTGAACGCGCAAGTTTGAGCTTTCAAGCCTGAGCTTTCCTCCGGAGGCGGCGGTAGAACGACGCCCGATCGACCATTGTTCGTCGACAACAGGAGGACCACGATGGCGAAAGCGAAGAAGAAAAAAAGCAGGAAGGCCAAAAAGGCGAAGAAGGCTGTAGCGGCGAAGAAATCCGCGAAGAAGGCAGCCAAGAAGTCCGCGAAGAAGTCTGCCAAAAAATCTACCAAGAAAGCAGCCAAGAAAGCTTCGAAGAAGGCCGCCCCAAAGAAGGCCGCCAAGAAGGCTGTGAAGAAGGCAGCCAAGAAAGCAGCCAAGCCGGCTGCGCCGAAGAAGGCCGCGAAGAAAGCGGCACCGAAGAAGGCGAAGGCAGCTCCCGCGCCGAAGCCGTCAGCGCCAGCTCCGGCTCCCGAGCCGGCCGCCGAGACGAGCTGGGCGATGCCTTCGTCTTCTGCGGAAGCGGCACCGGCCGAGGGGCAAAGCTAGCTCCCGTCCTGCGACCGCGATCGCCAACAGGGAAGGCCGCTGCGGTGACGCTGCGGCCTTTTTGCATCGCCAAAAGGCCCTCCGGACGCCGTCCTTTCCCGCGTCCGGCTGATTCGTAGCCCGGTTGCCGCGCTAGCTGCCTTCCCCGTACTTGCACGGTCCCTCCGTGCACTTTGGAATGCAAATAATGTGATCGAGAAGACACACAGGGCGACAACCTTTCGTGGAATCGTCAAAACGCCCAAAAAGTCGGCAGATGCCCGTGATTTTTGCTTCACGGTCCCCATCCCTCAATCCAGATTGTCGCAGTAACGCAATTTTGCAGACAAGTCGTTTGCCCGGGGGGCTTCCGGGATCCGACTGGGTAAGAACTGGCGATGGGGATCGAAATGAAGAAAGTGGCTTTGTTGGCAACGGCGCTGGCAATGGTGACGACGGGTTCGGCTTTCGCGGCAGACTTGCGCGTGAAGGCATTGAAGGCCCCGCCGCCACCCGCCTTCGACCCCTGGGATATCGCCTTCGGCGGCGCGATCATGAGCAACTACGTCTTCCGCGGTATCACCCAGTCGAACAACAAGCCGTCGGTCGCGGCTTATTTCGAGCCGCGCTACAACGTCACCAAGGACCTGCAGCTCTATGTCGGCGTCGCCGGTGAGAGCATTTCCTTCCCGAACCGCGCCGCGGCTGAGATCGACATCTACGGCGGTATCCGCCCGACCTTCGGTGCCTTCGCCTTCGACATCGGCGTCTGGGGTTACCTGTATCCGGGTGGGACCTGCTACTACGGCGCCGGCTTCGACACCGCCGGCAATCCGCTCAGCGCAGAATGCGCCGCCAACGCGTTGGCGAACGGAAACGTCATGAAGAAGGACGTCAGCTTCTTCGAAGTCTACGGCAAGATGACCTACACGGTGAACGACAACTGGGCGTTCGGCATCAACGAGTTCTATTCGCCGAACTTCCTCAACACCGGCGCCTGGGGCAACTACACCTCGCTCACGGCCAAGTGGACGGCACCGAGCACGACGTTCGGCTCAAGCGGCGTCGGCATGTATGTGTCGGGCGAATTCGGTCGTCAGTGGTTCGGCACCTCCGACTCATTCTACGGCACCGGCATCGCCAGCCCGCTTGGCGGCGGCCCGTTCCCGAACGGCATCAAATACGCTGACTACAACACCTGGAACGTCGGCGTCGGCTTCACCTACAAGGTGATGACCCTGGATCTCCGTTACTCCGACACCGATCTCTCGAAGGCCAACTGCAACGCCTTCACCAGCGACAACACCGCCACCTTCAGCAGCAGCTTCAGCAGCATCAATCCGTCGGGCGTCGGCTCCAAGTGGTGCGGCGCGACCGGCATCGCCAAGCTCTCGTTCGACCTGACGGCGATGACCAACCTGAAGTAAGTTTGTTCCCGAGACCATCTGAGGGCGGCAGAGCAATCTGCCGCCCTTTTGCTTTGGGGCCGGGTGCCCAGCCTTGGTCGTCCGAGACGCCGGCCGGCCGCTCAGCGCGCCGCGGTCGGCTCCGCCCGGGCCGGCTCGCCGGCTTTACCGAGGACGTGGATATCGCCGTCCTCCACCAACGCCACCTTCCGGGTGTGGAAGGCGTCGAGCGTCGAGCGGTGGCCGATCGAGACGATGGTGGCCTGCGGCAGCTTCTCCGTCAGCAGCCGATAAAGCCGGTCCTCGGACGGCTCGTCCAGCGAGGCGGTCGCCTCGTCGAGGAAGAGATAGTCCGGCATGTGCAGCAGCGCACGGGCAAGCCCAAGGCGTTGCTGTTCGCCGAGCGACAATGTCCGGTTCCAGTGGCCGTGCTCGTCGAGCCGGTCCGCCAGCCGCGGCAGGCCGACGGCAATCAAGGCGTCGCGGATCTTCTCGGGCGGGACGGAGCCGTGCTCGGTCGGGTAGATGACGGCGTCGCCAAGCGCGCCGATCGGGAAATACGGCCGCTGCGGCAGCATCATCAGCTTCGACGTCTCGGGAATAGCGATCGTGCCGGTGCCGAACGGCCAGACGCCGGCGATGGCCCGGAACAGTGTCGACTTGCCGGAGCCCGAGGGGCCGGTCACCAGCACCCGCTCCGACGGCTGGATCGTGAAGGCATCGGCTGCGACCAGAGGCGCGCCGTTCGGCAGTTTGACGAGCAATTGCTCGAGCGCGATTGCCTTGCCGTTCGATGGTGCGACGTCGATGGTCGGTTCGAGCGCCGCGCCGTGGGCGGCGGAGCTGACCGACATCTCGAAGCCATCGAGGCGGGCGATCACCGCGCGCCACTCTGCGAGCGAGCGATAGGCGGTGACGAAGAACGACAGCGCATCCTGCACGCTGCCGAACGCCGAGCCGGTCTGCATCATGTCGCCGAGCTGGATGCGCTTGGCGAAGTAGGCAGGCGCCACCACCACATAGGGAAAGAGCGTCGCAGCCTGTCCGTAGCTTGCCGTGAAGGCGGTCAGGCGCTTGGTCCGGCCCATGATCTCGTACCAATTGCCGATGACGAAGCCGAAGCGCCGCAGGAGATGCCCTCGCTCCGCGTTCTCGCCTTTCAGAAGGGCGATCTGCTCGGAATTTTCGCGCACGCGGATCAGGTTGAAGCGAAAGTCGGCCTCAAAGCGCTGCTGCTCGAAATTGAGATTGATGAGCGGGGCGCCGATCCAGTGGGTCAGCGCGGTACCGACGATCGCGTAGGCCAGGGCGCACCAGACCAGAAAACCGGGCACGAGGATATCGGTGCCGTAAATGTATAAGGGTGCCTTGTAGGACAGACCCCAGAGGATGACGACGAACGAAGCCAGCGTCACGATCGACGACAAAAGGCCAAGGCCGATGGTCAGCGTTTGCTCGACGAAATTCTTGACGTCCTCGGTGATGCGCTGGTCCGGATTGTCGGCGGCATCGCCCTTGAGCTGCATGCGGTAATGCGTGGCGCCCTCGAGCCATTCGCCGAGATAGTGTTGCGTCAGCCATTGCCGCCAGCGGATCTGGAGCCACTGGTTCAGGTAGAGCTTGTAGACGGCCAGCGCGACGAAGGTGAAGGCAAGCCCAAGGAAGATCCAGACCTCCTTGACGAATTCGGGCAGATCGTAGGCCTGCAATGCGCTGTAGAACCGGTTCTGCCATTGATTGAGCAGCACGTTGATCGCGACCAGCACCAGCTCCATTGCGACGACGACGGCGAGCAGGCCGCGGCCGGCCCATTTGTCCTCCGACCGGAAATAGGGGACGGCGATTCGCCAGACGATCGCGAGCGTGGCGCTGAGGTTCTTCACAGAGCGGAGTCTCCTAGGGGGATGTGCACAACGGCCCGGAGCCAGAGGCTTGAGGCAATGGCGGAAATGGGCGCGCTTAGACTAAAGTCGCAAGTGCTGCAATTTGCGTTGGCTTGTCGCAGCTTGCAACCCTAGCATGGGGTTCGACGGCGCGGGGTGGGGTGCTCTGGGATTTCGCGAGCTTGTGAGCGGGATGGGAACCGCCGCATTCGCGAGGAATTCGCGTCCAGCTCGGGGGTTATCGCTTCCAGCGTCAAGCAGGATCGGCTCTCCACGCGGGCCGTCTGCCGCAAACATGCGTGGGGGAGGAAGACCATGTGGAATCAAGTCTATGATCCGCTGCACAGCCCTGTGCTGTCGACGATTGCGGCGGCGGTGCCCGTCGTCACGCTGCTGGTCCTGATCGCGAGCGGCCGCGTCCAGGCGCATATCGCGGCGATCATCGCCGTGATCGTGGCCAATCTGATCACGATCTTCGTCTTCACCATGCCGGCGAACATGTCGATCCGCGCCTCGGTGCTGGGCATCGTCACCGGCTTTTTCCCGATCGGCTGGATCGTCCTCAACGTCATCTTCCTCTACCAGGTGACGGTGAGCACGGGACGCTTCGAATTGCTCAAGCGCGCCATCGGGGGTGTCACCGAGGACCGGCGGCTGCAATTGCTGCTGATCGCGTTCTCCTTCGGCGCGTTCTTCGAGGGCGCCTCGGGCTTCGGCACGCCGGTCGCCATCACCGGTGCCGTGCTGATCGGCCTCGGCTTCTCGCCGCTGGCGGCGTCCGGCCTGTCGCTGATCGCCAACACCGCGCCGGTCGCCTACGGCGCGCTGGGCACGCCGATCCAGGGCCTTGCCTCGGTCACCGGGCTCGATCCCTACATCCTCGGCGCGATGGTCGGCCGGCAATTGCCGGTCTTCTCGCTGATCGTGCCGTTCTGGGTGGTGTGGGCGTTCGCGGGATGGAAGGGCATGAAGGATGTCTGGCCGGCGATCCTGGTCACCGGCGTGTCGTTCGCGGTTCCGCAATTCGTGATCTCGAACTTCATCAACCCCTGGATCGTCGACATCGGCGCGTCGCTGATCTCGATGGGTGCGCTGATCCTGTTCCTGAAGGTCTGGCAGCCCAGGCAGCTCTGGCTGTCGCCGGCGCTGCGCGGCCGCGATGAATCGGCGGCCACCATGGCGGCGGCCAAACCGCTCGACAAGACGCCGCTGACGCAGAGCGAACTGTTCGGCGCGCTGCTGCCGTGGATCATCGTTTGCATCGTGATGCTGATCTGGGGCAACGGGGCGTTCAAGGCCTGGGCGAATTCGATCTTCGTCTGGAACTATCCCGTGCCCGAGCTGCACCAGATGATCAACAAGATGCCGCCGGTCGCGCCAGGGCCGACGAAAGAGAGCGCGGTGTTCGGCTTCACCTATCTCTCGTTCACCGGCACCGGCATGCTGATCGCGGCGATCATCTCCGGTGTCCTGATGGGCGTCGGTCCCGGCAAGCTCGTGACCGAGTACGGCCGCACCATCCGGCTCTGTGCGATCTCGCTGATCACGATCTCGGCGATGCTGGCGATCGGCACCTTGACGCGGCTCTCCGGCGTCGACGCGACGCTCGGCCTCGCCTTCGCCGCAACCGGCGTGCTCTATCCCTTCTTCGGCACGCTGCTCGGCTGGCTGGGCGTGGCGCTGACGGGATCGGACACGGCGTCCAACGTGCTGTTCGGAAACCTGCAGAAGATCACCTCCGAGCAGCTCGGCCTGTCGCCGGTGCTGATGGCCGCGGCGAACTCGTCCGGCGGCGTGATGGGCAAGATGATCGACGCGCAGTCGATCGTGGTCGCCTCCACTGCCACCAACTGGTACGGGCACGAGGGCACGATCCTGCGCTTCGTGTTCTGGCACTCGATCGTGCTGGCCTGTCTTGTCGGCGTGCTCGTGACGTTGCAGGCCTATGTCTGGCCGTTCACGGCAATGGTCCTGAAGTAACAGGCCAACTCCGGCTCGAACGCGAATCCCCGCGAGGTTCCGCCCCGCGGGGATTTTTGCGTCCAATCAAATCTCATCGCGCTTGAGGTTGCGCGAACCTTCTCAATGGCGCCGCCGTCTTATAGAAGGTGCGGCAAATCAGGTCGGACGAGAGGTCTCATGGTTTCGCTCAAGCGATTGGTGTGTGCTGCGGTTGCAATGCTCGCGATGTCCATTGTCGCGCGTGCCGAGGATGGTTTCCCGTTCGGCACCGAGATGACGCTGGAAGCGTTGCCGCAAGCAGGCTCGAAGCGAATTCCGAACATCGAGATCGGCGACCATGGCGAGGTCGTGCTCGAGCTCTGGTGCAAGGGCGGCAAGGGCCAGTTCTCGGTCGCCGGCAACACCGTGATCTTCGTCCCCGGCCAGATCCAGGATCGCTCCTGCCCGCCGGCAAGGGCGCAGGCCGACGACGATCTGGTCGCAGCACTGAGCAGCGTCGAGACCTGGAAGCGTCAGGGCGACGTGCTGACGCTGATCGGCCCGAAGCCACTGCGTTTTCGCACGACGGGGAATTAGGTCCCGCTCTCGTGTCCCGGACGCGCTGCAGCGTGCAACGCTGCTGCGCAGAGCCGGGACCCAGACTCGATCGGCGACTTCGCGTAGCCTCTGGGCCCCGGCTCTGCAGCGCATCACTGACGTGCTGCGCTGCGTCCGGGGCACGAGAAGCCTACTTCCAAACCGATTTGTCGGCGTCCCAGCGCTGGCCCCTGAGCTCCTTGGCGAGCGCCTCGACCGAACCGTTGTCGTCGGGCTGCTCGCCTTCCTCGTCGACCGACGTGTCGTCGGAGAGATTGAGCTTGGCGCCGGTGCTCTCGTCGGCGGTCGTGGTCGCGGGGCTGCCGATCCACAGCATGAGCTTGTCGGTCGTGCCCGGCTTGTCGGGCGAGACGAGCCCTGCGACCTCGATCGTGTCGGTGAGATCGAGCGCGGGGAAATCCGGGTTCGGCCGCTTGAAGACCAGCTTGAGCTTGCCTGTGGCGGGGTTGAAGCTCTGCGAGACCGGCTTTGCCGCGAGCGTCCGGCTCAAAACGTTCGAGACGGCGGCCGCGAGCTTGTCCTTGCTGATCTTGTCGCCCTCGCGCCAGTCGGCTGCGGCGAAGCGTATGGTGCGGTCCATCTCGGTCATGCCCGCGGTCCAGCCCGCGGAGGTGACGCCCGGCGTCGCCTTGAATTTCGCCAGCAGCGCGCCGGCGCGCTCGGGATCGACCGACATGTTGATGGTCTGCTCGCCTGCGCGTAGCGCATCGCAGCCGACCGTGAGACTCGCCAGCGTCACCTCGACCGCCTGGCCCTTCAGGCTCTTCAGGAAGTCGGTTGCACTATCGAGCTTGACCTTGACCGCGATCGCCTCCGGCGAGACATCGGTGAAATCCTTCGGCTGCGGCGTGATGCCGTCGTCGGAGGTCTGGTTGTCCTGAAATTCCTTCTCGCTGAGATCGGAATTGTCGGGCGAGGTCACCTCGGTCACCACCTGGCCAATGCTGATCTGGCCGCGGAATTCGAAGGTGTCGCCGGCCTGCTTGCGCAGCAGCTTGACGCTGACCGGCGACTTCTCGCTGATGCTCTGCGTGGTGCCGGTCAGGGTCTGGCCCGCGACCTGGAGGTTGACGACGAAGCGGTCCTTGCGGTCGGAATTCTTTGCGACGGGATAGCAGACGTCGAGCACGGCCGCCGTCACCGTCTTGCCCTGGCGCGTCTCCTTCAGGATCACGTCGGCATTGCCGTCCATCAGCCCGTCGATCGAGGTGAAATAGCGTGTCTCCGGACCACCGGGCGTCGTGGCCCTCGGCGACAGCTTCATCTGGGCGGATGCGGGATGCGGAGAAGCTGCAAGCAGAGCTGCCAAAAGGGCTGTCGAACAAACCAGAAGCGCACGCATCGATGAAATCCTCGCGCAACGGGCATGATCCGGAAAAGTGTGAAGCGGTTTTCCGAGAGGATCATGCCCAAACAATTCGAATCGGCGCGTCACCGTAGTGGGTTTTGGCCGACGGTTGAATCGGAAAGCGGAGGGGCAGGGTCGGCAAAAAAGAAGGCCGCCCGGAGGCGGCCTTCGCAACATTGTAACGGAACGGAGGCTTAGAAGCCGCCCATGCCGCCGCCGCCGGGCATCGCGGGCGAGGCTTCCTTCTTCGGCGTTTCGGCGACCATGGCCTCGGTGGTGACCAGCAGGCCGGCCACTGAGGAGGCGTCCTGGAGCGCGGTGCGCACCACCTTGGCGGGATCGATGATGCCCTTCTCGACCATGTCGACATAGTCCTCGTTCTGGGCGTCGAAGCCGAAGGTCTCGGACTTGTTCTCAAGGATCTTGCCGACCACGATCGAGCCTTCCACGCCCGCGTTCTCGGAGATCTGGCGGATCGGAGCTTCCAGCGCCTTCAGCACGATGTTGATGCCGGCCTGGACGTCGGCATTGGCGTTGGTGAGACGACCCACCGCCTTCTTGGCGCGGAGCAGCGCGACGCCGCCGCCGGGGACGATGCCTTCCTGCACTGCGGCGCGGGTGGCGTTGAGGGCGTCCTCGACGCGGTCCTTCTTCTCCTTGACCTCGATCTCGGTGGCGCCGCCGACGCGGATCACCGCGACGCCGCCGGCCAGCTTGGCGAGACGCTCCTGGAGCTTCTCACGGTCGTAGTCCGAGGTGGTCTCCTCGATCTGCGCCTTGATCTGGCCGACACGGGCCTCGATGTCCGGCTTCTTGCCGGCGCCCTTGACGATCGTGGTGTTCTCCTTGTCGATCACGACCTTGCCGGCGCGGCCCAGCATCTTCACCGTGACGTTCTCAAGCTTCATGCCGAGGTCTTCGGAAATGAGCTGGCCGCCGGTGAGGATGGCGAGGTCCTCGAGCATGGCCTTGCGGCGATCGCCGAAGCCCGGCGCCTTGACGGCGGCGACCTTGAGGCCGCCGCGGAGGCGGTTGACGACCAGGGTGGCCAGCGCCTCGCCCTCGACGTCCTCGGCGATGATGACGAGCGGCTTGCCCGACTGCACCACGGCTTCCAGCACCGGCAGCATGGCCTGCAGGCCCGAAAGCTTCTTCTCGTGCAGGAGGATGTAGGCATCCTCGAGCTCGGCGGTCATCTTCTCGGGGTTGGTGACGAAGTAGGGGCTGAGATAGCCGCGGTCGAACTTCATGCCCTCGACGATGTCGACTTCGGTGTCGAGCGACTTGTTCTCTTCGACGGTGATGACGCCTTCGTTGCCGACCTTCTGCATCGCCTGGGCGATCATCTTGCCGATGGCGGCATCGCCGTTGGCGGAGATGGTGCCGACCTGGGCGACCTCGGAGGAGGCGGCGACCGGCTTGGCGCGCTTCTCGATGTCCTTGATGACCGCCGCAACCGCGCTGTCGATGCCTCGCTTGAGGTCCATCGGGTTCATGCCGGCGGCAACCGCCTTGGCGCCTTCGCGCACGATGGCCTGGGCCAGCACGGTGGCGGTGGTGGTGCCGTCGCCGGCGAGGTCGTTGGTCTTGGAGGCGACCTCACGCACCATCTGGGCGCCCATGTTCTCGAACTTGTCCTCGAGCTCGATCTCCTTGGCGACGGTGACGCCGTCCTTGGTGATGCGGGGGGCGCCGAAGCTCTTCTCGATGACGACGTTGCGGCCCTTCGGGCCGAGCGTCACCTTGACGGCGTTGGCGAGAACGTCGACGCCGCGCAGCATGCGATCGCGCGCGTCTCCGGAAAACTTGACGTCTTTGGCAGCCATTTTAGCAATCCCTCGTGTTTGGTGATGTGTCTGCGGCGCTTCTCTCTCCGTCATTGCCGGGCCTGACCCGCCTGCGCGGCCGAAGCCGCTTCGGCGTGGCGTAGGCCCGGCAATCCATCATCCTGCGAAAAACGATGGATGCCCGGGTCGCCTAGCGCGAAGACGCGCTTCGCGCTTCTGCCCGGGCATGACGATGAGACATTCAGCGGCTGTTCAGGCGGATGGCCTTAGGCCAGTACGCCCATGATGTCCGACTCCTTCATGATCAGGAGCTCTTCGTTGTCGATCTTGACCTCGGTGCCCGACCATTTGCCGAACAGCACGCGGTCGCCGACCTTGAGGTCGATCGGGGTCAGCTTGCCGGTCTCGTCACGGCCGCCGGGGCCGACGGCGACGACCTCGCCCTGGGACGGCTTTTCCTTGGCGCTGTCCGGAATGATGATGCCGCCCTTGGTCTTTTCCTCGGCGTCGATACGTTTGACCACGACACGGTCATGCAGCGGACGAAATTTGGATTTAGCCATGACGTTTCCCTTTGGAGGCTCGCTTCGGAAGTAGTGGAAGTGGGTGGGGCGGCGCTTCCGTCCATCCCCTATCCCGAGGATCGAACGGCGTGCTTAGCAATCGGGCTTTCCGAGTGCTAATAGTGGGCCCGGAAATATGGCTTGGCCGCGATCCTGTCAAGCAAAGGTGGTTAAGCGATTGGTGAGGCGGATATAGGATGGTGGCACTGGAAACTTGTTCGGGGCGCCGACGTATTAAAGGACGTCATTGCTCCGGCAGCGGTTTTGCGCTTGGCTGCAGGAGGGGTGCGGCCATGGTCTTGTTCGGGGGAATGCCATGATCAGTTCAGCTCACGCGCGCACGGTTGCCAATCTGGCCGCCGCCTCATGTCTGGCGCTGCTGCTGGGCGCTTGCGGCGGCGGCATGAGCCTGCCGTCCTTCTCGTCGTCCTCGCCGCCGCCCGAAGCCGAGCCGGGCGTCGCACCCGAAATGCCTGCGACCATTCGCGCAGACGAGATCGTCGGCCGCTGGGGCCTCGCCTCGTTCCAGAACCCGGCCGACCGCGCCCGTACCGAGGCTGCCGCCCGGGCCCAGTGCAAGAACCCCTATGTGATCACCGCCGGCTCCTCCGGCGGCGTGATCATGCATCTGGCCGACCAGGCAACGCCGCAGGAGCTGCGGCTGAAGGGCTCGCCGAGCGGCAAGAACTACATCGGGCCGGCGGGTCCGACCCCCGGCGAGCAGGACCGCGAAATCATCTCCTTCGACGGCCGCGTCCTGATCACCCGCTTCATCGACAAGGACGCCGCCACCCGCTACGGCAACATGGTCTACGTCCGCTGCGCGCCGAGGGCGTAGCACTCCCTCCAACGTCATGCCCCGCCTAGTGCGCAATTGCGCACGGGGGCGGGGCATCCAGTACGCCGCGGCCTCTCGGCTCAATCACTGCTGTCTCTGGGATACTGGATCGTCCGCCTCAGTGCGCAAGTGCGCACAAGGCGGACGATGACAGCGGAGATGGTGGATCCAAAAACAAAAAACGCCGGCTCACGCCGGCGTTTTGTTTTTCTCTATCTCGCGTCCGCTCAGTCGAACAGCGCGTCGATGTCGTCCTGTGAGGCGTGGCCGACGTCGCCGGCGAGCTTGGGGCCGTTGAGAAGCTTGTCGTCCTCGCTGCGATTGTCGACCGGCGGCACGACGTGGGATTTGATCGCGTCGACGCCGCCCCAGATCTCCATCATCGCATTGATGTGCTGCTCGATGAACTTCATCGTGCCCATCACCTTGCTGATGCGCTGGCCGGTCAGGTCCTGGAAGTTGCAGGCTTCGAAGATCGAGATGACGCGTTCCTGGATGTCGTCGGCGAGCCGCTTCTGCTGATCGATCGAGTCCACCTTGGACATCGCGCTGGCGGCCTGGTCGATCGATTCCGCGGCTTCGAGGATCTGCTGGGTCGCCTGCTCGGTGCCGCCGACCACCGCGCCGAGCTCGCCATTGACCTTGGCCATTTCGCCGCCGTCAAAGCTCTTGCCGTGCAGCGTCGCGATTTCGCGCTTGGTGCGGTCGATGGCGTCATGGATGAGGTCGAGTTCGACCTTCAGCTTTTCGCACTGCTCGATCTGGGCCCGATAGGTTTCAAGCATGGTACGAGCCTCGGAGAGCTCGTGGGCGGTGGAGGCGTCGATCGCCGCCATGGCTGCGCTGCCGGACAAGGGCAAGGGCGCAGCGCCTTTCGCCATCTGTGCACGGATCGCACGTAGCTCGGCCATGATCTCGCTATGCATCGGGATTGCCTCTTCAGTTACGTCCAAAATCGGCATCTCGCCACCAGCGATATTCTCGACGCGAAAACGTTTGCGGTGAACAGCCATCAGGATACTCCCCCCACCTCACTCACGCGTCTTTGTAGGCAGAAGCGATTTAACACGAAGTTCACGGCAGGAACTGTTGTGCGGCTGTGCGCGACGGCGCGCAAAGAAGCGATTAACCATGGGCGCGCGGCGTTCATCGAAAATAAACGCTGATCGCCAAATTGCCCCGCTGCTGGCGACGTGGTGAATCCAAACGGCGTTTCTGTTTACCAAACAAAACGGCTTTTGCCTTTTATTGACCACGTCGGGGGAGCGGACCAGCCATCAGCTCCCCACGGCGCGTGTGATCTAGACGAAACAGTACAGAGTACGTCGATGTTCAAGAAAATGTCTGTCGCGCTGCTCGGCAGCGCTTGCACCTTCGTTGCCGGCGCAAACAGTGCCAGCGCCTTCGACAATTCGGTGCCGAACGATCCGCCCGCGGTGCTCTACCAGCCGCAGGTGCCGCCGGCGCCGGTGCGCGTCGCCTCCAATGCGAACATGGGCGGCGGCTTCATCGAGTTCCTATTCGGCGACGGTCCCGGCCGCGGTCCGGCCTACGCGCCCGAGCAGCCGGTCTATCAACAGCAGCCCGGCTATTACGATCAGCGCCGCCTGCCGCCGATGGGCGAGCCGCAGATGCAAGGTGGATATCAGCAAGGCGCGGTTCAGCAGGAGACGGCCGACCCGCGGCAGCGTCAGTTCGATCCAAGGTTCGAGAAGCAATCTGTTGACTATAGCGGCAAGGAAAGTCCCGGCACCATCGTGGTCGATACCCCGAACAAGTTCCTCTATCTCGTCGAGGGCAATGGCAGGGCGATGCGCTACGGCATTGGCGTCGGGCGTCCGGGCTTCACCTGGTCCGGCGTGAAGGCGATCACAGCCAAGCGCGAATGGCCGGACTGGACGCCGCCGGCCGAAATGATCGCGCGCCGCCCCGATTTGCCCCGGCACATGGAAGGTGGTCCGGAGAACCCGCTCGGCGCTCGCGCGATGTACCTGGGCTCGACGCTGTACCGCATCCACGGCTCCAACGAGCCCTGGACCATAGGCACCAACGTCTCCTCCGGCTGCATCCGCATGCGCAACGAAGACGTCATCGACCTCTACGGCCGCGTCAATGTCGGCACCAAGGTCGTGGTGATGTAGCCCGGCGCTCGCTGCGAGCCGTCAACTCCCGGTGTCGGCCGGCTCGCGACGCGCGGCATCGAAGGCGTTGCGTGCCGCCGGCGTACGTTCTCCGGCCAGGGTCTAGGCTGGCCGACGATGCCGCGTCGAAGCGAGACGGGGGGCAACAGAGCAGCGACGAGGAGTTGATGAACGGGCAAGCGATGCGCGAGCGGAGCGGTTCAACCGCCGCGCCGACAGCTCGGCCTTCTTGACGAGTTCGTGCAGTCCCTCCAACTCGTACAACTCGGTGATGAGATGAGTTGTCACGGTGGTCAGGGTTGCGATGCGCTGCTGAAATGGACTCATTTTTAAGACCCCGACTATAACTAAAAGAGGCAACCACATCGGTAGTGTGGCATGAGCAACGTGTTCTTCCAGTTGAACACCCATGTCCGAATTTGGAAATCCGGGAGTCTACGGTCGCGCGCGTCAGACGGCGATTTGATTTGTCATGGTGAATTCAGGCGCGCCGGGTAACGTTCAGCTCAGTCCAATGACGCTGCAAAATAGTCATACTATATCGAACGTCCTCTCTGCTTGCCGTGGCACAAAAGGCGCTCGAGCCATGCTCTAAAGAAAACGGCCGCCGAGAGGCGGCCGTTCGCATCTTTCAGGGCGAATTGCTCACGCGTAATCGCTGCCGCCGTCGTCGTCGCCGCCGAAATCGCTGTCGTCGGCCACGTCCATATTGCCGTCGTCGTTGTTGTCGCCGTAGTTCTGATCGTTGTCGTTGCGATCGTTGTTCGCCTGGTCGGAGAAGCTCTGGCGGGACTCGCGGTTCGAGCCGATGTCGTTGAGGCCGGCATCGCGCGCGAGCGAGCCGCCGGACTGGTCGCTGCCGCCCCAAGGACTTCCACCAGCGCTGCGGTCGCCGAGGGCATTGGTGTCGCCGAAGGCCTGCTGATGCGATCCGCCCATCATGCCGCGGATGCTGGAGAGCAGTAGCGAGCCACCGACGACGCCGGCGGCTGCAGCCGCCGCGGTGCCGAGGAACGAGCCGCCGCCACCGCCCATCGGCGGTGCGCCATAACCCTGGCCCGGGCCCTGACCTGGAGCTTGGCCTGGACCTTGGCCGTAAGCCTGTCCGTAAGGGGGCTGACCGTAGCCCGGCTGCGTCTGCTGCATCGCTCCGCCGCTGTTCCAGACCGGCCGCGCGTCACGCGGCGGCACGTTCGGAACCGAGCCGCGCGAGGGGCCTCCGCCGAACAAGGTATCGCGCATGGTGTCGAGGAAGCCGCCGGACTGCGCCTGCTCGGGCGCATGGGCCGCTTCCAGCTCCTGGATGCGGTTATGGGCGCGCTTCAGCGCTTCGTCCTGCAGCAGCGTGGTCTGCACCAGCGCATAGATCGCGCCGGGTGCCTTGCGCAGCCCGTCCGAGATCGCGGCGATCGCGTCGGGATCGCGCGGTGCGTTTTCCAGTTTCGAAAGCCGGTCGAAAAGCTCGTCGACGAGCTGGCGTTCCTGCGGCGTCATGATCAGTCTCCCTCGCGCAAACCAAGCGCGAAGCAGATGTAGGGTTCCATTGTGGCCCCAACAGTGCCGGCCGGATTAAATTTCGGTATGCGACAAGCTGCCCCGCGGCTTGCTGTCCGCCGGTGTCATCCCAGCGTGGCGCGGCTGTCCGCCAGCAGACGCGCGAAGGCGTCGCCGGCCAGATAGGCGTGCTCGCGTTCGCGGACATCCGTCATCGGATCGAGGCCGGCGAGGACATCGTCGACGAAGCCGGGATGGCACATCACGAGGCCGCCATCCGGCAAGCCTTCCAGGAATTGCCGCATCAGCTCGCCAAAATCGGCCGCCCGCGTGAAGTCATAGGCGCCGGCAAAGCCCGGGTTGAAGCTGAGCCCCGCGCTGCCGGCACGGCGGCGGAATTGCGCGCTGAGGACGTCGAGCACGATGGCCTTGGGTGAGGCCAGCCGCTGCTTGAGCGGCAGGTCGCGGCCGCCCTGGCGCACCCAGGCGTTCGGCGCGCCTTCGCTGACCGCATCGACGAAGCCGTCGCGCACCTGCGGATAGAGCTGCACATGCTGATGGCCGTCGACGAAGTCAGGCGCGCGCCCGAACGCTTCGGCGAAGGCGGCGAGCTGCGCCTTCACCTCGTTGCGGAAGAATTCGCGGTCGAGCCGCCGCAAAATGCCCGCGCGCAGCAGCTTCGGAAACGGCATGAACATGTCGCCGTCGAGCGGACGGAAATGCATGGTGAGGGGGCGGAACGGCGCCGACAGCGTCACGTGCAATCCGATCGCGCAGCGCGGGCTCGTCTTTGCCGAGGCCTGAAGCGCTTCGACCTCGCTGCGCGCGATTGCAGGCCCCACCATCATCACCGAGGTGGCGTTGAGGCGGCCGCGTTCGATCAGGTCGCGGATGGCGCGGTTGACGCCCGGGCTGATGCCGTAATCGTCGGCGCAGAGCCAGATCCGCCGCAGGCCCGCGGCCGCGCTCATTCGGCCGCCGTCCTCTTCGCGGCCTCGTCCGCTTTGTCAGCCTCGAAGTGCTTTTCACTATGCTCGGCGACGAAGTAGATCGGGCGCGCCTTCAGCTCGGAGAGGATCTTGCCGATATATTCGCCGACGATGCCGATCATGATGAGCTGCACGCCGCCGATCGTCATCAGGCCGATCACGAGCGAGGGATAGCCGGGCACCTGCTTGCCGGTCGTGAATACCTCCCAGAGGATCGAAAGGCCGAACAGGAAGGCGCCCCCGGCGAGAATGACGCCGAGCAGGCTGGCGAAGCGCAGGGGTGCGACCGAAAACGAGGTCAGGCCCTCGATCGACAGGCCGAGCAGGCTCGCGGCGTTAAAGGTGGTGACGCCATGGGCCCGCGCGGACGGCTCATAGTCGACACGGATCTGGCGGAAGCCGATCCAGCTGGCGAGGCCCTTGAAGAACCGGTTGCGCTCGGGCAGCTGCCTGAGCGCTGTGACCGCGCGCGGCGACAGCAGGCGGAAGTCGCCGGCGTCCTCGGGTATCTTCTGCCGTGCCCCCCAATTGATCAGCGCGTAGAAGCCGTGCACGGCGACCCGGCGCAGGAAGGTCTCGTTGTCGCGATGCGCCTTGGCGGTGTAGACGACGTCATAGCCGTCATCGATCCAGTGCCGCACCAGCTGTTCGATCAGGGCCGGCGGATGTTGGCCGTCGCCGTCCATGAACATGACGGCGCCGAGCCGGGCATGGTCGAGGCCGGCCATCAGCGCCGCTTCCTTGCCGAAATTGCGCGACAGCGACACCACCTGGACGTCGATCGCGTCGGCCGGCAGCGAGCGGGCGATCGCCAGCGTCGCATCCTTGCTGCCGTCGTCGACATAGACGACCTCGCAAGCCAGGCGATAGCGCTCCCGCAAGGTTTTTGCGAGATCGCAGATGCGCTGGTGCAGGGCGGCAAGGCCCGCCGCCTCGTTGTAGACGGGGACGACGATCGACAGTCCCTTCGCGGCCGCGGTGCTTGCGGTCGTCGTCATGCCGGAAACGTCAGAGCCCAACGTCATCGATCAAGGTTCCAGAGGCGTTCAAAGTCATCTCAACAGCATATGGTAGCTGCGGTTTGCTGTCGCAAAGCTGAACGGAAAAGCTGAGCGGACCTGAGGCTCACTGCCGCAGGAACGCCTCCAGCTTGGCGAACAGCGGGTTCTCCCGGTCGAACACGTAGTCGAGCGAAACCACCGAGACGGTTTCGGCGCCATGCTCCCGCAGGAAGCTTGCCAGCGCATAGAGCTGCCCCGGTGGGCAGTGCAGCGTCAACATGCCCGACGACGTCGGTCCGCCGAACGGGGCCTCGACGCCGTACCGGCTATGGGCTTCGCCGAGCAGGGCGGCGTCGCATTGCCGGAAGCGGGTGCGGACCTCGCGATACTTGTTGGCCCGCGACCTTGCTGCGATGTGATCGAGGATGACGCGCGCGGTCTCCCGCGCCTGCGGCGTCCAGTCGGCCTCTTTCGAGGCGACCAGATTAGCCTGGCTGCGCAGGATCACGCCGTCGTCGAGCACCCGCAAGCCGTTGGCGGCGAGCGTCGCGCCCGTCGTGGTGATGTCGACGATCAGCTCGGCACTGCCGGCCGCCGGCGCGCCTTCGGTCGCGCCACTACTTTCAACGATGCGGTAATCGGTGATGCCGTGGCTCTGGAAGAAGGCGCGGGTGAGGTTGACGAACTTGGTCGCGACCCGCATCCGCATGTGATGCTGCTCGCGGAAGCCGGTGGTGACGTCGTCGAGGTCGGCCATGGTGCGAACGTCAATCCAGGCCTGCGGCACCGCGACGACGACGTCGGCATAGCCGAAGCCGAGCCCATCGATCAGCGACACGCGCTTGTCGGCGTCCGCAATGTTCTCGTGCACCAGGTCTTCCCCGGTGACGCCGAGATGCGCAAAGCCGCGCGACAGTTGCGAGGCGATCTCGCTCGCCGAGAGATAGGCGACCTCGACATGGTCGAGGCCTGCAAGCGTGCCGCGATAGTCTCGGGCGCCGCCGGCCTTCGACAGCTTGAGGCCGGCACGGGCGAAGAAGGCCTCGGTGTTTTCCTGAAGGCGGCCCTTGGAGGGAACGGCCAGAACGAATGGCGCGCTCATGACTTAAGCTCCCACCTTGCGGCCGATCTTCGTCAGCGCATCCACCCAGACCGAGAAGCCGACCGCGGGGATCGGTTCAGTCGATCCCAGCTGGGTCATCAGCCCGTCATAGCGGCCGCCGGCGACCAGCGGCTCGGCGCCGTTGCCCCGGTGATGCAGCTCGAATTCGAAGCCGGTGTAATAGTCGAGGCCGCGCCCGAACGCGGTCGAGAAGCGCGTCTGCTTCACGTCGATGCCGCGCGCTGCCATGAAGCCGACCCGGCTCTCGAACTGGTCGATCGCAGCCGTGAGGTCGAGCTTCGCATCAAGCGTAAGCGCGCGCAGCTCGGCGATGGCATCGTCGGGATTGCCTGCGATCGTCAGGAAGCGCTTGAGCACGGTGATCGCCTCGCGCGGCAGCGCGCCGCCCTTCAGCGTCGATTGCTCGAGGAAGCGATCGGCGATCTCGGCCGTGGTGCGTCCCCCGACATTGGTGGTGCCGGCGATCGACATCAGATCGGTGACGAAGGCGAGCGCCGCCTTGCGGTCGGAGCCGGCGAGGGCGGCGAGCACGCCCTCATATTCGCTGCGGGTCGCCGTGGTCGCGGCCGCCAGCCGTTCCAGATCCTTTTCCAGGCTGATCTTGCGGTTGAAGTCCTTGACCAGGCGGCGGCGCCAGACCGGATAGAGGTCGAGCGCGTCGAGCAACGCATTGAACAGCGCCACGTCGCCGGTGCGGATCTCGACGTCGCGGACACCGAAGGCCGCGGTCGCTTCGAGCCCGAGCGCCAACGTCTCGGCGTCGGCCGCGGCGCGGTCCTGGCGGCCGAACGATTCGATGCCGGCCTGCAGGAATTCGCTGGCCTGGCCGCTGCGGTAGCGGAACACCGGGCCGAGATAGCTGAACCCGGCCGGCTGGCCGGCACGACCGGAGCTCAGGTAATCGCGCGCCACGGGAATGGTCAGGTCCGGGCGCAGGCACAGCTCCTCGCCGGAGAGGTCCGTGGTCAGGTACAGGCTCTTGCGGATGTCCTCGCCGGAGAGGTCCAGGAACGGCTCGGCCGGCTGCAGGATGGCGGGCTCGGCCCTGACGTAACCGGCCTGCGCGAACGACAACAGCAGCGTATCCGCCCAGGCGGCGGAGCCGGCAGCATTTGAGGTGGCAGTCGCGGTCATAACTGGGTCCATCGTGCCGGTGGAACCGGGCAGGCAAGGGGAAGGACAGGAATTGCGCAGCCCTTAGCATGGCCCGAAAGCGGTTTCGACCTCCAAAGGATCAATCGCTTAACAGGCGGGCAAATGGACGTTCTTGACGCGCGAGGTCCTGTGCCAGGGAGCCACCTGAGCCGCCGCGGGCTCGCTCAACCTCTCCCGCTTGCGGGGGAGGTCGGCGCGAAGCGCCGGGTGGCGGCTCTCTCCGCTAGGGGAATTTCTCGCTAAAACCTCAGATGATCCCGACGCGGAGGCACCCCCACCCCAACCCTCCCCCGCAATCGGGAGAGGGGGCGCATCTCCTGCGCGGTGGCAATCGAGCCTCAATCACTAGGCGACGGTCCTGCCGCCCAATCGCCCAGCACCGCCTGCACAAGGGCCAGGGCGGCCACGGCGGCGGTATCGGCCCGCATGATCCGCGGGCCGAGCGCCAGCCGGAGGATCTTGGGCTGCCGCAGCAGCAGGGCCCGCTCTTCTTCGGCAAAGCCGCCCTCGGGGCCGATCAGCACGTCGATCCCCTGTCCGGCCTCGCGGGCGTTCTGCAGGCTTTGAACGGGGTTTTGCACCTCCGCCGCCTCGTCGCAGAAGATCAGCAGGCGGCCAGCAGGGCGCTGACTGAGATACCGCTCCAGCGGCACCGGCTCGGCGACCGTTGCGATGCTCAGGATGCCGCATTGCTCGGCCGCCTCGACGACATTGGCGCGCATCCGCTCGGTGTTGACCCGGGAGGCCTGGGTGAACCGGGTCAGGACCGGATGAAGCGCGGCGGCGCCCATCTCGATGGCCTTCTGGACCATGTAATCCAGCCGGGCATGCTTGAGCGGGGCGAAAACGTAGGCGACGTCAGGCAGCCCGTCCTGGGGCCGGGTCTGCTGCAGGATCACGAGGCCGTCCGGCCGCTTGCGACCTTCGATGGCGGCCTGCCACTCGCCGTCCCGGCCGTTGAAGGCCAAAACCTCGGCCCCGGCGGCAAGCCGCAGCACATTTCCGAGATAATTGCTCTGGTCGCGGTCGAGCGGGATCCTGGCGTCCTGGGCAAGAGGAGCGTCGACGAACAGGCGGGGAGCGCGAAAATCGTGGGAGGGCATCGTTCAGAGGTCCGATTTGGGGCCGTTCTTAACCGAAAGCAGCTATTCCGGGGGTAAATATTGCCGAAATGGTGCGTCCCCGCGCCGCGCTCTTGCCCTATTCAACGGGTTGTTAAGCGCCGGCGGGAATCGTAAAAACGCGAACACGCTGGTTGCGCTTCAATTGGGAAGACGCTGAACCCGTACCTCCTGCCGGAGAGACTATCCTGATGATCCGTCATTTGATGGTTCCGATCACTGCCGCCATGGTCACCTTGAGCACCGCGGGCGCCTATGCGCAAAGCGCCTTCCCGGCGCCGCTGCCGAACCAGGCCGCCACCAGTTCCGCGTTTCCCCCGGTGAACGGCTCGGCGCCGACCGCTTCGGTCGGCACGGCACCGCAATCGTCCTTTCCCGTGAACGGCGCCGCGCCCGTCGGCGGCGCTGGCGCCTTCAGCGCGGCCCCGCCGACCCAGGGCGGCCCCGGCGAGGACTGCATGAAGGCTTTCATTCCTCTGCGCGAGGAAGCCGAGAAGCGCGGCAAGCTGATCAAGGCCGCGAGCGACCGTCATGCGCCGCCGGACGAAGCCTGCAAGCTGATCCGCAATTTCAGCCAGGCTGAGACCAAGATGATCAAGTACATCGAGTCCCACGCCGCCAAATGCGGAATCCCGGCGCAGATCGGCGCGCAGATGAAGGACGGTCACAAGAATACCGAGGCCATGGCGACGAAGGTCTGCAACGTCGCGCAGCAGATGCAGAACCAGCCGCGCGGTCCGGCCGGCCCGTCGCTGAGCGAGGTGCTCGGTTCAGGCTCGGCGCCTGAGGCCAATGCCGGCAAGAAGGGCGGCAGCACCTTCGACACGCTCAACGGCAACGTCCTGACTCGATGATGCACGTGCCGCCGATTTGAAGTTCCTACGGTCCTTGCCGCGAGATCCTCATAGGAACTTCAAATCGATAAGCGGCACGTGAATTATAATTTCTTGCTAGTGCCCTTGTAGTTTTCGAAGTTCGTACCGGAATACGCCGCGATGGAATACGAACTTCGAAAACTGGGCACTAGCACATCCGCCCGCGTTGCCGATTCCACCGGCAACTGGGTCGATACGCTCGCGCCGCCATGGGCGCGGCCTTATTTGCGATTGTCCCGCTTCGATCGTCCGATCGGCTCATGGCTGCTGTTGATGCCGTGCTGGTGGTCGGCCGCGCTCGCGAGCGGCATGGCGCATGACGTCCGCGGACTGCCGCTCACCATCCTGCTGTTCTTCATCGGCGCCTTCGTGATGCGCGGGGCGGGCTGCACCTGGAACGACATCACCGACCGCGACCTCGATGACAAGGTCGAGCGCACCCGCTCGCGGCCGCTGCCGTCGGGGCAGGTGAGCACGAAGCAGGCGCTGGCCTGGATGGTCGTGCAGGCGCTGATCGGCCTTATCGTGCTGCTGCAGTTCAACCGCTTCGCGATTGCGACCGGCATCGCTTCGCTCCTGATCGTCGCGATCTACCCCTTCATGAA
Organism: Bradyrhizobium sp. 23AC; assembly: GCF_054863025.1. NCBI lineage: Bacteria > Pseudomonadati > Pseudomonadota > Alphaproteobacteria > Hyphomicrobiales > Nitrobacteraceae > Bradyrhizobium > Bradyrhizobium sp. 23AC. The sequence goes on from NZ_JAVAYN010000002.1 coordinate 26,873, forward strand.
GCGCATCACCTGGTGGCCGCAGATCGTGCTCGGGCTTGCCTTCTCCTGGGGCGCCCTGATGGGATTTGCCGTCACCTTCGGCCGCATCGACGTTACCGCGATGGTGCTCTATGCCGGCGCGATTTCGTGGGTGATCGGCTATGACACGATCTACGCGCATCAGGACGCCGAGGACGACGCGCTGATCGGCATCAAGTCCACCGCGCGCCTGTTCGGCGCGCACACGCACCAGGCGCTGATCCTGTTCTACGGGCTTTCGGTGATGCTGATCGGAGTCGCGCTGGCCTCAGGCGATGCGCGCTGGCCGGCCTGGCTCGGACTGATCGCCTTCGCCGTGCACCTGGCATCGCAGATCGTGCGCTTGCGGATCGACGATCCCGAGCTGTGCAAGCGCCTGTTCTATTCGAACAAATATGCGGGAGCGCTGCTGTTTGCGGGATTGCTGGTGGACGCGGTGATGCGGGCGGCGTAGCTGCCGTAGGGTGGGCAAAGGCGCCCTTGCGCCGTGCCCACGTTCTCTCAATGATTGACAAAAAGGTGGGCACGCTTCGCTTTGCCCACCCTACGGCACCTGTGAATGCCGTTTAATTCCTCGCGATGATCTCGCGTTCTTCGCGATGAACCGACAGCTCGCGTGCCATCGCAACACGGCGGCGCATCAGGAATTTCGGACGGCGGGCGCGGATGGCATTGGCGCGGCGGCGGCGGGCTGCGGGCTTGCGTGCACCTTCGTCGAGCTGCGGAAGCGCGAACAGCTCGCTCCAGATCGCCAAGGCTTCGACGAGCTCGTCGCCGTCGGCGCCGACGAGCAGCGGAACGGAGAGCGAGGGATCGCGATGCACCAGGACGATGGCCTGCGCTTCGTCATTGCCGCGCAGTGCGACGCCTGTGAAGTCGCTGACGCGGACGTTGATCGCCATCTGCATGCCGCGAACGGCGCGGCGAAGCACGACGCGTTCGCGATGAAGCTCGATCTGCCTGACATGTCCGTCGGCGCGCGGATCGTGCGCATCGAAGCGGACCGGAAGGGAAAGGGGGTCGAGCCGCAGAGAGCGGCTCGACCCGGCGGGAGCGACCCCGCATGTTGCTGTTTGACGCCTCACGGCTTTAGTTCTCCCCGCCGGGATTATGTTCCCGGTCGATGCGAGGACCTTAGCGCGCGGCTTTCCGAAACCGCTTAAAAAGGCTGGTTAACCCACCGTCACTGCTGCTCATGATTGACAAGACCTTGGCGCGCATGATTGACGAGACGTTGCGTCAAAGGTGCGAATCTGAGCTTTTGGCGGGCTGAAAATGCTTGAAGTCCGCGCGATCAGGGCACATCTGTGGGTTCCGGTCCCGAACCCCCGCCCCAACAGGATTTCGTTCGTGAACTCTTCACCATCCGCAAGCTCGACGCTTTCGTCCAAGGATTCCGCCAAGGGGTCAAAGGCCAGCCGCGACCTGTTCGACCAGTCCGCTTTGTCGGATCTGGCGCAGCGGCTGGTGGAGGCGGCCAAGCGCGCCGGCGCGGATGCGGCCGACGCGGTCGCGGTGCGCGGCGTCTCGCAAGGCGTCGAGGTGCGCGACGGACGCGTCGAGGAATCCGAGCGCTCCGAGGGTGACGACGTCGGCCTGCGCGTGCTGGTCGGCCAGCGCCAGGCGGTGGTCTCGACCAACGACGTCAGCGGCGATGCCGTGACCCAGCTTGCCGAACGCGCGGTCGCGATGGCGCGCGTTGCGCCCGACGACAAATATGTCGGGCTCGCCGATCCCGCGCTGCTCGCGCGCGACTTCCCCGACCTCGATCTGCTCGACCCCGATGTGCCCGCCACCAGCGAGCTCGAGCGCCGCGCACTCGCGGCCGAAGCTGCCGCGCTCGCCGTGAAGGGCGTCACCAAATCCGGCGGCGCCTCGGCGTCCGCGGGCATGGGCGGCATGGTGCTGGTCACCTCGACCGGCTTCCACGGCTCCTATTTGCGCTCCAGCCAGGGCATCTCGGCCACCGCCATCTCGGGCGAAGGCACCGGCATGGAGCGCGATTACGACTTCACCTCGGCGCCGCATGGCGCCGACCTGTTGTCGCCGGAGATCGTCGGCCGTTCCGCCGGCGAGCGCACCGTGGCGCGCTCCAATCCGCGCAAGGTCGAGACCTGCAAGGTGCCTGTCGTGTTCGATCCGCGCGTCGCCGGCTCGCTGGTCGGCCATGTCGTCGGCGCCATCAACGGCGCCTCGATCGCGCGCAAGACCAGCTTCCTCAAGGACAAGCTCGGCCAGCAGCTGTTTGCGAAGAACATCCGCATCATCGACGATCCCCTGCGCAAGCGCGGCCTGCGCTCGCAGACGTTTGACGCAGAAGGCGTTGCCGTGAAGAAGATCGCGCTGATCGACGAGGGCGTGCTGACGACCTGGCTGCTCGACTGCGCCACCGCGCGCGAGCTCGGCCTTGCCACTACCGGCCACGCTCATCGCGGCGTCTCCTCATCGCCTTCGCCCGGGCCGTACAATCTGCATCTCGAGCCCGGCACGCCGACGCCCGCCGAGCTGATCGCCGACATCAAGCAGGGCTTCTACGTCACCGATCTGATCGGCTCCGGCGTGAACGGCGTCACCGGCGATTACAGCCGCGGCGCCTCCGGCTTCTGGATCGAGAACGGCGAGATCACCTATCCCGTCAGCGAGGTGACGATCGCAGGGCACCTGTTCGAGATCTTCAAGTCGATGCAGCCCGCGAATAATCTCGAGTTCCGCTACGGCATCAATGCGCCCACGGTGCGCATCGAGGGATTGACGCTTGGCGGACGTTGAGGCGAATGCCCCGGGCGAAACCATCCTGACGCGCGATGCGGCGCTGCTGCAAGACACGGTGCGCGAGGCGGGCGCGCTGGCGCAGTCGATGTTTCGTACCGAGTTGAAGAAGTGGACCAAAGGCGCGTCCTCGCCGGTGTCGGAAGCCGACATCGCCGTCAACGACCTGCTCGAAGCGCGCCTGCGCAGTGCGACGCCGGATTATGGCTGGCTCTCTGAGGAAAGCGCCGACGATGTGGCCCGGCTGTCGCGGCGGCTGACCTGGATCGTCGATCCCATCGACGGCACGCGCAACTACCTCAATGGCCACGACGATTGGTGCGTCAGCGTCGCGCTGGTCGAGGATGCCGCGCCCGTACTGGCCGCGGTGTTCGCGCCTGTTAGCGGTGAGTTCTTCTTCGCCGCACGCGGCCAGGGCACCACGCTCAACGGCGTAGCCGTGCAGGCTTCGCCCGGATCCGCGCTCGACTTCTCCCGTGTCGCCGGCCCGAAACCGATGGTCGAGCGGCTCAACAGCTCGGGCGGCGAGATCAAGCTGCATCCGCGAATCGGCTCGCTCGCGCTGCGCCTGTGCCGGGTCGCCCATGGCGCGCTGGATGCGGCTTTTGCGGGGGGCAACAGCCATGATTGGGACCTTGCGGCGGCCGATTTGATCGTGCAGGAAGCCGATGGTAGGATGAGCGACCTCTCCGGAGAACCCATCCTCTATAACCGCCGGGAAGTGGCGCACGGGGTGCTGGTGGCAGCGGGACGCGATCGTCATGCGGGCATTGTCGCGCATTTTCGAAACCGTCCCTTGGCCTAAAGCGCTTTTCGTCGTGCTCGTCGAACACTGCTTTTGCCGGGCAGCCCGTTAGGAACAGAACTCATGCCAGATAGCGCCCCGCAACAACTGCTTCACCTCGTCATCGGCGGTGAGCTCGTCGATCTCGAGCACAACACCTTCAAGAACCTCGACGATGTCGAGGTCGTCGGCCTCTATCCGAATTATGCGACCGCCCATGCCGCCTGGCGGGCCAAGGCGCAGAGCACGGTCGACAATGCGCAGATGCGCTATTTCATCGTCCACCTCCACCGGTTGCTCGACCCGAATCAAGAACCGGCGCGTTGAAAAAACTGCTTCGCAATACGCTGCGAAGCAGCTTCGTTCAGCGTGCCGTCGGGGTCCTGGCGGCCGAATATCTGCGTCTGGTCTGGCGGACCAACAAATTCACGTTGGATCCGCCCGACGTCTATGCGCAGGTTGAGCCGCAGCTCCCGGCGATCTTCGCGTTCTGGCACGGCCAGCATTTCCTCACGCCCTTCATCAAGAACCAGAACAAGGCTTCCTATCGCGCCAAGGTCCTGATCTCCCGCCACCGCGACGGCGAGTTCAATGCGATCGCCGCCGAGCGGCTCGGCATCGGCACCATCCGCGGTTCCGGCGATCACGGCGGTGCCTTTCACCGCAAGGGCGGGGTCGGCGCCTTCAAGGAAATGGTGCGCACGCTCCAGACCGGTTGTAATGTCGCGCTGACCGCCGATGTCCCCAAGCGCTCGCGCGTGGCCGGGCTCGGCATTATCATGCTGGCACGGGAATCGGGGCGGCCGATCATGCCTTTCGCAATGGCGACCAGCCGCTTCGTCCGGCTGAAAAACTGGGACCGCACCACCATCAATTTGCCATTCGGGCGGGGCGCATTGGTCGGCATCAAGGAAATCCACGTTCCCGCAGATGCCGATGCTGCCATGATGGAAGCGCTGCGGCTGGAGCTGGAAGAGACGTTGAACGAGGCGACCCGCCGCGCCTATGCGCAACTCGGCCGCCCGGGACCGGAAGATGCCTAATTCGCTGCCCAATTCGTTGCCGATGACGCTGCGGATGTATCAGCGCCTGGCCTCCGGCCTGGTGCCGCTTGCGCCGGCGCTGATCAAGCGGCGGCTGAAGCAGGGCAAGGAGGATCCCGCGCGCGTCGGCGAGCGGCGCGGCCTGTCCCGGGACGTGCGGCCGCATGGTCCGCTGGTCTGGATCCACGGCGCCAGTGTCGGCGAGGTGCTGGCCGCAGCGGGGCTGATCGAGCGCCTGCGCGATCTCAATCTGCGCATCCTGCTCACCTCGGGCACCGTCACCTCGGCCGCCGTGGTCGCAAAGCGGTTTCCGCCCGACGTCATTCATCAATACGTGCCGTACGACTCGCCGCGCTATGTCGCGCGCTTCCTCGATCATTGGAAGCCGTCGCTGGCGCTGTTCATCGAATCCGATCTGTGGCCGAACCTGATCCTGGCGGGCGCGACGCGCCGGGTGCCGATGGTGCTGATCAACGGGCGGATGTCGCCGCGCTCCTTCCCGCGCTGGCGCCGCATGCAGGGCACCATCTCGGCGCTGCTGTCGCGTTTCGACATCTGCCTCGCACAGTCGAAGACCGATGCCGAACGCTTCTCCACGCTCGGCGGCCGCGACGTCGTCACCACGGGCAACCTCAAGCTCGACGTGCCGGCGCCGCCGGCCGATCCCGCCAAGCTCGAGCGGCTGATGGCGATGACGCGCGGGCGCCCCATCATCGTCGCGGCCTCGACCCACCCGGGCGAGGACGAGATGCTGGTCGCGGCGCATCGCAGCCTCTCCGGCTTCTTCCCGCAGCTCCTCACCGTGATCGTGCCGCGCCATCCCGATCGCGGCTCCTCGATCGCTGGCCTGATCACGGCCTCAGGCCTGAAGCCGGCGTTGCGCTCGCGCGAGGAGCTGCCGACCGCGACCACCGACATCTATGTCGCCGACACCATGGGCGAGCTCGGCCTGTTTTACCGGCTGTCGCCGATCGTGTTCATGGGCGGATCGCTGATCCGCCATGGCGGCCAGAACCCGATCGAGGCGATCAAGCTCGGTGCCGCGATCGTGCATGGTCCGCACGTCTTCAACTTCGCCGATGTCTATGAGGCGCTCGACGGCAGCGGCGGTGCGCGCCAGGCCGACACGCCGGAGGCGCTGGTCAAGCAGCTCGGCCAGCTGCTGGCCGATCCCACCCTGCGCGACAAGATGCAGCGCGCAGGCACTGGCGTGGTCGAGGATCTCGGCGGCGCGCTCGATCGGACCATGATCGCGCTCGAGCCATATCTGCTGCAACTGCGGATCGAGATGGGAGCCGCCAATGCGTGAGCCGGCCTTCTGGTACCGGCCACGTTCTCTCCAGTCGTACGCGTTATGGCCGCTCGGAGCGCTCTACGGCGCGATCACCGAACGACGCATGCTGCGCAAAGGCGTGGATGCCGGCATCCCCGTGATCTGCGTCGGCAATTATCACGTCGGCGGTGCCGGCAAGACACCGACCGTGCTGGCGCTGACGAAGCTTTTGCGCGAGCTCGGCGAGACCCCGGTGGTGCTCAGCCGCGGCTATGGCGGACGCCTGCAGGGCCCGGTCATGGTCGACCGCGCACGCCACACCGCAGTGGACATCGGCGACGAGCCCTTGATGATGGCGCGCGATGTCCCGGTCGCGGTGGCGCGTGACCGTCTCGAGGGTGTCGCGCTCGCCAAATCGCAAGGCGCCACCGTGGTCCTGATGGACGATGGCTTTCAGAACCCGCGCCTGGTCAAGGACACCTCGCTGATCGTGATCGATAGCGAACGCGGCCTCGGCAACGGCAAGGTATTTCCCGCCGGCCCGCTGCGCGCGCCGCTAAAGGCGCAGCTTGCGCGCACCGACGCGCTGGTGCTGATCGGGGACGGCCGCGCCGCCAACGATGTCGCGGCCGAGCTTGCCAAGCGCGACAAGCCCGAGCTGCGTGCGCGCCTGAGGCCGGACGCAGAGTCGGTCGCAAGACTGTTGGGCAAGCCGGTGTTCGCATTCGCGGGCATTGGCGATCCCGAACGATTCTTCCGCAGCTTGCGCGCCTGCGGCATCGAGGTCGCGCGCACGCGTGCCTTCGCCGATCATCACATGTTTTCAAACGACGAGATCGCAGCTCTCGCAGCGGAGGCGCAGCGCGAGCAGTACACATTGGTGACGACGGAAAAGGATCTCGCGCGCCTCCGCGGCCGCAAGGGCCTGCCTGCTAGCATCGTGCCGTTCGCTGTGCAGCTCGAATTCGATGATCCGACAGCGCTCCGGCAATTGATCCACGATCATCTCTACAAGGCGCGCGAGCGGCGGTTCAGCAGGCGATGATCTCGTTGGGTGGGCAAGCTCGTCCGCCGTAGCCAAAGAGCAAAGGATGGAAAAACAATTCATCCATCGCCATGCGGTATTCGACAACTGATCGGGCGACATGTCGCGGCGGATGAATTCTCTTCCGCACGTTCGGGAGTTGATGTAGCCTTCCATGAGAGCCGTCACCGGGACGTGCCGATCTCCCGGAAATCATCGGCGGCGTTTATGCCCACGGCGGGCTGTACCTTCATCACTTCAGATGCAGCGGCCGTAACGATCAGTTCGGAACGGCGGGGAGAATCATTGCCAAAAAACCAGAGGAGAACATGCCATGCATTTTTGCCTCACCGGACAATACACACCACGCGCTCTCAATGCCATTTTGGAGAATCCCACGACCGATCGCCAGGAGGCGGCACGAAAGCTCATCGAAGCGGCCGGCGGAAAGCTGCTTTCGATGTACAGCGTTGCGGCCGACGGCCCAGGCGTTTTGGTGATTTTCGATGTGCCTGATCCGGGTGCGGCGCCGGCCATTTCCGGCCTGACCGTCACCGCCGGCACCCTGCAGAATGTGAAACTGACCAGGTTGTTCACGCAGGACGAGATCAAGCAGGTCCGCCAGAACGCGGCGAAGCTGCGTTCTTCGTATTCCCCGCCCGGAAGCTGACATCCGGACCTGAAGCTCTGGTTCTGATTGAATCAGAACCGGAGCTCTGGATTCCCGTTTTGACGCGTCTTCTTCACGCGCACCGGTATCGCAGTTCAGCAATCAGTCGTGCTCACCACGCCCCAGCGGCCATCAATCCAATGATGGTCAGGCACGAGACGCAGGCCACCACGACCGTATAGCATTCGGGCGTATTCATTGCTCACTCCCAAACTGTTGCCAATTGCTTGGTCACTGCTACGCGGGAGAGATCGCCGGTCGCGGGCCACTTCAATGCGGCAGGCCGAGACCGGTCTTGCGATGCGCGTCGGTCCCCTCATCGTCAAGCTGATCCGCAGGATGATGAAGCGCTTCGAGAGCTTCGGAGCGTTCAGCTGCGATCAGAAGCTGTTTGCGCATTTCAGCGAGACGGGCGCGACAATATTCACGATAGAGCAAGTCCAATATGGTGGGCATGATCACCCCCATCGTTTGACTCTCGATTTACAGATATTCCACCGCAAATTTTCGAGGTGATCGTAGCCCGTCGGATGGCTCTTCGCTATGAGCCCGTTCACAGACTTCGCCAATTCCAAAGCTCGATGGCCGTTTGGTTGACTTGATTGTCTGTGCGATAAAAAGAACAGGGCTAATTACCTAACGAACACTGTAGCAGCTCTCTGTTTCAACAAGACTTCGTCAAACAACTTAAGGGCGCCGGATCGCAATAAAGAATCCAACCACAGCGCGAAATGACTAACTACGGAGTGCAAGCACTCATCGATGCAACGCGTATCGACACGGCGAAGATCTTTTCCTCTCTGAGACTCGCAGTTCAGTTGCATGCGAACATCGTCTCCATCCCCATGACGCGAAAAAAGCTGCACCGCTCGTGCCACGCCGCACTGCTGCGCTTTGCCCAACCCCGCAGCAGCCTGCCATTCAGGCGACATTCATCGCAAAACGCCTATCGGTTCCCGACGATCAGGAGAATTCGATGAAACTGCCGTCTGCGACCGTTGCCGCCAGCCTTGTGTGTCTGATCGTTGCGCCCGCATTCGCGCAAACGCCGCCTGCGGCTTCTCCCGCTGCGCCAAGCAGCACCGTGCCGGTTCCCGCGACCAAGCGCGTGACGTGCCTTGCCACGACGGCGAGCCTGAAGGGGCAGGACAAGCGCGACCAGCTGCAGCTCTGCATGGCGCAGGCGCGGCTCGATTGCCTGAAGCAGGCGATCGACCAGAAGGTCGTCGGCGAAGCCAGGAAGAGTTTCATCAAGGCTTGCGTGGGCGGCGATGCTCCCGAGCCCCAATAGCCGAACCATGCCAAGAGTTCGATCTCGTAGGCTGGGCAAAGCAACGCGTGCCCACCTTGTCCATCGCGCTCCTGGAGAGATGGTGGGCACGGCGCCTTGCGCCTTTGCCCACCCTACGAGAGCCGAACGATCACGACTGCGGTTTCGGCGCGCCGGGGAAATGCCGTTGCAGCACGGCGGCGGGTGTGGCGTAGGCCTCCTGCAAATCCACGCTCCAGTACTTCAGCTCGTCGAGCGGAATCCGCGTATCGGTGATGGCACAGCGCACGAAGGTGCCCGGCGAGATCACGCGGAAGTCGCCGTCGAGATATTGCACTTGCGCTTCGCCATGGCCCGAGGGGCCGAACTTGTTCAGCACGGTCGAAAGTCTCCGTGGAAGGCCGCTCCGTGGAAACTGGAGGGCACGATGTGTTGGACGGGATGTAGCATAGATAGGGTGGCTTGTCCGCCCGGTAAACCCACCGGTTTGTGATGTTTTGCCGCCGTTTCCGCGTGATAGTGCTTGGGCGAAGGATCGCTGGTTCCGGCATCTCCTATGGCAGAGTCCGATGCGCCTTCGACTGACCACCCTGTTCCTGATGCTGCTGATGTCGGCCGCGCGTGCCGCGCCGGCGCCGCAGCCGGTCGACATTCCGCTGGCGTCCGGCGTACTGCATGCGCAGCTCTACAAGCCTGAAGGTGCGGGGCCGTTTCCGGCCGTGATCGCGCTGCACGGCTGCGGCGGCCTCAGCAGCCATTCCGATCCCGTGCTGCCGCACTATCGCGATTGGGCCGAGCGCCTGCTCAGGGCGGGCAATGCCGTGCTATTGCCGGACAGCTACGGCTCGCGCGAGCTCGGGCCGCAATGCCGCGTCAAGGAGATGCACGTCAAGGCGCGGCGTGAGCGCGTCACGGATGTCGCAGCATCGCGCGCCTGGCTGATGAAGCAGTCCTGGGTGGCGCGCGATCGCGTCAGCCTGATGGGCTGGGCCAACGGCGCGAGCGCGCTGCTCTGGGCCGTGCGGCCGCAGAGCGCGGCGCGTGATCCGGGGCCGGATTTCCGCGCCGCGATCGCGTTCTATCCGGACTGCCGGATCTCCGCCGGTCTCGGCTGGAGCACGCGGGTACCGACCCTGGTGCTGATCGGCGCCAATGACGATGTCTCCTCGCCGCCGGCCTGTCGCCAGATGGTCGAGGGCGCGCATGGCCGCAGCGCGCTCGCACGCATCGTGGTCTATCCCGACGCCTATCACGATTTCGACCGCGCCAACACGCCGCTGCACGCAGCTGGCGGCAGCAACGATGCCGCCGTGCCCGAGCGCGGCCATCTCGGCACGGATGCCGAGGCGCGCGCGGAGTCGCAGAAGGACGTCGCGCAGTGGTTGGCGCGGTAATGGGAGTGCCGTAGCCCGGATGGAGCGCAGCGCAATCCGGGACAGCGCAGTGCGTGGCACCAACCCGGATTACGCTTTCACTCCATCCGGGCTACGGGTCTTCCAAAGCGGGGCCGCCCGAGGAACAAATTCAGGCGGACAGCCCCGCATCGACCACCGCCCTGCACGGACTGTGATGGCCGACCCGGAATCTACGGATCGCACGCGGCGCCGGTTTCAGCACGTGACGGCGCCTTAGTTCGACCACGATGTCGATTAAACGCATCCTCATGCGCAACGTCCTCTTCGCCTCCGCACTGGTCGTCTTCACCGTCGCGATCTTCCTGTACGAAGCCCAAGCCGGCGCCCCACAGCGCGCGCCGGAGCATTGCGGCTTCTGGACCACGATCGACGCGGGATTGTCGTGTAGGTAGGGCACGCTGTCTCCACATCGTCATTGCGAGCGCAGCGACTTGTCCGCCGAAGCCTTGGCGAAGGCGGAAGCAATCCAGAGTCCCTCCGCGGAAAGCTTCTGGATTGCTTCGTCGCAAGAGCTCCTCGCAATGACGAGTTTGTGGATACACAGGCCTCCACACCCTCGCTGTCATCGCCCGGCTTGACCGGGCGATCCAGTACGCCGAGACGGCTGTGATTCACTGAGAAGCCACGGCGTACTGGATTCCCCGCTTTCGCGGGGAATGACAGTGAGAGTGGAGCGCCGCCGTCGCGCTTCAGAACAAACTGCCCTGATCCACCGGCTTGCCGACGCGTTTCGGTGCGGGTTTTGTCTCCTGCGCAACCGGCTTTGCTTGCGCTGGCGCGCGCTTGGCCGTTGGCGCCGGGCGATCCGCGTCCGCCGTTGCGCCCACGCGTCCATCGGCGAACTCGATCTCGAGCCGCGCATTCGGTCCGATGCTGTCCGCCGCATGCAGCGGATGTCCCGCCTCGTCCCGCACCAGCGCGAAGCCGCGCGCGAGCACGCTGCGGTAGGACAGTGCCGACAGCAGCTTGCCGCTGTTCTCGACGCGGGCCTCTAGCCGCTGCAGCAACGTGACAAGCGCGCGGCCGGCGCGCTCGCTGAGGCGATGCGTGCGCTCGCGCTGGCGGAGAATCGCGTTGCGCTGGGCCTGCGCATTGGAGAGCTTTGAGGCACGCAAGCGAACTTCAAGTCCGGCAAAGCGGTCGCGCCGACGCCGCAGCAGCGAGCGTGCGGACAGCCCAAGCCGTTCGCCGCACACGGTGAGGCGATGATCCGCCTGCGAGATCTGGCCGTGCAGCACCCGCAGCGTCAGCTTTGAACTTGCTGCAGTGAACCGGCGGAAATGCGCGTGCGTGTTGGCCTTGAGACAGCGGGGCAGGGCGCTTCCTGCCGAATCCAGCCGCTGCCGCGGGATCGCCAGCAGATCGCCCGCCGCCGGCAGCGCGCGTGCGGCGGCGCGCAGCTCGCTGCGGCGGCTCTCCTGGCTGCGTTGCCAATAGGCGCGGGTGCGGCGTCCGAGATCGGCGACCTCGACGAACAATTCGCTGCGCACCGGCACCGCCATCTCGGCCGCCGCCGTCGGCGTCGGCGCGCGCTTGTCGGCGACGAAGTCGATCAGCGTGATGTCGGTCTCATGCCCCACCGCGGAGATCAGCGGGATCATGCTCTCCGCTGCTGCCCGCACCACGATCTCCTCGTTGAACGACCAGAGATCCTCCAGCGAGCCGCCGCCGCGCGCGACGATCAGCACATCGGGGCGCGGAATCTTGCCGCCCTCGGGCAGCGCGTTGAAGCCGCGGATGGCGGCCGCGACCTGCTCGGCCGAGCCGTCGCCCTGCACCTTGACCGGCCACACCAGCACGCGGCGGGGAAAGCGGTCCTCCAGCCGGTGCAGGATGTCGCGGATCACCGCGCCGGTCGGCGAGGTCACGACGCCGATCACCTCGGGCAGCCACGGCAGCAGCTGCTTGCGCGCTTCGTCGAACAACCCTTCCGCGGCGAGCTTCTTCTTGCGCTCCTCCATCAGCGCCATCAGCGCGCCGATGCCGGCCGGCTCCAGCGCCTCGATCACGATCTGGTACTTCGAGGAGCCCGGATAGGTCGTGAGCTTGCCGGTGGCGATGACCTCGAGCCCTTCCTGGGGCTTGAAGCGCATCCGGCCGTGCACGCCCTTCCAGATCACCGCCTCGATCTTGGCGCTCTCGTCCTTGAGCGCGAAATAGCAATGGCCGGAGGAGTGGGCGCCGCGGAACCCCGAGATCTCACCGCGGACCCGGACGTGGCCGTAGGTATCCTCCACCGTCCGCTTCAGGGACTGGGAGAGCTCGGAGACGGTGAATTCAAACGCGTTGTTCAGTTGTTCCGCAGGCGGCATCTAGCAAACGATTCGGCATTTTGGGGTCAGACCCGACGTTAAGGATTTTCGCCGCGCGGCGCCAATCCGGGGATTGATCTGGAGAGTACTCTGTAGTATAGAGTTCTCTATTGATTGATGCCTTTGAGGGAGTAAACCATGGCGATCCGGTTGCTGCGCGGCGTTTTGAGCGGCCTGAAATGGGCCCTGTGTGCGGTCGGCGGCGTCGCGCTGATCCTGACTGCGATGATCGCTACGCCGCTGGAGCGGCCGCCCGAGATGCGCTCGGTCTCCGATTCGACCAAGGGAATCGACTGGTCCACGCTGCCGCCGCTGGAGCGCTTCCAGGCCCGCGACGGCACCTGGATCGGCTATCGCCACTACGCGGCCAAAGCGTTTTCAAGCGAAGTGGAAGCCGGTTCGCGTGAAGAAAACGCGTCAAAACAAGAATCCGGAGCCCGATCCCATCGGAACGGAAATGGCTCCGGCCGCGGCGCGATCTTCATCCATGGCTCGTCCGGCTCCAGCGGCACCGTCAACCATGCGCTGACCCACGCGATCGCCGCGCGCGGGGTGGAGACCTGGGCGCTCGACATCCGCGGCCATGGCGGCTCCGGCACGCGCGGCGATATCGGCTATGTCGGCCAGCTCGAGGACGACCTCGTCGATTTCGTCGCCGAAGTTCGCAAGACCGCGCCGGATCTGCCGCTCACTTTGATCGGCCATTCCGCCGGCGCCGGTTTCTCGCTGCGGATCGCCGCGACGCCGATCATGCAGGACATGTTCGTGCGCACCGTGCTGCTCGCGCCCTATCTCGGCTATGACGCACCGACCAACAGGCCGAACGCAGGCGGCTGGGCCAATTTCAATGTCCCGCGCTTCTTCGGTCTGACGGCGCTGCGCAAGCTCGGCATCGACTGCTGTTCGCAGCTTCCGGTGCTGGCCCTGGCGGTGCCGCCGAGCTCGGCGAAGTACCTTGTCTCCACCTATTCCGATCGCCTGACGCGCAATTTCGCGACGCGCGGCTATCGCCTCGATCTCCCGGCAACCACGCGTCCGGTCACGATCTTCGGCGGCGCCGAGGACGAGATGATGATCTCGGACAAATATGCCGAGGCCGTGCAGGCGGTGAAGCCGTCGGTCGATGTCAAGGTCATTGACGGCGTCAATCATATGGGCATCGTCACCCATCCGAAGGCGATCTCGGTGATCGCCGATGATGTGGCAACGCGCGGGGCAGGGCAGTCATGATCGACAGCAGGGAAGCGTCCGCAGCGCTGGCCGATATCGACGACATCGTCCAGCGCGTGAAGCAATCCCAGCTCTATGAGCTGGCGAGCCTCGCAGCGGTGTGGTGGGGCGTGCTGGTGTTCGCAGCCAATCTCGTGACCTGGCTTTGGCCGATCTACGCCGTCTACGCCTGGGTTGCTGTCGACGTTCTGGGCGTCGGTGGTCTGATTGCAGTTCGCGTGTTCGATCCGAAGAGCCACCCCTTTGGCGCCGGCGTCGGCATCAGGCTGTTCCTGGTATTCGCCCTGTTCTTCGCGTTCGGCTATCTCGTCACCAGCGTTGTCGGTCATTTTGGTCCGCGCCAGCTGGGAACGTTCTGGCCGATCTATTTCATGTTGTTCTACACACTCGCCGGGCTCTGGTTCGGCTACGCGTTCGTTGCGATCGGCCTCGGCATCACGGCGCTGACGCTGTTCGGCTTCTTCACCATCGGCGAGGCGTTCCCGCTCTGGATGGCCTTCGTCAATGGCGGCGGCCTGATCCTCGGCGGCCTCTGGATGCGGCGGATCTAGCGCATGCCCGGGCTCGACGACATCATCCAGCGGCCTGCAGCCAATACCCAGGAAGGAGCGCTCCCGTGACCGACAGCAAGCGGGCTTCCGATGCGCTGAACGAGCGTGAGAAGACCATTCGTCCTGTGCGGCGGTCGCAGATCTACCTGGTCTCTGGCCTCGTCCTGCTGCTGTGGGCCGTGCTGCCGTTTGCCGACGATGTCCTGATCTGGTTCTGGCCGCGCTACGGGGCCTATTATTGGAACAGCTGGTTCGTGGCGAATGACGGGCTGTATTTCTGGTTTGCACTCTACGTCGTCTCGGCCCTCGGCCTCGTTGCTCTCGGCGCCTGGCATCTTTCGAGAAACGGCATCCGCCTGTTCGACAGGCGCACTCTGCTGGCGTTGCTGCTGATCGCCGCCTTCGGCCTCGTCTGCTGCTATTTCGGCAGGTTCTCGCCGCGGCAGCAAACGGTGTTCTGGCAGGTCTACATCACACTGGTCTACCTGACGGCGGGCCTTCGGTTCGGCTACGCCTTTGCACCGCTCGGCGCGACCATCATCGCGCTGACGCTGATCGGATATTTTTATATCCCGGGTGTACCGCTATTGCCGTGGATGGCAGCCGTCAATGGCGGCGCGCTGATCGCGGGTATCTTCTGGATGCGGCGAGGCTAGCCGTGGCGGAGCTCGACGACATCATCCACCAGCCGCTGCGGCTGAAGATCATGGCGGCGCTGAACGCGCTGCCTACGACAGCGGGGCTGGAGTTCTCGCGGCTGAAGAAGCTGACCGGCGCCACCGACGGCAATCTCGGCGCGCATATCGAGACTTTGGCCAAGGCGGGCTATGTGTCGGTGGAGAAGGCGTTCGTGGGGAAGAAGCCGCAGACCACGGTGACGGCGACCGCTGCGGGGCGCGGGGCGTTTGCGCGGCATGTGGCGACGTTGCAGGAGATTATTGCGGGGAGGCAGGTGTAGCCTGCGATGCCGATTATGGCGCACTCTCCCCCTTGCGGGAGAGAGCATTTGGCAGATGCAGGCTCACTCGGGTGAGGGGTTGAGCGGCGCAACGCACCGATGCATCCCGATTTCAATGGTTGTTTCCAAGGCCGTGCCCTGCAGAAGATGCTGAAGGCCGGGCTCCTTAGCCAGATCACAAAACGATGAACGACGAGACCTTCCGCGACTTGCGTCTCGCCTATCGCTCCGCACCATACAGCTCATTTGCAAGCTGTCGGACCTCGTCGGTGGCAGAGTCGCCAATCTGCTTGAGATAATCCAAAAATTCTTGCTGGTTGCTCATCGAGAATATGCGCGCTTTGTATGACAATTCGGAGCGAAGCCGACCTTGCTGCAATAGTGACGCGCACTGTCTGTCTACAAACATGGCATCCACAAAGGGCCCATACGTGGCGATAGCCGTGAAGTCGTTCAGGATGCCGGCACCTATGTTTGGGCTTTGCCCGGACGACACTCTCCAGCCGATGGCGGCGATTAGGTAAGCGAAGATTTTATGCGCTGGCTGTTCCTGATTCCCCGGCCAGTCAAGAAACTTGGATACTTCATTGAAGGCATCTTGAGGTGGTACGCCTCGATGAACGAACATAGCGGCAAGTTGACGGTACCGATTCATCAAGCCAAAGCGCAACTCCAACACACTCGATGGATCGTCCGAAGCCATTGCCGCCTGTGTTTTGGCAACTTGATCACGTAGAGCCTCGCGCATGGCGGACCCGTAGCTGGATAGCTCGTGCTTTAGGATTTGGTCGAACGTCGGTCGGTTCTTTGCCCAACCTTCGGCTAGGCTCTTTAAGCTCGTCTCTGCGACCGATCGATCCCTACGTAGGCCCGGAGCAAAAATCGAATAATCGGAATCGACGCTGATGTGGTAAACTGGGAGCCAATCGTTGCGGTCACCGGACAGAATATCATCGACGTTAAAGGTCAGAGTAGGAGGGCTGGAACCCCTGATATATGCCTCAGCAAATTCCCACTCTTGATTTGTTGCAATTTCGTCGGTTCTCTCAAAAAACGTCTCGCCGCTGAACATCTCATGCGCCAACCTCAACTCGCTTGGCGAGTGCCAGACAATCGTCTCGTCCGAATGCAGGTTGGAGGCCGGGAATATGACCTGCTGGCGCTTGTAAGCGAGGTCAGCAAGCTCGTAACATCTTTGCCAAAATGTTGCGCTTGGTGCGCCCAGCCGACGCTTCCCCTCTTTTGTCTTGTAGAGCTCGGATACCGCAAACTGATCCAAGTAGACGACACGCTTATCAACGTGAGGAAGAATCTCGTCGTGAGAGTACCGGCAATCTGCGCAGCGCTTAGTGACGGTGTTGTCGTCAACTGAAAGCGTCCCGAATCTCTCTTTTTTGCACTTCGGGCATTTTCGAAACGGAGGCAATTCGAACATTCTAGGATCCAATTACGAGATGATGACTTCCTGCTATGCCGATTCCGACGTCCTTTGAGCTAAGCGGTGAGGTTATCCCACTCGCGAGCGACCCACTGGCACATGTGGAGGAACTGACGCAGGGCTTCATCCGCATTTGATGTATCAATAAGGCTGGCCCGACCGTGCGCGGCATCATCTCGCCACAGCGAAACGATACCTGCAAAAGTTGTTAGAGTGTTGCGCCTTTGCGCGTCGGCTTGGCCAATGATCATGTTTAACACCGCTTGGCGTCCTCGATTGGCGCGGTACGCTTTCAATACCCTTTCCTCGTCCCGCTCTTTAGTGATCGCAATTGCTAGTAAAACGGACTCGGCGGCTGCGCCGACCATTGCACAGCAAGCCAGCCATGCTTCAGCGTTTCGGCACCTGATGGCTTCCATGGCGCGCTGGTGAAATCCATCACCGAAAAGTTTTCGATAGCCGTTGAAGGTCGCCGCAAGTGAGCCGGGTTGCGCGATCAGAATGGTTGCTGCGTCAAGATTTGTTAGAGCGGCACGCCCAGCAACGGTGAGCGAATAACCGCCTTCCTCGACAGCTTGCTCGCCGGACCGTCGGACGCCCGGTCGAACAATTCCGCGCCTGCACAATTCCCAAGCTGCTTCGTAGAATATCGGCGACAGCTCGCGAACCGGACCGTCCAAGTAGTGCTCGTGAGGATGCCGCTGTCGAGCTGCAAACTCTGCTCCAGTGCGTGCGTACAGGTCATATCCGTAGTTTCGTGCGCGGTCATTCCGCAGAAGCTCGAGCAGTGTGGCAATTGCCTCATCTAAATCCATGTGTCTCTCCGAAGAACGACGCTAACCGCTGAGCGCTACGATCGACGGGCCCAATTGCCGTGCGCGCCCGAAGGCTTCACTCGAATCAGCGTGTCCCTCACGATGGCACAATGCAGGGTAGCAATACGTCCCTTGGGGTGCATGTCCCGGTTATTCACAGGGGGCGCTACAACGCGATATCCGTCGTCACCGGATTGGCAGCGGCTTGATGGATCAGGCGAGCGGTCCTTTCCCAGAAACCGAAGCGTTCCACTGCAGCTGTCCTGCCAAAAGTTGACGTTGTAAGCGTCGCCTACTTCGAATGAGGGGAGGTCGGGCGCCGCCCCCCTTGAGCCCCGCCCCGATTCGTGCGACCTCCGCCTCCAGCAAAACCCCTCATTTCGAGCCTTCGATGCACATTCTCCTGCTCGGTTCCGGTGGCCGCGAACATGCCCTGGCGTGGAAGATCGCGGCCTCCCCCCTGGTGACCAAGTTCTGGTGCGCGCCCGGCAATGCCGGCATCGCGCGGGAGGCGGAATGCGTGGCGCTCGATATCGCCGACCATGCCGCGGTGATCGACTTCTGCAAGACGAACAAGGTCGAGCTCGTGGTGGTCGGGCCGGAGACGCCGCTGGCGGCCGGCATCGTCGATGATCTCACCGCTGCCGGCATCAAGGCATTCGGCCCGAGCAGGATCCCCGCCCAGCTCGAAAGCTCCAAGGGCTTCACCAAGGCGCTGTGCACTGAATTCGGCATTCCGACCGGTGCCTATAAGCGCTTCACCAATGCCAAGGACGCGCGCGACTACGTTGGCAGCCAGGGCGCGCCGATCGTGGTGAAGGCCGACGGGCTCGCCGCCGGCAAGGGTGTCGTCGTCGCCAAGACCGTGCGCGAGGCCGAAGACGCCATCGCCATGATGTTCGAGGGCGCCTTCGGTGAGGCCGGCACTGAAGTCGTGATCGAGGAGTTTCTGCCGGGCCGCGAGATCAGCTTCTTTGCGCTGTGCGACGGCGAGACCGCCATTCCGCTGGCCTCCGCCCAGGACCACAAGCGCGTGTTCGACCACGACGTCGGCCCGAACACCGGCGGCATGGGCGCCTATTCGCCGACGCCTTTGGTCACGCCCGCGATCCACGACGCCATCATGGCGAAGATCATTTTGCCGACGGTCGCCGGCATGAAGCAGCGCGGCACGCCGTTCCGCGGCATTCTCTACGCCGGCATCATGCTGACGACGCAGGGCCCAAAACTGTTCGAGTTCAACGTCCGCTTCGGCGATCCCGAGTGCCAGGTGCTGATGCTGCGCATGATGTCGGACATCGTGCCGGCGTTCCTCGCCGCCTGCGACGGACAGCTGAAGAATTTCGATCTGCGCTGGCATCCGGACTCCGCGCTCACGGTGGTGATGGCGGCGAAGGGTTATCCCGGCGACTACCAGAAGGGCACGCGGATCGAGGGGCTCGATGACGCGGCGAAGGTGGACACCGTCGAGATCTTCCACGCCGGCACGGTCGAGAAGGACGGTGCGATCCTCGCCAATGGCGGCCGTGTGCTCAATGTCTGCGCGCTCGGCAAGTCCGTGACGGAAGCGCAGGCCCGCGCCTATCAGGCCGTCGACCGCATCAGCTGGCCCGAGGGCTTCTGCCGCCGCGACATTGGCTGGCAGGCGGTGGAGGCGGAGAAGGCCAAGGGCTGAGCGAGGGCTCGTCCAGAGCTAGCTTGGCGCGGTCGTCGTCACCGGATGGCCACATGTGCACCCCAGAATGTGTAATCCGTCGCGGGGCTTACTGACCCCGATGATGATACCGGTACTGTGCATGGGGTTGTTTTCGCAATTTTAGGTGTCGGGGCCGGCCCCGACTGACCCTTTAAAGGATGCAACAAGATGTCCGATCTCGCCGACCTCTATCCGGGTTTTGCCTCCGAATGGATCAACACCTCGTTCGGCCGCATCTTCGCCCGCGTCGGCGGCAGCGGGCCGCCGCTGCTGCTCCTGCACGGCTTCTCCGAAACCCATGTGATGTGGCACCAGGTCGCGCCTGAGCTGGCCAAGCACTTCACGCTGATCATCGCCGACTTGCCGGGCTATGGCTGGTCCGACATGCCCGAGAGCGATGCGCTGCATATCCCCTACAGCAAGCGCGCCATGGCCAAGGCGATGGTGGAAGTGATGGAGCGGCTCGGCCACGTGCACTTCGCGCTGGCCGGCCACGACCGCGGCGGCCGCGTCTCCTATCGCCTCGCGCTCGACCATCCCGGCCGGCTGTCGAAGCTCGCGGTGCTCGATATCCTGCCGACCTATAATTACTGGGAGCGGATGAACCGCGCCTACGCGCTGAAGATCTATCACTGGACCTTCCTGGCGCAGCCCTATCCGCTGCCGGAGACGCTGATCTCTGGCAATGGCGAGTTCTTCCTGCGCTTCAAGATGGCGAGCCAGACCAAGTCGAGGACATTGGAAGCCATCGACCCGCGCGCGCTCGAGCATTACCTCGCCCCGTTCCGCGATCCCGCCCGCGTGCATGCGATGTGCGAGGACTACCGCGCCGGCGCCTATTTCGACTACGACCTCGACAAGGCCGATTTCGAAGCCGGCAAGAAGATCACCATTCCGATGCTGGCGCTGTGGGGCAATGCCGGCGTGGCCCAGGCCGCGGCGACGCCGCTCGACACCTGGCAGCAATGGGCGACGAACGTTGCGGGCATGCCGGTGGATTCCGGGCACTTCCTCACCGAGGAGAATCCCGACGTGACAGCAGAGGCGCTGCGGGAGTTCTTCGTGGCTTGAGAGCCGCGCTGGGTGCCAATACTCAGCTGTCATCGTGCGCACTTGCGCACTGGGGCGGACGATCCAGTACGCCGCGGCGGCCGTGATGAATCTCGATGTCTCTGGAATACTGGATTCCCCGCTTTCGCGGGGAATGACGGCGGAGTATGCGGCTCCTACCGCCGCTCCCGAAAGAACTCCTTGAGCAGCCGCGCCGCCTCGCTCTCGCCGACGCCGGAATAGACGTCCGGGGCGTGATGGCAGGTCGGCGAGGTGAAGAACCGCACGCCTGATTCCACCGCGCCGCCCTTGGGGTCGGCGGCGCCGTAATAGAGGCGCCTCACCCTTGCAAACGAGATCGCGCCCGCACACATGGTGCAGGGCTCCAGCGTCACGTAGAGGTCGCAGTCGACGAGGCGCTCGCTGCCGATCTTTTTCGCCGCCTCGCGCAGCGCGACAAGTTCGGCATGGGCCGTGGGGTCATGGTCGGTCAGCGTCCGGTTCGCCGCGGTGGCGATGACCTCGTAATTGCGGACCACCACGCACCCGATCGGAACTTCGCCCGCTTTTCCGGCATTTTCGGCCGCCAGAAGCGCCAAATCCATGAAAGAGGGGGCTTTCAAGCCTCGTATCATCCGAAGAAACCTGCTAGTAGCTGCGCCTTCAGCAGAAGTGCTTACCGGTTTTGCCTGGGCATGCGGCTCCGAACGAGCGCGCACAATGCTCAACGGCCACCCCCTTGAGTGAGATCATTCATGCCTCGCGACAGCGACAAAGACAACGATTCCCGCGGCCGGCGAGGCCCGCCCAAAGGCGGCCGTTCCGGCAAGGCGCGCGGCCCCGAGAAGAAGTTCGCCAAGCGCGGTTTTGAGGGCAAGAGCGAGGGGAGGGGCGATCGCGACAGCCGCCCGCCCCGCGAGGGCAAACCGTTCCGCCGCCGCGAGGAGGGCGATGCCCCGCGCCGCGATTTTTCCGACCGTCCCCGCTTCAAGCGCGACGACCGCGGTGAGGATCGCGGCGAGCGCAGCTTCAAGCCGCGCGGCGACCGGCCGTTTTCCGATCGTTCTTCGCGCGATGGCGAGAAGCGGCCGTTCAAGCCGCGCGGTGATCGCCCCTCCTATGGCCGCGACGACCGTCCGCCGCGGAGCCGGGATCGCGACGATTCCCGCCCCGCCGGCCGTTCAGGCGACAAGAAATTCGGTGACAAGCGGCCCTACGCGCCGCGTGGCGATCGTCCGGAACGCAAGTTCGACGGCGAACGGAAGTTTTCGCGGGGCGGTCCTGATCGCGAGCGCGGTGATTCAAAGCCGTGGCAGAAGCGCGACGACCGTCCGCGTGGCGATCGTCCGCCGCGCAAGGATTTTGGCAAAGGCCCGCGCAAGGATTTCGGCGGCCGTGATCGCGGCGAGGACAAGCCCTGGCAGAAGCGCGAAGGCGGCGATGACCGTCCGCGCTTCTCGCGTTCACGCGACGATCGCGCATCCGGTGACCGTCCGTTCCGCGAGCGGCCCAAATTCGATCGGCCGCGCGAGGATCGTCCGAAATTCGATCGCCCCCGTCGCGACGGCGATGGCGACCGCGGCGGGCGTGGTGGCGACCGGCCGAAATTCAATCGTCCGCGCGAGCGCTCGGAAGGCCGTTCCGATTGGCACGAGCATCCGCGCAGCGAAGGCCGTTTCGGCGATCGCCCGCGCCGTGAAAACGAGGACGACAGCAGGATTTTCGAGAAGCGTCCGGCCTTCGGCGGCCGCGGCGCCTATCGCGAGCGCGACCGCGATTTCGACCGCCGGCCGCGCCGCGAGGAAGAGCCGAAGCCGAAGAAGGCCGGCGAGCGCATCGCCAAGGCGCTGGCCCGCGCGGGGCTTGCCTCGCGCCGCGATGCCGAGGAGATGGTCACGCAGGGCCGCGTCACCGTCAACGGCCGCGTCATCAACTCGCCCGCGCTCGACATTACCAAGAACGACGTCGTTCTGGTCGACGGCAAGCCGTTGCCGGAGCGCGAGCGCACGCGGCTGTTCCTTTATCACAAGCCGCGCGGACTGATGACCACGCATGACGACCCCGAGGGTCGTCCGACCGTGTTCGACAATCTGCCCGAAGGCCTGCCGCGGCTGATCTCCATCGGCCGGCTCGACTTCAACACCGAAGGCCTCTTGCTGCTCACCAATGACGGCGGCCTCGCGCGCACGCTCGAACTGCCGGACACCGGCTGGCTGCGCCGCTATCGGGTTCGCGCTCATGGCGACGTCACCCAGGCGCAGCTCGACGAGCTCAAGAACGGCATCGAGGTCGAGGGCGTCAAATACGGTCCGATCGAAGCGACGCTGGAGCGCGATCAGGGCGCCAATGTCTGGCTGGTGTTCGCGATCCGCGAAGGCAAGAACCGCGAGGTGCGCAATGTCTGCGCCCATCTCGGGCTCGAGGTGAACCGGCTGATCCGGGTCTCCTACGGTCCGTTCCAGCTCGGCGAGGTGCCCGAAGGTCAGGTCGAGGAGATCAAGTCGCGCGTGCTGCGCGACCAGCTCGGCGACAAGGTGATCGAAAAGTCGGGGGCGCAGTTCGACGTGCCCTCGAAATCCTCGCGCGTCGACGATGCGCCGCGCGAGACGAAGCCTGCCAGCAAGCGCGCGGTGATCAACGACCGCAAGGGCCGCCGCGTGCTGGTGCAGCGCACCGGCAGCGAGGAGGCGCGCGAGCGCAACGAGGAAGAGGCCAACGGCTATGGTCCGCCGCGCCGTCCCAAGCGCGGCTATCACGGCAAGCGCGACCTGACGCCGCGGGAGGACTAGCTTGCGCGTCGTCGGCGGCAGGTTGAAGGGGCGCAATCTCGCCTCACCGTCCTCGCGCGACATCCGCCCCACCGCGGACCGCCTGCGCGAGTCCGTCTTCAACATCCTCGTGCACGCCTATGACGATCCGATCGAAGACGCGCGCGTGCTCGATCTCTTCGCCGGCACTGGCGCGCTCGGCATCGAGGCCTCGTCGCGCGGGGCGAAGTTCACGTTGTTCGTCGACAACGGCGCGGAGGCGCGGGCGCTGCTGCGCAACAACGTCGAGTCGCTTGGCCTCGGCGGCGTGACGAAAGTCTATCGCCGCGACGCGACCGATCTGGGCCCCGCGCATCCCGTCGAGCCGTTCTCGCTGGCGTTCCTCGATCCGCCCTATGGCAAGGGGTTTGCCGAGAAGGCGCTGGCGAGCTTGCGCGACGGCGGCTGGCTCACTCCGGGCGCGCTGATCGTGGTCGAGGAGGCGAAGGCCGCGCAGTTCGTGACGCCGGAAGGTTTCGAGGAGTTGGAGCGGCGGGCGTATGACGATACGGAGTTCGTGTTTCTGAGGAAGCCGTAGCTGCGCTGCCGTAGGGTGGGCAAAGGCGCGACGCGCCGTGCCCACGCACTTTGCACAATCGCGATAGGTGGTGGGCACGCTTCGCTTTGCCCACCCTACGGCACCTTCACCACGGCACCGTCACCTTCGCCCGAACAGCTTCTCCACATCGCTGAGCTTCAGCTCGACATAGGTCGGCCGGCCGTGGTTGCACTGGCCGGAGTTCGGGGTGTCCTCCATCTCGCGGAGCAGGGCGTTCATCTCTTCCGGCCGCAACCTTCGGCCGGCGCGCACCGAGCCGTGGCAGGCCATGGTGGCGGCGACATGCATCAGGCGGCGCTCGAGCGGCAGCGCCTCGTCCCACTCGGCCATGTGCTCGGAGAGATCGCGCAAGAGGCCGCCCGCATTGGTCTTGCCGAGCAGCGAGGGCGTCTCGCGCACCGCGACCGCGCCGGGGCCGAAGGATTCGATGGCGAGGCCGAACGATGCGAGCTCCTCGCTGCGCTCCAGGAGACGCTCGACCGTCGCCTCGTCCATCTCGACGATCTCAGGGATGAGGAGGATCTGCCGCTGCACGCCGTTCGCAGCCAGCGAGGCCTTCAGCCGCTCATAAACGATGCGTTCATGCGCGGCATGCTGGTCGACGATGATCAATCCGTCGCGGGTCTGCGAGACGATATAGGTCTCGTGGATCTGCGTACGCGCGGCACCGAGCGGGCGGTCGACGAGATCGCTGGCGGGCTGGGACTCGATCCGCACGTCCGCACTGGGCGCGCCGACGTCGAAGGCGGCCTGCGTGCGCTCTGCGAAAGCGGGTGCGGCGGCACCTTCAAATGACGGCATCGGCGCAACGGGCGCGGACGGCGAAGCCCGCCAGTCCCAGCTTGCGGGACGCGGCGGCGTGAAGGCCGGCCGGAACGAGGACAACGCGCTCTCACCGCTGTTGGCGGCCGTGCGTCGGCCCTCCCGCGCGAGCCCCTCTTTCAATCCGTGTACGATCAGCGCGCGGACGAGGCCGGCGTTGCGGAAGCGCACTTCGGTCTTGGCCGGATGCACGTTGGCGTCGACCTCGCGCGGATCCAGCGTGACGAACAGCGCCAGCACGGGATGCCGGTCGCGTGGCAGATAATCGGCATAGGCTCCGCGCACCGCCCCCAGGATCAGCTTGTCGCGGACCGGGCGGCCGTTGACGAAGAGATATTGCCCGAGCGCATTGGCTTTGGTCAGCGCAGGTGCCGCGGCATAGCCGGCGACGACGACGCCCTCGCGCTCGGCATGGACCTCGAAGGCATGGCTGCGAAACTCAGCGCCCAGGATGTCGCCAAGCCGCGTCAGGCGGCCGGCGGCGCCGGGCAGGGCGGCAGCCCAGGTCACCGGTGCGCGCTCCTCGCCCGCCAGCGTGAAGGCGATATCGGGCCGCGCCATGGCCAGCCGTCGCACCACCTCGCGGATCGCCTCGGCCTCGGTGCGGTCGGTCTTCAAAAATTTCAGCCGGGCCGGCGTCGCGTAGAAGAGGTCGCCAACCTCGACGCGGGTGCCATGTGCCAGCGCCGCCGGCATGATCTCGGACTTCTCGCCGCCCTCGACCGTGAGCGCCCAGGCGTGCGGCTCACCGGCATGCCGGGTGGTGATGGACAGTCGTGCCACCGAGCCGATCGAGGGCAGCGCCTCGCCGCGGAACCCGAGCGTACGAATCTGGAGCAAATCCTCGTCGTCGAGCTTCGACGTGGCGTGGCGCTCGACCGCGAGCGCGAGGTCTTTCGCGGTCATGCCGCCGCCGTCGTCGGTGATGCCGATCCGCCGCCGGCCGCCGCCATCGGTGAAGACGTCGATCCGGCTCGCGCCGGCATCGATGGCGTTTTCGACCAGCTCCTTGACCACGCTTGCCGGTCTTTCGACCACCTCGCCGGCGGCGATGCGGTTGACGACTTGCTCTGGAAGCTGGCGGACGGGCATGAGGTTCTGAGTTTTAGGCTTACGAATCTGGATTCGCGGACAGCGCTATTCTAGGCCGTGTTGCGTCAAAAGCATGTGTTGGGCAACAGCCGTGTGGCCGCCTGGGGAAGAGGGCTGCCTATCACATTGAAGACATTGAGCGTTCGAGAAAAATGCGCAGGCCGGGACCTGCCGACATCCGACGACGGTCCGGATTGTGAGGCGCCGGGCAGCGGTGTAGCATCGTGAAAAAACGGCAACAGGACGGGAGGACGCCATGTGCCATCTCTTCGCGCATCAGCCCCAGGGCGATTACGAATCCCAGACCCGCTCCTTGCGGATCGATGGCCATTGCACCTCAATCCGGCTGGAAATGGCGTTCTGGGACACGCTGGAGGAGATCGCGGCCAGGGAGGCCATGAGCCTCGGCAAGTTCCTGACGACGCTCTACAACGAGGTGCTCGACCATCATGGCGAGGTCAACAATTTCGCCTCGCTGCTGCGGTGTTCGTGTTTGATCTATCGCTCGAAGAGCATGGCGACGGTGCCGGAGTTCAAGGCGACGGTGACGCCGATTCTCGATGCGGCGGAGTAGCTGCTCCACCCTCGATGTCGTCCCGGCCTAGTGCGCAATTGGGCACGGGCGCCGGGATCCATACCGCGTGATCTATCGATGACGGAAGTTCGGAGTACCGAACGACCAATCTCCGCCAAACTACTCCCTGTGGTTATGGGTCCCGCTTTCGCGGGGACGACACCCTGAGTGTGGATATGCAATCCCGCCTCAATGCCGTCCCGGCGATCGCGATGGCAGCTTAAGATCAAATCTCCTTCTTCTGCATCGCACCCGCGATGTAGTCCGCCTGCCGGATCGCCAGCGCGACGATGGTCAGCGTCGGGTTGCAGGCCGCGCCGCTGGTGAACTGGCTGCCGTCCGAGACGAACAGGTTCTTGACGTCGTGGCTCTGTCCGAACTTGTTGACCACGCCGTCGCGCGGCTTCTCGCTCATCCGGTTGGTGCCGAGATTGTGGGTGCTCGGATAGGGCGGCGTCGGATAGGTCACGGTGGCGCCGACGGCGTCGTAGACCGCAGCGCCCTGCTTGTAGGCGTGCGCGCGCATCGCGAGATCGTTGGGATGATCGTCGAAATGTACGCTCGCGACCGGCTGCCCGAACTTGTCCTTCACGCGAGGGTCGAGCGTGATGCGGTTGGTCTCCTGCGGCATGTCCTCGCCGACCAGCCACATGCCGGCCATCCTGGGATAACCGTCGAGCGCTGCGGTGAATGGACGGCCCCAGGCGCCGGGATTGAGGAACGCCGCCATGAACGGCAGACCGATCGAGAGCGTCTCCATCTCGTAGCCGCCGACGAAGCCGCGCTTCGGATTGTTGGCGGCCTCATCGCGGATGATGCCGGCCATGGTGGTGCCGCGATACATGTGCACGGATTTCTCGAACACGGCGTAGACGCTGCCGGTCATGTGCCGCATGTAGTTGCGGCCGACCTGGCCCGATGAATTGCCAAGGCCGTCGGGGAACATGGTCGAGGCGCTGTTGAGCAGCAGCCGCGGGCTCTCGATCGAATTGCCGGCGACCGCGACGATGCGCGCCTTCTGCCGTTGCATCGCGCCGCTCTCGTCGGCGTAGACGACGCCGGTGACCTTGCCGCCAGCGTCATGCTCGATCTTGATCGCCATGCTGCTCGGTCGCACTTCGAGATTGCCGGTCGCCTCGCCCTTTGGGATCTCGGTGTAGAGCGTCGACCATTTCGCGCCGGATTTGCAGCCCTGGAAGCAGAAGCCGATCTGCTGGCAGGCGCCGCGGCCGTCGCGGGGCTGGCTGTTGATCGCCATGTTGCCAGTGTGCACCGTCTTGTAGCCGAGCTTCTTGGCGCCTGCTTCCAGCACCTTGAAATTATTGTTGCCAGGAAGGCCGGGAATGCCGTTGGTGCGGGTCACGCCCATCTTGTTCTCGGCCTTGGCGTACCACGGCTCCATCTCGGCGAGCGTGACCGGCCAGTCCAGGAGGTTGGCGCCGGGAAGGTTGCCGTAGGTGCTCTTCACCCTGAACTCGTGCTCGTCGAAGCGCAGCGAGGCGCCGGCCCAATGGGTCGTCGAGCCGCCGACCGCCTTGACGATCCAGGCGGGAAGGCCGGAAAAATCCTTGGCGACGCGCCACGTCCCCGACGTGGTGCGCGCATCGGTCCAGGCGAGCTGCGAAAAGCTCTCCCACTCGTCGTTGACGAAGTCGTGGTTCTCGATGCGGGGACCCGCTTCGAGAATGACCACCTTGACGCCCTTTTGCGCGAGCTCGTTGCCCAGCGTGCCGCCGCCGGCACCGGAGCCGACGATCACCACAACGCTGGAGTCGTTCAGATCGAATTTTGCCATATGCGTTCTCCTGAACCGTTGGGGTGGGTCTCAAGCCTTCGGCAGCCAGTCGATGTCGGCGAAGCCACGGTTGATGTAGCCGCCGTGCTCCGCGGAGGAGCCCTCGTAGCCGAACCGCGGCCAAACCTCCTTCTGGTTGTAGAGCGACACGATGAGGTCGCCGCGCACCTTCTGGAAGAAGTCGCTTCCCTCGATCTCCTTCAAGAGCACCACACGGTCGGCTTCCCATGGCACTTCGACATAGGGCACCTTGTGGCGATCCCGCGCATTCTGATCGAGCCGCGTGATGCCGTCGCTGATCAGCGACTTGACGGCGGGATCCTTCGCCGCCTTGCCGTCCCACGGCTTGACCGCGGTGATGTAGTAGCTGTCGCCGAGTACGTCGTGCGGATAGATGTCGCGCGCGACCTTCAGTAGTGTCTTCATCGTCGCGGGCGAGAGTGCGCTGGAATCATCGGCCCACGCATCCTCGATGCTCACGGCGACGCTTGTCGCGACGGCTACGACCGGCACGGCGGTCGCTGCGCCCTTGAGAAAGACGCGGCGGCTATGCTTGCTTCGACGATCGACTTCTCTCATGGCATTTCCTCCGTGGATTTTTATGATTGGACCTTTGTTGTCAGCCGAACCGTCCGCCCCGCTGGATCACCTCGATCTTGTAGCCATCGGGATCGCTGACGAAGAAGAAGCGCGCCAGCGTCCTGCCGTCGTGCTTGAAATCGCGTAGCGGCCCCGGTGCGAGCTTCTCGCGCTCGAAGCGGGCATGCTCGGCCTCGAGATCCTCGACCACCACGGCAAGATGGCCGTAGCCGTCGCCGAGCTGGTACGGCTCCTTGCGATCGAAATTCACCGTCAGCTCGACCTCGAAAGGTGAGGAGGGGTGACGCAGATAAATCAGGGCAAAGTCCGCGAATTTCAGATGGTCGGCAACCTCGAGGCCGAAGGCACGCCGGTAGAAGTCGAGCGAGCGCGCTTCATCAAGCACGCGGATCATGGAATGCACCGGCTTTGCCATTCAGTGCTGCTCCTTCAGGTAAGCGATGATGGCGGCGCGCGTCTCCGGCTTGCCTTGCCGGTAGGCCATGACGACACCGGGAATGACGGCCTGCGGATTGCTCAGCCACGCGTCGAGCCGGACTTCGTCCCAGGTGAAATCTGCGTTGGCGAGGCCTTGCGAATACCGAAAGCCTTCGACCTTGCCGGCGGGACGGCCCACGACCTTGAGCAGCGGCGGCCCCTGCCGCGCCGGCTCCGACAGGTTCGTGGTGTGGCACGCCGCGCATTGTTGCTTGAAGAGTGTCGCGCCATCCGGCGGCTTTGCGGCCGGCAAAGGCATTTGCGCGTCGGCAACCCGCACCACCAGCACCATCGCGGTGCACAATCCCAGCACGAACGCCCGCATCGTCTAGAGCCGCCCATCCACATCGACCTGCGCAAACTGTAGGCGGCGTCAGATGGACGGTGGTAGTAGCGGGCTGTTTCGCTGCGCGCGGAGATGCTCGTGATGCGCACTGTTCCGCACTGCCTTATATGCGGAGCACAATTCCGCGAAACCGCCGTCAAATCCCTAAACGATCACCACACCATGCGCATTGCATGACGATTGCGCCGCTTGAACTCTCGACGCGATGCAATGGCCCGGTGCAGATCAGCGGCGTGTGCGCCGCCGAGCCATTCGTCGCGAAACAATCCAGGAGAAATGGATGAAGTTGGTGAAGACCTCGATGATCGCATGCGCTCTGTCGGCTCTCATTGCGACGCCCGTTCTCGCGCAAAGCGCGCCACCCACCGCCAAGCCAGGCGGCACCGTGCAGAGCAAACCCATGCAAGGCAGCACGATGGGCAGCGGCGACGAGGAGATGAATGCTCAACCGGGCGCGGCGGGCGAGAAGACCGGCATGAAATCGACCAAAGGAACCAGGGGCACGGTCGGCACCACGGGTAGCGCTGCGCACAAGGGTACGGCCGACGATGCGGCGACGGGCGGCGCAGCCCCTTCCAAGCGTTACTAGTCTCGCCGGTGAAACGGCACAACTCCGGTCGCCCTGTGCGGCCGGAGTTTTTGCCGCGCTAATTAGTCGTCGAAGCGCCCGCCGCGTCCGGCTTTGACGTCGCTGCGGCGCTTCTTGCCCTCGAGCCGGCGTTGCTTTGAGCCAAAAGTTGGCTTTGTCGCCCGCCGCGGCTTTGGCCGCACCATGGCTTCGCGCAGCATCTCCGTGAGGCGGTCGATGGCATCCTGGCGGTTGCGCTCCTGGGTGCGGAAGCGCTGCGCCTGGATCACGATCACGCCGTCCTTGGTCATGCGCTGACCGGCGAGGCGGGCGAGCCGGATCGCCGCATCCTCCGGCAGGGTCAGCTTGCGCGTGTCGAAGCGCAACTGCGCCGAGGTCGCGACCTTGTTGACGTTCTGCCCGCCCGGGCCGGAAGCACGGACAAAGCCGATCTCGATGTCGTCCTCGTCGATGACGAGATCGCGGGATATCCGCAGCATGATGGCACCAGGAAAAAGATTCGCGCGCGCACCATAGCTGTTTTAGATGGGGTTCGTCATTCCGGGGCGCCGAAGGGCGAACCCGGAATCTCGAGATTCTCAGGTGCGCAATCGCGCACCATAGTTCGATGCTTTGTATCGCCCCGGAATGACAGCCAGATCAGTTCGACTTCGTCGCCGGAGCCGCGGAAGGCTGCGCTGCGGCCTGCGGGGCGCGGCCGACGACGACGGTCAGGAGACCCTGGCCCCAAAGGCGCTTGGCGGCGGCTTTGGCGTCGTCCAGCGTCACGGCATCGACGATGGCGTTGCGCTTCTCGATATAGTCGATCGGCAGCTTGTCCTGCTGATACTGCAGCAGCGCTTGCGCCAGCTTGGAGGAGGTGTCGAGCGCCAGCATCTGGGAGCCCTTGAGGTAGGACTTGGCCTCGTCGAGCTCCTTCTGCGTCGGACCTTCCTCGGCGATCCGGCGCACTTCCTTTTCAATGGCATCGATGGTGTCGCCGGCGCGGTCGGCGCGCGTGCCGGTATTGCCGATGAACACCGCCGAATGCTCCATCCAGAGCAGCGCTTCATAGACCGAATAGGCCAGGCCGCGCTTCTCGCGCACCTCACGATAGAGCCTGGAAGACAATCCGCCGCCACCGAGGATGTGATTGACGACATAGGCCGCCATGAAGTTCGGATCGTTGCGCTTCACGCCGGGGCCGCCGAACGTGATCACGGTCTGCGGCACATCTAGGGTCACGAAGGCGCGTTGCGGCGGCTTTGCGGCCTCGACGTCCGGAACCGGCGTGAGGTTGGCTTTGGCGGGCAGGCTGCCGAACGTATGGTCGAGCAGCTTGCCGAGGGTCGCCGGATCGACGTCGCCGACGACAGCGATCTTCAGCCCATCCTTCGCAAGCACGCGGCCGACATAGTCTTTCATGTCGGGGACCGTGATGGTCGGCACGCTGTCGAGGTTGCCGTTGGTCTGCCGGCCATAGGGATGATCGCCGAAGGCGACCTCCAGGAATTTGCGGCTCGCCAGCGAGGTCGGATTGGTGGTCTCGCGGCGCAGGCCCGAGACGACCTGCGAGCGGATGCGTTCGACATCGGCGGTGTCGAAATGCGGCGAGGTCAACGCGCTCCTGAGCAGGTCGAAGGCCTCGTCCTTGTTGTCGCGCAGCATGCGCAGGCTGCCGCGGAAAGTATCGCGGGTGGCGCTGAAGGAGAGCTCGATGGCGCGGCGGTCGAGCCGCTCGTGGAAGGTCTTGGAGTCGAGATCGCCGGAGCCTTCGTCGAGGAGATCGCCGACCAAATTGGCGACGCCCGGCTTGTCCTTGGGATCCTGCGCCGAGCCGCCGGCAAAGGAATATTCCATGGCGATCAGCGGCACGGTTGCGTCCTGCACGAACCAGGCCTCGATACCACCCGGCGAGACCAGGTGCTGGATCTTCGCAGCCGCCTGTGACGGCGAGACCGAAGCGAGCGCAAGCGCAGCGCCGGTGGCAAGGGAGAATGCAGCGCGTCGAAGGAAGGGATAGGTCACGAACGCTTCTCCTCGCGCTTGGTGGCGGCAGTGTCCTTGATCAGATAGCCCGTCACCGAGCGCTTCTTCTCGAGCCATTTCTGCGCGACGGCGCGGACCTGCTCGGCGGTGACCGCGCGGATGCGATCGGGCCAGCTCCTGATGTCCTCGATCGACAGGCCGGTGGTCAGCGCGCCGCCATACCAGCGTGCCAGCACCGCCTGATTGTCCTGGGCGTAGATCGCCTCAGCGATCAGCTGGGTCTTGACCCGCTCCAGATCCTCGGCGCGGATCGGGTTCTGCGCGACATTGGCGATGACGCCGTCGACCGCCTGCTCGACCTCGGCGAAGCTGACGCCGGGTTTTGGTGAGGCCGAGATCGCGAACTGGGTCGGGTCGAGTGAGATGCTCGAATAGCTGGCGTTGGCGGAGACCGCGAGCGGCTTGTCGACGACGAGGGCGCGGTAGAGATAGGAATTGCTGCCGCTGCCCATCAGCTGCGCCAGCACGTCGAGGGCGGCGCTTTCACCGGCAGCGGCCGTGGTTGCCGAGGGCACCAGATAATAACGCCGCATGCTCGGCTGCTCGACGCGCGGGTCGGCCAGCGTGACGGTGCGCGGGGCGGCGGGCTCCGGCTCCTGCGGACGGACGCGCCGCGCCGGAATCGCTGATTGCGCCGGGATGGAGCCGAAATTGCGCTCGACCAGCGGGCGGATGTCGGCGGCCTCGACGTCGCCGGCGATCACCAGGATGGCGTTGTTCGGCGCATAGAAGCGGCGGTAGAAGGCAAGCGCGTCCTCGCGATCGAGCTTCTCGATCTCCTGATGCCAGCCGATCACGGGACGGCCGTAGGGATGATTGAGATAGAGCGCGGCCATGATCTGCTCGTTCAGCCGCGCGTCAGGATTGTTGGCGACGCGCATGTTGTACTCTTCGAGCACGACGTCGCGCTCGGGCAGCACGTTCTCGTCCTTGAGGATGAGGCCGGTCATGCGGTCGGCCTCGAACTCCATCATGGTCGGCAGCTGCTCTTTCGGCACACGCTGGTAATAGTTGGTGTAGTCGACCGAGGTCGAGGCGTTCTCGTTGCCGCCGACGCGAAGCACGGTCTGGGAGAATTCGCCGACCGGATGCTTCGAGGTGCCCTTGAACATCAGATGCTCGAGGAAGTGGGCGAGGCCGGACTTGCCCGGCGTCTCGTCGGCCGAGCCGACCTTGTACCAGATCATCTCGGTGACGACCGGCGTGCGGTGGTCGGGGATCACCACCACCTGCATGCCGTTGCTGAGCGTGAAGCTGGCGGGCGGGGCCGATGTTACCGTGGTCTGGGCAAGGGCCGCGCCTGATGTCAGGACACTGGTCGAAAGCAGCGCGGCAAGGAGGCAGGCAGCCGATCGGTAAGAGGACATCATGATCCTTTTGAAAGGCCGAGGTCCGGATGTCCGGCTCGGACGGCACGGCATGCTACACCGTGCGGCTGAGGCTTCGCGTCACGAAGCAGAGAACTCAACGCATAGGCAAGTTACTGATCAGCAATTTATGCACCTCGGCCGGCGTGCATGATCGCCGGCGCGGGGGCGCGTCTGTCGGACAGGAACGCTATTGTTCCTTGTCCTTGCCGGACATGATGTCGAAATAGGTCCGCCGCGACTTGTCCGGCCCGGCGCCATAGGAGTAGTTCGGAGACGGCGTCTGATAGCCCGGCGGCGGCTCGACCAGCGACTGGCGCGGCGGCTCCTCGGTGAATTTCTTTTCTTCGGTGGCGTTGCCGCCCTTCATCATATTCCACAGGCCGCCGGAGAAGCCGAGTTCGGCGGGGCTGAGTGACGGATTGCCGTTGGTGCCCGGCTGGATCGGGTCATTGCTTGTCCGGGGGGCTGCGGCGACCTGGCCGGCCTTCATCTCGGCGGGCGTCAGCTGTCGGGCGGCCTGCCAGTTTTCCGTTTCCTTGGTTGCCTTCTTGCGCGCGGCGATGGCTTCCTTGCGGCGCTTCTCCTCGGGGTCCTTGGGCCAGTTCGGAGCGGCCTTGGCCTGAGTCGCGGGAGGCGGCAGGTCGAGCTTGGGCGGCACCACCAGCGGCGAGCGCTCGCGGTATTCGATGCCGGGCTTTTCCATGCTCTTGGCGCCGATGCCGGACATCAGATTGTCGATGATCTTCTCTTCGAAGGTCATCCCGTCATCTTCCTCGTCGTCGTCACCGGCGCGGGCTGCGCCGGCCGACATGACGAGACCGATGCCGAGCGCGACGGCGGACAATTTCAACGCCTGCCAAAGCCCCGATCCGGGGTCTCGAACCATCGAAAAGCTGGTCTTCGAGCTGCGCATTACTGTACCTGTTCCATATTGTGTCAGATCGCCGCTCGCACGCGGCAAACCCTCGCAAAGGCCGGGTTCCACCTGCCGGTCCGTATCGGCCGGGATCAGGGCGCTTTTGCGGCGGGTACCCCCAGGAAGGAATCATACAATAGCGCCGCCACCCCAGCAACGATGGCCACGTCCGCGAGGTTAAACACATACCAATTATAGGTATTTCCGCCGATCTCGATGTGGAGCAGGGCGAAATCGACCACCGCGCCATAGGCCAGGCGGTCGAGGCCGTTGCCGATGGCGCCGCCGATGATCAGGCCCAGTGCGACCGTGGCCAGCCGGGTGTGCGAGCGGGCCATCCAGATCGCCAGCGCGACCACGGCGACGGCCTTGACCGCCATCAGCGCGAGCTGCGCGGCCTGGCTGTCGTTCTGGAGCCAGCCGAAGCTGATGCCGATGTTCCAGGCCAGCACCAGGTCGAAGAACGGCGTCACCTTGACCACGCCGCGACGGGCGAGGTCGAACGCGTTCAGCAGCCAGAGCTTTGAGGCCTGGTCGGCCACGAGCGTGACCAGAGCCGCGAGGATGCCGGCGCGGAGCGGGGTCATGGCCGGGGATCAGACCCCCACCCCCAGCGCCTTCCATTCGCGCAGCGCCTTGGCGTCGCGCGGGGTGACGTCGGGGTATTCGGCGTCTTCGCCGACCGTCGGGGAGATCTTCCAGGAGCGGGCGCATTTGGTGCCGACCGCCTTCTCCACCACGACCGCGACACCGGGGACGGCATCGAGCCGGAACGCATCGGCGGGCGCCTCGCCTTCGCGCACCTCGTAATTCGAGGTGATGCAGATTTCGGCGAGGTCGACGTCGAACAGCGTCATCAGCATGTCCCGGTCGGCGACGTAGATCACCGGCGAAGCCTCCAGCGAGGAGCCGATGTTCTTGGCGGCGCGTTCGAGCTCGAGCGCGCCGGTGACGACGCGGCGGACGTTGCGGATCGCTTCCCATTTCGCGGCGAGCCTGTCGTCGCGCAAGGCTTCGAGATCGGTCGGGAACTGGGTCAGATGCACCGACGGTTCGGCGTTGGGGCGATACATGCGCCAGCCTTCCTCCGCGGTGAAGCTGAGGATCGGCGCCAGCCATTTCAGGACCGAGGCGCACAACAGGTCGATCGTCGTCAGCGCGGCCTTGCGCGTCGGCGACGACGGCGGATCGCAATACAGCGTATCCTTGCGGATGTCGAAATAGAACGCCGAGAGTTCGCTGTTCAGGAAAGCGGACAGGATCGCGACCACCGATTTGAAGTCGAACTCCCGATAGGCCTTGTCGACCGCAGCCGCGCGCACCGCGAGCTCGTGCAGCATCAGCCGTTCGAGCTCGGGCATCTCGGCAGGCGCCACTGCGTCGGCCGGCTTGTAATGATGCAGCGTGCCGAGCATCCAGCGCACGGTGTTGCGCAGCTTGCGATAGGTCTCGACCGTATTCTTCAGGATTTCGGGGCCAATGCGCTGGTCGTCAGTGTAGTCCGATGATGCGACCCAAAGTCTCAGAATGTCGGCGCCGGATTCCTTGATGACGGCCTGCGGCTCGATGGTGTTGCCGAGCGACTTCGACATCTTGCGGCCGTCCTCGGCCTGGGTGAAGCCGTGGGTCAGCACGATGTCGTAGGGCGCGCGGCCTCGCGTGCCGCAGCTCTCCAGCAGCGAGGAGTGGAACCAGCCGCGATGCTGGTCCGAGCCTTCGAGGTACATCACCGTGTCGGTGCCGCCGTCGACCTTGCGCTTGATGCCGGCGAGCCCGGGAAACTGCACGGGGTCTTCGAGCACGAAAGCGTGGGTCGAGCCGGAATCGAACCAGACGTCGAGAATGTCGTCGACCTTCTGCCAGTCTTCATTGGCACGCGCGCCCAGGAAGCGCTCGCGCGAGCCCTTCGCGTACCAGGCATCGGCGCCTTCCTGCTCGAAGGCATCGCCGATACGGGTATTGACGGCCTCGTCCTGGAGGATCTCGGCGGAGCCGTCGCCCTTCTCGCGAACGAACACGGCGATCGGCACACCCCAGGCGCGCTGGCGCGATATCACCCAGTCGGGCCGCGCCTCGATCATGCCGTTGATACGGTTTTCGCCTGAAGGCGGCACCCATTGCGTGACCGAGATCGCGTGCAGCGCGCGGGCGCGTAGCGTGTCGCCGCTCTTGGTCTTGCCGCTCACCGCCACGTCCATAGCGCCGGGCTTGCCCGGCGCCTCCACAACAGGCTTGTCCATTGCGATGAACCATTGCGGCGTGTTGCGGAAGATCACCGGCTTCTTGGAGCGCCAGGAGTGCGGATATTGGTGCTTGAGCCGGCCGCGCGCCAGCAGCATGCCTCTTTCGACGAGCGCCTTGATCACGGCCTCGTTGGCGTCGCCCTTCTCGCCCTTGTCGTTGATGACGCGCTTGCCGACAAAGCCCGGCGCATGATCGGTGTAGGCGCCGTTCTCGTCGACGGTATAGGGGATTGCCGTGGTGATGCCGCGCGCATCGAGATCGCGCGCCTGCGCCATCCAGGCATCGAAGTCCTCGCGGCCATGGCCGGGCGCGGTGTGCACGAAACCGGTGCCGGTGTCGTCGGTGACGTGGTCGCCGGGTAGCAGCGGCACGATGAAGTCGTAGCCGCCGGCAAGGCCCTTCAGCGGATGGGCGCATTCGATCGCGTCCATGGTGTCGCCGGGGATATCGCGCACCTTCTCGAAGGCCGTCACGCGCGCCTGCTTGAAGACTTCCTCAGCGAGTGCGTCGGCGAGGATCAGCAGATCGCCGGTCCTGGTCCAATTGTCGGCGGGCGCGTCCGTCACCTTGTAAAGGCCGTAGGCGATCTTCGGCGAGAACGAGATGGCGCGGTTGCCCGGCAGGGTCCAGGGCGTGGTGGTCCAGATCACGACGCTTGCGGAGGCGAGCGCACCGTGCGCGGGCGACGTGACCGGGAATTTCACCCACACCGTATCGGAGGTGTGGTCCTCGTACTCCACCTCGGCTTCGGCGAGCGCGGTCTTTTCCACCACGCTCCACATCACCGGCTTGGAGCCGCGATAGAGCGTGCCGTTGGCCGCGAACTTCATCAGCTCGCGCGCGATCTGGGCTTCGGCCGGATAGCTCATGGTGGCGTAGGGATGATCCCAGTCGCCGATGACGCCGAGGCGCTTGAACTCCTGGCGTTGCACGCCGAGCCAATGCGTGGCGTAGGCGCGGCACTCCCGGCGGAAATCGATCATCGCGGCGCTGTCGCGGAAGTCGGGCTTCTGCTTGCCCTTCTTGCGATAGTGCTCCTCCTCGACCTTCCACTCGATCGGCAGGCCGTGGCAGTCCCAGCCGGGCACGTAGTTGGAATCGAAGCCGAGCATCTGCTGGCTCTTGGTGACGAGATCCTTGAGGATCTTGTTCAGCGCCGTGCCGATATGGATGTTGCCGTTGGCATAGGGCGGGCCGTCATGCAGCACGAACTTGGCGCGGCCCTTCGCGCTCTCGCGCAGCTTCTCGTAGAGGCCGATCTCGTACCAGCGCTTGAGGATCTCCGGCTCGCGCTGCGGCAGGCCGGCGCGCATCGGGAATTCGGTCTGCGGCAGGAACAGGGTCTTCGAATAGTCTTTGGCTTCAGACTTTTGGGACTTTTGCGGCTTTTCGGACATGAGGCTGACTGGCTCGGAAGGGCGCGGGAACGGATGGCGATGCGGAATCGCGGGGTGAAACGACAAAATCCCGGTCTTGCGCCGAGCCGAAGGCTCAGGCGGAAGCCGGGCCGCTAATCCCTATGATGCGCCGCGAAAACATGGGCACTCCATAGCAGGGGGCCAAGGGAAGCGCAAAGGTTCGGGGAGGCTGGGTCGGGGCTCAATCGATGGTGCCGAGCCGCGGAAACGCGTCCGGGGCGGCGGCCAGGATGGCGCGGGCACGGGCGGAATCGTCGTCCATCTGCCGGATCAAGGCCGCCAGACTGTCGAATTTCAGCTCCTCGCGGATGAAGCCGACGAAGGCGCAGTCCAGAGCCTGCCCGTAGAGGTCGCCCTTGAAGTCAAACAGGAAGATCTCGAGGAGGGGAGCGCCATTATCAAAGGTCGGGCGGCGGCCGAAGCTTGCCACCCCGTCCAGCCGCTCAGGCCCGCGGCCGACGCGCACTGCATAGATGCCGTGCTTCAGGCCGCAATTGGCGTCGAGGCGGATATTGGCGGTGGGGTAGCCGAGATCGCGGCCGCGCTTCTCGCCGTGGATCACTTCGCCAGTGACGAACCAGGGTGCGCTCAGCATGGTGGTGGCCTCGTCCAGCTGGCCTTCGGCGAGTGCGATCCGGATCGCGCTGGAGGACACCGGCCGCTCGTCGATATCGACATGGGGCTGCACGTCGACCTCGATGCCGAGCCGGGGCGCTTCGTTGACCAGAAGGCTCGGCGAGCCGACGCGTCCTTTGCCGAAATGGAAGTCATAGCCGACCGCGATCCCGCTGACGCCGAGCCGCCCGATCAGGTCATGGTGAATGAAGTCTTGCGCGCTGGTTCCGGCACGGGCCTTGTCGAAGGTCATGACCACGGCGCCGGCAAGCCCGGTGCCGGCCAGAAGCCGCAACTTGGCCCACTCGTCCGTCAGGCGGAATTGGGGGGTGTTGGGGCTGAAGAACCGCCGCGGATGCGGCTCGAAGGTCAATGCCAGCGCAGGGCGGCCCTGCGCCCGACCCATTTCCAGGGCTGCGGCGATCACGGCGCGATGGCCGAGATGAACCCCGTCGAAATTGCCCATGGCGACCACGGCCCCCCTTGGAATCGCGGAGTCCGGCGTGGTGTCGCGGATAATGGTAAAATGCGGAGCCATCAGGGGAATTCTCAAACCGGCAGGACCGGCCGGGACCGTGGCGCGACCGGCCGGATGAAGTCAAGCGGGAGGGGCGGCCGCAGCGAACGCGATTTCAGCCCTTGGGGGGCGTCCCCAATTAACGCGCTGTTTAACGCCTTGGTGCTAGTCCTTGGGCGTGGAACTGCCGGGCTTCGGCTTGGGCAGGTCCGATCGTAATATTCCTGCGTTTGTGTTGGGGGAGTCGAGATGGCGGTTGATTTGTCGATGCCGGTTCTGGTGGTGGATGACTACAGCACCATGATCCGTATCATCAGGAATCTGCTGAAGCAGCTTGGCTTCGAGAACATCGATGATGCCAGCGACGGTTCGGCAGCACTGAACAAGATGCGCGGCAAGAAGTACGGGCTCGTGATCTCCGACTGGAACATGGAGCCGATGACGGGTTACGACCTGCTGCGCGAAGTGCGCGCGGATCCGAACCTCGCCACCACGCCCTTCATCATGATCACCGCGGAATCCAAGACCGAGAACGTGATCGCAGCCAAGAAGGCCGGCGTGAACAACTACATCGTCAAGCCGTTCAACGCGGCGACGCTGAAGACCAAGATCGAGGCGGTCTTCCCGGACATGGCGAGCGCGTAAGCACGATTTCGTGTCCCGGACGCGGCGCGGCACGTCAGTGACGCGACGCTGAGCCGGGACCCAGTCTATCCACGACATCACTTGCGGCTTCTGGGCCCCGGCTCTGCAACGCTTCGCGTTGCGTCCGGGGCACGATACTTTCTACCACTTCAATTCGCGCATCAGCGCTTTCGGCGGGTGGCCGAACAATTCCATCACCGATGCCGGGTCGAGCTGGTCGAGCCCCTCGAACTCCTCGGCATGGATGCCGCGGGTGACGAACAGACAGTCGATGCCGAATTCGCGCGCGCCGGTTAAGTCGGTGCGGACGGAATCGCCGATCGCCAGCACTTTCTTCCGGTCGATCGGATGGCCCTGGCGTTCGCCGGCGAGTGCCATCGCGCGCTCGTAGATCGGCCGGTGCGGCTTGCCGTAGAAGATCACCTCGCCGCCGAGCTCGCGATAGAGCTCCGCGATGGCGCCGGCGCAATAGATCAGCCGGTCGCCGCGTTCGACCACGATGTCGGGGTTGGCGCAGACCAGCGTCAGCTTGCGCTCGCGCGCCTTCAGCATCATGCCGCGATAGTCTTCCGCCGTTTCGGTCTCGTCGTCATAGAGGCCGGTGCAGACGATGTAGTCGGCTTCCTCCAGCGGCGCGGTTTTCGCGTCGAGGCCGCGATAGATCGAGTTGTCGCGCTCGGGGCCGAGCCAGAACATCTTGCGGCCGGGATGCTCGGCGACATAGAGCCGGGTCAGGTCGCCGGACGAGACGATCGCGTCATAGGTCTCGTCGGCGACGCCGAGCTTGCGCAATTGCCGCTGCACGCTATCGGCCGGGCGCGGTGCGTTGGTGATCAGGATCACCGTACCGCCGCGGCTGCGATAAGTGTGCAACGCCTCGCAGGCCTCGGGGAAGGATTCGAGGCCGTTATGGACCACGCCCCAGATGTCGCTGAGCACGACCTCGACACCGCCCACGAGCTCGCGCAGGCTTTCGGCGAAATGCAGTGTGGTCATGATGTGGAGCGCCGATCAGATGCGGCGCGCGAGCGCCGCGTTGCCGGTGATGCGTTGTGCCGGAGGAGCGGCTGACGTCGCGCCAGATGTCGCGCCTTGGCTGGGGGGAGCGGAGCCATTGGATCCCTGAATGTCCTGCGCCTGGTTCGGCGAGGCCCCGCCGGTAGCAGATGCCCCCTCAGGCCGCAATGGCCGGGGCGGCGCGAACAGGAACCCCTGGCCGAACCGCACGTCATAGTCGAGCAGGTCCACGACCGCGCGCTCGCCTTCGATCCGCTCGGCGATCAGGTCGATGCCGAAGCGGCCGAGCAGGTCGGAGAGGTCGGAGGGATGGATGTCCGAGGCCGAGGCCTGCCTGGGGTCGAGCAGCAGCGTGGCCGGCACCTTGATGAAGCGCACCCCGCGGTCGGCCAACTCGCGCGGCTCGATGCGCAAATCGGTGACATGGTCGATCGAGAAACGGAAGCCGCGCTGGGCGAGCGCCGCGAGATTCTCGGTCTCGGCCGGGCCGAGACTGCGGAACGTCGATTGCTTGAACTCCAGCACCAGGGAGGGCGCCAGCGCCCGGTTGGCTTCGAGGAAGTCGAGGCATTGCGCGAAGGTGGTGGAATTACCGAGCGTGGAGGCCGCAACGTTGCAGAACACGCCGACGTCCTTGTTGCGCACCATCAGGCGCCGCAGCACTTGCACACAGCGCAGCATCACCATGTTGTCGATGCGCCCGATCAGGCCGGACGCTTCCGCGATGCTGATGAACTCCTCGGCGGCGATCAGCTGGTCGCGCTCGTCACGCAGGCGCGTCACCGCCTCGTAGAACCGCACCTTGCGTTGCGGCAGCGTCACCATCGGCTGGAGGAAGATGTCGATGCGGTTTTCGTCGATCGCGTTGCGCAGCGTCGCCAGCAGCTGGGTCTGGTTGCGGCCGTTGACCGCCGGAACCGGATTGGCGGCCTGGGCCTGGGTCTGGATCGCCGGTGCCGGTCGTGACGGCGGTGCGGGCAGCGGGGGAGGGGCCGCCGGCCGCTCCTCGAACGGCGCAATCAGGTCGATCGGCGCCTCCGGCTCCAGCCTGGCGATCGGAGCGGGAACGGCAGCCGGCGCTGGCGCATTGCCGGCCAACAGATCCTCATGGGTCGATACGGTGCTGGCGAGTTGCCTGACCAATCCGCCGAGCTCGTTGATCTCGCCGACCACCGACTGGATGCGGTCGGAGTTGGTCGAATTGGACGAGGCGATGCGTCCCTCGATCGCAGCTAACCGGCGGCCGAATTCGGCCACCTGGCGGGCGAGATCAGCGGTGCCGCGCGACAGGTCGGCGATCTGGCCGCCGACGTCGCTGCGGTCGCGCAGCCGCATCGAGACCGCGTTGTAGAGGATCAGGAAGGTCAGCGCGGTCAGCGCCACGATCGCGGATTCGGTTCCGCTGATGCCGGCGACGGCGTAGAGCACAAGCCCGAGCGAGGCCGCGACCAGTACCATGCAGATGGCGATGAAGATCGTCGAAATGCGAATCATGCCGCGCGTTACGCCTCAAAGAGCTGACTGCCTCACCCGGGAAAACACGGGCCGCTGTACGATCCCGTCACGCCTCGTGCTCCCCCAAGCCGCATGAGCTTAACATCATTGTTGATTCGAGGGGATAGCGGCCCGTTCTCGGGCGAGGTCAGGCTGGCGCGGCGGCTCCGACCGTGTCGGCCGAGACGGCGTCGCGGGTGCCGAGCGGCTTGGGCGGCCCTTCGGTCGTGTCCTTCAGCGTCTGCCGTTCGATCTCCGAATTCAGCTCGGCGCCGAACATGATGACGATCGCCGACATCCACATCCAGGTCATCAAACCGATGGCGGCGCCGAGCGAGCCGTAGGTCGCATTGTAGTTGGCAAACTCCGAGAGGTACCAGGAGAGCAGCGCCGAGCCGGCGATCCAGAGAATGGCGGCAATCACCGCGCCGAGGCTGAGCCATTGCCAGCGCGGCGCATCGCGGCTGGGCGCGAAGCGGTAGAGGATCGCAAGCGCCACCAGCAGGACGAGGAACATGAGCGGCCATCGTGCCAGCGCCACGATCAGCTTGCTTTCGGGCGCCATGCCGAGATGATTGAGCGCCAGTGGGAAGGCAACGACAAGCCCCACCATCACCAGCAGCGCCACGATGCCGCCGACCGTGAAGG
Source organism: Bradyrhizobium sp. 23AC (assembly GCF_054863025.1). Taxonomy (NCBI): domain Bacteria; kingdom Pseudomonadati; phylum Pseudomonadota; class Alphaproteobacteria; order Hyphomicrobiales; family Nitrobacteraceae; genus Bradyrhizobium; species Bradyrhizobium sp. 23AC. Next base: position 69,762 of record NZ_JAVAYN010000002.1, read on the forward strand.
CCAGAGACACCATATTAAGCTTGATGAAGCTGCGCTTCTCGCGCTCCTCATAAGCGACGTTGAGTGCATCGAAGATCGCCTTGACGCCCGCATTGGCGCTCCAGATCGCCAGCACAAGGCCGAACAGGAACGTCGCACCGAGCGTGGTACTGCCATGCGAGACCACGCGCGCCACCTGATCCTCGACGATCTGGAACGAGCCCTCAGGGAGCATCGTCGCGAGCGTCTGCAGATTGGCGCTGATCGTCTTGGGATCGGCGAACAGGCCGTAGGAGGAAACCAGCGCCGTAACCGCCGGAAAGATCGCGAGCAGCCCGAAGAACACGACGCCGCCCGCTGTCGCCAGAAGGCGATCCTCGTCGATGCGCTGATAGGTCCGCCAGAAGATATCCTTCCAGCCCTTCCAGGGGATCTCAAACGGGCTCTTGGCGCGGCGGCCATGGCCGGGCTGCACGGCCGCGCGCGCAGGGTGCGTCTCCGGAGAATTCGCCTCGCCTTTGCGATGGTCTTGCGGCGGCCCCGATGGGACCAGGTCCCTGTCCTGAAAGTAGCGCTCCGCCGTCAGCACGAAGACGGCCGTCGCCGCCACCAGCAGCCAGGAGTCGAGCTGTTCGGAGCGCCGCACCAGCATTCATGCGCCCAATCTTTGACCGTGACGTCTGCGCCGCGCCGCCGTGAACCCCGCCAGCCCAATCGCCGCGAGCATCAGGCCAAGCTGCACGGGCCGGTTGGTGCGAACGGGTGAGGCCCTTCTGCCATGGCCGCGCTCGCCCGGCGCGAGCGGCACCAGGGGAATCGTCGTCGCGACCTCCTTCACCGCCTGCTTGACCGTTCCGCGCGGAATCCGCGGGGAGGCGATCGCAACGCGCATCCGGCTGGCGAGCGGTACGATCTGCTTGGTCGGCCGCTTCATCATCGCCATGGCGACGCCGGCGCAGATCGCGGCGAGCACCAGCAGCACGGCGGCGACGGCGCCAAAGCCCCAGAATTGTCCGTAGGTGATTGCAACCCAGCGGTAGAGGGCGATCAGGCCGACGAAGAAGGTCGCGATCACGAACAGCCCGGCCACTGCGAACAGACCGGCCGCGACCGCGTAGGACGTCGCGCGTCCGGTGGCCTGGCTGGTGCGGTCACGCAAATAGGATTGCGCGGCGCGCTTGAGGTGGTTGAGCTTCAGCGCCATGCCGGCGCGCAGCAATTCGCCCGATGGCGCGAGCATGCGGACATCCTCCGAGAGCAAGAAAATTCGTCGGGGGATGAACGTGGCGCTATTTGAGTTGTTCCGAAGGAGCTCCGTCCGCCGTGTCGAATCAGCCGAGATCGGCGGCCGCGATCCAGAACACCTCGCCCTCGGAGTCCTCGGTGTCGAGCCAGAGCAGCGGCAGTTCCGGAAAGGCCTCGTCGACCAATTCCCGGCCGCGGCCGATCTCGCAGATCAATCCGCCGTCCGGGGTGAGATGATCGGGCGCCTCAGCCAGGATCCGGCGCACCACGTCGAGGCCATCGGCGCCACCGTCAAAGGCGAGCTTGGGTTCGGCGCGGCATTCAGGCGGCAGTGCGGCCATGCCTTCTGCGTCGACATAGGGCGGGTTGGTGATGATCAGGTCGTAACGCGCATCGCCGAGCGGGGCGAACAGATCGCCGCGATACAGGCTGATCCGGTCCTCGAGCCCATATTCGCCGACATTTCGTGTAGCGACCTCGAACGCGCCCTTGGAGATGTCGACGGCATCGACTGCGGCGTTCTGAAAATGATGCGCGGCGAGGATGGCGAGGCATCCTGATCCCGTGCAGAGATCGAGCACGCGCTCGACGCCCGTAGGGTCGTCGATCAGCGCTCCAGCATTGCCTTCGCCGCCGAAATGCGACTCCAGGAGTTCGCCGATGAAGGAGCGCGGAACGATGACGCGCTCGTCGACATAGAAGGGCAGGCCGCGCATGTAAATCTTGTTGACGAGATAGGCGGCCGGTTTGCGCGTGGTGACGCGTTGATGGATGAGGTCGAGGATCGACTTGCCTTCGGCCGCCGTGACCCGTGCGTTGGCAAAAATCTCGAACTGCTCGGGATTGAGATGCAGCGCTTCGCTCACCAGGAAGGCTGCTTCGGCAACCGGATCGGTCGTCCCGTGCGCAAAGGCGAGCTTGGCTTCGACAAAGCGGCTCACCCCGTAGCGGACGAAATCGAGCAGCGTGAGAAGTTCGCCCGGGCCGACCTTGGCGAGCTTGGGCGCGGCGCGGCCGCCGACGGTCTTTTTGGATGCTTTTGCCATCAGGATTTGGTCCAGCGTGCGGCGGCCTCGTCGTCGCGGGCGTGGGCCTCGACCCAGCCGGTGCCGGTGGCGCTCTCTTCCTTCTTCCAGAACGGCGCGCTGGTCTTGAGGTAGTCCATCAGGAACTCGGCGGCATGGAATGCGGCCTGGCGGTGCTGCGAGGCGGTCAGTACCAGCACGATGTTCTGGCCCGGCATGAAGCGGCCGACGCGATGGATCACGGTGACGCCGTTCAGCGGCCAGCGCGAGGTCGCCTCGTCGGCATGGCGCCTGATCTCTTCCTCGGCCATGCCAGGATAGTGCTCGAGCGTGAGCGCGGCGACCTTGGCGCTGTCATCGTCTGCGCGGCAGATGCCGGAGAAGCTCACGACCGCGCCGATGTCGGTCCGGCTCTTGGTCAGGACCGCGATCTCGCGCGCGATGTCGAAATCGTCTTCTTGAATACGGATGGTGACAGGGCAGCTGGCGACAGGGGAAGACATGGCCTAACCGCCGGTCATCGGCGGGAAAAACGCGATCTCGCGGGCGCCCGCGATCGCGGCATCCGATTTGACATGGGCATGGTCGATCGCGGTGCGGATCACCTTCGGCGTCTCGAACGCGTAGGCATAGGCCTCGCTTTGGCCGGACAGCCAGGCGATCAGCTCCTCGACGGTGCGCACGGTCGCCGGCGGCTCGATGGTCTCCTCCGCCTTGCCGACGCGCTCGCGCACCCAGGCGAAATATTTCACCTTCATCCCTCGTCCTCCTTGATGAGGTGATGGATGCCGGCGCGGAAATAATCGTAGCCGGTGTAGATAGTCACGATCGCCGAGGCCCACAGCAGCGCGAGGCCAATCATCGAGACAACGGGCACCACTTCGTCGCCGGCAGGTCCCGCGAGCAGGAAGCCGATGGCGACGAGCTGGACCGTGGTCTTCCACTTCGCAAGCTTGGTCACGGGCACGCTGACCCTGAGCGCGGCGAGGTATTCGCGCAGGCCCGAGACCAGGATCTCGCGGCACAGGATGACGATGGCGGCCCACAACGACCAGCCATGGATGATGCCGTCGGCGGCCAGCATCAGCAGGCACGAGGCGACCAGCAGCTTGTCGGCGATCGGGTCGAGCATCCGGCCGAACGCCGATTGCTGATTCCAGATCCGCGCGTAATAGCCGTCGAGGTAATCGGTGACCGCGGCCGCGATGAAGAGGGCCACCGCCACCCAGCGCAGCCAGAGCGGCTGATCCAGAATCGACTGCGCATAGATGCATCCGACGACGACCGGGATCGCGGCGATCCGGCCATAGGTCAGGATGTTGGGGAGGGACATCGCGCGGCTGGTCGTCCCTCGTGTGGTGGCGATGTTCATCCGTCCTACCAATACCGCTGCTGCCTGAACGTCAACCGTCCCGCACCCCAAATGAGGTGCGGACACGACGATCATATGACTGCGGTCCCCCTTTAATTCATCCCGGCTGGGGATGGAAATACTCGAAAATCCTGCGCGCACTCTCGGCACTGACCCCCGGAACCTTGCCGAGATCGGCGATCGAGGCCCGTTCGATCTCCTTCAGGGTTCCGAAATGATGCAGCAAGGCACGTTTGCGTGACGGGCCGATGCCCGGAATTTCCTGCAAACCAGCCTCGCGGATATCCTTCTTGCGCAGCTTGCGGTGCGAGCCGATGACGAAGCGGTGGGCCTCGTCGCGCAGCCGCTGGATGAAATAGAGCACGGGATCGCGCGGCTCCAGCTTGATCGCCTCACGCTCCGGCATGAACAGGGTCTCGCGGCCGGCATCCCGGTCCGGTCCCTTGGCGACCGACATCAGCGACACCTGGGTCAGGCCGAGATTTGCAAAGATCTCGCGCACGGCGTTGAGCTGGCCGCGGCCGCCGTCGATGATGACGAGGTCGGGCCATTGCGGAAAATCGTCGTCCTTGGCTTTGGCCGCCCCTTCCTCGGGCGGATTGATCAGGCGCTTGAAGCGCCGCTCCAGCACCTCGCGCATCATGGCGAAGTCGTCGCCCGGCGTGATCCCTTCCGACTTGATGTTGAACTTGCGGTACTGGTTCTTCACGAAACCATCAGGGCCGGCGACGATCATGGCGCCGACCGCATTGGTGCCCTGGATGTGGCTGTTGTCGTAGACCTCGATGCGCTTGGGCGAATGCGGCAGGCTCAGTGTCGTGGCGATGGCGTCGAGCAGGCGGCTTTGCGTGGCGCTGTCCGCGAGCTTGCGGCCGAGGGCTTCGCGCGCGTTGGTCAACGCGTGGGCGACGAGTTCCTTTTTCTCCCCGCGCTTGGGCGCGGTGACCTCGACCTTGTGGCCAGCCTTGATCGACAGCGCATTGGCGAGCAGCTCGCTTTCCTCGATCTCGTGCGAGAGCAGGATGTTCTTCGGCGGCGGCTTGTCGTCGTAGAACTGGGCGAGGAAGGAGCCGAGCACCTCTTCGGGGGTGTACGTCTTCTCCGCCCGCGGAAAATAGGCCCGGTTGCCCCAATTCTGGCCGGTGCGGAAGAAGAACACCTCGACGCAGGAGAAGCCGCCCTCCTGATGGATGGCGAACACGTCGGCTTCCTCGACCGTGCGCGGATTGATGCCCTGCTGCGACTGGATCGCCGACAAAGCGGCGAGGCGGTCGCGGTAGAGCGCGGCGCGCTCGAACTCGAGCTCACCGGACGCCTTCTCCATCTCGCCTGCAAGTTCCTGCTTCACCGCATGACTCTTGCCGGACAGGAAGTCGCTCGCCTCGCGCACCAGGGTCGTATAGCCGGGAAAGTCGATCTCGCGGGTGCAGGGGCCGGCGCAGCGGCGGATCTGGTAGAGCAGGCAGGGCCGGCTGCGGCTCTCGAAGAAGGAATCGGTGCAGGAGCGGATCAGGAAGGCGCGCTGCAGCGCCGTGATGGTGCGGTTGACGGCTCCGGCGGAGGCGAACGGACCGAAATAGCGCCCGGGCCGGCTCTGCGCGCCACGATGTTTCAGGATCTGCGGCGCCCAATGGTCGCCGGTGATCAGGATATAGGGAAACGATTTGTCGTCGCGCAGCTGCACGTTGAAGCGCGGCCGAAGCTGCTTGATGAGGTTGGCTTCCAGCAGCAGCGCCTCGGTCTCGGTGTTGGTCGAGACGATCTCCACGGTCACCGTGGCCGCGATCATGCGCAGGATGCGGGCCGGCTGCGGCGCATTCTGGCGCGCATAGTTGGAGAGGCGCTTTTTGACGTTCTTGGCCTTGCCGACATAGAGCACGTCGGCATTCGCATTTAGCATGCGATAGACGCCGGGCGAGGTCGGGGCGAGTCGGACCGCGCGCTCGATCGCCTCGTGGCCGGTCGCCAAGGGCTCCTCGCCGACCGCGCCGCTCTCTTCCAGGATATCGGGCAGCCGCGCATCGTCCTCGTCATCGCCGCCGCTGGTGGCGGGATCGAGATCCGGAGGCGTCTCGGCTGGGACGTCCGGCGCGGTGCCACGCGCGGGTTTGCGCGCGCGATCGTCCGGATTGTCGGTGGAATCGTGAACCATGGAGCGAATTTAGGCGCTGGGGGTGCCGATTTGAAGTTCCGGCCGTGCGGCACGCACAGGATGGCGGCGCAGTTCCCGGTAACGCTTGCTTAAGCCTGTTAACAGCGCGGTAACCCGGCTTAACAGCCCTTTAACTTAAAACTCTCGATAAATCTTACGCGAAAAGGTCGTGGTTCCGTCACCATGCGGTTTGCCTTGCGCGGCGGCGCGGGCGCCGCACCGGTGACGGCAGTTGCGTTGGAGTGAGTGATGAAGAGGCTCGTTGTGGGCGCAGCCGCGTTGGTTGCCGCCGGCTGGACAGCTTCGGCGGAGGCCGCCGACATGAATTACGGTCAGCGCGCGCCCTATACCGTCAACCAGCCGCTCAACGCCTATAGCTGGGCGGGTCCCTATCTCGGCGGCAACATCGGCTATGAATGGGGCTCGGTGGACAACAACCCCTCGAAGCCGTCGGGCTTCGTCGGCGGCGTGCAGGCCGGCTACAACTTCCAGAATGGCCCGTTTGTGTTCGGCGTCGAGGGCGACATCCAGGCCGCCGGTGCCGACGACACCTTCGCGCCGTGGAAATTCTCCAATCCGTGGTTCGGCACCCTGCGCGGCCGCGCCGGCTATGCCTTCAGCAACGTGCTGTTCTATGGCACCGCCGGCCTCGCCTTCGGCGAGCTGCGTGCGCAGACCTTCGGCTGGACGGAATCGCACACCACCGCCGGCTGGACCATCGGCGCCGGTGCGGAAGTCGGTCTGGCCCCCAACTGGAGCGCCAAGCTGGAATATCTCTACATCGATCTGTCGACCACGCAGTTCGCAATTACCGGGGTGTCAAACGGCTATAGCGCCAGCGTTGTGCGCGCCGGCGTGAACTATCGTTTCTGATAGCTGAAGAAGAAAATACCGGACCACAACCTCCCGGCCGCTCGCGGCCGGGATTTTTTTGCGCCAGGTATTCTTTGCGCCAAGTATTGCGCCGAATGTTGTGCGTCAGTCCCGCTAGGACAGGATGACCAGATTGACCGCCTTCGGTCCCTTCCCCTTCTTGTCGGGTTCGACTTCGAAAGTAATACGCTGTCCTTCCGCAAGGTCCTTCAGTCCGGCCCGCTCCACAGCAGTAATATGTACGAAGACGTCGCGGCCGCCGTCGTCAGGCTTGATGAATCCGTAGCCGCGTTCGCCGTTGAAAAACTTGACCGTTCCCGTCATGGCCATCGGGAAACTCCCCCTCATTGCTCCTCCGCCGCGACGCAGACTCACGTCACGACATGACGGGGCACTACGGAGCCCGGGAGCTGGCCATCCTTGGGCGGACCTCAACGGTCCGGCCGGATCTTTCTTAGGCCTTCACTCCGCCGCAACCATTCGCGGAAGCGGAACGTAAAGCCAGTCACGGAAACAGCATAATACGGTTCTCTGCAGATTGACTACCGCTCCTGCATATTTTTCCCAAGAATGCCGGAGTGTTACGGGCTGCCTTTAAGGCTTGGGCACCTCCAATCGGAATCTGGCAGCACCACCTTGGCCGAGCGGCATTTCCAGCTCGGGCAGGACCGTCTTGAGCTCGCCCTGCAGCGTGTAGGGCGGATTGACGATGAGGAGCCCGGTGGAGGCGAGCGCCCCGCCATCGAGCTGAGGCGCGACGCTGAACTCGAGGCGCAGACAATTTCCCGGCGGCTTTGCTGCAGCTGCGAGCCGCGCCACCGTTTGGACCAATGTGTCGGTGGCGCGCCGGTTCTTAGCGGGATACCAAATGACATAGATGCCGGTCGGCCATTTCGCGAAGGCGGTGGAGAATGCTTCGCCCAGCCGCTCGAACTCGTCCTTGGCCTCGAAGGGCGGATCGATCAGCACGAGGCCGCGCCGCTCCTTCGGCGGCACGAAGGCCGGCAGCGCCACCCAGCCGTCGAGGTCGACCACGCGCGCCTGTTCGTCGCGGCGCAGCACGGCGATCAGCGCTTTCCGCGCCTTCGGCTCGAGCTCGCAGGCGACGAGCCGGTCTTGCGGCCTGAGCAGGCCGCGCGCAATCAACGGCGAGCCCGGATAAGCCCTGAGCTCACCCTTCGGATTGAAGGCGCGGACGATGTCGAGATAGGGTTGTACCAGCGCCAGGGTCTCGTTCGACAGGCGTGCCTGCATCAGCCGCGCGATGCCGGTCAGCCATTCGCCGCCCCGGCGCGCCTCGTCGCTGTCGAGATCGTAGAGGCCGGCGCCGGCATGGGTGTCGATGACGCGGAACGCCCCCGGCTTGTCCTGCAGATAGGTGATGATGCGCGCCAGCACGATGTGCTTGATGACATCGGCGAAGTTGCCGGCGTGGAAGGCGTGGCGATAATTCATGGCGAAGAGTTACGACATCGCACGATGAAAGTAACTGCTGTCATTCCGGGGCGGTGCGTAGCACCGAGCCCGGAATCCATTTCGCCACGGAACATCCTGGATGGATTTTCAGATGCGCAACTGCGCATCACAGTTAGCGCTCCGCGCGCCCCGGAATGACGGCGAACAAATCCTAACCGCCCCTGATCGGCGGCATCGTCACCTGATCGCGGCGGCAGGTGCGGCGCTCGATCTCGTCGCAGGCGCGGAATTGCAGGTCCTTGCTGAGGCAGATACGGACCTCGGACAGCCGCGTCCGGTTGCAGGTGACCGAGACGGCGGCATTGCTCAGTCCCGGATTGGCCTTGATGAAGGCTTCCTCGACCTCCGCCGGCGCCACCGTCTTGGCCTGCGACAAATCGAGATATTCGGCCGGGATCTTGATCGCAGCGCGTGCCTTGCGGATCGTCTCGAAATAGCTGCGTCCCTCGAGGCCGGAGCAGGTGCCGTGCTTGTCCCATTCGTTGAAGATCAGACCCGGCGCCGGCATCAAATCGAGCATCGAGGAGACGATGCTGCGGTTCAGCCGCGGTGCGGGCCGCTGGCAATATTCCGGGAAGCCATTCTCATATTGCGGCCACAGCCCATGCACCACGAAAGCGTAGGGCCGACCGCTGCACTGGATCTGCGAGCGGCCGCCACGCTCGGCCGCCTCCTCGCAGAACGAGGGCGACCACGATAGCGACAGCACATAGAAGTCGAATTCGCCGGGCGCGTTCTGCCGCTTGTCCTGGGCGTTTGCGCTGCCGGCGAGCAAGGCCAGTCCGGCGGCAAGGGTCAGGGAGATCACGAGACGGGAGAACGAATGCAATCTGGAATGAAACATGGCGACGCCCCTCAACTAGACTGTGCAAGGAAGCCTAGCAGGCGATAGGAACATTTCAAGAACAAAATTCGGGGCGGCCGCCTTTCGGCGCCTCGAGCGACTAATCAGGGCTTCCTGATCAGGGCTTGGCGGCGCGGCAGGCCGGATTGTAGGCCCAGTTGCGGTCGAGCCCGACCACGCACCATTCGACGCCGTTGCCATAGCCGGCGAAGCCGCCATCCTCGATGATCGAGAAGTGCACCTTGCGCACCTTGCCGTCAGTGAGCATGGCCTCGCCGGTGCAATAGCGGCGCGGAATATTGTCGGATTGCCAGGGCCGGAATGCGGTCTCGCGAACGGCGGAGAAGCCGGTGATCCTCAACGAGGAATTCCAGAACGTGCTTTCCTTTTCCCAGAACTGGGTGGCGATGGTCGGCAGCGCCCTGTCGCAATCGGCGACGGCGCCGTCATAGCGCGGTCCGCTCAGCCAGAAGTTCAGCTCCAGCGGATTGGCGGCCCTGGCCTCACCGAGCGACATCGCTCCGAACATGAGGCCGAGCACGGCGGCATAGCGGAGCAATTTCAGGAAGGGGGCGCGCATGGTCAATCCGGACAGCTAAAGTCTTGCGAAGGTTGGACGGTGCCGCGAAGGCCGGTGGAGGTCAAGTGCAGCGCGGCAACACTTCGCCAGGAGTTGACCACAACTTCGTGGTTGGCAGGGCTTCCGTTCTTTTCACTTCCCTCCCGGCACCGTAAACTGGCCGCCAGCCAATTGGAGTGACGGGAATGCGAATCATTGCGGCCGCGGGTCTTCTCGCCAGCCTGGTTGTCTCGGGTATGACGGCGAGCCAGTCGGCGCGCGCCGACTATGTGCCGGCGTTCAAGGGCAACGACACCGGCGGCATCATCGCCTATTCGATGGCCACCCAGGTCGATGCCCGGCAGGCCGCGGTCGATCACTGCGCGCGCTATGGCAAAGTCGTGAAATTCCTGGCGGTGCAGGCCTATGAGGGCGGTTACATCTCGTTCTCCTGCCGCTGGGTGCCTTATGGCGCCGCCGACCAGCCGATCCGCACGCTCTACTGAGGCGCTGTCGTAACGCCGCACTCTCTCAGCCGGGAGCCTTTTCACATGACGCGCAAACTCGCTTTGCTCGGCTCGGCCCTTTGCCTCGTGGTTTCGGCAGGCGGTGCCTTTGCCGACGACCTGCCGGTGCGCAAGGCCGGTCTTTGGGAGATGAAGCTGGTCACATCAGGCTCGCCCGTGCCCGAGATGACCATGCAGCACTGCACCGACGAGACCGTCGACAAGGAGATGAGCAACAACGTCTCCCCGATGGCCAAGCAGATTTGCGCCAAGCAGGAGATCAAGAAGACCGCGACCGGCTATGTCAGCGATTCCGAGTGCAGCGTCGCCGGCGTCAGCACGACCTCGCATGCCGAGATCACGGGCGATTTCAACTCGGCCTATACGGTGAAGACCGCCTCGCACGCACAAGGCGGCGTCGCCGGCGCTGCGGGACGCGATACCACCATGACGCTGCAAGCCAAATGGCTCGGGGCCTGCAAACCGGACCAGAAGCCCGGCGACATCGTGATGCCCGGCGGCTTCAAGATGAACGTGAGCGACATGGATAAGCTGAAGGCGCTGCTGCCGAAGTAGGGCGAGATCCTAGCCCGGATTGAGCACAGCGAAATCCGGGGCCTTGCGTCGAATGCGAGAAAGAATCCCGGATTGCGCTTCGCGCCATCCGGGCTACGGCGGCTACACCGGTATCCTGACGCTCGCCCGTAGTCCCCCCATCGGACTGTCGCCGAGGGTGATGTCGCCGCCATGCGAGCGGGCGATGTCGCGGGCGATGGCAAGGCCAAGGCCCGTGCCGCCTTCATCCTGGTTGCGGGCGTTGTCGAGCCGCAGGAACGGCTTGAACACTTCTTCGCGCAAATGCGCGGGAATGCCCGGGCCGTCGTCGTCGATCGTCACGGTCAAATAACGGTGATCGCGCTGGCCGGTGATGGCGATGGCCTTGCCGTAGCGCGCCGCGTTAGTGACGAGATTGGCGAGGCAGCGTTTGAACGAGGCCGGCTTCACCGTCACCACGGGCAGGCCGTGGAAGGCAACGGTCGCGGTATGACCGTGGCGCTCGGCGTCGCTGCGCAGCTCCTCGAGCGCCTGCGCCATGTCGGTCGGCTGCGACTGCTCACCGGAATCGCCGCGCGCGAAGGCGAGGTAATCTTCCAGCATCATCGACATTTCGTCGACGTCCTTGCGCATGCCCTCGAGCTCGGGGCTGTCGCCGATCAGCGCCAGCTCCAGCTTGAAGCGGGTCAGGATGGTACGCAGATCGTGACTGACGCCGGCGAGCATCGCGGTGCGCTGCTCCATGGTGCGCTCGATGCGCGACTTCATTTCGAGGAAGGCGACCGCTGCGCGCCGCACCTCGCGCGCGCCCCTCGGGCGGAAGTTCGGCGCTTCGCGGCCCTTGCCGAAGCTCTCGGCGGCGTCGGCAAGACGCAGGATCGGCTTGATCTGGTTGCGCAGGAACAGCACTGCGACGATCAGCAGGATCGAGGACGTGCCGACCATCCAGAACAGGAATATCTCCGAGTTGGAGGCATAGGCGGCGCTGCGCTGCGCGAACACGCGCATCACGGCGTCGTCGAGCTGGATGCGGATCTCGACGAGATTGGAGCGGCCGACCGTGTCGATCCAGAACGAGCGTCCGATCTGGCGGCCGAGCTGCACCGACAGCGTCTGGTCGAGCAGCGAGAAGAACGGCTTTGGTCCCGGCGGCGGCATGTCGCCGGCGGGCAGGAAATCGACGACGAGGCCGAGGCGCTGCTGCGCGATGCGGCGGATCTGGTCGCGATCCTTATCTTGCGGATAACCCTTGTAGACGTCGATCAGCGCGGCGATGTCCTGCACCACGGCGGCCGACAGTCGGCGCGTCACCGTGTTCCAGTGCCGCTCCATGAACACGAAGGCGACGACCGATTGCAGCACCACCATCGGCACGATCATGATGAGCAGCGCGCGGGCGTAGAGGCCGGTCGGCATCCAGCCCTTGAACGCGTTGCCCATCCAACCATTGGCGGCGGAAACGCGGCCGGCGGCGCTTCGGAGCAGCGTCAGGCCGGTATCAATCGTGCTCATCGGTCGCGCTTCACTGATTTATGGCGAGGCTACCAGCCGGTAGCCGATGCCGCGCACCGCCTGGAGGAACAGCGGATTGGCGGGGTCGGTCTCGATCTTGCGCCTGAGGCGGTTGATCTGCACGTCGACGGCGCGCTCATTGACGCTGCCGTTGCCGGTCAGCGCACTGCGCGGCACGGTCTCGCCCGGCGTCTCCGAGAGAATGCGCAGCATCTCGCGCTCGCGGTCGGTGAGGTGGATGACCTCCTCGCCCTGGCGCAGCTCGCCGCGATCGAGATGATAGACGTAGGGACCGAACGCGATCTTTTCCACCGCCGTGGCTTGCGGCGGCGGAGCGGCGCGCTTGAGGATATTGTTGATGCGCAGCGCCAGCTCGCGCGGCTCGAACGGTTTCGCGACGTAGTCGTCGGCGCCGATCTGCAGGCCCTCGATGCGCGCTTCCGCCTCGTGTCGTGCCGTCAGCATCACGATCGGCACCGAGGAGGATGTCCGGATGAAGCGGGCGAGATCGAAGCCGGTCTCGCCGGGCATCATGACGTCGAGGATCAAGAGGTCGAAATGCAGGCCCAGCAGTTTCGAACGTGCATCGCCGGCACTCGCGGCGGTGGTGACGCGGTAGCCCTCGGCGGCGAGGAAGCGCGAGAGCAGATCGCGGATGCGGCGGTCGTCGTCGACGAGCAGCAGATGCGGCGCGTCATCGGCCGGGCGTGCCGGCGGGCGGGCGAGAGTGGCAGCGAGCGTCACGGTCACTCCTTGGCGTCGTGGTTGACGGAAGCGAAGATCGTCTCGAGCACCTTGTCCGGATCGTCGCGATCGATCATCGCGCGCAGGAAGCGCTTGACCGTCTCGGCATCCTGCGGACCCATTTCGGCGAGCGCCTTGGTGATCCGCGTGGTCTGCAGACCGGCGAGCTTCTGCACCAGCGCCTCGCCCTTCGGCGTCGCGTAGAGGAGGCGCTGGCGGCGGTCATTGTCGCCGGTCTTCTGCACGATGTAGCCCTCGTCCAGCAGCTGCTTGAGCACGCGGCCGAGCGATTGCTTGGTGATGCGCAGGACGTCGAGCAGATCGGCGACCTTGAGGCCGGGATAGCGGTAGACGAAGTGCATGACCCGGTGATGGGCCCGGCCGAAGCCGAAAGCCTCCAGCTCCTGGTCGGGGTCGCCGACGAAGTCGCGGTAGGCGAAGAACAGTAGCTCGATGATATCCCAGCGCAAATTGCCTCCGTCGTCTGCGGCCGGCTTGGGCTCGGCAGCGTCGTGAGAGGAAGTCGCGAAATTTATGTCAGGCATATTGACGTATCTTGGGTTCAATGTTACAAAACGATTGACCAGCACGAAATTTTAGATCGTTTCGCGCGGGTGGCATCGAAGCAGGGCGGCTGGAGAGAGCCGGACAGGCGACGACGGCCGGATCAGATCTACCGTGCGATTGTCGAGCGGCGTTTCGACAAAACATACTGGACTTCCGCCTTCCGCAAAAGCATGTCCTCGGCGATATGCTGGCCACGGAAACCGGCCGTAACAAGGCTGGCGGTGGTCCGGCCTAAAACCAATCAAGCCAGCCGGGCCCGAAAGGGGCAGGCCGGCGCCAGAACGGCGCCGCCACCGGCAGCGGGAGGCAAGGACATGAGCATGAAATTCGACATCCAGCCCGCATCCAATCCGACTCCCGAGAAGGACCGCGTGGCCAAGCTGGTGGACCCCGGCTTCGGACGGGTCTTCACCGATCACATGGCGATCGTGCGCTACAACCAGGCCAAGGGCGGCTGGTTCGAGGCGAAGATCGAGGCGCGCGCCAACTTCCAGATGGATCCGGCCGGCGCGGTGCTGCACTACGCCCAGGAAATCTTCGAGGGCCTCAAGGCCTACAAGCGCGACGATGGCGGGGTGAACCTGTTCCGTCCCGACGCCAATGCGCGGCGCTTCAAGGACTCGGCGGACCGCATGGCGATGGCGCAGCTGCCCGAGGACGTCTTCATCGAGGCGGTCGAGCAGGTCGTGCGCATCGACCGCGCCTGGATGCCGGGCGGCGAGGGCAGCCTTTACCTGCGGCCCTTCATGATCGCGAGCGAGACCTTCCTCGGCGTCAAGCCGTCGTCCGAATATATCTTCGCAGTGATCGCTTCGCCGGTCGGCTCCTACTTCAAGGGCGGGCCTGCGCCGGTGTCGATCTGGGTCTCGGAGAATTATACGCGCGCGGCCGTCGGCGGCACCGGTGCCGTCAAATGCGGCGGCAATTACGCTGCGAGCCTGCGTGCCCAGGCCGAAGCGATCCAGCATGGCTGCGATCAGGTCGTCTTCCTCGACGCGGTCGAGCGCCGCTACATCGAGGAGCTCGGCGGCATGAACGTGTTCTTCGTGTTCGACGACGGCTCGCTCTCGACGCCGCCGCTCGGCACCATCCTGCCCGGCATCACCCGCGATTCCATCATCGCGCTGGCCAAGGATGCCGGCAAGACCGTGCGCGAGGAGCCGTATTCGCTCGAGCAGTGGCGCAAGGATGCGGCCAGCGGCAAGCTCAAGGAAGCGTTTGCCTGCGGCACCGCGGCCGTGATCTCGCCGATCGGCAAGGTGCGTTCGGTGAGCGGTGATTTCGATATCGGCGGCGGCGCCGCCGGTCCCGTCGCCATGGGCTTGCGCAAGCAGCTCGTCGACATCCAGTACGGCCGCACCAACGATCCGCACAACTGGATCCGCAAGGTGTTTTGAGATGCGGCGATGCGCGTTTCTCCTCTCGTGAGGAGAGGGGAAACGCGCATCGTTTGTGGTTTTTCGTGCACTGAACGTGCCGTTGCCGACATGCGACAAAGTCTGGACACATCTGGACATCAGGACATCGCGACCATGGCAACGAAACTCTCCCAACCCATGAAATGGGTCGTTCTCGCCGCAATCACCGGCGTTTCCGTTTTCGGCATCCTGACCATCGGCCCGATGCATGAGGTGGTCGCGCAAGACCGCTCGCCGATCGTCGATGTGCGCACCAGCGATCCCGAAATGAATGCCGCGATCGCGCGCGCCCGCGGCACGTTGTCGACCTTCTGGGCCTCCTATCAATCGCCAAAGCCGTCGGAGGCCGGGCACGCCCTGAAGGTGCGCTTCTCGACCCGCAAGGGCGTTGAGCACATCTGGATCGGCGAGGTGAAGAAGCGGCCAGACGGGACCTATTCTGGTCTCTTCGCCAACGAACCGCGTGACCTGCCAGGCAAGCGGGCCGGCGACGAGGTCAAGTTCACCGAAGCCGACATTTCGGACTGGATGTTCATGCGCAACGGCAAGATCGTCGGCGGCGAAACCATCAAGCCGACGCTGAAGTCGCTGCCCAAGGCGGACGCGGATGCCCTGAGGGCACGGATGGAGCAGCCGTAAAGGTTGGCCGTCATTCCGGAACGGTCCGAAGGACCAGACCTCAGGTGCGCAATTGCGCACCGGGGAATCTCGAGATTCCGGGTTCGATGCTTGCGCATCGCCCCGGAATGACGACGTTCCCTAAGCACCGGTTGCCGCCCCGCGCCCCGGCTGGTAAATGCCGCGCATGGCCGAGAAATCCAAAAAACCCCAGAAACTGAAGGCGCGCCTGCCGCGCGGGCTCGAGGATCGCGATCCCTCGGCGATCCGCGCGACGCGCGAGATGGTCGAGAAGATCCGCGCCGTCTATGAGCTGTACGGCTTCGAGCCCGTGGAAACGCCGGCGATGGAATACACCGATGCGCTCGGCAAGTTCCTGCCCGACCAGGACCGTCCGAACGAGGGCGTGTTCTCGTTCCAGGACGACGACGAGCAGTGGATCAGCCTGCGCTACGATTTGACGGCGCCGCTCGCCCGCTATGTCGGCGAGCGCTACGGCACCGACGCTCTGGTCTTGCCCTACCGCAGCTATCGGGTCGGCTACGTCTTCCGCAACGAAAAGCCCGGCCCCGGCCGCTTCCGCCAGTTCATGCAGTTCGATGCCGACACGGTCGGCTCGGCGACGCCGGCGGCGGATGCCGAGATCTGCATGATGGCGGCGGACACGATGGAGGCGCTGGGCATCGCGCGCGGCTCCTATGTCGTGAAGGTCAACAACCGCAAGGTGCTCGACGGCGTGCTCGAAGCCATCGGGCTCGGTGGCGACGAGAACGCCGCACGCCGTCTGACGGTGCTGCGCGCCATCGACAAGCTCGACAAGTTTTCCACCGACGAGGTGCGCAAGCTGCTCGGTCCCGGACGATGGGACGGCGGCGAGGAAGGTAAGGGCGACTTCACGAAGGGCGCCAATTTGAGCGAGGCGGAGACTGATGTCGTGCTCGCCATCACCAAGCCGCGCGATGATTGGAAAGAGGCCATTGCAGCGGCCGAAACCTACCTCGCCAAGAGCGAGATCGGTCAGGCCGGCGTGAGCGAGCTGGACGAGATTGCCAAGCTGGTGACGGCGTCGGGTTACGGTGCGGACCGCATCAAGATCGATCCGTCCGTCGTGCGCGGCCTCGAATATTACACCGGCCCCGTCTACGAAGTCGAACTGCTACTTGAGACCAAGGACGAGAAGGGCCGGCCCGTGCGCTTCGGCTCGGTCGGCGGGGGCGGGCGTTACGATGGCCTGGTCTCACGTTTCCGCGGCGAGCCGGTGCCGGCGACCGGCTTCTCGATCGGCGTCTCGCGGCTTCAGGCAGCGCTGACGCTCCTCGGCAAGCTCGACACCAAGCCGGAGTTCGGTCCCGTGGTCGTGACCGTGTTCGACCGCGACCGCGTCGCCGACTATCAGAAGATGGTGGCAAGCTTGCGCACCGCCGGCATCCGCGCCGAGCTCTATCTCGGCAATCCCAAGAACATGGGCAATCAGCTCAAATATGCCGACCGCCGCAATTCGCCGTGCGTGATTATCCAGGGCTCGGATGAAAAGGCGCGCGGCGAGCTGCAGATCAAGGATCTGATCGAAGGCGCCAAGGCCGCCGCGGCGATCGCCTCCAACCAGGAATGGCGCGAGAGCCGCCCGGCGCAGTTCTCATGCAGCGAAGCCGATCTCGTCGCCAAGGTGCGTGAGGTCCTGGCCCGCCATGACGTAAAGTGGGGATAGCTATTCCGCCAAGCCGTCATGCCCGGGCTTGTCCCGGGCATCCACGTCTTGTTTGATGGATAAGCACGTGAATGGCCGGGACAAGCCCGGCCATGACGACAGCAACAGGGAGAAGATGATGCCTGAGATCACTGTCAGCATGGCCGAAGGCCGCACCGACGAGCAGAAGGCCGGCATGATGCGCGACATCACCCAGGCGTTGGTGAAGAATCTCGGCGTCGATGCCGATGCCGTCGTCATCCAGATCAACGAAGCCCCGCTCCGTCACAAGATGAAGGGCGGCAAGACCTTCGTGGAGCGCGCGGCGGCGGCGAAGAAGTGACGCGTTAGCGTCATTTCGGGGCGCGCGAAGCGCGAACCCGGAATCTCGTGCCGCAAACTTCTGGATTCCGGGTTCGGCGCTAGGCGCCGCCCCGGAATGACGAGCAAGACCCATGGACGCACGCGATTTCATCAAGGTCGGCATGAATGCCGAGCGCATGCTGGTGGTCCCGGCGGAGCGCACGGTCGGGCATTTCGTGCCCGGCATGCCGTTTGTCTACGCGACGCCGATGATGATTCTGGAAATGGAGATGACCGCAGGCGATGCGATCCGCGCTGCGCTTCAGCCCGGCTGGGTCACCGTCGGCACCGAGGTCGACATCCGCCATCTCGCAGCCGCCCTCGTTGGCGCGACGGTCCGGACCACCGCGAAGGTCGTCGCAGTCGAGCGCCGCGTCATCCGCTTCGAGGTCGAGGCGTTCGAGGGCACGCGCAAGCTCGGCGAGGGCCGCCACGCGCGCGGGCTCGTCAATGTCGAGATGTTCAACAGGCGGTTAGCCGCGGGCACGACACCGTAGGGTGGGCAAAGGCGCAAGGCGCCGTGCCCACCATCCTCCGTGATGGATACAGATCGTGGGCACGCTCCGCTTTGCCCACCCTACGGTAGCTGTTTACTTCGCGAGGTCCTTCGACCTTTGCGTCGCTGCCGCGATCGCGCGGATCATGAGATCGCGCAGACCCGGCTCGCCCATCAGCACACCGAGCGCGGCGGCCGTGGTGCCGCCGGGCGAGGTGACGTTCTGGCGCAGCGTGCTCGATGGCAGCTCCGACTGGTGCAGCAGTTCGCCGGAGCCGGCGACGGTCTCGCGTGCGAGCCTGGTCGCGAGCAACTCGGGCAATCCGGCCTCGACGCCGGCGCGGGCGAGCTCTTCGGCGAGCAGAAACACATAGGCCGGCCCTGAGCCGGACACGGCCGTGACCGCGTCCATCAGGCTCTCGTCATCGACCCATTCGACCGAGCCGGTGGCGCGCAGCAGCGCATCGGCCACCGCGCGCTGCCCGGCGCTGACGTTCTTGGCTGCGACCGCAACGGTGATGCCGCGGCCGATCGCGGCCGGCGTGTTCGGCATCGCGCGCACTACGGCGCCGCCGCAGACCTCCTGGAGCGATGCGATCGTGGTTCCCGCCATGATTGAGACCACCGAAGTCTTGTCCGAGACAAACGATTTCAGCTTCGCGCCGGCCTCGCGGAACATCTGCGGCTTCACCGCGACGACCATCGTCTCGACCGTCCCGGCAGTCTTCGCATCGGGATTGAGCGCAATGCCCTTGGCCGCGAGCGCGGTGATCTCGGGCGAGATGTGCGGATCGACCACCGCGACGCGGCGCGGATCGAGTCCGCCCGCCAACCATCCGGTCAGCATCGCGCCGCCCATCTTGCCGGCGCCGGCGAGGAGGATGGTGCCGGTGATGTTTTGAAGAGTGCTGTTGTTAGCCACTGTGATCACCCAAGCAAAAGGTGTCGTCCCTGCGAACGCGGGGACCCCCGCGCGAGCGCTTGCGCTCGTCGCGTCACCACAGGCGGTTCTAATGGATGGGGATGTTGGCAACAAGCCGCGTGCCACAAGCGGCATCACGCGGTCTGGGTCCCGGATATTCGCTTCGCTTGTCCGGGACGACGGTGGGGAGGGGCTCCCTCACTTCTTGAGGCTACGCCTCTCCCACCGTGTCGAACATTGCCGCGTCCATGGCCTGCGCGGTGGTCTTGCCTGCCCACACCACGAACTGGAACGCCGGGAAATAGCGTTCGCAGGCGTGGATGGCGCCGGCGAGCATGGCCTCGCATTGCGCGGTCGAGGCGGTGAGCCCGCCCGGCAGCACCAGTGCCTGGCGGTGCATGATCATGCCGGTGTTGGTCCAGAGATCGAAGTGCCCGACCCACAGCTGCTCGTTGACCGCGGCGACGAGCCGCTGGACCTCGCCGCGGCGCGCAACCGGAATCTTCATGTCGAATGCGCAGGCCAGATGCAGCGCCTCGATCTCGCCCATCCAGGTGAACGAGATCTGGTAGTCGGTCCATTGTCCCTTGGAGACAATGGTGAGTTCGTCTTCGCCGGAGCGTTCAAACGGCCAGTTGTTGCTGGCAGCGATATCCTCGACCACCGCGAGCGGATGGCTTTTGGAATCGATAGTGCCTTCGAGCAGGGACATTCCGTCTCGACCTCTTGCCTTTTTGTTGTCTTTGATACGCACGCGGTCGGCCCGGTACGCTCCCTCAATGTCGCTATCGCGATTCCCCTCGGGGTCGCTCTTGCGATCCCCTCGGATCGGCGCGGGCCTGTCGCGGATCAAGTGATGTGATTTGCGGAATCTGCGCAACGGGGTCCCGAGTCCGTCCACAAGCCAGGACTCGTTCGTCCACAGCTCATCTCCGCCACAATTCTTAACGGAGGGAAGTCCTCGATCCGGATGGATGAGAACAAACCGGAATCGGATTCGCGGGGGAGGGCGCCATTCGTTAATTCCGTCCCGCGAGGGCCGCTCCCGCGGGAATGACATGGGACCATGCGATCCGCCCATACGGAACACGCTTGCTGCGGCCGCCGGCTGGCGTCATATTTCCGGTCAGGTCGTTCATCCCGGACGGCCGATGTTCTCAGGGCGGGGTGAAAGTCCCCACCGGCGGTAAGGGCCGAAAGGCCTAAGCCCGCGAGCGCCTTCCCCCAGGATCTTCCTGAAAAGGATTTTGCCGAGGGGGAGGGGTCAGCAGATTCGGTGCAACTCCGAAGCCGACGGTTAAAGTCCGGATGAAAGAGAACGGTCGGAGGCAGACGCATCGCAAGATGCGGCTGTTTGTCGTTCCGTGTGCCCTGATTCTGGTCCTTAAGAAGGAAAGCCATGAATCAGATGCTGCAAGACCCCAAAGCCGAAACTTCTGAAGCCGCCCAACCGCCGGTTCCACAAGACCCGGCGCCTGACCACCCGCGCTTTGCCAAACCGCAGCGAGTGGCCTTCGTGCAGGCCTGCTGGCACCGCGACGTAGTCGAGGAGGCCCGCATCGCCTTCATCAAGGAGGCCGAGGCGCGCCATCTCACCCATGTCGACGTGTTCGAGGTGCCGGGCTCGTTCGAGATCCCGCTGCACGCGCAGGTCCTCGCCAAGACGCGGCGCTACACCGCCATCGTCGCGGCCGGCCTCGTCGTCGATGGCGGCATCTATCGCCACGAGTTCGTCGCCGATACCGTGATCAAGGCCTTGATGGACGTGCAGCTGCGCACCGAAGTGCCCGTGTTCTCCGCGGTGCTGACGCCGCAGCAATTCCACGAGACCGAGGTGCACTACGACTTCTTCCGCAAGCATTTTGCGATCAAGGGCGTCGAGGTCGCTGCCGCCTGTGCGGAGACGTTGCTCGGGCTCGAACGTCTGCGCGGCCAGGTCGCGGCGGGCATCGTGGGATAGGCAGACTGCCGTAGAGTGGGCAAAGCGAAAGCGTGCCCACCACCTTCATCACAAAAGAAAAGGTGGGCACGGCGCTTTGCGCCCTTGCCCACCTACGAGACCTTTCGGATCGGAAAAACTAGTCGAACAGGCTCGACACCGATTCTTCCGCCGCCGTGCGCGCGATCGCGTCGGAGATCAGGCTGGCGATCGGCAGCGTGCGGATGTTCGGCGCCTTGGTCACCGCGTCCGTCGGCAGGATCGAGTCGGTGATCACGAGCTCCTTCAGCCTCGAGCCCGCGATGCGCGCGGCCGCGCCGCCGGAGAGCACGCCGTGGGTGATGTAGGCGTAGACGTCCTTGGCACCCTTGGCGATCAGCGCGTCGGCCGCGTTCACCAGCGTGCCGCCGGAGTCCACGATGTCGTCGATCAGGATGCAGGTGTAGCCGGCGACGTCGCCGATCACGTTCATGACCTCGGATTCGCCCGCCCTCTCGCGGCGCTTGTCGACGATCGCGAGCGGGGTGTTGATGCGCTTGGCGAGGCCGCGCGCGCGGGCCACGCCGCCGACGTCGGGCGAGATCACCATCGTCTTGGAGAGGTCGAACCTCTCCTTGATGTCGCGCACCATCAGTGGCGCTGCGTAGAGGTTGTCGGTCGGGATGTCGAAGAAGCCCTGGATCTGGCCGGCGTGCAGATCGAGCGTCATGACGCGGTCGACACCGGCTTGCGTGATCAGGTTGGCGACCAGCTTGGCCGAGATCGGCGTGCGCGAGCCCGATTTACGATCCTGCCGGGCGTAGCCGAAATAGGGCAGCACCGCCGTGATGCGGCGCGCCGAGGAGCGGCGCAGCGCGTCGGTGATAATCAGCAATTCCATCAGATGGT
This sequence comes from Bradyrhizobium sp. 23AC, assembly GCF_054863025.1. Classification (NCBI taxonomy): domain Bacteria; kingdom Pseudomonadati; phylum Pseudomonadota; class Alphaproteobacteria; order Hyphomicrobiales; family Nitrobacteraceae; genus Bradyrhizobium; species Bradyrhizobium sp. 23AC. The sequence goes on from NZ_JAVAYN010000002.1 coordinate 91,502, forward strand.
CGTTCGCCGGGAACGAGGTCGACTGGATGATGAAGGCATCCGAGCCGCGGACGTTCTCCTGGATTTCGACGAAGATCTCCATGTCGGCGAAGCGCCGCACCACCGCCTTGGTCAGCGGCAGGTCCAGGCCCTGCGCGATCGCCTGCGCGAGGGCCGGATTGGAGTTGCCGGCGACGAGCTTGATGGAGCCGTTTTTGGCCGACATAGACGCTTCCTCCCGCGCTTTGCTGGATACGACGTTCAACATCTCAGATCCCACTGGAAGCACGGTTACGACGGGCGAGGAAATATCAGGCCGGAGGCTGCAATGGCAACCCGGGATGCTACGTTTTCCCTTCGAAATCCTGAGTCGGGCCAACGGCTTGGCCGCAACTTGAGGCCGTGGTTTAGCGGGGGTTATCGCTCGGCGTAGCCGAGTGCCGTGGCCGGCATCTCCGCCACTGGGCCCTGCGGGATCACGCTTGCCACCGCCGGGCCCCGCAAGCCCGGAGCCGTGCCCGGGGCATCCGGCGTTCCATTGATCATGTTGGAAAGTCCGCTGAATCCGGCCTGGGCGATCTTCCGCAGCACGAGGTCGTCGGCTGCTGCCCACGGATCGCGGCCGCCTTTGGCCGAGGTCGGTTCCTCGCCGGAGAGGCGCAGCGCCCGCTGCTGGTTGGCGTCGTAGACGTCCCAGACCCAGGCAATCACCGTCTTGCCGCGCACCACCTGGGCGGAGAGATAGCTGCGCACGCGATAGGCGGCGGTCCCTTCGCGGGAGACGACGGACAGGCTGCGCAGCTTGGATTCGCTGTCGATCACGCCGACCATGCGGTCGAACACCTGCGGCGGCGGCCCGTCGATCGATTCGAAGGCGACCGTTGCCCCGGAGCCGGCGCTCGGCGCCATCGCATAGGAATTGGCGCCCCCACCGCCGCCGGCGCAGCCGCCAAGCGCGGTCGTTGCCGCGAGCAGCATGACCGCCAGCACGCGCGAACCCGCACGGCCCAAGATGAATGACGCGTCCCTCATTATGGAGGGCAGCGATATCGTTAAAATCGATTAAGGTCTAGGGCGGGAGCGACACAGGCCACTGTCATCGCATCAGGGCAGCGCCCCGGAATGAGACGGAGTTGCCGCTGTGTTCACGCTTCGAGCGCGATTGCGTGAACGTGGCGGCCGTAATCCGGCTCCTTGCGATGCACCGAGCGGCGATAGCTGAAGAAGCGCTCGTCGGCGTAGGTGTCGACGCCGAGATCGTCGATCATCAGGATGCCGGCGGCGTCCAGCCGCTTGCGGATGAAGCCGGCGAGGTCGAACATCGCGTGGCCCTCGCGCACCGACGGGATGAAGAACATTGCGTTGTCGGCATCGGCCTCGATGAAGCGCGCCACGAACTCGTTGCCGACCTCGTAGCTGTCCTGGCGGATCAGTGGGCCGATCGCGGCGATGATGCCGCTGCGCGTCGCGCCGAGTTTTTCCATCGCTAGAATCGTTGCTTCCAGCACGCCGGTCAGCGCGCCCTTCCACCCCGCATGGGCGCCACCGATTACGCGCGCGTTGGGATCGACGAACAGCACCGGCCCGCAATCGGCGGTGGAGACGCCGAGTGCAATGCCGGGCGTGTTCGTCACCAGCGCATCGCCCTTCGGCCGCGGTCCGTTCGGCCACGGCGTCTCGGCGATGAGCACGTCGGGCGAATGGATCTGGTGCAGGCTGAGGAAGCGTTCCGGCGCGACGCCGACATGCTCGGCCATGCGGCGGCGGTTTTCCGCGACAAGGGCCTGATCGTCATTGGAGCCGAGGCCGCCGTTCAGTGCGGAGTAGATGCCGCTGGAGACGCCGCCTTCGCGGGTGAAGAACGAGTGGCGCAGGCCAGGCACGGCCGACAGCAGCGACGAAGCGAGCGTCATGAATCATCTCCGGCCTGTTCGAGATCGCTGAGGCCGGCAATGCCTGTCAGCCGCGGTTCGGAGATGCCGAGCACTTTGAACATCGAACCCATGCCGCTGCGCCCGGTGTCGGTCAGCCGCTTGAGGGCGATCGAAATGTCGGTGGCGACCTCCGGCGTTGCCTTCTGCATCAAGGCGGCCGCCCTTGTGTCGATGCCGATCCGCTTGAGGAAGTCGCCTTGCGTCACCGGCCCGTGCACGCGCGCGCCGACATCTTCGGCCGCGCGCGCCAGCGCCTGGAAGTCGACATGAGCGGTGACGTCGGCCTGGCCCGGCGCCTTCAAGGGATCGGCGAAGGTGTGGCGCGCAATCGCCTGGAAGGTGTCGCCGGCGTCGCTGCGCAAATGGCCATAATCGATGATCAGCGCTGCGCCGTCCTGGTCGCGCACGCGCGTGGCGAGCTTCATGATCTCGCCGTCGGGGCGCCATTCGAACACGGCGCCGACGGGTGCGGCGCGCACGAGAGGCGGCAGGAGCACGTCGAAGCGCGGCGTCGGCTCGGGCGCTGCGCCGAATTGAAGCTTGCCGTTGGAATCGATCTCGATCACCCGCTCGTGCCAGCCGTTCTCGTGGCGGACCATCTGGTGGACCGGCAGCACGTCGAAATATTCGTTGGCGAGGATGATGCTCGGTCCCTCAGGCACGTCGTCGATGCTGTCGTGCCAGGCAATGTTGCGCACGCCCGACAGCGTTGCATTCTGCCGCTCGCGCAAGACGGGATTGACCTCGACCATGTGGACATGAAGCGCCTGGTACAGCGGTGGCAGCACGCGAAGGGCGCGCAGCGCGTCCGCCATCATGGTGCCGCGGCCGGGGCCGAGCTCGATCAGCCGCAGGAATTGCGGCGAGCCCATCTGCTTCCACACCGAGGCGGTCCACAGTCCGAGCAGCTCGCCGAACATCTGGCTGACTTCGGGCGCGGTGGTGAAGTCGCCTTCGCGCCCGAGCGGATCGCGCGAAACGTAATAGCCATGGCGTGGATGCATCAGGCACAGTTCCATGTACCGCCAGACCGGCATGGGACCTGAGGATTTGATCAGCGCCTTGATCTCGTTGAGTAGCGGCTGTTCGGTCACGGCTATCTTCTCGAAATGAATTAACGAATGGCCTCGATGGGCTTCGGCGCCCCGCGCCTGACTGCCAATACAATAAGTATGCCGCCGACGATAAGCATCGGGATCGACAGCAGCATGCCCATGGTTAATCCGCCCCAGAGGAAACCGAGCTGCGCGTCCGGCTCGCGGAAGTGCTCGCCGGCGATGCGGGACAGGCCGTAGATCAGGATGAAGGCGCCGAGGATCATGCCCGGCCGCTTCAGCGCGCCGAGCCGGATCATCACCGCGAGCACCGTGAACAGCAGGATGCCTTCCATGCCGGCCTCGTAGAGCTGGCTCGGATGACGCGGCAGTTGCGTGGGATCGTTGGGGAAGACCATCGCCCAGGGCAGGCTCGCATCGGTGGCGCGGCCCCACAATTCGCCGTTGATGAAGTTGGCGATGCGCCCGAGCAGCAGTCCGACCGGGGCGACCGCGGTGGTGATGTCACCGAGCGACAGGATCGAGATGCCATTGCGAAAGGCGAACCACATCACCGCGACGACGCAGCCGAGGAAGCCGCCATGGAAGGACATGCCGCCCTCCCACAACCGGAAGATCGCGGCGGGATGATCGATGAAGAAAGGCAGATTGTAGAACAGCACGTAGCCGGTGCGGCCGCCGAGAATGATGCCGAGCGTGACCCACAGGATGAAGTCGTCGATCTGCAGCAGCGACATCGGCGCGGGGCCGCCCCACAGGCGCTCCTTCTTCAGCAGCGAGCGCGCATAGAGCCAGCCGAACACGATGCCGCTGATGTAGGCCAGCGCATACCAGCGGATCGCGAACGGGCCGATCTCGAGCGCGATCGGCTTGAAGGCGGGGAAGTCGATGAGAAGAAGTTGCATCTCGCCTTCTATATCTGGACGAGATTGCGGCGATAGAGCGCCAAGAGGCGCTCCCAATGCCGCTCGGCGGCGTCGCGGTCATAGACCGGGCGCTTGGGGAAGGCGAAGCCGTGATGCGTGCCGGGATAGATCTCGACCTCGGCTTTCGCAGCTTTCATGCCCTCTTTGACCTTCTCGATAACCTCCGGCGGCGCATAGACATCGGTCTCGGCGCAGCCGAAATAGAGCTCGGCCTTGGTCTTAGCCGCGGCCAGATGCGGGCTGTCGTCCTGATCCGTTGCCAGCTGCACGCCGTAGATCGAGGCGGCTGCCTTGACGCGATCAGGGAAATGCGTGGCGGCGTTGATGGCGTAGCGGCCGCTCATGCAATAACCGACGGTGCCGACCAGCTTGGTGTTCGCGGCCGCCTGGCCCTCGGCATAGGTGAGCAGCGCCTTGGTGTCGTCCATGATCATGGGGATGGTGAGCGAGCCCATCAGCTGGAACATGCGCTTGCGCTCCGGCGCGTTCGGGTCGGCCGGAAGCGCGCCGAGCTCCATCACGCCGGAGCGATAATAGAGGTTCGGCAGCATCACGTAATAGCCTGAGGTCGCGAGCCGCCGCGCCATGTCGCGCAGCTCTTCGCGGATCGCCGGCGCGTCCATGTAGAACAGGATGACCGGAAACGGCCCGCCGCGTTCGGGATGGCTGATGAAGGTTGCGGTGTGGCCGTCCCTGGTGGGGATCGCGATCTGCTGGTCGATCATCTCATGCGCCTTGTGATTCTTCTTATGCAGGGACGATGAATACGATTGCAAGGAAACCGGGGCATGACAAGGATACCTCCGATCGGGCCTTGAACCGTTCCGCTCGGATTGCCATTGTCTTTTCGAGAGTTCGCGCAAAGTTGAGGCCGCCAGGAGACCGAAATGACCCAGACCAACAACCGGTTTTTCGACGAGATCGGCCGCCTGATGAACGATGCCGCCGGTGCCGCCCAGGGCGTCAAGCGCGAGTTCGACACGGTGATGCGCACCCAGGCCGAAAAATTCCTGCGTGACATGGACCTGGTCAAGCGCGAGGAGTTCGAGGCGGTCAAGGACATGGCCCGCCTGGCCCGCGAGGAGAACGAGGCGCTGAAGGCGCGGGTTGCAGCGCTGGAGGCCAAGCTCGGCGGGTAGGCGCCCTTCTTACCCTCCCCTGGAGGGGGAGGGTCGATCGAGCGTAGCGCGAGCGGGGCGGGGTGACGGTCTCTCCGCGTCGAAAGTGCCCGTGGGGAGAGATCACCGCACCCCGCCTCACATTTCGCTGCGCTCAATGTGAGCCGACCCTCCCCCTCCAGGGGAGGGTGGCCGCCCATTCTCCTTGTCATTTCCGCATCTTCCGGGTAAAAGCCCGCCAGTTCGTGGCCCCCGCACCCCTGGAGGCTTGCTGCGAATGATGCCATGGGCCGCGCTGCGGCCCATTAACTTTTGCAAAAACAAGGACTTAACGACATGGCGACGACCGTCAAGGAATTGAAGGCGACCGCACGTCCGCAGAGCGGCAAGGGGGCCGCCCGGGCTGAGCGTCGCGCCGGGCGAGTGCCCGGAGTGATCTATGGCAACAACCAGCCCCCCGTCACGATCTCGATCGAAGATCGCGAACTGCGCCAGCGCATCCTCGCCGGCCGGTTCCTGACCACGCTGGTCGACATCGATCTCGAGGGCAAGAAGCACCGCGTGATTCCGCGCGACTACCACCTCGATCCGGTCAAGGACTTCCCGATCCATGTCGACTTCATGCGGCTCGGCGAAGGCGCCACCATCCGCATCAGCGTGCCCTTGCACGTGGTGAAGTCGGAAGCCTCCCCGGGCGTGAAGCGCGGCGGCACCGTCAACATCGTCGCCCACGCGATCGAGCTCGAATGCGGTGTCGAGAGCATCCCGCAGTACATCGAGGCCGACGTTGGCGCGCTGGAAATCGGTCACTCCTTGCATCTGTCCGACGTCAAGCTGCCGAGCGGCGTGAAGGCGCTGACCCGCGAGGACGCAACCCTCGTCACCATCGTGCCGCCGTCCGGCTACGCCGAAGAGCAGAAGGCCGCCGCTGCGGCTGCAGCTCCTGGCGCTGCTGCGGCTGCTCCGGCGGCTGGCGCTGCGGCTCCGGCTGCTGCTGCCCCTGCCGCGGCTGCCAAGGCTCCCGCCGGCGGCGACAAGAAGAAGTAATCTCTCAAAGCTGGCGCGCGGTCCCTGATCGCGCGCCGAGCGAGGGGCGCGCCGCGTCATGCGACTCTTTGTTGGGCTCGGCAATCCCGGCGCGAAATACGCACGTAACCGGCACAATATCGGCTTCATGGCCGTCGACGAGATCGCGCGGCGTCATGGTTTCGCACCATGGCGCCGTCGTTTTCAGGGCGAGACCTCGGAAGGCACGCTCGGCACTGAGCGCGTGATCCTGCTCAAGCCCACGACCTACATGAACGATTCCGGCCGCGCCGTGCAGGAAGCCGCAAGCTTCTTCAAGATCGCTCCCGGCGACGTCACCGCGTTCCACGACGAGCTCGAACTGCCGCCGGGCAAGGTGCGGGTGAAGATCGGCGGCGGTATCGCCGGCCATAACGGCCTGCGCTCGATCTCGGCGCATATCGGCAACGACTATCGCCGGGTGCGACTCGGCATCGGTCATCCCGGCGTCAAGGAACTGGTGCACGGCCACGTGCTGTCGGACTTCGCCAAGGCCGACAACGACTGGGTGGCGACGCTGTGCGAGGCGGTGGCCGAGCACGCAGGCCTGGTCGCCAAGGGCACGGATGCGACCTTCGCCAACAGGGTGCATCTCGCCATGCAGGCGAAGGGATTTTTGACCAAGGACGAGAACGGCAAGGAATAACGCTCGTGGGATTTAAATGCGGAATCGTCGGATTGCCCAATGTCGGCAAGTCGACCTTGTTCAATGCGCTGACCGAGACGGCTGCGGCGCAAGCCGCGAACTATCCGTTCTGCACCATCGAGCCGAATGTCGGCGAAGTCGCGGTGCCCGATCCGCGGCTCGACAAGCTCGCGGCGATCGCCAAGTCCGGCCAGATCATCCCGACCCGGCTGACCTTCGTCGACATCGCCGGCCTCGTCCGCGGCGCCTCCAAGGGCGAGGGCCTCGGCAACCAGTTCCTCGCCAACATCCGCGAGGTCGACGCCATCGCGCATGTCGTGCGCTGCTTTGAAGATTCCGACATCACCCATGTCGAGGGCAAGATCGCCCCGCTCGCCGACATCGAGACCATCGAGACCGAGCTGATGCTCGCCGATCTCGACAGCCTCGAGAAGCGCGTCGACAACCTCACCAAGAAGGCCAAGGGCAACGACAAGGACGCCAAGGAGCAGCTCGACCTCGTCAACCGCACCTTGGTGCTGCTGCGCGAGGGCAAGCCCGCTCGCCTCGTCGAGCGCAAGGCGGAGGAGGAGCGCGCCTTCGGCATGCTCGGCCTGCTGTCGTCGAAGCCCGTGCTCTATGTCTGCAACGTCGAGGAAGGCTCGGCCGCAACGGGCAATTCGTTCTCGAAGGCGGTGCAGGAGCAGGCCGCCAAGGAAGGCGCGGTTGCCGTCGTCATCTCGGCCAAGATCGAATCCGAGATCGCCACCATTTCGCGTGAGGAACGTGCCGACTTCCTGGAGACGCTGGGTCTCGAAGAGGCCGGCCTCGATCGCCTGATCCGTGCCGGCTACACGCTGCTCGACCTCATCACCTATTTCACCGTGGGCCCGAAGGAAGCACGCGCCTGGACCATCTACCGCGGCACCAAGGCGCCGGGCGCGGCGGGCGTGATCCATACCGACTTCGAGAAGGGATTCATCCGCGCCGAGACGATCGCGTATGAGGACTACGTCGGGCTCGGCGGCGAAGCCGGCGCGCGCGATGCCGGCAAGCTCCGCCTCGAAGGCAAGGAATATGTCGTCGCCGATGGCGACGTGATGCATTTCAGGTTTAATACGTAAGCCGCGACATCAGTGCCGTAGGGTGGGCAAAGCGAAGCGTGCCCACCACCTCTCTCATATCGCGGAATGATCGTGGGCACGGCGCTTTGCGCCTTTGCCCACCCTACGGCACCTGTGCGTGCCGCTACCGCATCCCGCTGCCCTGGTCGCGGATGGCGCCGAGATGCTCGTTGATGCGGAAGACGATCAGGATCAGCTCCGCGGCGATGCGCGAGAACACGATTCCAACGACGACGCTGGCGATCGACGACAGCAGCACCAGGAAGCCGCCGAACGGACTGATCGCCATCGCGGCCAGCCCTGAGAAGATGCCGGAGAGGCCGAACAGGCAGATCAGCGCGATCACCAGCCAATAGAAGGTCTTGATGATCGTCGGCGTGATGAAGCGGTCCCACTGAAACAGATCGCTGAATGAAAACATTGCTCTCCCCAGGGCATCGGGCCTTGGTAAATGGATCTTGGCCCTCGGTTGATCCGACTCAAGACCAACGCCGCCACCCCGTATGTAGCACGAGCCATGCGGGCCGGCGGGTTGAGATTGCCGCAAAGTGCGGCCACAATCTGTCATTTCCGCTAGCCAATCCCAAGATGACCCTGACCTTCGAAGATTTCCCGCCCGGCCGGTTCGGAACATTCGGCCCGCGCCACGTCACCCGCGACGAGATTCTGGCCTTCGCGGCCGAGTTCGATCCGCAGCCGATGCATCTGGACGAGGAGGCAGCAGCCAAGAGCATGCTGCGTGGTCTGTCCGGCTCAGGCTGGCACCTCTGCTCGCTGATGATGCGGATGATGGCCGACGGTTTTATTACCCGCGCCGCGTCGCTGGGGTCTCCCGGCGTCGACGAGGTGCGTTGGCTCTCGCCGCTCCGGCCCGGCGACGATCTCATGCTCGACGTCGACGTCTTGGAAGCCCGCACCTCCAAGAGCCGGCCCGAGCTCGGCATCGTCAAGTTCAAATGCACCGTGCGCAACGCCAAGGGTGAGGCGCTGGGCGAAATGACCTCGCCGATCCTGATCAAGCGGCGCGAGGGGGCGGTCTGATGCGGTTCTTCGATGACATCGAGATCGGCCAGCGCCGCCAGATCGGCACCTATACGTTCACGGCCGAGTCCATCAAGAATTTCGCCGCGAAGTTCGATCCGCAGCGTTTTCATCTCGACGAGGAGGAGGGCAAGAACTCGCTGTTCGGCGGGCTTGCCGCCTCGGGCTGGCATGTCGGCTCGGCCTGCATGAGCCTGCTTGTCGCCGACGGCCAGCGCCTGGCGCGCGAGGCCGTATCGCGCGGTGAGGAGGTTGCGGTGTGGGGACCTTCGCCGGGCTTTCGCGATCTGCGCTGGATCAGACCGGTGCTAGCCGGCGACACTGTCGCCTACGTCAACGTCGTCACCGACAAGCGCACTTCCGCCTCGCGTCCCGGCTGGGGCATCCTGACCGCCCGCACCACCGGCACCAACCAGCGCGGCGAGGAAGTCTATTCCATCACCGCCAGCGCCTTCGTGCCGATGCGGAAGAGCGGTTAGATCTGTTCCAAGATGAACGGGCAAATCAGTGCGTGAGTGTTGCCCGCGCGCTATGGACGCGATTCCGGGCGGCTGCCATAAGCCTGCGCAACATGGTTACCGCGAAGCAGTTTGGTGGAACCAGTGAGTTGCTAACTAATTATGAACCTGTCGCTGTCTAATTGAAACGAATTGGGCAGAGACAGGGGACGAGGACAATGGCTGATCGCGGCGCACTCAAGTTTGTTGGATTTATCTTCGCTACCGCGACGCTGGCCGTGATGCTGGTCGCCGGCATGGTGGTGAAGGGCTACGCCGATGGCGCCTACACCCTGGAAGCCTCGGCTGTCGACGCGAGCCGGTAAGAATCTGTTAAGTTTTCGGGGCCGGAAAACGGCCCTGCCTCAGCGGCTGTAGACGAACGCCAGCACCGCGATCGCAACCACCAGCAATCCGACGAAGCGCAGCATGATCGTGCCGAGCTGATTGGGCGCGGGCCGCAGCGATATCGGGTCCGTGTTGTCGGGCCGAATACTTTCCATGAAATGTCCACCGGCCCGGCCGCAAGAGAAGCGGGCGCTTGGCATTGGTCGTTGGGAAGGCGCGGCGGGTTCAATAGCGCAGCGCATGGCTACGGTGACGGTGTCAACGTGCGTCCACCGTCTTATGCGGCCTTTTTCGCAGCCACACCCACCGCCGTCATGCCCCGGCTTGACCGGGGCATCCAGTACGCCGCGGCGGATGTGGGGAGAGCGAGTCCGCCAACGCCGGCCTCTGGGTACTGGATCGCCCGCCTTCGCGGGCGATGACACTTGTGTTGAGGAACGGGGTGCGGACCCCCCGGCTACGCTTGTACGACATCCAGAATCAAAACCGCCGCGCACCCTTCCGGGGACGCGGCGGCTCGGTGATGCTTGGCGCCAGTGCTTAGCTATTGCGCAGGCCGTCGGCGGCGCGCTTCCATTGCGAGACGTTGTCGGCGATCATGCGGGTCGACTTCATCGCGGCCTGGCTGAGCTGGGCGTAGCCGGAGATCTCGCGCTGGACGCGCTGGCCCTCGGCATGCAGCAGGTCGCGCAGGCTCTCGAGCTCCGAAATCAGATTCTCGATCTCGGCGAGCGAGGTGCCGGCCACGCGCTGGATCAGCGAGTTGACGTTGGTGACGGTGGCCTCCGCGCTCGCATCGAGCGGGGCCGCGTCGGTGGTCGCCGCCGCCGGACGGCGCAGATAGGCGATATCGTTGCGGACGAAGTCGCGGATGCCGGCTTCGACTTCCGTAACTGCAGCGAGGTTGGTGTCGACCGTCTCGGTCTCGGCGGCTTCGGTCTTTTCCGGACGCATGGCGTTCATCGTTATTCCCCTGTTCGCGTTGAGCGCAGCGCGAGTGTCCCCCGCACGACGACGTCTGTGAGGCAGTCCGCATCAGGGCGCCGGAATTGGGCCGCAAATGGGCCGAGATGCGGCAAGGGCGGACCATTCGGGGGTTTTGCCGTGGCGTATGGTTAGGAGAGTGTGAACGCCGTCGATGCAAAGGACTTTCCAGCTCCTCCTGGTGAGGAGCGCGAAGCGCCTCTCGCACCATGCAGGCCCCGCTGCCGCAACGGGGGCCTCGATCCTTCGAGACGCGCTCCTTCGGGGCGCTCCTCAGGATGAGGGGAGAGAGCGGCGCGTCGGCCTACCAGCTCTTCTTGAAACCCGCCGTCACGCTCTTGTTGATCGCGCCCTGCGAAGTCTCGCCTACCGAGCCGGAGACGGTGACGTTGTCGAACAGCTTCTGCTCAGCGCCGACCTTGCGCAGCCATTTGTCGTCGGTGGTCGACAGCGTCTGGCCGGCGGTAACGCTGGTGCCGGTGTCGGTGAGGGTCACCTTGGCGGTCTGGTCGGTCTCGTAATTGCGGGTGATGTGGCCGCCGATGCCAGGGACCGCACTCGTGCCCTGCTGGTTGACGCTGTAGCCGTTCTGTAGCGTCAGCGAGGTGTCGCCGGACAGCGGCACCGATTTGGTCAGCGAGGCCCCGAGCTTGCTGTGTTCCGAGCCGGGATCGACGCGGGCTTCCACCGCGGTCTTGTCCCAGATCACTCCAGCGCCGGGCGCGGTTGCCGTCGCCCAGGCGCTGCCGGAGGATTGCGGCAGGTTGCCGCCATTGGTGGCCTTTTGCGCCAGCAGCTCGGACATCGTCCGCGGCTCGCTGGTCACCGTCATGTCGGCGCCGATCCGGGTATCCCAGAACGAGAACACGGATTGCTTCACCGTCACCGCCGAGGAGCCGTTCGCATTGGCGTTCGACGACCAATCCAGCCCGTCCTTGGCGGCGGCCTGGGCGCGCTTCTTGGCGGCGATCGGGTCAATGCCGGTGCCGGCATCGACCGCGAGCTGGCTCCAGTCGAGCTTGTCGACGTCGATGCCTTTGAGCACGTCGGGGTCGTTGACGTCGGGGGCCTCTGCCGTCTCGGTCTCGGCCTCGTCGGACGTGGCCGGGGGTGGGGAGAAGGGCGGAATGATCTGCGCCGAAACCGTCAGCACAGAGCCCAAGATGAACGCGGCCGCCAGCACCGGCAGCCTGGTCCAGCCGCAACCTGTCGAGAATTCCATCGTCCTGCCCGCCAACCCCAGCGCATGTTGTCCGCCAATATAAGGCGGTCCTTGGTGATGACCATGCGCCATTCGGTCTGCTTGCATCAATGCGGATTTATCGTTGCGAAATTGTGGCAACTCGCGTGGAGACGCGAACCAACGGGCCGCGCGAGAGGCGCGCGCCCGACGACGAGCTTCCGGCACGACGGCATCCGGCGGGGCTGGAGGCCAGGACGTCGCGTCAGGCATTGTCATCGGTCCCGAACAGCGGGGCCCGTTGGCGTCCCCATCAGCCGACGCTGGTCATCTTCGGCAGATGAATGGCGCGGCCGAGTGCCTGCTCGACCAGGTCGAAGGTGTCGATCAGGACGCGCATGCTGGTGAGCTTGCCCGCCCTGAACTGGGCGAACTGCGCGACCCGCAAGCTGATCGGCTTGTTGGAATCCAGTGCCGTCAGCGAATAGCGCAGCATCGAGGCGGCGGAATCGACGCCCAGCATGATGCTCTCGCGGTCGAAGCGGCGGACCTGGAAATTGTCGGCGAGCTGGCGGATGACATCGAGCACGGCGTCCTTGCCCTGGCGCGCGCCGAGGAACGGAAACATGTCGATCGGGCCGTAGAGCGCCCATTCGACGTCCTCGTCGATCAGGGCCTCGATGTCCTCGAAATGCCGGTCGTTGATCGCGCGGTGCAATGCGCGCGAGAAACGCCAGAGGCTGTGCTCTGTCATTTTGGGCAGTCCTGAAGCTGGCTTTGCGAAAGAAAAACGAAAAACGACCCCAAGCGCAGTCAGGCGGTGGGGCTCAACTCATTTGTATACGAATAAAATACCCGATTTCGGCCAAAACGCAATTCACGTTTTTGCAATGCACAATTGATGGCGATATGTGAGATTCGCAACAGAACCCCGTAATCTTCCGGGTCCCGGCGGCTCGCGTGCGGGTTCCAGCGGGGGACGATCAGTCCACCCGCGCGCCTGTGATCAGCGGCCCGATCTCGCGCTCCAGCACCTGCTGCACCAGATCGTAGGAATCGATGATCTCGCGGATCTCCGCCACCAGCCCGCCGCGGAAGCTGTAGAACACCGCCATGTCGAACTGCACGATGCGGTCGTTGCTGCGCTTCCTGAAATAGGCCTGCATGTAGGTCGCGACCGCCTCGCCTTCGGCAACGATATGCGGCGCCTTGTAGCGGATCTCTGAATAGCGCGACCAGACCGTCTGCCAGAGCTCGCGCAGGTCGGCCCTGCCGTGGCGCGGCACCATGTGCGGCAGCACGTCGATCGGCGCATGGGTGAGGAAGTCGACGTCGTCGGTGCAGCACGCCAGCGCGGCCTCGATATCGCCGCGCGCGAACGCGTCGAGCAGATGAAGCACGCGCTGGCGATTGAGATTCTCGACCGTCATTCCGCCCGTCCTCATTGGCCGTGTGGCGCCCTGCAACGCTAACGCGCGGTCTCGCGCACCGGCAATCCGCAAAATCACAGGGATGTTGCAGACGATATGACGCCCGAGCGCAATGCCAGGTTCATGGCGTGGCAATTGCGAGTTGAATTGCGCTATGGCTGCACGAGTTCGTGCTGGATTCATTGCGTGACGCGCCACGCGCATGGCGCGATGCGCAAGGTCGGCGCGGCGCAGCCGCATGGAACCGCGACGCGCTCGTGGTTGTTGGGACGCCGACAATGTCTCGGGAGACACGATCCATGAAATCAAGCCTCGCCATCGCCGCCGCGCTGCTCATGTGCGGCGTGCCCTCCGCCGCCAACGCCAAGGGCTGCATCAAGGGCGCCGTCGTCGGCGGCGTTGCCGGCCACTATGCCGGCCATCACGGCGTGCTGGGCGCCGCCGCCGGCTGCCTCTACGGCAGGCACCACGCCAAGGAACAGGAGAAACAGCGGCAGCAGCAGAGCCAGATGAATGGGCAGGGCAAGCTTTAACCGCCCGACGGTTCGGCAAAAGGAAACCCGCTGCCGCGTCGGCGGTCCGCCCCCTCGCCCCGCTTGCGGGGAGAGGCCGAGCATCGCGTGACCCATCTCACATCACCCGCTGGAGATCGCGGTTATCGTCATCGGCATGTCATCAGGGAGACGTGCCATGGCCGCCCTCGCCACCGTCAGAAAGTCCCGCCTGCACAACGCGCTCGAAGGCCTCGCGCTGACCACGATCCTGCAGAGCTTCCCGACCTTCGCCGCCGCCGCCTTCCTGCTCAAGCTCTGCGGCAACCACGATCTCGTCGGCGACTCCGGCGTCGCCATCTTCGTCGCCATCGCCTCGCTCGCCCACGCCATGCTCGCTGTGACCCTCGGCCCGAGCTTCCCCGCCTTCTTCAAGACCGTCTACGAACCAAAGTTCTTCGAGGCCCATCTCTCGCTGTCCGACAAGATCACGGCCTGGCGCACCCAGCCCGTCGCTTCGCTCCAACTGGTGACGATGGTGCTGCTGCTGTCGGTGATGGCGGTGGTGACGGCGAGTGTGGGGTAAGGGGAACGCCGAGCGCGTCTCGCTTGCCGACGATCAACCCCTGCCGCTGTATCGGACAATCACCTCTTCTTCCACCCACCCCGTCGTCCCGGCTGCCCGCCCGTCGACTTCGGTGCCGGCCCAAACTCCGGGCCCGACTGCCGCGAATCCGTCGGCTGGATGATCCGGCTCGTACTTCCGAACGGCTTTGACGGCAGGGTCTGGTTCTCGCGGTAGGGCAACGACTCCGGGCCGTGCATCTCGTCGAGATGCGGCTTGTGGACCTTCGAGCCGCTACCGCCGCCGCTGGCTTTCAGCGCGGAGCCCACGGTCTTCTTCTTCATGGCGCTGACCGGCAAATTCGCGGCGTCGCCATACTTCTTCGCGCCGGCATAGGCGCCGGCCTTGCCCTGCACGGTGCGCTGCTTGGCGGTGGGATCGTCGACCACGGCGAGCTCGGTGGCGCGCAGGCGCTTGACCTCGTCGCGCAGGCGCGCAGCTTCCTCGAAGTTCAGATCGGCTGCGGCCTCGCGCATCCGCGTTTCCAGGTCGCCGAGCACGGCTTCGAAGTTGTGGCCGATCGAGATGACGTCGTCGGTCATGTCGTGGCCGCCGACCTCGATCAGCACGTGGTCGCGCTCGTAGACGGAGTTGAGGATGTCGCCGATCTGCTTCTTCACGCTCTCCGGCGTGATGCCGTGGGCGGTGTTGTACTCGACCTGCTTTTCGCGGCGGCGGTTGGTCTCGGCGATGGCGCGCTCCATCGACCCCGTCATCTGGTCGGCATAGAGGATCACCTTGCCGTCGACGTTGCGCGCGGCGCGGCCGATGGTCTGGATCAGCGAGGTCTCGCTGCGCAAAAAGCCTTCCTTGTCGGCGTCGAGGATCGCGACCAGCGCGCATTCGGGAATGTCGAGGCCTTCGCGCAACAGGTTGATGCCGACCAGCGCGTCGAACGCGCCGAGACGCAAGTCCCGGATGATCTCGATGCGCTCGATCGTGTCGATGTCGGAGTGCATGTAGCGGACGCGGATCCCCTGCTCGTGCAGATATTCGGTCAGATCCTCCGCCATGCGTTTTGTGAGAACCGTGACCAGCGAGCGATAGCCGGCCTGCGCGGTGGCGCGGACCTCGCCGACGAGATCGTCGACCTGTGTGCGGGCCGGGCGGATGTCGACGGGCGGATCAATCAGCCCGGTGGGACGAATGACCTGCTCGACGAACACGCCGCCGCTCTCGTTCAGCTCCCAGCCGCTCGGCGTTGCCGACACCGCAACGGTCTGCGGCCGCATCATGTCCCACTCCTCGAAGCGCAAGGGGCGGTTGTCCATGCACGAGGGCAGGCGGAAGCCGTATTCGGCCAGCGTCGCCTTGCGGCGGAAGTCGCCGCGGAACATGGCGCCGATCTGCGGGATGGTGACGTGGCTCTCGTCGGCGAAGATCAGCGCGTTGTCGGGGACGTATTCGAACAGCGTCGGCGGCGGCTCGCCGGGGCGGCGTCCCGTGAGATAGCGCGAATAGTTCTCGATGCCGGCGCAACTGCCCGTCGCCTCCATCATCTCGAGATCGAAGGTGGTGCGCTGCTCCAGCCGCTGCGCTTCCAGCAGGCGCCCCTGGTCGTGCAGCTGGTCGAGCCGCTGCTTCAATTCGAACTTGATCGACTTGATCGCCTGCACCAGCGTCGGGCGCGGCGTCACATAGTGCGAGTTGGCGTACATCTTGATGAATTCGAGCTCGTCCTGCTTGTGGCCGGTGAGCGGATCGAACTCCTCGATGTTTTCGATGGTGTCGCCGAACAAATTCACGCGCCAGGCACGGTCCTCATAGTGCGCCGGGAAAATGTCGATGACGTCGCCGCGCACGCGAAACGTGCCGCGGGTGAAATCGGCCTGGGTGCGCTTGTATTGCAAGGCGACGAGGTCGGCGATGAGCTGGCGCTGGTCGATGCGCTCGCCCTTCTTCAGCGCGAAGGTCATCGCGGTGTAGGTCTCGACCGAGCCGATACCGTAGATGCAGGACACCGAGGCGACGATGATGACGTCGTCGCGTTCGAGCAGCGCGCGCGTCGCCGAGTGGCGCATGCGGTCGATCTGCTCGTTGATCGAGGAGTCCTTCTCGATATAGGTGTCGGTGCGCGGGACGTAGGCTTCCGGCTGGTAGTAGTCGTAATAGGAGACGAAATACTCCACCGCGTTATCAGGGAAGAAATTCTTGAACTCGCCATAGAGCTGGGCGGCGAGCGTCTTGTTCGGCGCCAGGATCAGCGCGGGGCGCTGCGTCTTCTCGATCACCTGCGCCATGGTGTAGGTCTTGCCCGAGCCGGTGACGCCGAGCAGCACTTGGGTGCGGTCGTTACGCTGGACGCCTTCGACCAGCTCGGCGATCGCGGTCGGCTGGTCACCCTTGGGCTGGTATTCTGATTTGATCTCGAAGCGCACACCGCCTTCGGACTTCTCCGGCCGCGGCGGCCGGTGCGGCGTCCACACTTTGGTTGAGCCGTCGTTCTTGCGGAATTCCGGCCGGCCCTCGCGGATCAGTGATTCCAGCGCATCCGCGGTCGCCTTGACGCCGAGCGCCTCCATCTTGCTGCGCGGCGGACGCGCCAGCGCTTCGGCATCGTCCTCCTCGGTGGGCAAGCCGAGCTGCCGCGCCAGTTCCGGATCGAGCGTCGGGATCGTGGCCGCGGTTCCGTAATTGGCCTGCGGCGCTTCTTCCAGCCCGCCGGCCTCGGTGGATTGCTGGGCGCCCGGCGGCTGGGGGTTGGGCCGCAGCGGCATCGGCCGCGCACTATCCTGCGGAAACTCCTTCGGCGTCGAGGCCCGCGCGCGATGCGCTGCAGCCTCGCCGCCGGAGCGGCGGTCGCGCGAATTGTCCGGCGGCGGCTGCAGCCCGGTGCCCGAGCCAAGTCCGGCGTCGCCACGGTTGATCGCGGGATTGAGCAGCTCGGCCAGCGCCGGCCCGATCGGCTGTACGTCAGGCCGATGCGCCTTCGAGTTCGGGGCCTTGGTCTTGGGGGATTTGCCGGATTTTTCGGAGGATGCAGGTTTCTTCGCCATGAGCCGAATATGGGATGAGTCCGCCCCTCAATAAAGGGCGAATGACCGTCCTCATGCAGCCTGCTGACAGCAGGTTGGCAGCAGCCTCGGCCCTACGCCGCCGGCAGCGGCCCGCCGTCGTCCTCACCCGCCTGATACGGCTTGAGGATGTCGAGATGGATGCCGCCGCAATCGCTGCAGCGCATGGTCCAATATTCGCACCCCGCGCGGCCGCCGATCACGCGGAGCACCGAGAGATCGCCGTCGCATTCCGGGCAATTCGACAGCACATTGCGGGCGTAAATTCTCGGCCGCGGCGTGTCTTCGATTTCGATGACTGACATGACCCGGTTCCCCCCTTTATGCTGCTGCCCTGGTTCGCTTGCCGACCGGCTCGCTTATTCGTCGTCGCTGTCGGCCCGGCGGCGGAAGCGGTCGATGTGGTGCTTGGCGTCGGCGATCGCGGCGTTCTGATCGGGCCAGGCGAAACCGACTTCCATCGCCGGAAACAGCACGCCGTCGATGGCGACGGGGCTGAGATCGGCGCGGCGGATGCGGGCGTGCCAGAGGCCTTTGCCAGCCTCGAAGGATTCAATGTCAAAGCCGTCGTAGAGGGTCGTCATTCTTGTCGGTCCCACGTTTCTTTTCGGAGGGTCAGGGGACCACGTTTGCGGATTCCGGAATGTGAAGCCGTTCACAAGCGACAGGCTTTTTTGCCTTTCGGCGTCAGTTCCGCGCGGCGACACGGCCCGTTCGCTTGACGGGGCGGGCGGCGGGTTCCGAGGCCGCGCGCATGATCCAACGGCGGAACGCGGCAAAGTCGCGGTGCTCGGTTTGAAAGCTGCGATAGAGCAGGTACCAGCGCATGCCCTTGGGCACCGAGAGGTCGAACGGGGCGACCAGCCGGCCGGCGGCAAGATCGTCGTCGATATAGGGGCGGATGCCCATGGCGATGCCGAGCCCGTCGGCGGCGGCCTGCAGCGCCTGGCCGTAAAACTGGAACTCCGGCCCGCGCGGATTGATGCGGGTGAGGTTCGCGGCTTTCAGCCAGATCGGCCAGTCCTCCGGCGAATGTTCGACCCGGATCAGGCTCGGTCCCTTCAGGTCGGCCGGCCGCTTCAGGCCGCTCGCGAGCCGGGGCACGCAGACCGGCGTGAGATCGCCGGCGAACAGGGGCTCGGCGACGAGACCGGGCCAGTCGCCGGTGCCGAGCTTGATGCCGCAGCTCCAGTCCTCGCCGAACGGCACCGACGCGCCGCCGGTGGTGAAGCGCACCTCGATGTCGGGCTCTTCGCTGCGAAACTCCGACAGGCGCGGGATCAGCCAGCGCATCGCAAAGGTGTGGCCGACGCCGATGGTGAGCACGCGGACGCTTGCCGGCGCCGTCACCTGCGCGGTGAGGCTTGCGAGCGCATCGAAGATCGGCGTCAGCCCGCTCTGATAGGCGCGGCCGGCCTGCGTCAGCACGAGGCGATTGGCCTTGCGCTCGAACAGCGCGACGCCGAGGCGCTCTTCCAGGAGATGCACCATGCGGCTGACGGCGGCCGCGGACACGCTGAGCTCGAGCCCGGCGGCAGCAAAGCTGCCGGTCCGCGCCGCCGCCTCGAATGCCTTGATGCCGTTGAGAAACAGCAGACGCCGCAAAGGACCAACCCTCAGGAAAGCTGATGCCAGGCCAAGATAACTCAGTTTGCGCGGAAGGAGCAAGCGAGGCAGATTTTGCAGCGTAGTTCGGAATGATTTGTTGGGAGCGCCGCGGCTTCTTCGCCTCTCCCCGCGTACGGGGAGAGGCCGGACGAGGGAGTGAAGCAGCCTGCGTCCCCTACTCAACGGCCCCACCACCGGAGATTCCCACGTGACGCCCATCACGATCGCTGCCCTCGGATTGCTGATGGTCGCCACCGCGTTCCTGTCGGGGTTGTTCGGCATGGCGGGCGGGCTGATCCTGATCGGCGTGCTCTTGGCACTGATGCCGCTGCCGACCGCGATGGTGCTGCATGCGATCACGCAGATGGCCTCGAACGGCTGGCGCGCGTTTTTATGGCGCGCGCATATCCGCTGGCGGCCGGTCGCGAACTATATGGTCGGCGCTGCCGTCGCGCTCGCGGCCTGGTCGATCACGCGCTACGTGCCTGACAAGCCGATGGCCCTGCTGCTGCTCGGCGTCACCCCGTTCATGGCGCGGCTGTTGCCGTCGAATATCAAGCCGGATCCCGACCGTCTCTGGCAGGGCACCGTCTATGGCACGATCTGCATGGGCCTGATGCTGATGACCGGCGTCTCGGGCCCGCTGCTCGACACCTTCTTCCTCGGCGGTGATTTCGGCCGGCGCGAGAAGGTCGCGACCAAGGCGATGTGCCAGCTCGTCAGCCATTTCACCAAGCTGGTCTATTTCGGCGGCATCATCGACCAGGCCGCGAGCCTCGATCCCGTGCTCGCCGGCGTCGCCATCCTTGCCTCGATGCTCGGCACCACGCTGGCGCGGCGCATCCTCGAAGCCATGACCGACCAGCAATTCGTGGCCTGGTCGAACAAGCTGATCACCACCATCGCCTGCTACTACATCGCCTATGGCGGCTGGCTCATGGTTCGCACGCCAGTGCTGGCCGCCTTCGACAAGGGAGGTTTGCAATGAGCTGTAACGCCGATCCGCTGGTGCTGGACTTCGTCGAATGGGTGGCGCGCGAGCCGCGCGCCTATGCCGAGGTGATCGCGACCTGGAAAACCTCGTGCCCGCGCCTCACCATCTGGGAAGACGCCACTGAGCGCGGCTATGTCGCGCGCGAGACGCTGCCCGGTCTCGGGCTGGTGATCGCGGTCACGGAGGGCGGCGAGAAATTGCTGCGAACCAACGGGCGCTAACTCTCGCCACATCGTCATTGCGAGCGTCAGCGAAGCAATCCAGAATGTCGCCGCGGCGGCAGGCTGTTGCTTCGTCGCACGAGCTCCTCGCAATGACGGAGCCAGTGGAGGCGCCTTTGTCACTCAAACTCTACGAACTCGTAGGCACCGACGCCTCGCGTCCCTTCAGCCCGTATTGCTGGCGCACGCGGATGGCGCTGGCGCACAAGGGCCTCGCGGCGGAATCGCTGCCCTGGCGCTTCACCGAGAAGAGCGCGCTCGCGCCGCACGGCTCGGAGAAGGTTCCGGTGCTGCTGCACGATGACAAGCCCGTGGTCGACTCCTGGACGATCGCGACCTATCTCGAGGACAATTTCCCGGACCGTCCGTCGCTGTTCGGCGGCGAGGGCGGCCGCGCCATGGCGCGCATGATCAACGCCTTCGGCGACATCGCCATCGTCGGCGGCATCTTTCCGCTGATCGTTGCCGACATCCCGACGAATCTCGCCGAGGTCGACGCTGCCTATTTCCGAAAATCGCGCGAGGCGCGCTTCGGCGGCAAGAGCCTGGAGGAGGTCATGGCGAGCCGCGATACTGCCGTGGTCGCCTTCCGCAAGTCGCTCGAGGTGATGCGCCAGGCGTTGAAGAAGCAGCCCTATCTCGGCGGCGAGGCGCCGAACTACGCCGACTACATTGTGTTCGGCGGTTTCCAGTGGGCGCGCGTGGTGAGCCCGTTCAAGCTGCTCGAGGCGGACGATCCCGTTCATGCCTGGCGCGAAAAGCTGCTCGATGCGTTCGACGGCATGGCGCGGAAATCGCCGGGGCATGAGGTGTAAGCTTCGCCGGGTGGGCAAAGGCGCAAAGCGTCGTGCCCACCATCTCTCTCGATCGCCAAAAATGCGTGGGCACGCTTCGCTTTGCCCACCCTACGACACTAACGAGCCGCCTCCGCCGCCTTGCGTAAGCACTCCCGGCACAGGCAGTCTTCGCCCTCGACCGGCATCGGCAGCTTCGCGGTTTCCTCCGCGCACCAGCAGGTGCCCGAGAGGTCGCAGCCGAACTCGGTGCCGCAGCGCGCGCAGGCGAGGCGGCGCGGTTCCGGCGGTGAGGATTCTTTCGGATTTGTCATGATTTACGTCGAAGCTTCGCCGTGATTTTCATGTCGGGTTCATCGGTCGCTGCGGTATATTAGGCGTCGCGCGCGGACTCCGAAAGCGGCTCCGGGCACGCGAAGGACAAATCGATGGCCCGCGATTCGCAAGCCGCGCTCGTCGCGCTCAACCGTTTTGGCTTCGGCGCTCGCGGCGGCGCCTCGGGCGATCTCATCAACGCAGCCTCCGATCCGCGCGGTTTCGTGAAGGCAGAGCTGGTCCGTGCGAGTGGGGTGCTGCTGGAGGCGCCCGGTCTGCAATCGACGCAGCAACTCGGGCAGGCCGTCTTCGCGTATCAGGATCAGGTCAGGCAGGCGCGCGAAGCGGCGAAGGCCGCCGCGCCCGCCGAGACGCCGTCGCCTGCGCCGACCGAACAGAAGCCCGGGCTCCGCCGCAATCTCTCGCTGAATGCGGCAGCAACGGAGGTCGCCGGCCAGATGACGGAGGCCAAGCCGGCGGACAACAAGCCGGCGGACAATGCGGCAAAGCCGGACGCGATGCAGCCCAATGCGGCTGCACCGCCGCCGGCAAGGCCGGCCCCGCAGCCGCTCAACGTGATTCAAAAGACCTTCCGCGCCGAGGCGCTGGCGCGCCTGCAGCGCGCGACGCTGGCCACCTGTGGCTTCACCGAGCGTCTCGTCGCGTTCTGGTCCAACCATTTCTGCATTTCCGCGACCAAGGGCGAGCTGGCGCGGATCTGGGCCGGCGCGTTCGAGCGCGAGGCGATCAGACCGCACGTGCTCGGGCGTTTTGCCGACATGCTCCGGGCCGTCGAGCAGCATCCGGCGATGCTGTTCTTCCTCGACAACCAGCAATCGCTCGGGCCGGATTCGCGCGCAGGCCAGAATCGCAAGCGCGGGCTCAATGAGAATCTCGCGCGCGAGATCATGGAGCTGCACACGCTCGGCGTCGGTGGCGGCTACACGCAGGAAGACGTCACCTCGCTCGCGCGCATCATCACCGGCTGGACCTTTGCCGGAAGGCAGGGGCAGCTCGGCACACCCGGCTCCTTCGTGTTCAACACCAATGCGCACCAGCCCGGCGCGCAAATGTTGCTCGGCAAGAGCTACGAGGCGACGGGCCTCGCGCAAGGCGAGGCCGCGCTCGCCGACATCGCGCGCCATCCGTCGACAGCGAATTTCATCGCCACCAAGTTCGTCCGCCATTTCGTCGCCGACGATCCGCCGCCGGGATTGGTGGCGCGGCTGCGCGAACTCTTCGTCAAGACCGACGGCGACCTCAAGGCGCTTGCCGCGGCGCTGGTCGATTC
Source organism: Bradyrhizobium sp. 23AC (assembly GCF_054863025.1). Classification (NCBI taxonomy): domain Bacteria; kingdom Pseudomonadati; phylum Pseudomonadota; class Alphaproteobacteria; order Hyphomicrobiales; family Nitrobacteraceae; genus Bradyrhizobium; species Bradyrhizobium sp. 23AC. Next base: position 114,161 of record NZ_JAVAYN010000002.1, read on the forward strand.
CGACGAGGCGTGGAAGGCGCCGCTGACCAAGATGCGCAGCCCTTACGACTTCCTCGTCGCGAGCGGCCGCCTGCTCGCGCGCGTGCCGGAGGATCCCGGCGCCTATCTGAACAATCTCAACCTGCTGGGACAGCCGCTGTGGTCGCCGGCCGGCCCCAATGGTTTCCCCGATACCAGCGCCGCATGGGCCGCGCCCGAGGGCATGAAGCTGAGGCTCGATATCGCCGCGCAGATGGGCGCACGGCTGGGGCCCAACATCGATCCGCTGGATCTGCTGGAATTCGCAGCGGCGGATGCGGCCTCCATCGAAACGCGGCGGACCATCGAGCGCGCGGAGTCGCGCCAGCAGGCGCTGGCGCTGCTGCTGATGTCGCCGGAAATGCAGAGGAGGTGACGATGGACTGCACCGAGAACCGGCTGCTCACCTCGCGTCGCAGTCTCCTGCTCGGCGGCGCCTCGTTCGCGGCCTGGGCTTACCTGCCGAAATTCGCACGCGCGGCCGATGGGCGCGATCCCAGGCTGATCGTGGTGATCCTGCGCGGCGCGCTCGACGGTCTCTCGACCGTCGCGCCGATCGGCGACCCCGATTATGCCGGCCTGCACGGCTCGATCGCGCTCACTTCTGACGGCGCGCATCCCGCGATCATGCTGGATTCCTTCTTCGCGCTGCATCCGGCGATGCCGGAATTTGCGCGCATGTATCGCGACAAGCATGCCGCGGTGGTTCACGCAGTGGCGACGCCCTATCGCGACCGCTCGCATTTCGACGGCCAGGACGTGCTCGAAAGCGGCTATGCCGGACCGGGCCGCGTGCAGTCCGGCTGGCTCAACCGCGCCCTCGAAGCGCTGCCGCGCGGCGAGCGCGTATCGAGCGCTCTTGCAGTCGGGCCCACCACGCCGCTGGTGCTGCGCGGCAACGCGCCGACCGTCGGCTGGGCCCCGGTGGCGCTGCCGCAGGCCGATGACGACACCGCGATGCGCCTCGTCGATCTCTACCGTCATCGCGATCCCGCGCTGGCGATGGCCCTGTCGCAAGGCCTTCAGCTCGACAAGGCCGCGAGCGGGGACGACATGAAGCCGAAACCCGGCAATGCGGTGGCACAGATGCGCCAGGTCGCGCGCGGCGCGGCCAAGCTGATGGCGGCGGACGACGGCCCGCGCATCGCCGCGCTCGCCTTCGATGGCTGGGACACGCATGCCAATGAGGGCGGCCCGGTCGGTCGTCTCGCCTTCCTGCTCGGCGGGCTCGACGGCGCACTCGCCGAATTTCAAAGCGGTTTGGGGGAGCGCTGGCGCGACACCGTCGTCGTCGTTGCCACTGAATTCGGCCGCACCGCGCGCATCAATGGCACCGACGGCACCGATCACGGCACCGGCACGATCGCGCTGCTCGCCGGCGGCGCCGTGAAAGGTGGCCGGGTCATCTCGGATTGGCCGGGCCTCAAGCTCGCGAACTTGTATGAAGCTCGCGATCTCAAGCCGACCACCGATCTTCGCTCCGTGATCAAGGGTGTGCTGCAGGGCCAGTTCGGCCTGTCCGATCGCGTGCTGGCCGAGACGGTGTTCCCGGATAGTGCGGGAGTACGGCCGATGAAGGGATTGGTCGCCTAACCCCACGCGCCGTCATTCCGGGCCTGCGCCTTGCGGTGCATCCCGGAATGACGAAATAATGGTGCAGCATCAGGAGAACCATCCCCATGTACATCGCCATGAACCGCTTCCGTGTCGCCAAGGGCTCCGAGGCCGCTTTCGAGCAGGTCTGGTCGGCCGCGATACGTATCTGGACAAGGTGCCGGGCTTCGTCGAATTCCATCTGCTGCGTGGACCCGAGCTCGAGGACCACACGCTCTATGCCTCGCACACCGTGTGGGCGAACCATGCCGCGTTCGACGCCTGGACCAAGTCCGAAGCGTTTCGGGCCGCGCACCACAAGGCAGGCGACAACAAGCCGCTCTATCTCGGCCATCCCCAGTTCGAAGGCTTTGAGGTGATGCAGACCGTGGGACGCGGCGCGAAATAACACGCCGCGCCTCGAACGTCAGCCCAGCGTGATCTTGTCGATCTCCGCCATCTCATCCGCGCTGAGCTTCCAGGCGATCGCCTTGACGTTCTGCTCGATCTGCTCGACACGGGTGGCGCCGGCAATCACGCTCGATACTTGCGGGCGGGCGGCGAGCCAGGAGAAGGCGAGCTCGAGCATGCTGTGGCCACGGGCCTTGGCGAAGGCCTGGAGCTTCTCGACGATGTCCTCGTTGCGCGGCGTGACGTAGCGGTCGCGCAGCCGCTCCACCTTGCCGAAGCGGGTATCATCGGGCGCGGCCTCGCCCTTCCGGTACTTGCCGGTCAGAAGTCCGCTCGCGAGCGGGAAGAACGGCAAAAGGCCGAGCTTGTATTCCTGCGCCGCCGGCAGCAGGTCCTTTTCGATGTCGCGCACCAGGAGGCTGTATTCGTCCTGGCACGACACGAAACGGCTGACATTCATCGCGCGCGCGACGTATTCGGCTTCAGCGACGCGCCAGGCCGGAAAGTTCGAATTGCCGATGTAGCGTACCTTGCCCTGGCGGACGAGATCGTCGAGCGCGCGCAGGCTCTCCTCGATCGGCGTCAGCGGGTCATAGTCGTGCTGCTGATAGAGATCGATGTAATCGGTCTTCAGCCGCTTCAGGCTCGCTTCGACGGCGTCCATGATATAGCGGCGCGAGGCGCCCTGCTTGGTTCCGTCCTCCGCCATCGGCTTGGAATATTTCGTCGCCAGCACGATGTCCTTGCGGCGGTCGCCCAGCACGGCGCCAAGCACGTTCTCCGAGCCGCCCATGTTCGAATAGATGTCGGCGGTGTCGAACAGCGTGATGCCGAGATCGAGCGCGCGATGGATCACCTTGCGCGAGGTCTCCAGATCCGTGCGCTGGCCGAAATTGTTGCAGCCGAGCCCGACCGCGGACACGCGAAGGCCGGAGGCGCCGAGATTGCGAATTTCCATGGGAGATCCTGTCAGAGAGAGCAGCCACTCATTGTGACCATCGTGCGCCGCAGCAGCAAGGCGCGCGCCGCGCTGCTGCCATGCTGACAAGGCGGACAAAAAAAATGCGGCCCCTGTCAGACGCGGCGACTGACGGGGACCGCTTGGGGCGCTTGATCGGTGACGGGGGGCCTGATCAGACGCAGGTGCAGCGTAGTCCCGCTATGTTACGCGCGGGTGACAGCGGGAGTTATCCACAGGGTGCGGGCGGAGATCAGAACAGCTTGCGATAGACGATGAAACCGGACCGCTCCGCGACCTTGTCATACAGGCGCTGTGCCGTGAGATTGGTCTCGTGCGTCTGCCAATAGACGCGCGGCGATCCCGCCAGTTTCGCCCGCTCATACACGCCGTGGATCAGCGCCGAGGCGACCCCCTTGCCGCGCGCGGCTTCCAGCGTGAACAGGTCCTGCAGATAGCAGGACGGCTCGATCGCGGTGGTGCTGCGATGAAACAGGTAGTTCGTCATGCCGAGCAGCTTGCCGTCGCTCTCGGCGACCAACCCGTGCACCGGCTCATAAGCATCGAAGAAACGCTGCCACGTCATCGCAGTGATCTCGCCCGCCAGCGCGGTCGGGCCGGAGCGGCCGTAGAAGGCGTTATAGCCGTCCCACAGCGGCAGCCATTGATCGTAGTCCTGCTTGGTGACGGCGCGAATGGTGAGCGACATGTGGAATTCCTGCGATCGATGGGACGTCCTTCATACGTGATGACGGGCGTGCCGATCAATCGCCAGTCGCATCACTCCGCGGCGCGCAGATGCCGGATCAGCCTGCGGCCCGTGGGATCGCGCAGCGAGCGGTAGTAGTCGGCGCGTGAGGGCGCGTCGGTGTGGCGGACGAGGTCGGTCACCGGCGTGTAGCTCAGCATGCGTCCGCCGTCGGGCAGCGCGGCGCAGACGAAGCGCAGCACCTCGCCGTTGCGCAAGGCGATGTTGATCGGCGTGGCATCGCCGATGCGCACCATCTCCATGCGCTGCGCGATGAAGGTGCCGAGCTCGTCTTCGGGCAGCTCGAACGCGCCGGTGTCGCGGCCGTGATACATCAGCGCGATGAAGGGCGGCTTGCCGTCGGCGATCTCGTCCGGCACCGCGAAATAATCGCGGAACGCACGGTTGATGAACTCGGCCCGCGTCTCGGCATCGAGCAGCACGATGCCGATATCGACCTGGTCGAGCGCGGCCGACAGCCGTGCCGCCGTGGCGTGGCTCCGGCGCTCGGCCGCGACCGTGCCGAGCAGCCGCTCGCGCATCAGGCCGGTAATGCCGGCCGTGGCGGCAGTCGTGATCGCCAGCAGGCCGAACTGGACCAGATCGGTGGTGGTCAAGCCGGAAACGCCGTGGCGGCCGAGGAGGAGCAGCGCCGCGCCGATCACCGCGACGGCCGCGCTGGTGACGGCGGAGGCGAGACCCGACAGTGCGCCGGCGAGCGCCACGATGCCGACGAGCAGCGGAACGGGCGAGGCAGTGGGGAGAAAGCGATCGAAAAGCATCGCCAGCAGCAGGGTTGCTGCCGTCAGCACCGGACCGGAGATCGCACGCCATCCGAACCGCATGGACCCGTCTCGCTCCTCCCGAACGAGGTAACGTCGCAACACTGACTGATCGTTGCGCCACCGCGATACGTTTTCCCGCGGTGTGTTTAAGGTCCGCTTGCGTGCAAGCTTCAGGTTTTCGGATGATTTTAGACCAAGTGGGCGTGCTTGAGGGGCTGTTGCAGCGCTGGCGCATTCAGCGTCGAAATCCCCGGGCCCTTGCGCGTGACGACAATCAACAGCGACGCCGCGACCAAAATGGCCGCAGTCAGTGCGATTGCAACGACTACCACGGGTGATTTCATCGACGTCCTGTCGCGATGCCTGAAGGCACGGGCCACGCGGCGCCTTGAAGGCTGGACCAGGATGAAACGGGAATCAGACCGGCAGGCCCATCGCCATGGTCGCCTTGGTCGACAGCACCGTCAGGGTGACGATCAGGCACAGCGAGAGCGCGGCGACGGCGAGCGAGGCCACGACCGCGTTGGTCAGCCGGGAAGACGCGACGGTAGCGGGATGGCCCTGAAAGCCTGCCGTGCCGGACGCCCGTATCATGGTCTAAATCCTTCAACACGCGAGCGAATCACCCGCGACTTTCCACAATTTCCCAGTTTCAACCGGCAATATTGCGGCGGCTATCGCGCGGAAAATGGCGGGATTGCGGCGAATGTTACCTTTGTACCCGCTATTCGCCGGAGCGCAGGGCGCGCGCTCAGGCGCCGGCGGCAATGCTGGCGGGGTCGTCGACGTCGGCCGGCCGCCAGTCCATCGACACGAAGCCCGGCGCAGCTTCCACCCGCTTCAGCCAGTCGCGGATCGCCGGGAAGGCCTGGAGGTCGAAGTCGCAGCGGTCGGCGAGGTGGGTGTAGCCGTACAGTGCGATGTCGGCGACCGTGAGCTGGCGCGCGGCGAAATAGGCATTGGTCTTGAGGTGGTTCTCCATCACCTGGAGCGCGCCATAGCCGCGCTCCATCCAGTCTTCCAGCGAATGGGTCTGGAGGTCGCGGCCGCCCTTGACCAATGATAGCCAGAAATAGGCGGCGCCGATGTTCGGCTCCAGCGCGTGCTGCTCGAAGAACATCCATTGCAGCGCCTCGGCGCGGTCGATGCGGTTCTCGGGCGCGAGTGGCGTGCCGACGGCGACGTACCAGAGGATGGCGTTGGACTCGGCGAGAAAGCGGTCGTCGCCGACCTCGAGCAGCGGCACCTGTCCCGACGGGTTCTTGGTCAGAAAGTCCGGCGTGCGGCTCTCGCCGCGCAGAATGTCCACCTCGATCGCTTCGTAAGGCACGTTGAGCAGCGCCAGCGCAAGGCGGACCTTGTAGCTGTTGCCCGAGCGTTGCATCGAATAGAGCTTGTACATTCTGAGAATGATTCCGGAAGACGGGGACGCGCGTCGCTCGTTGCCGCGCGAGGCGGCTAAACAATGATGCCGATGCGAATCCGCCGCAAGGGCCGGCCAATAGAAAAACTCGAAAACCCTACCGCACTGCAGCGCCGCGGAAGATCATTTCCGCGCGACGATGCAAATCAGATCACGCTTGCGTCAGCATGCGAGCGCTTGGCTCGCGCGATCGTGCGCAGGGTGAGCGATTGGGGAAGAGCGCTGTCATCAATCCAGTGCGCCGTCATGTCCGGGCTTGTCCCCGGGCATCCACGTTCTTCGTTCCGCGGGCGAGGCGTGGATGGCCGGGACACAGGCGAGCGGAGAGCGACGCTGTCGTTCGGACGGCTATGCCCGGCCATGACGGCGCTTCAGCACGCAACACGTAAAATTGCTCCGAGGACAAGCCTTCCGGGATATGAGCGATTCGCGCGGTAAAGTTGCGGAAAATTGCTGGAAATCGCTGCTTGAACCGCTCCAAATCCGTAAGTTTTTCCGAGATCGGGCCGAAGTTTCTTGCGGCGCAGCGGCACACGTTTTAGGGTATCTCATTCCCACAATCAGAGTCGTGAGGCCCAGGGCTTTTCGACGCTTGTCAGGAGATGACGATGTCCTTCCTTGCCGCTGCGCTCGACCGTGTGAAGCCGTCCGCGACCATCGCGGTCACGGATAAAGCACGCGCGCTGAAAGCGGCGGGCCGCAACGTCATCGGTCTCGGTGCCGGCGAGCCCGACTTCGACACGCCCGCCAACATCAAGCTGGCGGCGATCCGCGCCATCGAGGCCGGCAAGACCAAGTACACCGCGGTCGACGGCATTCCCGAGCTGAAGGACGCGATCATCGCCAAGTTTCAGCGCGAGAACGGCGTTGCCTACAAGCCGAACCAGATCATCGTCGGCACCGGCGGCAAGCAGGTGCTGTACAACGCGCTGATGGCGACCATCAATCCGGGCGACGAGGTGATCATTCCCGCGCCGTACTGGGTCAGCTACCCTGAGATGGTGGCGCTCGCCGGCGGCGAGCCGGTGCCGGTGGTCTGCACCGCGGCGACCGGCTTCAAGCTCCAGGCCGAGGCGCTCGAGCGCGCGATCACGCCGAAGACCAAATGGGTGATCCTGTGCTCGCCGTCGAACCCGACGGGAGCCGCCTACACGCGTTCGGAACTGAAGGCGCTCACCGACGTGCTGGTGAAGCATCCCCATGTGTGGGTGATGACCGACGACATGTACGAGCATCTCGTCTATGACGACTTCCAGTTCACCACGGTCGCGCAGGTCGAGCCGAAACTCTACGACCGCACGCTCACCGTGAACGGCGTGTCGAAGGCCTATTGCATGACCGGCTGGCGCATCGGCTATGCCGGTGGCCCCGCGCAGCTGATCAAGGCGATGTCGACAATCCAGTCGCAGTCGACCTCGAACCCGTCCTCGATTGCGCAATGGGCCGCGGTCGAAGCGCTGAACGGTCCGCAGGACTTCATTCCCGCCAACAACAAGGTGTTCAAGGAGCGGCGCGACCTCGTCGTCTCCATGCTCAACCAGGCCAAGGGCATCGAATGCCCGCGTCCCGAGGGCGCGTTCTACGTCTATCCGTCCTGCGCCGGCACGATCGGCAAGACCGCGCCGTCGGGCAAGGTGATCGACAATGACGAGACCTTCGTCACCGAGCTCCTTGAGACCGAAGGCGTCGCGGTGGTGCAGGGTTCGGCCTTCGGCCTCGGCCCGGCGTTCCGCATCTCCTACGCGACCAAGACCTCGGACCTCGAAGACGCCTGCAAGCGCATCCAGCGCTTCTGCGGTAATTTGCGCTGAGACTGTCGCAACAAGACTAGGAAAGGCCCGCTTCGCTTGGGGCAGCATTGTGCCTTGCCCCTCACCCGGATCACGCCGGACGATGCTTCGCATCGCCGGGGCGATCCGACCTCTCCCCGCTGAAGAGCGGGGAGAGGTTAGGACGCCGCCACGCGCCATTGAAGTTCGATTGGCTTTGAGCGAGGGGCGCACCGCTCTCTCACTCCCTCGCCCCGTTCTTACGGGGCGGGACGAGCAAAGCTCGCCCTGAGAGGGTGGGGTGAGGGGCTCTCCCCACAAGTTCGATTCTAACCGCCTGCGATCTGGCACCCACAACGCACTTGTGGCATAGACCATCGCGCAGCGTGCAGTGCGCCTTCTCTGCTCGCATCACTTCATCGCCGGAGACATTTCATGCGTCGTTCGTTCATCTTCGCCGGGCTCGCCGCCGCCAGCCTCGTTGCCTCCAGCGTGAGCGGCAGTGCGCAGCAGCGGATGGCGCGGGTCGGCGTGCTCGAATGCCGCGGCGGCGCCAGCGTCGGCTTCATCGTGGGATCGGTGACCCATCTCGGCTGCGTGCTGCGCGCCGACGGTCTGCCCGACGATCGTTACGTCGCAACCATCCGCAAAGTCGGTCTCGACATCGGCATCACCCAGGAGACGGCTTTGGCGTGGGGCGTGTTCGCGCCGGTTGACCGGCTCGGCCCCGGCGACCTCTCGGGCAATTATGCCGGTGCGCAGGGCAGCGCCTCGGTCGGTGTCGGCTTGGGGGGTAACGTGCTGGTCGGCGGCTCCAACAATTCGATCGCGCTCCAACCGCTCAGCGTGCAGGGCCAGGTTGGCCTCAACATTGCCGCCGGCCTCGAGAGCCTGGAACTTCGTCCGGGCCGTTGATCGCGCCGGGCGGGTGGTGCTGCTCCACCTCTTCCCAGCGGGAAGAGGTGGAACACCACCGTTAAGACTTGATCTAACCGACGACGCACCGCAGCGACGTTTGATGCTTGCCAAATCTCGGGGACGGGCAGAGCATCGGCGATTGCCGACCCAATCATGGGCCGAGCTCCACACCAAGGAGGCGGCGAATGGGACAAGACGTCAGAAGTCCCCGAGGTCCACGGTGCATCGCGCTGGTGGGCCCTTTCCAAAGCGGTAAAACCACACTTCTCGAAGCAATACTGGCGCGAACGGGCGCAATCCCGCGCGCCGGCAGTGTCGACGCCGGAACTTCCGTCGGCGACGCCGCGCCAGAGGCCCGTCATCACAAGATGACTGTCGGGCTCACTGCCGCCACCACGAGTTTCATGGGCGACAGCTACACTTTCCTCGATTGTCCCGGTTCCGTCGAGTTTGCCCACGACATGCGCGCCGCGTTGCCCGCGGTCGATGCCGCGATCGTGGTCTGCGAGGCCGACGAGAAGAAGCTGCCGCAGCTTCAGATCATCCTGCGCGAGCTGGAGGAGCTGAAGATCCCGCGTTTCCTGTTCCTCAACAAGATCGACCGCGCGAGCCAGCGCATCCGCGAGTCGCTCGCAATGCTGCAGCCCGCCTCCCGCGTGCCGCTGGTGCTGCGCCAGATCCCGATCTGGAAGGACGAGCTGATCGAGGGCTTCGTCGATCTCGCGCTGGAACGCGCCTTCATCTATCGCGAGCACAAGGCTTCCGAGGTGGTCGCGCTCGAAGGCGGCAATCTCGACCGCGAGAAGGAAGCCCGCTTCTCGATGCTGGAGAAGCTCGCCGATCACGACGACGCGCTGATGGAGCAGCTGCTCGAAGACATCCAGCCGCCGCGTGATGCCGTGTTCGACGATCTCGCCCGCGAATTGCGCGAAGGGGTGATCTGCCCTGTGCTGTTAGGGGCAGCCGCGCGCGAAAACGGCGTACTGCGTCTGATGAAGGCGCTGCGTCACGAGGCGCCGGGAATAGCGGAGACCGCAAAGCGTCTCGGCGTTACCGAGACCAGGGACGCGCTCGGCTTCGTGTTCAAGACGCTGCATTCGCAACATGGCGGCAAACTGTCATTGACGCGGCTGCTCGCCGGCCATCTCGACGACGGCGCCACGCTGCAATCCGCTTCCGGAGGAGCGGGCCGCATCTCCGGCATCCTCGCCGTCAACGGCGCCTACGACACCAAGCGTGCCACAGCCGAAGCCGGCGACACGGTGGCGCTCGCCAAGCTCGATCCGATCAAGACCGGCGACACGGTCTCGAGCGGCAAGACACCGCCTGCGGCGCTCGCGGTCTCGGAGCCGACGTCGCCGGTGCTCGCGATCTCGGTTGCGGCCACCGATCGCAAGGACGACGTCAAGCTTGGCCAGGCGCTGACGCGGCTGCACGAGGAGGATCCCTCGCTCGTCATCGTGATGAACGCCCAGACCCACGACACCGTGCTGTGGGGACAGGGCGAGATGCACTTGCGCGTCGCCAGCGAGCGGCTGCGCGACCGCTTCGGCGTCAAGATCACCTCGCATCCACCGGCCATCGGCTATCAGGAGACCATCCGCAAGCCGATCGTCCAGCGCGGCCGCCACAAGAAGCAGTCCGGCGGCCACGGCCAGTTCGGCGACGTCGTGCTCGACATCAGGCCGCTGCCGCGCGGCGAGGGCTTCAAGTTCGCCGAGAAGGTCGTTGGTGGCGCCGTGCCGCGCAACTACATCGGCGCGGTGGAAGAAGGTGTCGTCGACGGATTGACGCGCGGTCCGCTCGGTTTCCCCGTCACCGATTTGCAGGTGACGCTGACCGACGGCTCCTATCACAGCGTCGACTCTTCCGATCTCGCCTTCCGCACGGCGGCGCGGATCGGACTCAACGAGGGCCTGCCGCATTGTCAGTCAGTGCTGCTGGAGCCGATCCACGTGGTCGAGATCGTCTGTCCGACCGACGCCACCGCCAAGATCAACGCGATCCTGTCGGCGCGGCGCGGCCAGATCCTCGGCTTCGACACGCGTGACGGCTGGAGCGGCTGGGACAGCGTCCGTGCCATGATGCCGGAAGCCGAGATCGGCGAATTGATCGTGGAACTGCGCTCCGCCACCGCCGGCGCCGGCAGCTTCACCCGCACGTTCGACCACATGGCCGAAGTCACAGGCCGCGCCGCCGACCAGATCATCGCCGCGCATCAACACGCGGCGTGATCAAGCTGGCTTAGTCAGGGACGGCACTCTCTCACACCCTCTCTCCATCCTTACGGGGAGAGGGTTGGGGTGAGGGCTGTCTCCACGGTGCGGCGCTTCATTTAGGCCGCGCCCTCTCTCCACTCGTCATTGCGAGCCACCGGGTCCGCGCAAAGCGCGGCCCGATGACAGGCTCCGCGAAGCAATCCAGACTGTCTCCGAAGAGGCAGTCTGGATTGCTTCGTCGCAAGAGCTCCTCGCAATGACGGAGGAGATAGGCGCAAGCCCCTTGCGCTTGGGTGATGTATTTTACATCATTGTACATGTCTCAGATATCATTTATAAGTTCTGGTAAGTGAGGCCAAGGTGATCACGTCGTTCCAGATGCGGGCAGCCCGCGCGCTGCTGGGCATTGACCAGAAAACCCTGGCCGAGCTCGCCGGCGTTTCGCTGCCGACCATCCAGCGGATGGAGGCCAGCACCGGCAATGTGCGCGGCGTGGTCGAGACCCTGATCAAGGTGGTCGAGGCGTTCGACCGGGCCGGTGTCGAGCTGATCGGCGAGCAGGTCCGCAGCGACAGCGGCGGGCGTGGCGTCCGCCTGAAGGAGCCCGGGCCGCCGCGTCGGGTGGGGGCGTGATCTTGCGGGTCATGCCCGGAGCAGACTGAACCAACGCACCGTCGCGTCCGAATCGCGGCCGCACGATGCAGTGGAGCATCGTGGGGCAGCGGAGCACTTTGCCGAGATGAGCATCACAAGCGATCACGCAAACCGGCTGCAACAGCTGCGTCAGCCGACCTTTGCCGAACTGTATCTGCCAAAGCTCGTCACCGTCTGGCGTGAAGGCTACGGCGTCGCTGACTTCCGCGCCGATGTCTTCGCGGGCCTGACGGTTGCGATCGTGGCGCTGCCGCTGTCGATGGCGATCGCGATCGCCTCGGGCGTGACGCCGGACCGCGGCCTCTACACCGCTGTCGTCGGCGGCTTCATCGCCTCGCTGCTCGGCGGCAGCCGGTTCCAGATCGGCGGACCCGCCGGCGCCTTCATCGTATTGGTCGCAGCGACCGCGGAACGTCACGGCGTCGATGGCGTCATCCTCGCCACCCTGATGGCGGGCGTGTTCCTGATCGCCGCGGGCCTGCTCCGGGTCGGCACCTACATCAAGTTCATTCCCTATCCGGTGACGGTCGGATTCACCGCCGGCATCGCCGTGATCATCTTCGCCAGCCAGCTCCGCGATCTCGGGGGCATCACGCTTGCGGGGAAAGAGCCCAGCGAGTTCGTTCCAAAGCTGGTCGCGCTCGCCGGCGGTCTCAACACCATCAATCCATCCGCCGTGGCGGTCGCAATCATCAGCATCGCCATCATCGCGGCCTTGCGGATCTGGCGGCCGTCCTGGCCCGGCATCCTGATCGCGGTCGTGCTCGCCGCCGTTGCGTGTGCCGTGCTGTCGCTGCCGGTGGAAACCATCGGGTCGCGCTTCGGCGGCATTCCGCGCGAATTGCCGTCACCGGCGCTGCCGGCGTTCTCGGTCGCGAAGGCGAGCGCCGTGCTGCCGGATGCGATCGCGTTCGCGCTGCTGGCAGCCATCGAATCGCTGCTGTCGGCGGTAGTCGCCGACGGCATGACCGGGCGCCGTCACCGCTCCAATTGCGAGCTGGTGGCGCAAGGCGCCGCCAATGTCGGCTCGGCGCTGTTCGGCGGCATCTGCGTCACCGGCCTGATCGCGCGCACCGCGACCAACATCCGCGCCGGCGCGCGCGGGCCGCTGGCAGGCATGCTGCACTCCGTGTTCCTGCTGCTGTTCATGCTGATCGCGGCGCCGCTCGCAAGCTACATTCCGCTGGCCGCGCTCGCCTCGGTGCTGGTCGTGGTGGCCTGGACCATGGCGGAGAAGCACGAATTCGCCACGCTCCTGCGTTCGTCGTGGGGCGACGCCGTCGTGCTGCTCGCGACCTTCCTGCTGACGATCTTCCGCGATCTCACCGAAGGCATCCTGGTCGGCTTTGCGCTCGGCGCCGTGCTGTTCATCCATCGCATGGCGGAGATGACGGGCATCGAGGAACGCTCGCCACTCGTCGCCGGCGATCGTCCCGACGACGGCAACGGCGATCGCGTTCGCTACGATCCTGCGCTTGCGGTCGATCGTGACGTGCTGGTCTATCGCATCACCGGCGCGTTCTTCTTCGGCGCGGCCTCTGCCATCGGCGGCGTGCTCGACGAGGTCGCCGACAAGCGCAAGGCCTTCGTGGTCGATTTCGCCGCCGTGCCGTTCCTGGATTCGACGGCGGCCAACGTGCTCGGCCGCGTCGCCGCCAAGGCCCACCGCCAGGGCATCCGGCTGTTCATCACGGGGGCTTCGCCCGCGGTCCGCCGCGCGCTGCTCACCCATGGCGTGACGCCGCCGCGGGCGCGCTATCGCCAGAGCCTCGAACGCGCGATTGCCGACATCAAGGGCCGGGCGGCCGACGAGGCTGCGGCGGACTAGCGACGTCCGCACGCTTGACAGGCCCCACGGGACGCGAAATGGATCGCCTCGGGAATACGACCCCGAGGAAAAGATGACCGCGCCCAAAGCTCCTGCAGCCTGTCTGATCGGATGGCCGGCCGCGCATTCGCGCTCGCCGCTGATCCATCATTACTGGCTGCGCACGCTCGGCATTGCCGGCGGCTATGTCATCGAAGCGGTTCCGCCCGAGGATCTCAGGGATTTCGTGCTGCGGCTATCGCTGCGCGGCTTCGTCGGGGCCAACGTCACGATCCCGCACAAGGAAGGCGTGCTGGCGCTGTCGGCGCCCGATGCCCGCGCCAAGGCCGTCGGCGCGGCGAACACGCTGTGGTTTGCCGACGGCGAGCTGCGCTCGACCAACACCGACGTCGAAGGTTTCATCGGCAATCTCGACGCCAGCGCGCCCGGCTGGGATGCTGCCGAGGAGGCGCTGGTGCTCGGCGCCGGCGGCTCCTCGCGGGCGGTCGTGTTCGGTCTGCTCGAGCGTGGGATCAAGCGCATCCATCTGGCCAATCGCACCATCGCGCGGGCCGAGACGCTGGCAAAACAGTTCGGGCCGAACGTGCATCCCGTGACGTGGGACGGGATCGACGACGTGCTGCCGCGCGCAAAACTTCTCGTGAACACGACCTCGCTCGGCATGCACGGCCAGCCCTCACTCGATGTTGATGTCGCGCGCCTGCCGCAGGCGGCGGTGGTCGCCGACCTCGTCTATGTCCCGCTGGTGACGCCGCTGCTCGCGGCCGCAACGGCGCGTGGCCTGAAGACGGCAGACGGGCTCGGCATGCTGCTGCACCAGGCGGTGCGCGGCTTCGAGCTGTGGTTCGGCCGGCGGCCGGAGGTCACACCCGAGCTGCGGGCGCTGGTCGAGGCCGATCTCACAAAGACTTGAGAGAATAGCGCGCGTCGTCCGGAGTTCTCCATCCGTGGGGACAATCGGAGACCGTCATGTCTGTTCAACGTGCAACTTTCACACGTCCGCTGATCGCCGTCGCGATGGTGGCCGCTTCCACCCTCTATGCCTACGCGCAGCGGGCGCCGGTGCCGACGCGCGTGCGCGGCACGATCGAAAGTGTCAATGGTGACACGATGCAGGTCAAATCGCGCAGCGGCGAGGACGTCAAGCTACGCATCGCTCCCGACGTGAACGTATCGGGGATTACCAAAATTTCACTCGCCGACATCAAGGTCGGCTCCTTCGTCGGCGCCACCACGGTGCCGGGACCGGACGGTGGCCAGAACGCGGTCGAGGTCCACGTGTTTCCGGAGAGCATGCGCGGCACCGGCGAGGGCTCGCGGCCCTATGACCTCAAGCCGAATTCGAGCATGACCAACGCCACGGTGTCGGAGAGCGTGATCGGCAATGACGGCCATACACTTCTGGTCAAGTACAAGGATGGCGAGAAGAAGGTGTTCGTCGCCGACAACACGCCGGTGGTGACCTTCGTGCCCGGCGACAAATCCGACCTGAAGGCCGGCGCCAAGGTCATCGCCTTCATGAAGCAACTGCCGGACGGCTCGTTCGAGACCAACCGCGTCAGCGTCGGCCGTGACGGCCTGACGCCGCCGATGTGAGAAAGGACCGGATCATGCTGACTTCGACGATGAAATCCGGCCTGCTCGCAGCTGTCCTCACCCTCGCATCGTTCGCGGCCTCGGCGCAGCAGGCGCCGACGGTCCGCATCCGCGGCACCATCGAGAGTGTCGACGGCAACATGCTCGGCATCAAGACGCGCGAAGGCAGCGACGTGAAGGTGCGCATGACCGACAACGTCGCCGTCTTCGCCGTGGTGAAGACCCAGCTCGCGGAAATCAAGGAAGGCTCCTATATCGGCGTCACCGGCATGCCTGAACCGGACGGCACGCAGAAGGCGATCGCGGTGCACATCTTCCCGGAGAACCAGCGCGGCGCAGCCGAGGGTTTTCGTCCCTGGGACGCGCGTGCCAATTCGACCATGACCAATGCCACCGTGGCGCAGACGGTGAAGGGCACCGACGGCCAGAACATCACGGTCAAGTACAAGGACGGCGAGAAGAAAGTCGTGGTGCCGCCAGACACGCCGATCGTCACCTTCATCGCCACCGACAAGTCGGACGTGAAGCCGGGCGCCAAGCTGATCATCTTCGGCGCGGCGAAGAAGGACGACGGCTCGCTGGAGGCGAACCGGGTGAATGTCGGACGGGATGGAATTACGCCGCCGATGTGAGACCGCGGCAAGTCGTTGGACTCGCATGGTGGGTTAGGCGAAGCCGTAACCCACCATGCTTCCACACATGCGGATCGAAGTTGGTGGGTTGCGCACAGCGACTGCGCTTGACGCAGCCGCAGAGCTAACCCACCCTACAGCACCGCCGCTGCACCTCACATCGCGATGACATGATCGTCGATCTCGTCGATCCGGTTGACGCCGCACAGACCCATGGTGGTGAGCAGCTCTTTCTGGATGATGTCGATCGCCTTGGCGACGCCGGCCTGGCCGCCGGCACCCAGGCCGTAGGCATAGGCGCGGCCGAGCATGCAGGACTTTGCGCCGAGCGCAAGCGCGCGCATCACGTCCTGGCCGGAGCGGATGCCGCCGTCGAACATGATCTCCATCCTGTCACCGACCGCATCGGCGATCTCGGGCAGCACCTCGATCGAGGACGGCGCGCCGTCGAGCTGCCGGCCGCCATGGTTGGAGACGACGAGGGCCTGCGCGCCGGTCTTGGCCGCTTCCTCGGCGTCCTCGACGTCGAGGATGCCCTTGATGACGAGCTTGCCCGGCCAGATGCTGCGGACCCACTCGACGTCCTTCCAGTTCAGCGAGGTGTCGAACTGCGAGGCCGTCCATTCGGCGAGGCGATTGAGATCCTCGGTGTTCTTCACGTGGCCGGCGATGTTGCCGAAGGTGCGGCGCTTGCCCTGCAGCACGCCGGAGACCCAGCTGGGCTTGCTGGCGAAATCCAGCAGCTTCGACAGCGACCATTCGGGGGGCACCGTCATGCCGTTCTTGATGTCGGCGTGGCGCTGGCCGATCACCTGGAGGTCCACGGTGAGCACCAGCGCGCTGCACTTGGCCGCGATCGCGCGCTGGATCAATTCCTTGATGAAGCCGCGGTCCTTCATGACGTAGAGCTGGAACCAGAACGGCTTCTCGACATTGGCGGCGATGTCCTCGATCGAGCAGATCGACATGGTCGATTGCGTGAACGGGATACCGGCGGCCTGCGCTGCGCGGCAGGCGTAAATTTCGCCGTCGCCATGCTGCATGCCGAGCAGGCCGACGGGCGCGAGCACCAACGGCATGGTCGAGGGCTCGCCGAGGATCGTGGTCGAAGTGTCGCGCTTGGAGACATCGACCAGGATGCGCTGGCGGAACTTGATCGCCTGCATATCCTCGCGGTTGGCGCGCAGCGTCTCCTCGGCATAGGAGCCGCGGTCGCAATAGTCGAAGAACGCCTTCGGCACGCGGCGCTTATGCAGCGTGCGAAGATCGTCGATACAGGTGATATGTTTCATGATCGTTCCCCGGCCCGTCTTCTACCAAGAGTCTTGCATCGGAAGATTTCGGGGTCATCTAGCATGGTTGGATGCACAGCCAAATCCGTTTGCAGACCGTTTTGCAGGAGGGCGCCATGACGAAGCCGCACGCTGGACCTTCGCCGGCAGAGATCAAGGAGAAGCGTGATCTCGAGGAAGCCCTGGAAGAGGGTCTGGAAGAGACCTTTCCCGGCTCCGATCCCGTCAACGTCACTCAGCCGGCGCCGAGCCGCGGCGATGGCCACGTGAAGCGCAGCGATTAAACGGGTTCCATCCTATTCCGGCGCCATGGGTAGGAAATATAATGTTAACAAGAGGTTGTCGGAACGGCGGCGCCCCGGTTCCGTAATGATTCATCATATTTTTTGAAGCCAAGTTAGCCTCACAGGCATTATAACACGCCTAGCAAATCAGGGATGCGGGCCCCGTTCGGGCAGCCCGTAGTTGTAGAGGGGATCCCCTGGTTGTTGCTCGGGGGACGATATGAGTCGCAAATATTTCGGGACGGACGGGATTCGGGGCCGCGCCAACGGACTGATCACGCCGGAGCTCGCGCTCAAGGTCGGCCAGGCCGCAGGCCTTGCGTTTCAGCGCGGTGACCACCGCCACCGGGTCGTGATCGGCAAGGACACCCGCCTGTCCGGCTACATGATCGAATACGCGATGGTCGCCGGCTTCACCTCGGTCGGCATGGACGTGCTGCTGGTCGGCCCGATGCCGACGCCGGCGGTTGCGATGCTGACCAAGTCGATGCGCGCCGATCTCGGCGTCATGATCTCGGCCTCGCACAATCTGTTCGAGGACAACGGCATCAAGCTGTTTGGCCCGCAGGGCTTCAAGCTCTCCGACGACGTCGAGCGGCAGATCGAGCAGCTGCTCGACGAGCCCATCGACAAGCGGCTGGCACAGAGCGCGAGCCTCGGCCGCGCCCGCCGCATCGACGGCGTGCATGACCGCTACATCGAATTCGCCAAGCGCACGCTGCCGCGAGACCTCTCGCTCGACGGCCTGCGCGTCGTGATCGATTGCGCCAACGGCGCCGCCTACAAGGTGGTGCCGGAAGCGCTGTGGGAGTTGGGCGCCGACGTCGTGCCGATCGGCGTCGAGCCCGACGGCTTCAACATCAACAAGGATTGCGGGTCGACCTCGCCGGAAGCACTGTCGCGGAAGGTGCGCGAGATGCGCGCCGACATCGGCATCGCGCTGGACGGCGACGCCGATCGCGTCATCCTGGTCGACGAGCGCGGTCATGTCGTCGACGGCGACCAGCTGCTCGCGGTGATCGCGCAGAGCTGGAAGGAAGACGGCCGCCTGTCGCGTCCCGGCATCGTCGCCACCGTGATGTCCAATCTCGGGCTCGAGCGCTTCCTGAAAGGGCAGGGGCTCGATCTGGTGCGCACGCCGGTCGGCGACCGCTACGTGCTCGAGCAGATGCTGAACGGCGGTTACAATCTCGGCGGCGAGCAATCGGGCCACATCATCCTGTCCGACTACGCCACCACCGGCGACGGTTTTGTCGCTGCGCTGCAAGTGCTGGCGGTGGTGCAGAAGCTGCGTCGGCCCGTGTCGGAAGTCTGCCACCGCTTCGATCCGCTGCCGCAGATCCTCAAGAACGTCCGCCACAAGGGCGGCAAGCCGCTCGACGATTCCGACGTCAAGTCGGCGATCTCCGACGGCGAGAAACGGCTCAACGGCCACGGCCGCCTCTTGATCCGCTCCTCCGGCACCGAGCCGGTGATCCGCGTCATGGGCGAGGGCGAAGACCGCATCCTGGTCGAGGACGTCGTCGACACCATCGTCTCCGCGCTCGGCCAGGCGGCGGCCTGAGGTCCCAAGCACAGTGCCGTAGGGTGGGCAAAGCGAAGCGTGCCCACGCTCCTGTTGCCGTATCGGAAAGATCGTGGGCACGGCGCAAGGGCGCCTTTGCCCACCCTACGATTCCATTTTCCTGACGAGATCCAGACCTTCATGGTGAGGAGCCCGCTGAAAGCGGGCGTCTCGAACCATGCAGGGTCGCGCTGCTCAGAGCGAGTGCATCCCAGCCATTTGCGATTGGCGCTGGATCGGCCCGCGCCCGTATCGTAATCAGCAGGTCGCGGCAATCTGCCGCGCCGGGGCCGCTGCATTGAACAAGCCTGTCGTCGTCTCAGAGGAAACCCTGACCGAGCCCGTCGTCGTGGCTGACGTGGCACCCGCCGCCAAAGCGGCCGGGCCGGCCTATGTCGTGCTCGCCGGCATCAGCTTCTCGCACTTCCTCAACGACACCATGCAGTCGCTGATCGCCTCGGTGTATCCGATCCTGAAGGATACCTACGCGCTCGACTTCGCGCAGATCGGCATGATCACGCTCGCCTTTCAGTTCACGGCCTCGCTGCTGCAGCCGGTGGTCGGGCATTACACCGACAAGAAGGCGCAGCCTTATTCGCTGGCGATCGGCATGGCCTCGACCTTCTTCGGCCTCCTGCTGCTCAGTGCCGCGCACCAATATCTCGTCATCCTGGTCGCCGCCGCGCTGGTCGGTCTCGGCTCGGCGGTGTTTCACCCCGAATCCGCGCGCATTGCGCGGCTCGCCTCCGGCGGCCGCTACGGTTTTGCGCAATCGGTGTTCCAGCTCGGCGGCAGTTTCGGCACCTCGATGGGGCCGGTGCTGGCGGCGCTGATCGTGGTGCCGTTCGGGCAGGGCAGCATCGCCTGGTTCTCCTCGATCGCCTTCCTCGCGATCCTCATCCTCTGGCGCATCGGCCGCTGGTACGCGCCGCAGATCAAGGCGAAGAAGACGGCGGCGGTTCAGGCCCATCCCGACGCGCCGAGCTCGCGCCGCGTCGCCGTTGCGCTGCTCGTGCTGGTGGCGCTGCTGTTTTCAAAACAGCTCTACGTCTCGAGCCTGTCGAGCTACTACATCTTCTACCTGATCGACCGGTTCGGCGTGTCGACGCAGGCAGCGCAGATCTATCTCTTCATCTTCCTCGCGGCGAATGCGGTCGGCGCGTTTCTGGGCGGTCCCTTGGGCGATCGCTTCGGCCGCAAGATCGTGATCTGGATCTCGATCCTGGGCGCGCTGCCCTTCACGCTGGCGCTGCCCTATGCCGGGCTCGTCGGCAGCGCGGTGCTGTCAGTCATCATCGGCCTGATCATATCCTCGACGACGTCGTCGATCATCGTGTTCGCGCAGGAGCTGGTGCCGCACAGATTCGGCATGATCTCCGGCGTGTTCTTCGGCGTTGCCTTCGGCATCGGGGGGCTGGGCGCCGCCGTGCTCGGCAAGCTCGCCGACCACACCTCGATCGAGTTCGTCTACCAGGTCTGCGCCTACCTGCCGGCGATCGGCCTGCTTGCGGTGTTCCTGCCCAAGCTGCCGCGGCACGCGCGTTAACGGATTCTCTCCCGCTGCACTGCGGCTTTACACATCGTTAGCAATTGCGGCGCGATGCGCTGCAATTTTGCAACGCTTCTCGTCCGTGCACGCGAGCGGTCAGGAAAAATCAACCTTAAAAATTAGGGTTAAGTGGCGCTTAAGCATTTGCTGGCATCGTCCGCTCCGTGAGTTTCCAGAACGTGAGGCCTGTGTATTTGCCTCACCGGCCAAAAGGACGAAGCCAATGCGTAGCGTTAAGTCTTTCCTTGCCGCGGGTGCGGCAACCCTGATCTCGTCGATGGCGTTTGCTGCCGATATGCCGATCGCGGCGCCCCCTCCGATGTACGCGCCGCCGGCCCCGCCCGCCGATTTCGGTGGCTGGTATCTGCGCGGAGACATCGGCTTCAGCAATCAGAAGACGAAGGATCTGCGCTACGGTCGCGAGTCGGCTTATTCGCAGCTCACCTCGTTTGATCAGCAGACTTCGTTCGACGCGGCCGGCATCTACGGTGTCGGCGTCGGCTACCGGTTCAACAACTGGTTCCGTACCGACGTGACCGGGCAGTACCGCGGCAATTCGAACTTCAAGGGAACGGATCGTTTCACCGGAACCGCGGGCGGCGTGCCTTACAGCGGCATCGACAATTACGGTGCAAGCAAGTCCGAATGGCTGGTCTTGGCGAACGCGTACGTTGACCTGGGTACGTGGTGGTGCATCACGCCGTTCATCGGTGCCGGCGTCGGCGGCGCGCGCGTTTCGATCGCGAACTTCACCGACACGGGCATAAACAACCTCGCAGTCGGAAATACGAGCTTCGCCAGTGCACCGACCGGTTCGAAGTGGAATTTTGCCTGGGCGGCCCATGCCGGTCTTGCTTATAAGGTCAATCCCAACCTCGTCCTCGAACTCGCCTACAGCTACGTCGACCTGGGTCCAGGACAAACCGGTGTCCTGTCGGACTACACCGGAGGGACCACCGGCAACGTCTTCAAGTTCAAGGATATCACCTCGCACGACCTGAAGTTCGGAGTGCGCTGGAATCTCGACAGCCCGCCGGCCTACATGCCGGCGCCGCTCGTCACCAAGGGCTGATCGACACTTCGATCGGTTAGGACTTCTTAACGGCGCGGGATCATCCCGCGCCGTTTTGCTTTGCGTATTTTTCATGGCGAGTAGCGATGAAGGCGGCCAACGCAACCATTGGTTAAGGTTAACGAGCCATGATCACGGATGAAAGTTCGAGTTCGATGGAGCGTTGCGATGCGTGGCCTTTTGTTGGCGGCGGCGATGTTGGGGACGGTGTCTGCCGCGCATGCGGCCGACATGCCCGATCTTCCCATCCTGCGCGGCAGCTTCACTGACGGCCTCACCCGGTCCAGCGTCAACTGGCAAGGCTCCTATATCGGAGCACAGGCCGGTTATGGCTCGTCCGACGAGAACTTCAACGGCTCGACCAGCAACATGATGGCTGCCCTGTTGGCGGATACGTTGATCGAGAGCTCGATGGGCGTGTCTCAGTGGAATCTCGGACTGGGCAAGGCCTCGCAGCGCACCACCGGTTACGGCGCCTTCGTCGGATACAATGCACAATGGGACGACGTCGTCCTGGGTCTCGAAGTGAGCTGGCTGCATGGCAGGTTCGGAGGATCGTCGTCGGCCAGCGAACGGCGCGTCAGCCCCACTGCACTGTCCGACGGCAACTTCCATGATGTCACGGCGACGTCGACCTCTTCGATCAACATCAGCGACATCGGAACGTTCCGCGGCCGCGCCGCCTACGCATGGGGATGCTTCCTGCCCTACATGTTTGCGGGGCTCGCGCTCGGTAATGCCGACATCGTGCGCACCGTCAGCGTGCAGGACCGCGTGAGCGCGACCCAGCTCGGGGTCTACACGCCGCTGGCGCCGTTGACCTCGACCGATGCCCAGCACAATCACCTGATCTACGGCTACACCGCCGGTCTCGGCGTCGACGTCAATCTGGTGGGCGGCTTGTTCATGCGCGCGGAGTACGAATATATCCGCTTCACTTCCCAGGTCGACACCAGCATCAATACCGTCCGCGCCGGCCTCGGCTACAAGTTCTGACGGGACCTCGCCGCGCCGCGGTTGACAGCTCCCTTGCGTGCTGATGCTCTGTCGCTCCAACGCGGGGCGGCAGCGATGAAGATCTACGGCGACAGCAATTCCGGCAATTGCCTGAAAGTGAAGTGGGTCTGCGACAAGCTCGCATTGCCCTACCAATGGATCGAGATCGACACGCGCAAGGGCGAGACGCGCACGCCGCAATTCCTTGAGATGAACGGCGCAGGCCAGGTGCCCACCGTCGCATTCGACGACGGCCGCACGCTGGCGCAGTCCAATGCCATCATCCGCTATCTCGCCCGCGACAGCGCGCTCGTTCCGCGCGACGCCTTCATTGCGGCCAAGATGGACGAATGGCTGTTCTGGGAACAGTACAGCCACGAGCCCTATATCGCGGTGTGCCGCTTCCTCCTCGTTTATCTCGGCAAGGACGCATCCGCGCTCGACCCCGAAAAGGTCAAGCGCGGCTATGCGGCGCTCGACCGCATGGAGCAGCATCTTTCGGCCGGCCGCTTCTTCGCCGGTGAAGAGGTTTCGCTCGCGGACGTCTCGCTGCTCGCCTATACCCGCGTGGCGCATGAAGGCGGCTTCGATCTCGGCCGCTATGCCGCCCTCCGCCGCTGGATCGGGGAGGTCGAAGCGTTTCTCGGCCTCCCACCGGCGCGCTGAGGTTGGAGTTGTCTGACATGAACGCCGAAACCGTCTCCATTCGCCGCGCGCGCCGCGACGACGTTCCTGCGATCGTGGCGATGCTCGCCGACGATCATCTCGGCCGCGCGCGCGAGCGCGTCGAGGATCCGTTGCCTGCCGCCTATTACGAGGCCTTCGCGCGGGTCGAGCGCGATCCGAACCTCACGCTCGTGGTTGCCGAGAGCGAGGGCAGGGTGGTCGGCTGCCTGCAACTCGCGATCCTGCCGGGCATCAGCTCGCAAGGCGGCGTGCGCGGCCTGCTGGAAGACGTTCGCGTTGCTTCGGATTGTCGCAGCCGCGGCATCGGCGAGCGGTTGGTGCAATGGGCGATTGCGGAAGCGAAGGCGCGCGGCTGCAATCTGGTCGAGTTGCTGACGCATGCGAGCCGCGTCGATGCGCGGCGCTTCTACAAGCGGCTGGGATTCGCGGCGAGCCATGTTGGTATGACTGTCCGCTTTTGAGGCAGCTCCTCGCGAGCCTTGCGCGATCAGCGAATTCGGATCGCGCGTTCGTTCATCTTAACAGCTGATAAACTACCCAGCCGTCGTTCACGTTGATCCGGGAACGAACGGTGCTACGGCAGCTTCAGACACCGGGCTCTGTCGGTTCGGGGATTTCGATGACAAGCTATTCAATGATCAAGGTCGGCAACGATTACGTCGTGCAGGCCAATGACAAGTGCATTTTGAAAGTCGGCAGCCGCCGCAGAGCCGCGCAATTGATCAGCGAGGCCACGGACTTGCTGAATGCGCTCGCGGTCGTCGAATCCCCCGATATCGCACCGGAAGCACCATCACGCCGCCGTGAGACGCCGGAACTTCCTTGACGACTCTTCCTGTTTCCCGTATCAGCCGCGGCGGGACACCTCCCCCCAACGGGAGGCTGACTATCTGGAAGGGTAGATATTATGACTGTAGCGAAGCCCGCTTCGCGGCCGAACGTGCCGCATTTCTCCTCCGGCCCCTGCGCCAAGCGCCCCGGCTGGAACGCCCAAAATCTCAAGGACGCAGCACTCGGCCGATCGCATCGCGCGAAGGTCGGCAAGACCAAGCTCAAGCTCGCGATCGATCTCACGCGCGAAGTGCTCGAAGTGCCCGCCGATTATCGCATCGGCATCGTGCCGGCCTCCGATACCGGCGCGGTCGAGATGGCGCTCTGGTCGCTGCTCGGTGCGCGCCCCGTCACCACGCTCGCCTGGGAATCCTTCGGCGAGGGTTGGGTCAGCGATATCGTCAAGGAATTGAAGCTCAAGGACGTCACCAAGCTGAATGCGGCCTATGGTGAGATCCCCGACCTCTCCAAGGTCGATCCCAAGAGCGACGTCGTCTTCACCTGGAACGGCACCACGTCGGGCGTGCGCGTGCCTGATGCCAACTGGATCAGCGCGACCCGCGAAGGCCTGACCATCTGCGACGCCACCTCGGCCGCGTTTGCGCAGCCGCTGGACTGGGCCAAGCTCGATGTCGTCACCTTCTCCTGGCAGAAGGCGCTCGGCGGCGAGGCCGCGCACGGCATGCTGATCCTCTCCCCGCGCGCGGTGGAGCGGCTCGAAACCTACAAGCCGGCCTGGCCGCTGCCGAAGATCTTCCGCATGACCAAGGGCGGCAAGATCAACGAGGGCATCTTCGTCGGCGAGACCATCAACACGCCGTCGATGCTCTGCGTCGAGGATTATCTCGATGCGCTGAACTGGGCCAAGTCGATCGGCGGCCTCAAGGCGCTGATCGCGCGTGCCGATGCCAACACCAAGGTGCTCGCCGACTGGAAGGCGAAGACGCCCTGGATCGACTTCCTGGCCAAGGACGCCGCGATCCGCTCCAACACCTCGGTGTGCCTGAAGTTCACCGATCCCGCCATCACCTCGCTGTCCGAGGATGCGCAAGCCGACTTCTCCAAGAAGCTGGTGGCGCTGGTGGAGAAGGAAGGTGCCGGCTACGACTTCGCGTATTATCGCGATGCGCCGGCCGGCCTGCGCATCTGGTGCGGCGCCACCGTCGAGGCCAAGGACGTCGAGATGCTGACGCAGTGGATCGATTGGGCTTTTGCCGAGACCAAGGCCACGCTCGCCAAGGCAGCCTGAGTTCTGACCCTCCCCTGGAGGGGGAGGGTCGACGCACCGTCAGGTGCGGCGGGGTGGGGTGATCTCTCCACACGGCGCACTGGCGAATTTCGAATTCGCAGCTTCACCCCACCCCGGCGCTTCGCGCCGACCCTCCCCCTCCAGGGGAGGGTGTGAAGGAAGACATCCCATGACCAAACCCAAAGTTCTCATTTCCGATGCGCTCTCGCCCGCTGCCGTGCAGATCTTCAAAGATCGCGGCGTCGAGGTCGACTTCCAGCCCAGTCTCGGCAAGGACAAGGACAAGCTGGCCGAGATCATCGGCAATTACGACGGCCTTGCGATCCGCTCCGCGACCAAGGCGACCGCAAAGATTCTCGACAAGGCGACCAACCTCAAGGTGATCGGCCGCGCCGGCATCGGCGTCGACAACGTCGAGATTCCCGCCGCCACGGCCAAGGGCATCATCGTGATGAACACGCCGTTCGGCAATTCGATCACGACCGCCGAGCATGCCGTCACCCTGATGCTGGCGCTCGCGCGCGAAATCCCGCAGGCCGACGCCTCGACCCAGGCCGGCAAGTGGGAGAAGAACCGCTTCATGGGCGTCGAGATCACCGGCAAGGTGCTCGGCGTCGTCGGCTGCGGCAACATCGGCTCGATCGTCGCCGACCGCGCGCTCGGCCTGCGCATGAAGGTGATCGCGTTCGATCCGTTCCTGTCGCCGGAGCGCGCCAAGGACATCGGCGTCGAGAAGGTCGAGCTCGACGACCTGCTCAAGCGTGCCGATTTCATCACGCTGCACACGCCGCTGACCGAGAAGACGAAGAACATCATCGACGCTGCCGCAATCGCCAAGATGAAGAAGGGCGTGCGCCTGATCAACTGCGCGCGCGGCGGTCTCGTCGACGAGCAGGCGGTGGTCGATGCACTCAATTCCAAGCACATCGCCGGCGCCGCGTTCGACGTCTTCGTCGAGGAGCCCGCGAACGCCAACGTGCTGTTCGGCCATCCCAACGTGATCTGCACGCCGCATCTCGGCGCCTCCACCACCGAAGCGCAGGAGAACGTCGCGCTCCAGGTCGCCGAGCAGATGTCGGATTACCTGCTCACCGGCGCGATCTCGAACGCGGTCAACTTCCCCTCGATCACGGCGGAAGAAGCGCCGAAGCTGAAGCCGTTCATCTCGCTCGCCGAGAAGCTCGGCTCGTTCGCCGGCCAGCTCACCGAGACCGGCATCCTCAAGGTCGAGATCACCTATGAGGGCCACGTCGCTGAGATGAAGATCAAGGCGATCACCTCCGCCGTGCTGTCGGGCCTGCTGCGGCCGATGCTGGGCGAGGTCAACGTGGTGTCCGCGCCCGTCGTCGCCAAGGAGCGCGGCATGGTGGTGGACGAGATCGTGCGCGCCGCCCAGAGCGACTATGAGAGCCTGATCACCGTGAAGGTCGCGACCGAACGCCAGGAGCGCTCGGTCTCCGGCACCGTCTATCACGACGGCAAGCCGCGTTTGGTCGACATCAAGGGCATCCGCGTCGACGCCGAGTTCGGCAAGTCGATGATCTATGTCACCAACGAGGACAAGCCAGGCTTCATCGGCAGTTTCGCTGGCCTGCTGGGCGACGCCAAGATCAACATCGCGACCTTCCATCTCGGCCGCGTCGAGCAGGGCGGCGACGCTATCGCGCTGGTCGAGGTCGATGGCGCGGTCCCGGCGGACGTGCTCGCCAAGGTGCAGGCCCTGCCGCAGGTCAAGCAGGTCAAGGCGCTGACGTTCTGAGACGCTGACATATTCCGACCCGCGGAACAACGCCGCCTCCGTCACCGGAGGCGGCGTTTTTATTTTCCGCAGCCTTCAAACTTTGTGTACCAATGGCGCCAGGACAACTCGTTCAAAGAGCGCTCCGTTCAAAATCGCTCGACAAGGGAGAAACACATGCGTGAAGCCGTCATCGTTTCCTATGCGCGCACGGGCCTCGCAAAATCCGGCCGCGGCGGGTTCAACATCACGCCGCCGATGTCGCTCGCGGCGCACGCCATCCAGCACGCGGTGAAGCGCGCCGGCGTCGACAAGGACTATGTCGAGGACTGCTATCTCGGCAATTGCGCCCATGGCGCGCCCAACATCGGCCGCCAGGCCGCGCTGCTCGCCGGACTGCCGAAGACCACCGCCGGCGTCTCGGTGAACCGGTTCTGCTCCTCGGGACTGCAGACCATCGCGATGGCCGCCAACTCGATCCGCTCGGACGGCGCCGACTGCATCGTCGCCGGCGGGGTCGAGAGCATCTCGATGCCGGGCGGCGGCACGCCGAAGGAATCGATCGATCCGGAATTGCTCAAGGTCGCGCCCGACATCTTCATGGCGATGATCGACACCGCCGACATCGTCGCCGAGCGCTACAAGCTCAGCCGCGAATATCAGGACGAGTTCTCGCTGGAATCGCAGCGCCGCATGGCGGCGTCGCAGCAGGCGGGCAAGTACAAGGACGAGATCGTCCCGATGAAGACCAAGATGAAGGTCGTCGACAAGGCCACCAAGGCGGAGAGCATCGTCGACTACGTCGTCGATCGCGACGAGTGCAACCGGCCCGAGACCACGATGGAAGGCCTCGCCAAGCTCGAGCCGGTGAAGGGCCCCGGCAAGTTCGTCACCGCCGGCAATGCCAGCCAGCTCTCGGACGGCGCCGCCGCCGTGGTGCTGATGGAAGCCAAGGACGCCGAGAAGCGCGGCCTCAAGCCGCTCGGCCGCTTCGTCGCCTGGGCGACCGCGGGCTGCGAGCCCGACGAGATGGGCATCGGCCCGGTGTTCGCGATCCCGAAGCTGCTCAAGCGCACCGGCCTGAAGGTCGACGACATCGATCTGTGGGAGCTCAACGAAGCCTTTGCCAGCCAGTGCCTGTACTGCCGCGACCAGCTCGGCATCGATCCCGCCAAATACAACGTCAACGGCGGCTCGATCGCGATCGGCCACCCCTTCGGCATGACCGGCGCCCGCCTCACCGGCCATCTGCTGCAGGAAGGCGCGCGCCGCAAGGCGAAGTGGGGCGTGGTGACGATGTGCATCGGCGGCGGCCAGGGCGGCGCCGGCCTGTTCGAGATCTACAGCTGATCCGGACCGCAACCGACGGCTTGAAGACATGACAGCACGGCGCCACGAGCGCCGTGTTTTTTTGTCCGCGCCTGTGCATCTCACCGTGCATAACATGCCGGTCTAAACCTGGCGTTGGACTCTGTTACCTCTCGTATGGCGGGTATCGTGCACAAGTACGTATTCATACGTGCCGGTAAATTAACGGAAGTTTCCTCGCCCTGACGTTTCATACTCGCATCAGCCACAACCGATTTTTGAAACCAAGATGCGATTGCTCTCCCTTCGTCTCACCCACAAGATCACCGCGATCGGCGTCATCGGTGTCATCGGTGTCGTCCTGATCGGCGGCATCCATCTGTACGGCGAGAACGCGATGGCGTTCTATCGGGGCGCCGCCGAGAACGCGCGCACCATCTTCGAGCTGAACAACAGGATCGCCGTCGAGCTGCTCGAGGGACGCCGCGCCGAGAAGGACTTCCTCTTGCGCAGCGAGCCGGCCAGGGCGCAACGCCAGGCCGAGATCAGCCAGCAGGTTTCGCTCGATATCGAGAAGCTTCGCGCCAGGATTTCAGCGCTCGGCAAGCCCGAGCTGGTCGCGAGGATCGACGCGATGACCGCATCGCTGAAGACCTATCAGACCCGCTTCGCCGCGGTGGTCGAGCAGAGACAGCGGCTCGGGCTCGATGAAAAGTCCGGTCTCGAAGGTCGCTTGCGGGCCTCGGTCCACGACATCGAGACCAAGGTCGGCGAACTCCGGAATCCCTCGCTCAAAGTGACCATGCTGATGATGCGCCGGCACGAGAAGGACTTCATGCTGCGTCGCGACGCCAGATACGGCGACGACATGAAAAAGCGCGCGGCCGAGTTTGTGGCCGGCCTCGACGAGCCCTCCATTCCCGGCGATGCGAAGGCCGAGTTGCGCCAGAAGCTCGCCGATTACCAGCGCGACTTCTTCGCCTGGATGGAGACCGCGCTGACTCTGGCGAGCGAACTCAAGGCGATGTCGGAGGCCTTCTCCGCGGTCGAGCCCGTCATCGAGCAGGTGTCGAAATCGGTCGACCAGATCCGGGTCGAAGCCGACCGGCTGAACGATGCCCAGCGCGACAGCATCCAATGGTGGATCGGCGTCGCGATCGCGCTGATCGCATCCGGCGTGCTCGGCCTCGGCATCTTCATCGGCCGCTCGGTTTCCAAGCCGCTGTCGGCCATGCGCGCGGCGATGATCGAGCTCGCCAACGGCAATTTCGCCATCGTGCTGCCCGGGCTCGGCCGTCCCGACGAGATCGGCGAGATCGCGCAGGCCGTCGAGACGTTCAAGGTCAATGCCGAGCGCAAGGCGCAGGAAGAGGCGGAAGAGAAGATCAGGCAGGACAAGCTCGCCGCCGAGCGCCGTCGCGCCGACATGATCAGGATGGCCGACGATTTCGAAGGCGCGATCGGCGAGATCGTCGAGACCGTGTCGTCTGCCGCCAACGAGCTCGAGGCGTCGGCGACATCGCTGACCACCACCGCCAGCCGCTCGACCGAGCTTGCCACGCTCGTCGAGGCGGCTTCCGAAGAGGCCGCGACCAACGTGCAGTCGGTGGCCTCCGCAGCGGAGGAGCTGACTGCCTCCGTCCACGAGATCAGCCGCCAGGTGCAGGCCTCCGCGCGCATGGCCGGCGAAGCCGTCAGCCAGGCCGGGCAGACCAACGACCGCGTCAGCGAATTGTCGAAGGCGGCCGCGCGCATCGGCGACGTGGTGGAGCTCATCAACGCCATCGCGGGTCAGACCAATTTGCTGGCGCTGAATGCCACCATCGAGGCCGCGCGTGCCGGCGAGGCCGGGCGCGGCTTTGCCGTGGTGGCTTCGGAAGTGAAGGCGCTGGCCGAGCAGACCGCGAAGGCCACCGGCGACATCGGTCAGCAGATTTCCAGCATCCAGGTTGCGACCGAGGATTCGGTCGGCGCCATCAAGACCATCGGCGGCACCATCGAGCGCCTGTCCGAGATATCGTCCACCATCGCCGCGGCCGTGGAAGAGCAGGGTGCCGCGACCGGCGAGATCTCGCGCAACGTCCAGAATGCCGCTGCCGGCACCACGCAGGTGAGCGCCAACATCAGCAGCGTCAGGCAGGGCGCGACCGAGACGGGATCTGCCTCCTCGCAGGTGCTCTCCGCGGCGCAGTCGCTGTCGAACGACAGCAGCCGTCTGAAGCTCGAGGTCAGCAGGTTTCTGGACACCGTACGCGCGGCGTGAGGCTCCGTGTCGTCATGCCCGGACAAGCCCGGGCATGACGAGCTTGTGGTGACTGCTACGCCCCCGCCACCACCGGCGCGAACACCACTTCGATCAGCGTGCCGGAATTCCCCGCGCTCTTGATGTTGAAGCGGGCGCGGTTGGCTTCGACCAGGGCCTTGGTCAGCGACAGGCTTAGCGCCGAATTGTCCGCGGCGTCCCCGGGCGGCGGGGTGCGGAACGGCTCCATCGCGGCGGCGACTTCGCGCTCGGAGAGGCCATGGCCGGTATCGCGGATGCGCAGCGCGATCTCGCCGCGGTCGGACAGCGCGGTGGAGACGATGACCTGGCCGCCGGCGCTGGCGAGCCGGATCGAGTTCGAGATCAGGTTCATGGTGATCTGCCGCATCGCGCGCGCGTCAGCCGTGACCTGCGGCAGCGCATGCGCGAGCGAGGTGCGGATGATGATGCGCTCGCGATTGGCCTGCGGCTGCATCACGGTCACGCAGGCTTCGACGAGGTCGTTGAGGCTGAGGTTGGCGAAATTGAGATCGAGCTTGCCGGTTTCGATCCGCGACAGCTCCAGCAGATCGTCGATGATCGCGATGACGCGCTCGCCGGAGGCGCGGATGTCCTTCATGTATTCGCCGTAGCGCTCGTTGCCGAGCGTGCCGAAGCGTTCGGAGATCATCACCTCGGCAAAGCCGATGATGGCGTTGAGCGGCGTGCGGATCTCGTGGCTGATCCGCGCCAGCATGTCGGCCTTGGCATTGGCCGCGCTGTGGACGAGGTGGCGGGCCTGCGTCAGCTCGCTCTCGCCTTTCTTGCTCTGCGACAAGTCGCGGAACACGGCGAAGAAGTTCGGGCCGTCCGGCCGCGTGCGGCCCATGATCATCGCGAGCGGAATGACGCCGCCCTTCCTCTCGCGTCCCAGCACCTCGCGGCCGTGGTCGAGCAGGCTCGAAATGTCCTGGCTCTTGAGGCTTTCGAGATAGTCGGCGACGATCTGCCGGCTCTCCGGCGCGAACAGCGTCGTCAGATTCTGCTCGAGCAGCTCGGTGCCGTCATAGCCGAACAGCGCCTCGGCGCTGCGGTTGCAGGCGTGGATGTTGCCTTCGGCATCGAACATGACGATGCCTTCGGCGGTGGTGTCGAGGATCGCGGCGAGATCCTCGGCATCGGCATCGCCGGCCGCGGATTCGAGCTCGGGCGCGTAGGGGAAGGATTCGGCGACGATGGGCTCGACGACGACGGTCTCTGCGATGACAGGCGCCGCCGCGACGATGGGCGCCTGCGGCAGCGCGCAGATCAGCGCATGCGCGCTCTCGCCGTCCCAGTCGATCGTGTGCAGATGCGCTTCGGTGGTCGCAAGCGGCGCTTCACCGTTCGCGAGCGTCGCGCTGATCGTGACAGGCGTGCCGGCTTGCGAGGTGCTGCTGGCCGAGGACACGCCCGGCTCGACATAGAGCGCATCGAGCCCGCCGGCATTCTCCAGCGCGTTGATGCCGGCATAGCCCATGCGCGCGAGGAAGGCGGGGTTGGCGTAGAGCAGGCGGTCGAGCCGGTAGATCAGGATGCCCGTCGGCAACAGGTCGAGCAGGGTGCGGTCGCGCGCGCTGGCGCCGCGTGGCGGCGGCGCGGGCTCGCTCAGCCATTCGGCCGCAGCTTGCGGCGGTGAGGGCTCCGGCGCCGGTGGCTCGGTGGTGATCTCCGCCACGGGCTCGGAAGCTTCTGCCGCGATCGTCTCGCGCTCGCGTTCGAGCCGTTCGGACAATTGCCGGGCGAGCTCGTTGAACGCGCTGTTCTCGACCGGCGTCAGCGTCGGCGATCTCTGATCACTGGGTGATCTGACATCGCCGTGCGGGCGGAACGGCACGACATTCGGAGGGGTTTCGACTGGCGTTTCCACTGAGATGTCCGGATCGGTTGGATGTGAATTCGCGTCGCTGGTGGGTTCGGGCAGTTCGGGTTCGGATGTTGGCTCGGGCTCGGATGCGGGCGGCTCGATTGGCGGAGGCGGCGCCTCCGCGACCGGCTCGGCCTCGGGCTCGGGCGCGACCAGTTCGGCCGACGGGCCGTGCTGCGCCGGCGGTTCGGCCACCGTCTCGAAGCGCCTGAGTGCTTCCAGACGGTTGAGGCCGTCGAGATCGCGGCAGACGCCAAAGCCCTTGAAGCCGGCAAAGTTGCGCTCGCGGTCGTAGACCGGCAGGCCCGCGAGCTCGACCGGCAGATGCTCGCCGCCGTCAGCCGGCCAGTTCACGGTGATCCCGGCCCAGGTGTCGTGGCTTGCAAGCGCCTCCGCGACGCGCCCCTCAGGATCGAGTGAGAATTCCTCGGCGATCTCGCGCCAAGGACGGCCGAAGCCGGCGGCGGTGTGCGCGCCGATCAGGCGGATGAATTCGTCGGAGAGAAGCACAAAGCGGCCCTCCGCATCCATCTGCCAGAGGAAGCGCAGCGGATGCTGACGCGGTGCGGGCGGCTCTTGGCCCGACGATTCCCGGCCAGACGATTGCTGGCCCGACAGCGGCTCGACCATGCCGGGAGCGATCGGCGCAGCCTGCGGCGAGACGATGGCTTGATGCGGGTTTTCAACCGGAGTCTTTGGCGCGATGTCGGCGCTCTGGTCCGGCGCTTCGCGAGCTGGCTCTCGAACGGGCTCTTCGGCCTCGATCGGCTCGGCGAACGCATCGAACAACGAGATCCCGGCCGATCCGTCCTGCGACGGTGGCGGCTCGCTCGGCATGGCTGCGGCCTGCTGCGCAGGTTCAACCGGCGCCTCGTTTGCGGTTTCCGCCGCACTCTCGGGCACGGCCGCCGCGGGCGCTGCTTGCGTGGCCGGCTCGATCAGCGCGATCAGGCCGACATCGGCGCCGATGCCGACCCGTTGCAGCACCATCTGCCCGATGCCGATCGGCGTTTCGACGCGGCCCGCGCGAAGCGCATCGCTGCGCGCTTGTTCGAGGCCGGCCTCGCCGAGATCGCGAAAGCCGAGCAGGGAGCGGGCGGCCTCGCTGGCGCCGACGAACAGGCCGTCGGGCGCGAATGCCGCCATCGGCATCTTCGCGCCCTCGACCAGGCGATGCAGCCGCTCGACCAGCGGCATGGTGCGCAAGGTCGGGTCCATCGCGGTGACGAGCACGGCGTGTCCGCCATCGGCAAAGTCGAGCCGGGCGCAGGCGCAGGTCATCAGCATGCCGAGCCGGGCGCCGAAGCCGCGCAGCCGTTCGAGCCGCACGGTGCCGCTCGCCGGCAACTGCCGGGCGAGCCGGGCAACCTGGCGGCGATGGCTGTCCGCCGGGCCAAAGATCCGCTCCGCGAGCGCTGCGCCATTCGCCGCGCCGAACAGCTTTGCGCCGACCGGATTGGCCCACAGCACGCGCGCGCCGTCGGTGGACCACAGCCAGGTCGCGAGCGGCGAGGTCGCATGCACGGCCAGCCGGGGATCGCCCACACCTCGCAACTGGAAATCCGAACTCGTCATCCGACCGGCTGTGTCTCGCGCTTGAAGCTGGCGGCTGCCGGGAATGACAGCCTTAAGAAAGGGTTAGTATCGCCCGCGCCCGCAGGCAGGTCCACGGCCCCGGTCCCCGGCGGCGGCCCTAAGCCGCGATAACCTTAATCAGCCCGAACCCGCAAGCCGCGGCCCGGTTCATCCAAGGGATTCGAAGGGAGGAGCGGTCACAGGCCGCGCGGCATCAAAGGTCCCCATCCTCCCCTGAAGGGGGAGGATCGGTTCGCATGGAGCGAAATGCGAGCCGAGGTGGGGTGACAGTCTCTCCACATCGCACACTGCCCGGGGGAGAGATCACCCCAGCCCGCTCGCGCTACGCGCGACCGACCCTCCCCCTCCAGGGGAGGGTAAGAAAGACCCGCCGGGCAAAGCACTCACCCCCTTACCTCAACCCCCGGTTCCCCCAGCCCGGAACCTCGCCCTGACCTAGATTAAATATCGCGACGCACCCTGCCGCTGCATTGCGCTGCACAATGTTGACATGATAGGCAGCCATAATGCTGGGCGCTGGGCGAGCCATCTCGTTTGTTTCGCGTTTCCAGTCTTTCGTACCCGCTCAATGTGTGACGGCCCAGACCGGGGGCCGGCGGGCGCGCCAGAAGGCTCACTCCATTTTTCATTATCGTGAGGGACAACCATGACAGGTGCGACTGATCCGTTTTCTGCCTCGATCATTCCGTTCGAGGTCCCCGAGCAGATGCGTGCGTTCGCCGAAAAGGGCGTGTCGCAGGCCCGTGAGAGCTACGCCAAGTTCAAGGACGCCGCCGAAACCCACAACGGCACCGTCGAGGCCGTGTTCACCTGCGCCAGCAAGGGCGCGAGCGAGTACACCGCCAAGCTGGTGGAATTCATGAAGGCCAACAGCAACGCCCAGCTGGACTTCGCCCAGCAGCTGTTCGGCCTGAAGTCGCCGGCCGAAGCGATGGAGCTGTGGACCGGCCATACCCGTACCCAGCTCGAGACCTTCCAGTCTCAGGCCAAGGAGCTGGTCGAGCTGACCCAGCGCGTCGCCGCCGAGACCGCCGAGCCGATCAAGGCCAGCGCCTCGAAGTTCTACAAGCCCGCCGCCTGATCCGGCCGGCCGGTTCTCGATAACAAACCCGGGCCGCGAGGCCCGGGTTTTGCTTTGGAAATAACGTCGCTTAGGGGACGATTTGGGGGTCTTGCGGCCTTGCCAAAAACGCCCGTTGCACCTAGTTTCCGCCCCGTCCAGCCCCCCCTCGGTGACCGGCCCTTTTCAGGGCCCCCCAAGGCGCGGCTCGCCAGGATGCAGTTGTAGCTCAGTTGGTTAGAGCGCCTGTCTGTGGAACAGGAGGTCGGTGGTTCGAGCCCACCCAACTGTACCACCTCTCTTTAGATTACGGACGATCATCGACGCTTCAGTCGGCCCAACACGTGCACGACATGCTCCAGATGTTCGGCATCATCGTTGGAAGCCTCCGGATCGTGGTTCGAACGCAAAACCTGGCTGAGCGTGTAACAGCGGTCATCTCGTGCTTCGATCCTGCCGAGCTGAAAGCAGACAATTGCGGCATGCGGCTGCCCCAAATTTTCGCCCATCAATTCCACAGCGAGCGCGGCCGCAGCGGCCCAGTCGGACACGCGGCGAAGCACATCCAGCAAGCTCACGCGCAAGTCGACGGTCAGCGGACGGCCGGCAAGATAGCGACTCGCAATCTTTCGTAACCCGCGCGCAATGTCCGGGAGATTGCAGTCATCCGCATCCCCTGCCGCGCACAGCGTGGAGTCGAATGCTCGCTCGAAATCCTCCCGCGCGAGCTCGATCGCGGCGCGGAGCAGAAAGCGGGACGATCGCCGCGAAAATTGAGGAAGCTCGCATAGCGCTGCATACTGCTCCGTCTGAACAAATAGGCGGTCGCACTCGTCTCCTTTCGCCAGGTCGGTCGCCACGTAGCCGCAGTTCGGACATTCCTGCAGCCAGCCGCCCATGGTGGACGGCATCATTCCGGAACGTAGATCGAGATCCCTGACGCCGAGCTGGCTGGAGCGCGAAAGGACCAATTGCTCCGATGTCTCCCCGCAGCAGAAACACCGCACGTCTTCTTTGCGGTCGTTGGTCATGGCGCGGCCGAGTGCAGGTTGAACACAGCCTCGCCGCTTCGGCGCGGCCGCATCACGGCGTGAGGCAATACGAACAGCGATGTCATTGAAAGGACTTCCAGCCAGCGACTATTTATCCAATAGACCTCGCCAGACCGTCGCATGACCCAAACGGGTCTGGTTGGCGGCGCTCGCCCCGAAAATCCGAGGCCGCGCCCGGCCGCTTCGCTCCTGCTGCAACCAACCCCCACAGCTGGCTGTCCGTAGAACTCGGGGGGCAAAACCCGGTAAAAGCGGCCCGGCCGCGCTTGCTGGAAGGGAATCTCGTGTAACCTGAACGAGTTCTCTGATCGATCGGACCCTCATGCCCGCAGCCACCGAGCGTCTCCTCGCCGCCGTCGAAGCGATCTACGATACGGCAGCGAGCCCGTCATTGTGGCCATCCGCACTTGGCAAGATCGCGGACTGCTTCGAAGACGCGGGCGCGATCCTGCAATGGCGGAGGGACGACGGGGCGTTCGGAGCCATCGCCTCCGAAAGCCTCGGGCCGGCGCTCGGCGACTATGGGGAGCGTTGGGCGCAGCACGATTTCAAGGCCGAGCGGTGTGTCTCGGCCGGCCTTTACGTCAGCGGCGAGCCCTTCACCGACCGGCACATCGGCCCGATCGACGATTCCTACCTCAACCATCCGTTCAGTACGGACTTCCTTGCAAGGCACGGCTTGGGCTGGTTCGGATCGATAGGCGTGTCGCCCGATCCGCGGATCATCGTGGCGCTCAGCGTGCAGCGCGCTTTCGCCAAGCTGCAATTCTCCGACGCCGAGCTGGACCTCATCGCGACGCTCGGGCGCCATGCGGAGAAATCGCTGCGCCTGTCGATCAGGCTGCTTGATACCGAGCTGGCCAATCTCGGCCTTGGCGACGCCCTCGCGCGGGTCGGCATCGGCGTGTTCGCGCTGGACTGGTCGGCGCGCCTGCTGTTCGCCAATCCGGTCGGCGAAAGTCTTGTCGGCGAGGTGTTCGACCTCGCAAACGATCGTCTGCGTGTTCGCATCGCGGCGAGCCGGGCTCCATTCGAGACCGCAATGACGCGCACGCTTCGCGCCGAGGCGCGCGACCTGCTGGCCGAGCCGAGACCCATTCTCGTGGAGTCGAGTGCAACAGGTCGGCGCTTCGTCATCTACCTGCTCCCGATCACCGCCGGCGCACTTTCAGACGACCACTTCCTGACCCGCACGCGAGCGATCGTGCTCGCAATCGAGCAGAAATCTGCCGAGCCTCCGGATCCCGCCATCGTGCGAGACATCCTGGGCTTGACGCTCGGGGAAGCCAGGATCGCCTCGCTGGTGGGCTCGGGCGTTCCGCCGAAACAGGCTGCAGGCCGGCTCGGAATCGCCGAAGACACCGCGCGCAACGTGCTGAAGCGCGTATTCCAAAAGCTCGGCATATCCAGGCAAAGCGAACTCGCCGCGCTGCTCGGCCGGCTCGTGTTGCGAGGGCCTTGAAGCAGCGGCATGGCATGCGGTGCACCCATCGACCCCAATGAACGGATATAGCGGGGAAGAAAATCGGGGGCGTTGGAATGACCCATTTTGCACCAAACATTCGACACGGGGAGGGCCCTCTCCGCAACGCCGCTCAAAGCCAATCTTGTGCGCGGTCACCGTAGCTCCTCGGTTCGCAATGCGATATCGGTAGCGAGCCAAAGATTTCATGGACAAGCAACCCGGGCGAAAAAGATCGTGAGTTTCTTCGAGCGTCTCAAGACAGCAGCATCCGTTGAGTGGCGGGCCTACACCGAGCATCCCTTCACGAACGGATTGGCAGACGGCTCGCTCCCTGAAGCGGCGTTTCGTCACTATCTCGTTCAGGACTATTTGTTCCTCATCGAGTTTGCCCGCGCCTACGCGCTCGCGGTCTACAAGTCGCCCAGCCTTGCCGACATGCGTGAAGCCGCGGCCGGCCTTTCGGCCATCCTCGATGTCGAGATGAACCTGCATGTGAAGCTCTGTGCCGATTGGGGCTTATCCCCGGCCGATCTTGAACAAGCCCCTCCGGCGGCCGAGATGCTGGCCTATACGCGCTACGTGCTCGACGCGGGAATGCGCGGCGACCTGCTGGCACTCAAGGTGGCGCTTGCCCCCTGCGTGATCGGGTACGCCGAGATCGCAACGCGGCTCGCTTCGCGACCCAATGCTGACGCTGCGACGAACGCCCATCGCGTCTGGATCGCTGAGTACGCCGGCGTGCCGTACCAGGAGGTCGCTGCCAAAGCCCGTGCGCACCTCGACTATCTCGCCGATCTCTACGCCACGCCGGCCCGCGAGGCCGAGCTGACTGCGATCTTCAAGGAAGCCACCCGGCTCGAGGCAGACTTCTGGGAGATGGCCTGGCGCGCAGGCAAGCGTGTTGCCGAATTACGGTAACAGTGCACGAAACTCCGACGGAGCTGCACCGCCCCTCACGCAATCATCGCCTTGATCTGCGCCGTGTCCGCAAACTCGATCAGCTCGGCGATCTTGCCATCCTGAAATCTGAAGAGGTCCAGGATCTCGGTGCTGAAAGTCTTTCCGCTCGGATTGTATCGAACGACAACCCGGGAATGGACTGCGACACGGTCGCCGTCGACCAGCTCGGCCAGGATTTCGCGGCTTTCGAAGCCGAAGGTGGCAGTGAACTGAGTGAAAGCCCCGCGCAAGGTCGGGTGCCCCTCCATGCGTCCCGTCAGTTCGAGTGCGCTCTTGTCGCCCATCAAGGCGAAAGCGCCTTCGGGATGAAAAGCCATCACCAGGCCTTCGACGTCGCCCTCGCCGCGCGCGGCGTAGGCGGTCCTGATCAATGCGAGCATCTCTTCGCGCTGTGCCATGTCACCCTCCCTGCAACACGTATCAGGGCAGCCTAGCGACCTTCGCGTGTAAAGGCAAAATCATTGGAATCGTGCTGCGCGTGCTCAGCGCGCCACCAACCACACCACCACCGGCAACGTCGCCGCCGCCAGCAGCGTGCCCAGCGCCACCGCGCCCGACACCGGGTTCACCAGCCGCTGATACTGCACCGCGAAGATGTACGCATTCGCGCCGGTCGGCATTGCTGCGAACAGCACGACGACGCCGGCCGCGATCGGCGGCAGGTCGAGCAGTCTTGCCAGCACGAACGCGGCCGCCGGCATCGCCGCTAGCTTCAGCGCGCACATCACCAGGATGCTCAGCTTTTCGCCCTTCACCTCGAAGCGGAACAGGTTGATGCCGAGCGCGATCAGCGCGGTCGGCGAGCCCGCCTGCGCCAGGAGCTCGATCGTGCGGTCGACGACGGGGGTGAGGCCCAGGCCGGTAAAGCGCCAGACCACGCCAAAACCGATCGCCAGCATCAGCGGGTTGCGGGCGAGATCGGTGAGCACGGGCCAGATCACCGACAGCGCCGAGCCGGTCCGCTTGCGGTTGACCAGCTCCATCTGCAGGATGCCGCAGAGCCAGAGCAGCGGCGTGTTCACCGACAGGATCAGCGCCATCGGCCCTGCCGCCTCGTTGCCCAGCGCCGAGAGCGTCAGGGGAATGCCGAGCATCACGATGTTGCCGTAGACCGAGCCGATCGCGAACACGACGCCGTCCTCGCGATCCTCGCGCCGCGCGCGCAGCAGCGCCGAGATCGCCAGCGCCGCGATCCAGATGATGGCCAGCGCGCCGTAATAGGCGCCCCACATCCGGTAGGGGCTGACGTCGGGGAATTCCGACACGACGATGGTGCGGAACAGCAGCGCCGGGATCGCGATGCTGAAGGCGAATTCGGAGATGCCCTTGTGCGCGCTCTCGGAGACGAAGCGAAACAGCACCGCGGCATAGCCGGCCGCGATCAGCGCAAACACCGGCGCGACGATCAGCAAGGTGGCCATGCGCCGCTACGACCCCAGCTCGATGATCCGGCGCGCCATCCGCACATTGGCGTAGTCGATCATCTTGCCGTCCAGCGTCACCGCGCCCTGGCCGTTCGCCTCCGCCTGCTCCATGGCGTCGACGATCCGCCGCGCCTGGGCCAGCTCCTGCTCCGACGGCAGGAACGCGCGTAGCGTCGGCGCGATCTGATCGGGGTGAATGACCTGCTTGCCGTCGAAACCCATCGCGGCGGCCTTTTGCGCGCTGCTTTCGGTCAGCCTGGCATCGCGGAACGCGCCGCAGGGGCCGTCGATGGCGATGAGGCCGAACGCGCGGGCGGCCACCAGGACGCGCATCATCGGATAGGCGAACAGGTCGAGCGGGGCCGAGGCATAGCCGATTTGCGCTGATCCGACGTGACGATAGGCATCCGGCGACACGCCGATGTCGGAGGAGCGGGCGCCGATCGACGCCGCGAAATCGCCGACGCCGAGATGCAGCGCGGCGACGCTGTCGTGACATGCGGCGAGCGTGTCGACATTGACGAGACCGAGCGCCGTCTCGATCAGCAATTCCAGCGCTACCGGCGCGGGGCGATCGGGCGCGGCCGCGCGCAACTGCTCGGCAATCCCGGCGATGTCGCTGGCGCGCTCCGCCTTCGGCACGATCACCGCATCCAGCCGCGGAAGCGCCGCCAGCGCGCGGATTTCCTGGGCGATGAACGGGCTGTCGACGGCGTTGATCCTCACCGCGACGCGCTTATTGCCCCAGTCGAGCGAGGCGAGGGATTGGATGGCCTCGTTCAGAGCAAGGCTTTTCTCGGATGGCGGCACCGCGTCCTCGAGATCCATGAACACCGCGTCCGCAACTGATGCCGCTGCCTTGGCGACAAGACGGGAGCGATGGGCGGGGACGGCGAGGTAGGCCCGCGTGGGCCGCAGCGAGACCATCGTCAAATGTCCTTCGCCAGACCGAGTTCGCTGAGGATGGCTTGGTTGTGCTGTCCGACATCCGGCACCGGATCCATCCGCGGCTTGACGCCAGGAATGGTCAGCGCGGGCAGGAAGCTCATCACCGGCCCGCACGGCGAGCCGACGCTCTGCACCCGGGACCGCGCGCGGAGCTGCTCATGCTCCAGAAAAGCCTCGACCGAATTCAGATGCGCGTTGGCGATCGAGGCTTCGTCGAGCAGCTCCAACACCTCCTCGCTGGTCATGGATGCAAAGCGCTGCTCGATATGTCCTTGCAGATCGTCGCGGTTCTGCATGCGCAGCGGATTGGTGCGGAAGCTCGGATGATCGGCGAAGCCGGCATCACCGAGGACGATGCTGCACAGCGACCGCCATTCCCGATCGTTCTGGATGCCGAAGAAGATGGTGTTGCCGTCGCCGACCCGGAACGGCCCATACGGCGCGATCGTCGCATGCCTGGCGCCGGTTCGCGGCAGCGGCCGGCCCGTGCTGTGCGTGTAGAAGGCGGGATAGCTCATCCAGTCCGTGATGGAGTCGAACAGCGAGGCCTGGAAGGCGGTGCCCTTGCCGGTCCGCTCGCGGCGGTACAGCGCCATCAGCACGCCGTTGAGGATGTACATGCCGGTGGCGATGTCGACCACCGAGAGCCCGACCTTGGCCGGCTCCGCCTCGGTGCCGTTGATGGCGAGAACCCCGGCCTCGCACTGGACCAGGAGATCGTAGGCCTTCTTGCTGCTGTAGGGGCCGCCAGGGCCATAGCCCGACACGTCGCAGGCGATGATGCGCGGATGTCTGCGCAACAGCGATGCGGCATCGAGCCCGAGCCGCTCGGCAGCGCCCGGCGCCAGGTTCTGGATGAACACATCGGCCTGCGGCAGCAGGGCGTCGAGCACCTTGCGGCCGTCCTCGCTCTTGATGTCGATGGCGAGGCTTTCCTTGGACCGGTTGGTCCAGACGAACTGGCTCGACATGCCGTTCATCACGTGGTCGTAGTCCCGGCAGAAGTCGCCTGCGCTCGGCCGCTCGATCTTGATCACCCGCGCGCCCCAGTCGGCGAGGTGCCGG
Organism: Bradyrhizobium sp. 23AC; assembly: GCF_054863025.1. Lineage (NCBI taxonomy): Bacteria > Pseudomonadati > Pseudomonadota > Alphaproteobacteria > Hyphomicrobiales > Nitrobacteraceae > Bradyrhizobium > Bradyrhizobium sp. 23AC. The sequence continues at coordinate 156,001 of NZ_JAVAYN010000002.1, forward strand.
CTGGCCAGCGGCGCTGCGATCGCCTGCTCGAGCGAGACCACCGTGACGCCCGACAGCGGCAGCTCCGCTTCATTCCCTTCCATTGCGATCGCTTCCTCTCGTGCGCTTTTCAACCAGCGCAGGAGACAGGCCGATCACCCCACGCGCATCTTTTGTGATGACGACATCATGCCCCCGTTTTGCCCGACAAGTCAAATTCGACTTCGCTAAATCCTAAGTTGTGAAATGCGTAACGATTGCCGGGGCTTGGCTACTGTGCATGGGGTTGTTTTCGCAATTTTTATTGGGAGGGGTCGCGAAACTCGGACGAGGGGTGAGCAGCAGTCGCTCGCTCACGCGCCCCGCTGTCATCCCCGCGAAGGCGGGGATCCAGTATTCCAGAGACGCCCGACGTTCCCCGAGAAGTCGCGGCGTACTGGATCCCCCGCCTGCGCGGGGGATGACAGCTGTGAGTTGGAACGACTCCGCGTAGCGCGCCGGCTTCGCCACTGCGCTTGGCTGGTGGGCTGCCCGCCTGTTGCCGAGACCGCACAGGTCCGACCTTTCGCATCTCCCCTCGGTTGCCAACGAACCGCCGTTCACCCACTATTCCCTCCGACTCGACATGTGGGGGGATCGATGCCGGCGTTTCGCTTCAAGACATCCTTGGCTGCTGCAACCCTCGGGATGGCCCTGGCCGTTCTGGTCCAGCCCGGTACCGGCTTCGCCTACACCCCGGAGGAGCAGCAGGCCTGCACGCCGGATGCGATGCGGCTGTGCGGCGAGTTCGTTCCGAACGTCGACGCCATCACCGCCTGCATGATCAAGAAGAAGGCGCAGCTCTCGCCGCAATGCGCGGTGTTCTTCCGCCGCGGACCGGAGCCGGGCGAGGTCCGCGCCGGCAGGCCGACCAACATCGCGCCCAAAACCGCGAAGAAGAGCACCAAGCCCAAGAAGAAAAAGACCAGCGACGGCTGAGCCGAGGCAGCCCGTGTTCCCGTGGACTCCTTTTGTTCGCGCGGGCCGCGCTGATGCCTGCGGCAATTACCAACGCGCGATGGAAAAGAGTCGGGTAAGGGTTTGCGCGGGAAGGTTGCATTCCGTTTGGTCCCGCTCGGCTGCTCAAAGAACGCACAGATGCTCGCGCGGGCGGTGTTTCGCTGCAGTTGGTCTCTCGTCCTGCGACGCAGTGTGACTCAAAAGCCAACACGCCTTGTTATTTCGTGGCTGTAACGCAACCCTCGATAAATTTTTCTTTCACGAATCAGCGCGGTGATTCATTTTCGCGGCCTAGGGTCAATCTGGAGGCCGAAGGTATGAACGTTATTGTTTTTGCATCGCGTAAAGGCGGCTCGGGCAAGAGTACCCTAGCCGCGCATCTCGCCGCGCAGATCAAGGCGAGCAAGCAGGTCATGCTCGTGGACGCGGACCCGCAGGGCTCGCTCACGCTGTGGCACAAGCTGCGTGGCACCAACGAGCCGCCGATCAAGGCGGCCGTGAACTCCGTCAGCGGCATCGTCTCCGCTGCCAAGCGTGACGGTTATGAATGGGTGTTGATCGACACGCCGCCGAACCTCTCGGCCGTGGTCGACGATGCGATCAAGAACGCGACGATGGTGGTCATTCCGGCGCGTCCCGGCGTGTTCGACGTCAACGCGGTGCAGGAAACCATCCAGATGTGCCGCGCCGCGCGCAAGCCCTACGCGGTCGTGCTCAACGGTGCGCCGGCCAAGCGCGACGAAGCCGAAAGCCCGATCGTCACCATCGCCCGCGAAGCGCTGGCGAAATTCCGGGCTCCGGTGTGGGGCGGCCAGATCACCAACCGTTCGGATCTGCTGATGGCGCTGAGCCACGGCGAGGGCGCGCGGGAATATCAGGCCGAGAGCCGTGCGGCTCAGGAAATCGCAAGGCTGTGGGCAGCGATCGAGCGTTCAGTTAAGGCCATTCGCGGCACGGCGTCGGCGTCCGGCGCAATGCACAAGCAGGCTGCTTAATTTCATTATTCATTTCCCCGGACGAAAAACGCGCGGGAACGTCCGCGCGTTTTGCGTCGGGATCTGCTGAAGGAGACTACGCCACCATCAGCATGTAGAACACGATGACCGGCGACATCGTCAGGATCACCGACCAGATGCCGGCGGCCCAGAGAATGTCCTCGGTGGTAAAGCTCTGCTCGGTGGACAGCTGCTCCTGTCCGGCGCCGAAATGCGACGCCATCTCATTATGACTATTCATAAACGCCCCCGCGATTTCTTCGCTTATGGGCGTGAACGATACGCGGGATATTTTAAGATTCCGGCTTGCAAGCCGCTGCGCATTTTGAGCGCATTTGTGACGGCCGCTTAACCATCCGCGCGACGTGCCGCCTTCAGGCGAGCCAGATCCGATACAGCAGCACCGGCATCAGGCCGAGCATCACGGCCCAGAACCCGAACGACGAAACGACGAGAATTCCCTGCAAAAGATCGGCCGGCGCGTATTGGCTCGCGGCCGTAGGCCGGGTGCGATGTCCCATGGTCATTCCCCCTTATGAAAAGTCCTGGAGGAAACGATAGGCACCAGAGCGTAAACGAGCCGTGGATGCGCCATGCGGCAGCAGCGAAGGCCGTTGGGGCGCGGTTAACCAAGGGGCGGCGCTCTTACCCTCCCCTGGAGGGGTCCGGGACGAGCGAAGCTCGCCCGTGGGTCGGCTCACATGAGCGCAGCGAAATGTGAGACGGGGTGGGGTGACGGTCTCGCCCCATCCGACAGTGCCCGAGTTGCGAGATCACCCTACCCCGCTCGCGCTTCGCGCGATCGACCCTCCCCCTCCAGGGGAGGGTGAACGAGAAACTACGCCGCCACCTTCGTCCGTCGCTCGATCTCGCGATCGATCGCGGCTGCGAGCTCGCTGCTCACTTCCACCATTGGCAGGCGCACCTCGGGGCTGTCGATCAGGCCGCATCGCCACAGCCAATACTTCGCCGGCGCCGGGCTCGGCTCGGTGAACAGCAGCCGCGTCAGATCGGCGACCTCGTGCCAGCGCGCCAGAGCCGCGTCGTGGTTGCCGCGCTTCGCTTCCGCATACACCGCCGCAAACGTCGCGGTCTCGACATGGGCCGACAGCACGATGCCGCCGTCGGCGCCGTCGCTGAGCGCCTCGAAATAGTTGGCGTCCTCGCCGGTGAGCACGCGAAATTCCTTCGGCCGGTCGCGCAGCAGCGCGATCGATTGCTCGCGGCTCGCGCCGCAATCCTTCAAGCCTATGATGTTGGGATGCTCGGCGAGCCGCAGCATGGTCTGGTTGGTGATGGTCACCGCGGTGCGATAGGGAATGTTGTAGAGCGCAATCGGCCAGGCGGCGTGATCGGCGAGCGTCTCGAAATGCGCCAACAGGCCGCGCTGCGAGGGGCGCACATAATACGGGCTTGCGATCAGATAACCGTCGATGGGCCAGTCCGCGGTCTCGTCGAGACGGTCCTTCAGCCGCGCGGTGTCCGCGCCCGACAGTCCGAGGCAGATCGGCAAGGTGCGCCGGCCCGCCGCCATCTCGTCGCGCACGATGGCGACGAGACGTTCGAGCTCGGCCTCGCGCAGCGTCATGCCTTCACCCGAGGTCGCCCCCAGGATGAATCCGTCGATGCCTTGCGCGCTGTAATGTCGCGTCAGCCGCCGCAGCGATCGCTCGTCGAGCGCGCCGCCCTGAAACGGCGTCACCAGCGGCAGCCACAGCCCGTGCAAATGATCTTCAAGTCCGGTCATGTTTCCATCTCCTTCTCGGGAAACCTGAGACGGAGGGCACATGAAAAAACCCCGTCCAGGCGGCGGGGTTTTCGGGATTGCAGCGATGACGAAGCCGGTCTAACGCGCGCAAAACTCCGAGGTCCCCGGATGGGGGCCTTTTTTCGAGGCGATCGCCTTCGACGAGATTGCGCACGACTTCGTGATCATTTGCAAATGATGCGGGGTATGCCTGGAACTGTCAATACACGCGGAAGGCGAAGGCCGATTTGACCGAAAAAAAGCCGGGCTCGAACGAGCCCGGCTTAAGGTATTGGCCACGTGAGGCCGACACAATCACCTTCCAAGAGGGATTACTGAACTCCCGCGCCACTGGAGGAGGGGGACAAATGCGCAACGCGAAGGCTCAGCGTGCAAGCAGTATGAGCTTGACGAGCGCCCTGCAGCAACAGCCGAGGCCGCATGTCAGTCATGCGGAAATCAGGAAGGCCAGCGCTGCGCCTTGCTCACCACGAAGTCGCGGAACACCTGCACGCGCGCGACCGTCTTCAACTCTTCGGGATAGACAAAATACGTATCGAGCTGGATCGAATCCGACTCGCCGAACAACTGCACGAGTTTGCTCTGTTCCTCGACGAGGTAGTCGGGCAGCGCCGCGATGCCGAGGCCCTGCTGACAGGCGCGCACCAGACCGAGGATGTTGTTGACCCTGAAATAGGCTTCGCGCGGACCCGAGCCGTTGCGGCCGGCTTCGACCAGCCAGTTGCGGTTCTGCAAATGCGGCGCGAAGTTGCCGTCCGAGAGCGTGATGATGCGGTGGGAGTCGAGCTCCTCCAGCGTGCGCGGCGTGCCGAAGCGCTTGATGTATTCCGGCGAGCAATAGGCGTGGAAGCCCATCGCGAACAGCTTGCGCTGGATGAGATCCGGTTGCGTCGGCTTGCGGGTGCGGATCGCGACGTCGGCCTCGCGCATCGACAGGTCGAGCTCCTCGTCGGTGACGATCAGCGAGATCCGGATTTCCGGATAGAGCGCGGTGAACTCGCCGAGCCGCGGGATCAGCCAGTTGATGCCGACGCCGGGCGTGGTGGTGATCTTGAGGTCGCCGCTCGGCCGCTCGCGGCTGTCGGTCAGCTTGGCGCGCGCCGCCTGGAGCTGCATGAACACGTCATGCGCGGTGCGGAACAACAGGTCGCCCTGCTCGGTGAGGATCAGGCCGCGGGCATGGCGGTGGAACAGCGAGACCGAAAGCTCCTGCTCCAGCGCCGAAACCTGGCGCGACACCGCCGATTGCGACAGGCCGAGCTGCTCGCCCGCATGCGTGAAGCTGCCAGCTTCCGCCGCTGCGTGAAACACCTTCAGCTTGTCCCAGTCCATATCCGTAAATCCGTCGCGTGTTCGGGGCATGATCTTTATTCCGCTGCCGCGCGCTCGCTGGCGCGCAGGGCCAAGAAACGTTCGGCTTCGAGAGCTGCCATGCAGCCGAGGCCGGCGGCCGTGACGGCCTGGCGATAGGTCTCGTCGGCGACGTCGCCGGCGGCGAACAGGCCGGGCATCGAGGTGGCGGTCGAGTTCGGGGCGACCTCGACATAGCCCGACGGTTTGAGCTTGATCTGGTCTTTCACGAGCTCGGTCGCCGGCGCGTGGCCGATGGCGATGAAGACACCGTCGGTCTTCACGTCCGTCAGTGCGCCGGTCTTGACGTTCTTGAGGCGGACATGGGTGACCTTGTTCGGATTCTCGGTGCCGCAGATCTCGTCGACGGCGCTGTCCCAGATCACCTTGATCTTCGGGTGCTTGAACAGACGCTCCTGCAGGATGCGCTCGGCGCGGAAATGGTCGCGGCGATGCACGATGGTGACCTGCGAGGCATGGTTGGTGAGGTACAGGGCTTCCTCGACCGCGGTATTGCCGCCGCCGACCACAACGACCTCCTTGTTGCGGTAGAAGAAGCCGTCGCAGGTGGCGCAGGCCGACACGCCGCCGCCTTGGAACTTTAATTCGGAGGGCAACCCGAGCCAGCGCGCCTGCGCGCCGGTGGCGAGGATCACGGCGTCGGCGAAATAGACGTCACCGGAGTCGCAGGTGAGGCGGAACGGCCGCTGCGAGCTGTCGAGCTTGATCACCAGATCGGAGATGATCTTGGTGCCGACATGGACGGCCTGCTTCTCCATCTGCTCCATCAGCCAGGGGCCCTGGATCACGTCGGCGAAGCCGGGATAGTTCTCGACGTCGGTGGTGATGGTGAGCTGGCCGCCCGGCTGGATGCCCTGGATCAGGATCGGCTCGAGCATCGCGCGCGCGGCGTAGATCGCTGCCGTGTAGCCGGCGGGGCCGGAGCCGATAATGACGACCTTTGCATGGACATGGGCGGACATATTGACGGACGCCTTTCACGGGGGATTCGCAGCGCGGGCGCGGAACGTGCCGGGAGGCCTCGCGGAGGCGCTGAAATATCAGAGCTAATCTAAGCCTTCTGGTGAGCTATGCAAGAATTGCATTGCCTATCGGCGGATTTTTCCAACAAGGAACAAAAGTCGATTGCGGTGCACGCGCAATAAAATTGCGCTAGTCGTGCTGACTGGGCTATGAGGATTGCGGCAAACCCACCAATAAAGCCGCAAAGGCCAGGAGTTCCAATCAAGTGTCGCGGAACCTAGACGACATCGACCTGAAAATTCTCTCCGAGATTCAGGCCGACGGTCGAATCACGAATGTCGAGCTGGCCAAACGGGTCGGCATCTCGCCGCCGCCCTGCCTGCGCCGCGTCCGGGCGCTGGAGGAGGAGGGCTATATCCACGGCTATCGCGGCCTGCTGGACGCCCGCAAGCTCGGCTTCGACGTCACCGTATTCGCCGCCGTGCACCTGTCCAGCCAGGCCGAGGCGGATCTTCGCGCCTTCGAGGAGTTCGTCCGCGCCGAGCCCCTGGTCCGGGAATGCTGGATGCTGTCGGGCGAGGTCGATTTCATCCTCAAATGCGTCGCCCCCGACATGGCGACCTTCCAGGATTTCGTCACCCATCTGACCGCCGCGCCTCATGTGCGGAATGTGCGGACGTCGCTGGTGCTGCATAATTCGAAGTACGAGGCGGCCGTGCCGCTGGACGTGAAGGGGCGGAGGTAGCTCTCCGGTCTCGTGCCCCGAACGCAGCGCAACGCTCCTGGCGATGCGAAGCATCGTCCGGTGCGGTGCGCTGCAGAGCCGGGGCCCATCTCACCGCGCCTTCCCGTGTTGCTTTCTGGGTCCCGGCTCTGCGCAGCAACGCTAAGGGCGTTGCAGCGCGTCCGGGACACGAGAGCGGTGTATGCTATTGCTCTACGCTCGCAATGACGTGTGGTGAAGGCATGTGTTCATTGAGCGCAAGCACCACGCCGAAACAAAAAGGCCGCGCTGGGCGCGGCCTTTTTCAAACGTCAGCGCAGCGGCAAATTCTTACCGCCACTCCACCTTGGTAATTTCATACGCCTTGGCGCCGCCGGGTGCGTTGACCTCGACGGTCGAACCCTTCTTCTTGCCGATCAGCGCGCGGGCGAGCGGCGAGGTGATGGAGATGCGGCCCTTCTTGGCGTCGGCCTCGACCTCGCCGACGATCTGCCACACCGTCTTCTTCTCGGTGTCCTCGTCGACCAAGGTCACGGTGGCGCCGAACTTGATGGTGTCGCCGGACAGTTTCGAGATGTCGATGATGTCGGCGCGCGCGAGCTTGTCCTCGAGCTCGGCGATGCGGCCTTCATTGTGGGACTGCTCTTCCTTCGCGGCATGATATTCCGCGTTCTCCGACAGGTCTCCGTGCGAGCGCGCCTCGGCAATATGCTCGATGATCCGCGGACGATCCTCGGACTGGCGCTTCTTCAATTCTTCCCCGAGCGCGACAAAGCCGGCCTGGGTCATCGGAACCTTTTCCATCTCTTCTCTCGTCCTTCGATCCCGCGCCCCCACAACAGCGGGCGCGGCAACCTTGATTCGTCGGTATTCCCGGCGCTGAACACGCGGCCACCGGAACGTTATGTGGGCTGGCGCCGGAACAGAACAACCACCATGGCCGGACAGTTCCTCCGGCCATTGTGGCTTCATTGCCAATCACTTAGCGGATGGCTTAACCCTAAAGGCTCGGCCTTCCGCTCGCGATCAGGTTTCCGAAAAGTAGCTCTGCAGGGTACGAACCTCAAGGTCCCCGCCGAGATAGGCGCGGATGCCCTGCGCGGCCGCCACGGCCCCGGAAAGAGTGGTGTAATACGGCACTTTATGCAAGAGGGCCGCGCGCCGCAGCGAACGGCTGTCGGCGAGCGCCTGCGGGCCTTCGGTGGTGTTGAAGACCAGCTGGACGTCGCCATTGGTGATGGCGTCGACGATGTGCGGCCGGCCCTCCAGCACCTTGTTCACCTTCTCGGTCGGGATGCCCTGGTCGGTCAGGAAGCGCTGGGTGCCCGAGGTCGCCAGCACCCTGAAGCCGAGCGAATGCAGTTCGCGGACCGCCTCGGCGATGCGCGTCTTGTCGCTCTCGCGCACCGAGACGAACACCGTGCCCTTGCGCGGTACACGCGTGCCGCCGCCGAGCTGGCTCTTGGCGAAGGCGACCTCGAAATTGCGGTCGATGCCCATGACCTCGCCGGTCGAGCGCATCTCGGGGCCGAGCACCGTGTCGACGCCGGGGAAGCGCGCGAACGGGAAGACCGATTCCTTGACGCCGACGTGCTTGAGCTTTGCCTTCTTCAGCTTGAAATCGGCGAGCTTCTCGCCCGCCATGATGCGTGCGGCGATCTTCGCGACCGGCGTTCCGACCACCTTGGCGACGAAGGGCACGGTGCGCGAGGCGCGCGGATTGACCTCGAGCACGTAGATCTCGCCGTCCTTGATGGCGTATTGCACGTTCATCAGGCCGACGACGTCGAGGCCGAGCGCGAGCTCGCGGGTCTGCCGCTCCAGCTCCTCGATCATGTCAGGCTCGAGCGAATGCGCCGGCAGCGAGCAGGCGCTGTCGCCGGAATGGATGCCGGCTTCCTCGATGTGCTCCATGATGCCGACGATGAAGGTGTCCTTGCCGTCGCAGAGGCAGTCGACGTCGATCTCGGTGGCGTCCGAGAGATAACGGTCGAACAGCAGCGGGTTCTTGCCGAGCACGGTGTTGATCTGCCCGGTCTTGTCGTTCGGATAGCGCGCCTTGACGTCGGCCGGCACCAGCTCGGGCAGCGTGCCGAGCAGATAATCGTTGAGCTGGTTCTCCTCGCGGATGATCTGCATCGCGCGGCCGCCGAGCACGTAGGACGGGCGCACCACAAGCGGCAGGCCGAGATCGGCGGAGACGAGTCTTGCCTGCTCGACCGAATAGGCGATGCCGTTCTTCGGCTGCTTGAGACGGAGCTTGTCGAGCACGCGCTTGAAGCGGTCGCGGTCTTCGGCAAGGTCGATGGCATCAGGCGAGGTGCCGAGGATCGGCACTTCGGCGGCTTCCAGGGCGCGCGCGAGCTTCAGCGGGGTCTGGCCGCCGAACTGCACGATCACGCCGTGCAGCGTGCCGTTGGTGCGCTCCTTGGCGATGATCTCCAGCACGTCCTCGGCGGTGAGCGGCTCGAAATAGAGCCGGTCGGCGGTGTCGTAGTCGGTCGACACCGTCTCCGGGTTGCAGTTGACCATGATGGATTCGTAGCCGGCATCGTGCAGCGCGAAGCAGGCGTGACAGCAGCAATAGTCGAACTCGATGCCCTGGCCGATGCGGTTCGGTCCGCCGCCGAGAATGATGACCTTCTTCTTGTCGGACGGCGTGCTCTCGTCCGCCGGCGCGCCCGCGAACAGCGCCTCATAGGTCGAATACATATAGGCGGTCGGCGATGCGAATTCGGCCGCGCAGGTGTCGATGCGCTTGTACACCGGACGAACGTCGAGCGCGTGGCGCTTCGCGGTGACCTCGGCCTCCGTCGTCTCGGCGAGCACCGCGAGCCGCGCATCGGAGAAGCCCATGGCCTTGAGCGTGCGCATGCCGAAGGCAATGCCCGGCAGGCCGTTCTTGCGGACCTTCTCCTCCATGTCGACGATGCCGCGCATCTCGCTGAGGAACCACGGATCGATCTTGCAGGAGTTGAAGATCTCCTCGTTCGACCAGCCGAGCCGCATCGCCTGGGCGACCTGGAGCAGCCGGTTCGGCGTCGGCGTGCCGAGCGCGGCGCGGATCGCATTCTTGTCGTCGTCGCGGCCGAGACCTTCGATCTCGATCTCGTCGAGGCCGGTCAGTCCGGTCTCGAGCCCGCGCAGCGCCTTCTGGAGGCTTTCCTGGAAGGTGCGGCCAATCGCCATGACTTCGCCGACCGATTTCATCGACGTGGTCAGCGTGGTGGAGGCGCCGGGGAATTTCTCGAAGGCGAAGCGCGGCACCTTGGTGACGACGTAGTCGATGGTCGGCTCGAACGAGGCCGGCGTGGCGCCGCCGGTGATGTCGTTGGCGATCTCGTCGAGCGTGTAGCCGACCGCAAGCTTGGCCGCGACCTTGGCGATCGGAAAGCCGGTGGCCTTCGAAGCCAGAGCGGATGAGCGCGACACGCGCGGGTTCATCTCGATGACGACCATGCGGCCGTCCTCGGGATTGACGCCGAACTGCACGTTGGAGCCGCCGGTCTCCACCCCGATCTCGCGCAGCACCGCCAGCGAGGCGTCGCGCATGATCTGGTATTCCTTGTCGGTCAGCGTCAGCGCCGGCGCCACCGTGATGGAATCGCCGGTGTGCACGCCCATCGGATCGAGGTTCTCGATCGAGCAGACGATGATGCAATTGTCCTTCTTGTCGCGCACCACCTCCATCTCGTACTCTTTCCAGCCGAGCACGGATTCTTCGATCAGCACTTCGTTGGTTGGAGACGCATCGAGGCCGCGCTCGATGATGTCGAGGAACTCTTCCTTGTTGTAGGCGATGCCGCCGCCGGTGCCGCCCATCGTGAAGGAGGGGCGGATGATCGCGGGCAGGCCGATCTCGGACAGCGCCATCATGGCCTGGCCGAAGGCGTATTCCTGGTAGCGCTTGCGGCGCTCGCTCTCGCCCAGCGTCCACTGCCGATCGTGCTCTTCGAGCGCCGCGCCCGAGAGCTTTTCGCGTTCAGCCTGACGCTTGTCGCGGAAGGACTTCTTCAGGGCGGAGGCATTGGCGAGCCGCGACTTCGGCGTCTCGAGACCGATCTTGGTCATGGCCTCGCGGAAAAGCTGGCGATCCTCGGCCTTGTCGATCGCGTCGGCGGTGGCGCCGATCATCTCGACGTCGAACTTCTCCAGCGTGCCCTGCTGGCGCAGCGACAGCGCGCAGTTCAGCGCGGTCTGTCCGCCCATGGTCGGCAGCAGCGCGAAGCCGCCGGGAATGACGTGACGTTCCTTCTCGATGATCTTGGCGACGATCTCGGGCGTGATCGGCTCGATATAGGTCGCATCGGCCAATTCCGGATCGGTCATGATGGTGGCCGGGTTGGAATTGACGAGGACAATGCGATAGCCCTCTTCCTTCAGCGTCTTCACCGCCTGGGTGCCCGAATAGTCGAACTCGCAGGCCTGGCCGATCACGATGGGACCGGCGCCGATGATCAGGATGGTGGTGATGTCTGTACGTTTGGGCATCAACTCTCGCCGGACTGGAATTTGGGCACAAAAAAAGGGCGCGCTCCTGCGCGTCCCTTTGGCCGAAGCGCGATCAGCAAAAGTGGCCACCGGTTTTGCGTCCGATCGCGCTTCTACTCTTATAAGAGGCGCATGATCTTGACGCCAAACCGCCTACACTTTGGCGGATCATGCGCGCGCGCGGTGGTCTCCCTCGCGCGCGGGTGGGTCTTAGACCAGATTCCGGGGCGGCGAAACCCCGAAAAACGCCCATCAACCGGCAATTTTGACGGGTTTTGGCCTGGCCTGCCAACCACGGGCGAGATGCACCAGAAGTGAGGCCGCAACGCTCATTCCACCGATCCAGCCGAGGTCGTTCGGCGAGAGGGTCGCCAGCACCGCCCCTCCGAGCGCCCCGCCGATGGCGAAGCCGAGATACATGGCGGAGGCGTTGAGCGAGAGCGCGATCATCGAGGCCTGCGGCTCGATCCGGATGATGCTGGAGACCTGGGCCGGGTAGAATGCCCAGCCCGAGATGCCCCAGAGGAAGATCGTGCCCAGCACCGCATAGTGCGCCTGGCCCGGCATCAGCTTCAGGACCACTGAGTGCAGGATCAGCGCAGCTGCCATGCCGGCGAGCCCGAGGCCCACGGTGGCGAGCGTACCGAGCCGGTCGGCAAGTAAGCCGCCGAACATGTTCCCGATCGCTGCTGCGCCGCCAAACACCAGCAACGCAAGGCTGATTTGCGACGCATCGAAGCCGAGGCCGCGGAGCGGAACCGCGAAATAGGTGAAGACGGTGAAGCCGCCGAGCGCCCATAGGATCGTGATCACGAGCGCGACCAGGACATTGCTGTGACGCGCCACCGCCAGCCGTTCGCCGAGCGAGGCGGTGTTGCGTGGCAGGCCGCGGGGCAGGCCGAGCAGCAGCCCGGCAAGCGCAACAGTGCCGATCAGGGCGACCATGGCAAAGGTTGCGCGCCAGCCGAGCAGGCTGCCGACGAGGTTGCCGAGGGGAACGCCGATGACGGTCGCGACCGTCAGACCCGACGTGACCAGCGCCACCGCTCGGCCGCGCCGTTCGGGCGAGGCGACCGCCACGGACACCGCGAGCGCCGTCGGCATGCAAAGCCCGGAGCCCAGCGCCATCAGCATCCGCGAGGCCAGTAGGAGGGCGTAGCTGGAAGCCACCATCGCGGCGAGATTTCCGGCGATGAAGGTCGCCAGCGCCAGGGCCAGCACGGTTCGGCGGTCGATATTGTTCAGCGCGACGGCCAGGATCGGCGAGCCCACGGCATAGGTGAGGGCGTAGGCCGTGACCAATTGGCCGGCGGCGGAGACCGAAATCTGCAAGTCGGAGGCGATGCCGGGCAAAAGACCTGCGATAACAAAGCCTTCGGTGCCGATCGCAAAGGCCGCCAGGGCCAGCCAGAACACGCTCATTGGACGATATCCCTATGTTCAACGTTTATTGAACTATTGGGTGCGGTGGTTTGTAAGTCAATTGGTTCAAGAACTATTGAACATTGCGACCGCTTCGCTATGATTTCCGGGTCATGAGCCGCACACCTCTCCACCCGACCCGCGAGCAGATCGAGTTGCCGATGGTGCTGGATTGCCTGAGCGATCCGATCCGGCTCGCCATCGTCTACCAGCTTGCCCAGCAGGAACGTGTCAGCAGAGAGCTCTGCTGCGGCGACTTCAACGGGCTCGCGGGCAAGTCCAACCTCGCCTATCACTTCGCCAAGCTGCGCGAATGCGGCGTGATGCAGACGCGCGTGGCCGGCACCAACCGCTTCATGCGGCTGCGCCGCGAGGATCTGGACGCGCGTTTTCCCGGCCTGCTCGATGCGGTGATCAGTTCCGCGGCCAAGGATGCCGAGCGGCTTCAGTTGCTGCCGGAGGGTGAAGTGGTTGGGGCGGATTGAGGTTGGGGGCGGATTGCTGACACGCCCGGCTTCGCCCCTTCGGGCTTCGCCGCGGCAGCCTTCGCCACGAGAAGGCTTGCCGAGCCGAAGCTGCGTAAGCAGCGAAGGCTGGAGACCCGGCCTGGATTTGAACCAGGATGTAGAGCGTTGCACCGCCCTCGCGTAGACGCTTCCGCCACCGGGCCGAGGCGATCATTACCGATTGCAGTGCGACAAGCTACAACGGCTAATTGTTATGCTTAACGAACCAGAGGCGGCCGCGCGACGAAGGTCATGCGCCAGCGATTATGGCCGATATTGGTGTGGGCGCGCTGGACCGCGAACCCGGCCGCTCTCAGCTTGGCGGTGACCTCCTCCTCGCTGTAGCGCTGGAGCCCGATGCGCGTGCGCAGATGACGGTAATCGGACAGCGCGGTGCTGATCAGCCCGACCAGCGCGTCTTTCAAGAAACCGTGGCGCAGGCCGAAGCCGAGCAGCGCCATGACGTCCCTGAACATGCCGACATTGGGCTGGAGGATGTCCCCCAGCACCAGCTTGCCGGAGGGCTTCAGGATGCGGCGGATGGTGAGGAGCGCGGCGTCGAGTTCGTCCGGCGCCATGTATTGCGCGACTGAGTTCATCACGACGAGGTCGATCGACTGGTCCTGCATCTTGCGGACATCGTCGAGCGAGCGGACGCGGATCTTGGTGTTCGGGGCAAACCGCGCGATCAGCCGGCCGCGCACGCCCGGCGCGGGCTCGGCGAGGATCAGCTGGCCGCAGCTAGCAGCCACCTGGCTCGCCGACAGCGCCTCGCCGCAGGCATAGTCCAGCACCGTCGCGTCCGGCGAAGAGATGTAGCCGATGATGTCCCGCGCGATGATCTGGAAGTGCAAGTCGCGATGCAGCTTGCTGACATAGATCGTGTGCGTCGAGTCGTAATAATCGATCCAATCGTCCATGGTATTCGAAGGTCCCGGCCAAACGGTTCCCGTCAAGGAACCGGCGCTGCCCGCCTTGCGTTAGGGGTGCGACGGCGCGCCGTCAATGTCCGCGTCCTAACAGGAAGGCTTCCCGTGAGCAAAACCAACAACAAGGTCTCCCCCGATCTCGATACCCCCACCGACCTGTCGCCCGACGGGGTCAAGAAGGTCTCGGAGGCGCTCAACGTACTTCTGGCCGACGCCTTCGCGCTGTATCTGAAGACTAAGAATTTTCACTGGCACATCAGCGGCCGGCATTTCCGCGACTATCATCTGCTGCTCGACGAGCAGTCCGACCAGATATTCGCCACCACCGACCAGCTCGCCGAGCGCGTCCGCAAAATCGGCGGCACCACGCTGAAGTCGATCGGCCAAGTCGCAAAGCTTCAGACCATCAAGGACAACAACGAGGACTATGTCCCGCCGCGCGAAATGCTGCGCGAGCTGATGCAGGACAACAAGCACGTCGCGGCCGCGATGCGCAAAGCGCACGAGGTCTGCGACGACGCCGGCGATGTCGCCAGCGCCAGCATTTTGGAAGTGTTCATCGACGAGACCGAGCGCCGGACGTGGTTCCTGTTCGAGGCGACGCGGCAGGAAGGCGGCAACGAGGCGTAGGCCGAGCTGCCGTAGGGTGGGCAAAGGCGCGCTCTTGCGCGCCGTGCCCACCATCTTTCCTTACGGCTTGAATAGATTGGTGGGCACGTTTCGCTTTGCCACCCTACGCACCTTCGTTGTGGCTACCGCCACAGCCGCATCAACGCCCCATCCGTGCCCGTCACGGGATCGGCCGGCGGCATCGCGACGTTCGGAATCGTCTTCAACGCTTTCGCGTGGCTCTCCGGCGTTGGCCGCGTGATCTCCATCTTGCTGCCCGGCGGATAGGCGCCGATCACGCAGAAATCGTCGCTCGCCCCGATGCATTGATGTCCGGTGCCGGCCGGCAGGATCGCGACATCTCCCGCCTTGATCTCAAGCTCCTGGCCATGGTCGCCGCCGAAGCGGACGCGGGCGCTGCCACGCGCAACTCCGAGCACCTCATGCACCGTCGCGTGGTAATGCAGATAATCGTAGACGCCGTTGCGCCACGTCCCGCCCCAGCCGTTCGCTTCGAACAGGTTCTCGATGGTCTCTTCCGGCTGCTTCGGATCGAGCTTCACCGCACCCTGGTAGACCAGGAACGGAAGGATGTTGTTCGGCACGAGTCCGTCATCCTCGAACACGATGGCGAGCGGCTCGGCCTTGTCGCGGACGACGGACATGGCGGGCTCCGGCTGCAAAAGACAGCGGGACAACATTCTATCGTGTGGAGGTGTTCCTCAACAGGTCACCTGTCCCGGACGCGCTGCAGCGCGCAACGCTGCGGCGCAGAGCCGGGACCCGGAGAGCCGCGAGTGGTGGGCCCCGGTTCAGCGGGGCATGAGAGCGCGCGTCTTTACGCGCTCTTCTTCTGCCGCATCAGATCCGCAAAACGCTGGAACAGATAGTGCGAGTCGCGCGGGCCGGGCGATGCTTCCGGGTGGTACTGCACCGAGAACACCGGCTTGCCGTCGAGCTGGATGCCGCAATTGGATCCGTCGAACAGCGAGATGTGGGTCTGCGTCGCGCCCTTCGGCAGCGTGGTCTCGTCCACGGCAAAACCGTGGTTCATCGAGGTGATCTCGACCTTGCCGGTGGTCTCGTCCTTCACGGGGTGGTTGGCGCCGTGATGGCCCTGATGCATCTTCTTCGTCTTCGCGCCGACGGCGAGGCCGAGCATCTGGTGGCCAAGGCAAATGCCGAAGGTCGGCGTGCCCGACTTAATGACGTCCCGGATCACAGGCACGGCATATTTGCCGGTGGCGGCCGGATCGCCCGGACCGTTGGACAGGAACACGCCGTCCGGCTTCATCGCCAGAATGTCTTCGGACGAGGTCGTCGCCGGCACCACCGTCACCTTGCAGCCGACGCCGGCGAGCAGGCGCAGGATGTTGCGCTTGATGCCGTAGTCGATGGCGACGACGTTGAACTCCACCTTGTCCTGGCGGCCAAAGCCCTTGTCCCACAGCCACGGCGTCTCGTCCCAGGTGAAGCGCTGGCCGCTTGTGACCATCGGCACGAGGTCCATGCCCTCGAGGCCCGGCCATTCGCGCGCTTCTTCCTTCAACCCATGCAGGTCGAACTCGCCGTCTTTGGCGTGCGCGATCACGGCGTTGGGCATGCCCTTGCTGCGGATCAGCGCGGTCAGCGCACGGGTGTCGATGCCGGAGAGGCCGATGATGCCGCGCGCCTTCAGCCACTGGTCGAGATGCTTGGTGGCGCGGTAGTTCGAGGGATCGGTGATCGCTGTGCGCAGGATCACGCCGCGCGCGCCCGGCGTTGCCGCCATGTTCACCGTCTCGATGTCTTCCTCGTTGGTACCGACATTGCCGATATGCGGGAAGGTGAAGGTGATGAGCTGGCCGGCATAGGAGGGATCGGTGAGGATCTCCTCATAGCCGGTCATCGCGGTGTTGAAGCAGACTTCACCAACGGCGTGGCCTTCGGCGCCGAGGCCAAAGCCTTCGAGCACGGTGCCATCGGCGAGCACGAGGAGCGCGGTCGGTTTATGGTCCGGCCAAGCAGGATCGTTGTCATGTTGTGTCATGAGCGCGTTTCATAAGCCTGCCGGACGCCCCCGTCAAAGCGCAGATGCGCCGATTCACATGCGTTTTTGCATATTTGACAGCCCGTCTCGGGCTCCTAAGCTTGGCCGCACAATTTCCGGCAAATTCCCGGGCTTGCGAGGCAATAATGGACCAGACCACCCCGATTCTGTTGGTTCCGGGGCTGGCCTCCTCGGCCCGGATCTATGCCCCTGTCATCCCGGCGCTGTGGCGCATCGGCCCGGTCATGGTTGCCAACCATATCCGCGACGACAGCATGGCGGCGATCGCCGCCCGCGTGCTGAGCGAGGCCCCGCCGCGCTTCGCGCTCGCCGGCCATTCCATGGGCGGCTACATCGCGTTCGAGATCATGCGCCAGGCGCCCGAGCGGGTGGCCAAGCTCGCGTTGATCAACACCCAGGCGCGACCCGACACGCCGGAGGCGACCGCGCGCCGCTGCGGCCTGATGGAGCGCGCCAGGCGCGGCGAGCTCCGCGCCGTCCGCGAGGAGAGTTTTCCGGAGCTCGTGCATCCGTCGCGGCGCGATGATGCCGATATTCTGAAGCTCGTGCATGCGCAGGACGAGGATGTCGGTGTCGAGGGCTATCTGCGGCAGCAGATCGCGATCATCGCACGGGTGGATTCGCGCCCGACGCTTGCAGCCATCAAATGCCCGACGCTGGTGTTGACGGGCGATGTCGACAACACCATCCCGAACGCTCTCTCGAAGGAGATGGCCGAGGGCATCGCCGGCGCAAGGTTCAAAGTCCTCGATCGCTGCGGACACCTGCCACAAGCCGAGCAGCCGGAAGCGACAATGTGGGCCCTGACCGAATGGCTCGGAACCGAGGTTGTCTAGGGGCCGCGAACGGCCTAGATCAGGCGTCAGATATTCGAAGGGATCCGATCATGTTGCGCGACGACATCAACAATGCGGTCAAGGAGGCCATGAAGGCCAAGGACGAGCGCAAGCTGTCCACGCTGCGCATGGTCAATTCGACCATCAAGAATGCCGACATCGATGCGCGCGGGCAGGGCAAGCCGCCGTTGTCGGACGCCGATCTGCTCGGCGTCTTTCAGAAGATGATCAAGCAGCGGCAGGAGTCGGTCGAGCTCTACGAAAAAGGCGGCCGCGCCGAGCTCGCGGCCCAGGAGCGCGAGGAGATCGCGGTGATCTCGGCGTATCTGCCGAAGCAGATGGCCGACGACGAGGTGAAGAAGGCGATCGCGGACGCGATCACTGAAACCGGCGCCGCCGGCATGAAGGACATGGGCAAGGTGATCGCCGTGCTGCGCGCGAAGTATGCCGGGCAGATGGATTTCGGCAAGGCGAGCGGTCTCGTGAAGGGCGCGCTGTCGGGCTAGCTGCTTACCCTCCCATGGAGGGGAGGGTCGATCGCGCGAAGCGCGAGCGGGGTGGGGTGATCTCTCCACTCGCGCAGCGCTTCCGCGGAAAGACTGTCACCCCACCTCGGTTCGCATGCCGCTTCGCTTCATGCGAACCGATCCTCCCCCTCCAGGGGAGGATGGGTACCTTTGTTGCGGCTGCGATCCGGTCTACTCTCTCTTGATAAGAAAAATCGGGAGGCCCGATGACCGCCATCAAACCGTTTCGCATCGCCATCAGCGACGACATCCTCTCCGATCTCAAGTCTCGCCTCGCCCGCACGCGCTGGCCGGAGGCCGAGCTGGTCGACGACTGGAGCCAGGGCGCGCCGCTGCAATGGATCCGAGAGGTCTGTGCCTACTGGGCGAGCGAGTATGACTGGCGGGCGCGCGAGGCAAAGCTCAACCGCTTCGCGCAGTTCACCACCGAGATCGACGGGCTCGACATTCATTTCCTGCATGTGCGCTCGAAAGAACCAAACGCGCTGCCGCTGATCATCACCCATGGCTGGCCGGGCTCGATCGTCGAATTCCAGAAGGTGATCGCGCCGCTCACCGATCCCGTCGCGCATGGCGGCAATCCCGCGGACGCGTTTCACGTCGTCTGTCCGTCGCTGCCCGGCTTCGGCTTCTCCGCCAAGCCGAAGGCGACCGGTTGGGGCGTTGATCGCATCGCCGCGACCTGGGCGCAGCTGATGGAGCGGCTGGGCTATGCCGGCTACGGCGCGCAAGGCGGCGACTGGGGCTCGGCGGTGACGGCCTCGCTCGGGGCGCAGGATGCCGCGCACTGCGCCGGCATTCACATCACGCTGTCCTTCAACTCGCCGCCGCGCATGGAGGGCGAGCCGACAGCGGAGGAGAAGCGGGCGCTCGCCGGCCTCAAGCACTACGTCGATCTCGACTCCGGCTATTCCAAGCAGCAATCGACGCGCCCGCAGACGCTCGGCTATGGCCTCACGGATTCGCCGAGCGGACAGGCGGCCTGGATTCTGGAAAAATTCTGGGCCTGGACCGATTGCGACGGCCATCCCGAAAACATCTTCACCCGGGACGAGCTGCTCGACAACGTCATGCTGTATTGGGTGACGGAGACAGCGACTTCCTCGGCGCGGCTCTACTGGGAAAGCTTTGGCAAGCGCCGCACCACGCCTGTCGTCAAGGTGCCGACGGGCGTCGCCGCGTTCCCCAAGGAGATCATCACGCCGGTGCGGCGCTGGATGGAACCGAACTTCCATGACATCACGCATTGGAGCGAGATGGAGAAGGGCGGCCATTTCGCCGCGTTCGAGCAGCCGGAGCTGTTCGTGCGCGATGTCAGGAAGTTCTTTGCGACGGTAAGGTGAAGTGCACTCTCCGTCATGCCCGGGCTTGTCCCGGCCATCCACGGCCTTAGACTGGCGGTGAAGAAGAACGTGGATGGCGGGACTTGATCGCGAAGACGCGCTTCGCGCTTTTGCCCGGCCATGACCGAGACTGACGGAAACGATCCAAGCCATGCTGACCGAAGCCAAGACCTACGACGAACTCACTCGCAACTTCCGCTGGGACATCCCGGCGCGCTTCAACATGGCGGAAGCATGCTGCGATCGGCATGCCGACGGCACCGGCCGGCTCGCGCTGATCTATGTCGACGAGAACGGCGCCACCACGCGAACCTCCTTCGACGAGGTCGCGGACATGTCGCGCCGCTTTGCCAATGTGCTGAAGGGCGATGGGCTTTCGCGCGGCGATCGCGTCGCGGTTTTCCTGTCGCAGTCGCTGGAGCTGCCGATCGCGCATATGGCGGCGTTCCGCTCCGGCCTGGTCTCGATCCCGCTGTTCGCCCTGTTCGGCGAGGACGCGCTGGAATTCCGCCTGTCGAATTCACAGGCGAGGGCAATCATCACTGATGAGGCGGGTTGGGAGAAGCTCACGAAGATCCGCGAGCGGCTGCCCTATTTGCAGGACATCTATATCACGAGCGGCGCCGTCCACGCCGGCGCAAAGCCATTCTGGCCGGCGATCGAAACCGCGTCCGAGGACTTTGCGACCGTCGACACCGCCGCCGACGATCCCGCGCTGATCATCTACACCTCGGGCACGACAGGAAATCCTAAAGGCGCGCTGCATGCGCACCGCGTCGTGCTAGGCCATCTCCCCAATGTCGAGATGTGTCACAACTTCCTGCCGCGTCCCGGCGATCTCATGTGGACGCCGGCGGATTGGGCCTGGATCGGCGGACTCGTCAACGGCCTGCTCGCATTCTGGTATCACGGCATCCCCCTGGTCGGGCATCGCGCGCGCAAATTCGAGCCGCAGGCGGCGATGCAGATGATGGCCGATCTCGGCGTCCGCAACGTCTTCCTGCCGCCGACCGCGCTGAAGCTGATGCGGCAGGCGGGCGTGAAGCACCCGGGCGTCAAGCTCCGCAGCATCTTCACGGGCGGCGAGTCCCTTGGCGGCGAGCTGCTGGGATGGGTGCGCGAGACGTTTGGTATCGACGCCCATGAGGTGTTCGGCCAGACCGAGTGCAATCTCGTGATCGGCAGCAACTCCAACCTGTTTCCGATCCGCCCGGGTTCGATGGGCAAGGCGACGCCGGGCTTCGACGTCCGCATCGTCAACGACAAGGGCGAAGAATTGCCGCGCGGCCAGCGCGGCATCATCGGCGTGCGCCAGCCGTGCCCCGTCACCATGCTCGAATATTGGCGCAATCCGGAGGCGACGGCGAAGAAATATGCCGGCGAATTCCTGCTCACCGGCGATCTCGGCGTGCAGGACGAGGATGGCTATTTCTGGTATGTCAGCCGAGAGGACGACGTCATCACCACCGCCGGCTATCGCGTCGGTCCCTCCGAGATCGAGCACACGCTGATGAAGCATCCCTCGGTGGCGATGGCCGCGGTGGTCGGCATCCCCGATCCGATCCGCACCGAATCGATCAAGGCCTGGATCGTGCTGCGTCCGGGCTTTACCGGCACTGACGCGCTGGCGCGCGAGATCCAGGAGTTCGTCAAGGTGCAGCTCGCCGCGCATGAATATCCGCGGTTCGTCGAATTCGCCGAGACGCTGCCGATGACGGCGACCGGCAAGGTGCTGCGGCGCGAGCTGCGGGCCAAGGGCTGATTTCTTAAAAGGGCTGACTTCCGACAATGGCCAAGACGTCTCAAGCCGCGGGACTTCACCGCGCCTCGCTCGACAAGCTGCACGATCTCGATGCGGCGCTGGAGCTCATGTATTACGGCTGGCGCGGCATGACGCTGGAAGCGGACGAATATCTCGCAAAGCAGGGCCTGTCGCGTCCGCATCATCGCATTCTCTACGTGGTGGCGCGGCGGCCCGATATTGCGATCGGCTCGCTGCTCGAGGTCCTCGGCATTTCCAAGCAGGCCTTGAGCCGGCCGCTCAGTCTGCTGCTGGAGCGCAAGCTGGTGACGTCGAAGCGCTCGCCCGAGCAGCATCGCTCGAAGCTGCTGCGTCTGACGTCCGCAGGGCAGCGCATCGAGCAACGGGCCTCGGACCACGAGCGCAAGGTTTTGCGCGAGGCGTTCGATCGCGTCGGCGCATCCGGGGCGGCGGCATGGATGGCGGTCATGGGGACGATCGCCGACAACAATTGACGGTTCTTAAAGTCAATGTAGTTGACATGAGGAGCGGGCTTTGCCACTGTCCTGGCAACAGGCCGGGGAGGGCTCGTGTCATGAGCGGACAGAATCCATTGAGCGCGCAGAAGATGACTCGCGCGGCCGCCGAACGCTTCGTCGCGGCATGGTGCGCGAACTGGTGCAAGGTCGATATCGACGCGGTCGTCGCGCATTTTGCCGAGAATGCGCAGATGCGCAGCCCTCTGGCGCTGACGCTGACCGGTTCTCCTGTCGTCGCCGGCATCGAGAATATCCGCAGCTATTGGCGAAAAGCCTATGGCCACATCGAAAGCGCGGACCTGAAGATCCTGAGCTGGAGCTGGGACGACACCATCGCGCGCCTGACGGTGTGGTGGCAGCTCGGAGACACGCGCGCCAGCGAGTTCATGGATTTCGACGACGCTGGCCGCGTCGTGCGCAGCGAAGCCTTTTACGGAAAATGACCATGCGCCTTTCGGATATCGTCCTGCTCCTCAACACGCTGTGGTTCGGCGGCGCCTTCATCCAGTTCAGCATTGCCCAGGCCAACACGCTGAAGATCTTGCTGCCGCGGGAAGAGCGCAGCAATCCGATCGCGCCGACCCTGGCGGCCAGCGTTGCGTTCCTGGGCGGGATGAACCTGCCGATAGGGTTGTTGTCGTTCTACCTTCTGGTTGCGCGTCCGCTCTTCTTCCAGCCGGTCGAGGCGCAGCTCACGCTGTTCCTGTTCTTTTCGGCCTGCCATTTCAGCCAGTTCGCCTATAACCTCCCGGTGCTGATGCGTGGCGGACGCGTCGGGGTCGCCTACTGGCCGGTGTTGAAGGGTCCGATGCTCCGGATCTTCGTCATCGACGCGGGCCTGTTCGCGGCCAATCTCGCAGTGGCGCTCCAGCTCGCGATAGCGTCCTGATCTACCGCGACGGCTCCGAGAGCGCGGCCCGCAGCATCGCAGCAAGATCCTTTCGCCGGAACGGCTTGGTCAGAATGCGGGCGTCGCCGCCCCCGTCCGGTGTCTTGACGGGAGTCTGGCTGTAGCCCGAGGTGAAGAGCACCTTGAGATCAGGCCGCAGCTCGGTTGCTTGCCTTGCAAGCTCCGGCCCGAACATGCCGCCGGGCATGACGACGTCAGTGAACAGCAGCTGGATGTCCCCGGGCTGGCGCAGCAGCTCCAGTGCTGCGGGCCCGTTCGACGTGGCGATGACCCGGTAGCCGAGCGTCCTGAGCTCGTTCTCGACATAGGCCCGCACCATATCGTCGTCCTCGACGAGGAGAACGGTCTCGTGTCCCGCTTGTGTGACGGTCGTCTCCGCGGGGCGCGGATCCTCGTTCGGCGGTGTTGCGAGACGGGGAAAGAACAGCCTGACGACACTGCCTCGTCCCGGCTCGGACTGCATCTGCACAAGTCCGCCGGACTGTTGTGCAAATCCGTAGACCATGCTCAGGCCGAGGCCGGTCCCCTTGCCGACCTCCTTGGTCGTGAAGAACGGCTCGAACGCGCGGCTGACCACCTCGGCGCTCATGCCGCTGCCGGTATCGGTGACGGCCACCATCACATAGTCGCCGGGCCGCGGCTCGCCGTTGACGTCGAGGTCGGATTCACCGAGCGAGCTGTTATGGACCTCGACCGTCAGCTTGCCGCCCTCCGGCATCGCGTCGCGCGCGTTGAGTACGAGGTTGAGCAGGGCCGTCGTCAGCTGGCCGGGATCGACGCTGGTCGGCCATAAATCCCGGTCGAACGCGAAGCGGCACTCGATGTGCTCGCCCAGCGTCCGGCGCAGAAGCTGCTCCATGCCGAGCACCTTCTCGGCGATGTCGATCTCTCTCGGCCGCAGCGGCTGCTTGCGCGCGAAGGCGAGCAGGCTCCGCGTCAGGTCAGAGCCGCGCTCGGCGGCGGTCGCGATGTCGCCGGCGATGCGGTGCAATTCCTTGTTTCCCGCCAGCTGGTCGGCGAGATGCTCCGAGTTGCCGAGAATGACAGTCAGGAGATTGTTGAAGTCATGCGCCACGCCGCCGGTGAGCTGGCCCATGGCTTCCATCTTCTGGGATTGGCTGAGCTTCTGGTTGAGATCCGCGATCGCGGCGCGCTGCTGCTGCAGCGATTCGGCGGTGCCGTTGAGCAGGGTCATCAATCCGCCGAGCTCGCCGCCCGGATGGGGCTCCGGAATGCGGGCGCTGAGATCGCCGCGGCCGAGCCTCTTCGCCATGGTGGCGAGCCGCCCGATCTGGCGGCCGATGCTCACGGTCGTGAGGATCCATAAGCCGGCCAGGAGCAGCAGCAAGGCCACCGCGAGAATCGCCATGTCCTCGTAAAGCCGGCGATTCGCCGCCGCGACCAGTCCGTCCTTGGAGCGTCCGACCATGATGGTGAGGCCGGCCTTGCGCATCGAGGGCGAGCGGGCAACGCCCCAGATCTGCGTGCGGCCCCCGCGGTCGGTGATTTCCCGAAATGGCTCGCCATCGGGCGCTGCGGCAAAGCGGAACAGATCGGAGCCCGCAATGGTCCCGCCGACGGGCTCGCTCCAGCCCCCGCCCTTGGGGGCGACCAGGACCGTACCTTTGGCGTCGACGAACAGGATGTCCTTCTCGGCGAGCAGCCGCTTGTCGTGAAATTCCGCGAATTTGTTCAGGTTGAAGGACGCGAGCAGCACGAACTTCAGCGCGCCCGTCTCCGATCGCACGGGATAGGCGATCTGGAGCACCGATAGCCCGGTGAGGCGGCCGAACACCGGCTCCGCGGCAACGACGCCTTGAAGACCCTTGACCTGTTTGAAATAGCCGCGGTCGTTCAGGTCGAGGGTGCGGTTGGTCCGAAGCGAGTCGCAGAACAGGCTGCCGTCGGGATCGATGGTCAAGATGCCCGTGAACTGCGGGTATTCCTCGCGCACTTCCGACAGAAACGCCGAGCACGCCGCCTTGTCGCGCGTGTCGAGGTCGCGGGCGCGGGCCAGACCGTAGTGGAGCTGGGCGGTGCCCTGGATCTTCTCGTTCAGATCGCTCGCGATGTCGTCGGCGGATGCGGCCAGATTGGCCAGCGCCGCGTCGATCTCGCTGGCCCGGTTCTGCACAAAACGCAGCCCGACCAGGATCGCCGGCACCAGCATGGCGGCGATGACGAGGATCAGTAACCGGGTACGCAGGCTCATCGGTGGGGCGGTCCGCTCTCAGGCGCATCTGCTCGGAGGTACAATTTGCGGACGATCGTCTGCCCAGTCCATAGCATTGGCGCGAAAATCGCACCGATGGTGAAGGATTTCACACCGCGAGCATTGTTACCTCGCAGCTGCTCTTCGCGCTGGTTCGCATCAAGTTGCGCCTGCGCGCGGCGGCGCTAGTATCGCATGCGCGCGACGAAAGATCGCGTCGATGTGTGGAGGGAGCTGATGTCCATCTCCGGCAAGGTCGATCCGGTGGTACGTCGCGTCGCGGCGACCGATATCGCCGAAGCGCTGATCGAGGGTCTGCGCGATTTCCAGGCGCTGCCGTTCTACGGTCTCTGCTTCGGCGCGCTCTACGCCGCCGGCGGGATCGCCATCATGCTGTGCCTCACCGCCTTCGGTATGGTCTATCTCGTCTATCCCCTGGCGGCAGGCTTCGCGTTGATCGGGCCGTTCGTGGCGATCGGGCTCTATGAGGTCAGCCGCCGCCGCGAGCGCGGCGAGCCGGTCTCCTTCAGCGCGATCTGGTCGGCCGTGCGCGCGCGCAGCGAGATCGGCTGGATGGCGTTCGTCACGCTGTTCGTGTTCGTGATCTGGATGTACCAGGTGCGGCTTTTGATCGCGTTGCTGCTCGGTCTGCACGCTTCGTTCTCGAGCCTTCAGGAATTCATGACCGTGGTGCTGACCACGAATGAAGGCTTGCTGTTTCTCGGCATCGGCAATGCGGTCGGTGCGGTGCTGTCGCTGATCCTGTTCTCGCTGACCGTGGTGTCGTTTCCGCTGCTGCTCGACCGCGAGGTCGATTTCGTCACGGCGATGGTGACGAGCGTGCGCGCGGTGGTGACGAGCCCGCTGCCGATGATCACATGGGCCGCCGTGATCGTGATGCTGCTGATCGTCTCGGCGCTGCCTTACTTTCTCGGGCTGATCGTGACACTGCCCGTGCTCGGGCATGCGACCTGGCATCTTTATCGGCGGCTGGTGGTGCCGGTGTAGCTAGTTGCTTTTCCTTTTGCCCTTGGGAAGTGCCGTAGGGTGGGCAAAGCGACTTGTCCGCCGTAGCTCGCAGAGCGAAGGCGGAAGCGTGCCCACGCGTCTGTTGCGGTGTCGACTCGGTCGTGGGCACGGCGCAAGTGCGCCTTTGCCCACCCTACGATACCGAGTTCGCGGAGACAGGCCCCGTCTCACTTACGGGGTCTTGATCCCCATCGCCTTGAGCGCTTCCAGCAATCTCACCGGCGGGGACATCTCGATCTGCGGCGCCTTGCCTGTCTCCAGCAGGCTCTTCAATCCAGAGAGGATCGCGGGCCAGCCGGTGCGGCCGCCAGAAAGGATGTCGTCGCTGAGCTCGCGGTCGTGGCGTTGGCTCAAGGTGAGCCGAACGGCTTCGCCGGCTGGCTCGATCTCGTAGGTGACAATGGTGGTGCCGAGCCTTTCCACGAGGTCGGGCCAATTGACGTTCCAGCTCACCGTGAGCCTCCTCGACGGATCGTATTCGAACACTTCGCCGCGGATGTGTTCGGAGCCGTCGGGTGCGTGCACGATGAAACTGCCGCCGAGCTTCGGCTCCATCTCCACCGCAAAGCCGGAGAAATACTGCTTGCTGAACTCGGCCGAGGTCAGCGCCTCCCACACCTTCTCCGGCGTCGAAGCGATGTAGATGGTGTAGACCGTCAGCGGCTTGAATTGATCGAGGTTCATTTTGCGTCGAATCCCTTGTTGAGCGCCGTGCGCGGGATGGCGAGGACTTTGCCCCTCTCCAGCAGGCTCTTGAGCCCGGACAGGATCGCCGGCCAGCCATTGGAGACGGCGCCGAGATATTTGCCGCCCTCGACGAAGCCGTCATGCAACACGGTCAAACGCACGAGCGCTCCGAACGGTTCGATGGTGAAGACGACGCGTGAGATTGGCTCGCCGCGCAGCTCTTCGAATTTCTGGTGTTTGAAGCTGTAGGACAGCCGCCGCGGCGGATCGGCCTCGAGGATTTCGCCGGAATCGGTGACTTCGCCGTCGAGCGTGAGCGCAAAGGGCGAGCCGACCTTCCAGTCGGAGCGGACCTCGGCCCCGAACCAGTACTGCCTGGTGAATTCGCTCGACGTCAGCGCTTCCCACAGCTTTTCCGGCGTGGTCTCGATATAGGTCACGTAGACGAACTCCGGCTTACTCATCGCGCTTCTCCAACTGGCGTTTCAACTCGCTGAGTGCGGCGAGCTTGCCGCGCTCGAATTTTTTGATCCAGCGTTCGCCGATCTGATGGATCGGCACCGGGTTGAGATAGTGCAGCTTCTCGCGGCCATGCCTGATGGTGGTGACCAGATTGGCCTCTTCCAGAATGACAAGGTGCTTGGTCACGGCCTGCCGCGTCATCGCAAGGCCCTCGCAGAGCTCGTTCAGCGTCTGGCCATTTTTGGCGTGAAGCCTGTCGAGCAGCGACCGTCGCGACGCATCGGCGAGCGCTTTGAAGACCTCATCCATGGCACCGATAATAGGCAACCAAATGGTTGCATGTCAAGATGGAGTCTTTGGCGCGCGCAATCGGCCGTGCTAGCCTCGACGCTCAGCCGATACAGATTGGTTCCGGGAGGACGTTGATGTTCCGTCGCGTTTCACTTGTTGCCGCTCTCGTCCTTTTCGCGTGCAGCACCGCGGCCCAGGCGCAGAAGCAGACCATCGGCGCGCCGCCTGAAGCGTCCAACATGAAGCTCGTCGGGAGCAACGACCTCCAGGCCCGCAGCGCCTATCAGCCGAGCATCCATCACCAGGGCGATCGCTGGATCGCCTATATCGGCCATCACGGCGGCACTGATGATGTGCCCGCGCCCGTCAACCCGATGACGGGCAAGGCCGAGCCGAACGGAACCTCGATCGTCGACGTCACCGATCCCGCGCGTCCGAAATATCTGCGGCATCTGCCGGGGCAGGAGGGCAGATACGAATCCGGCGGCGCGCAGATGGTGCGGGTCTGCGATGGCAAGACCTTGCCGAAGGGCGATCCCAACGCGGTCTACATGCTCAGGACCTTCGGCGGTGAGGCGCACGAGATCTGGAACGTCACTGATCCCGCGAGCCCAGTGCTCATCACGCGCATCGGCGGCCTGAAGGACACGCACAAGAGCTGGTGGGAATGCGACACCGGCATTGCCTATCTCGTCTCGGGCGCGCCGGACTGGCGCACGCGGCGGATGACGCAGATCTACGATCTCTCCGATCCCGCGCATCCGCAGAAGATCCGCGACTTCGGTCTGCCCGGTCAGGAGCCCGGTTCGACCGGCGCGGTGCCGACCGAATTGCACGGGCCGATCTCGACCGGGCCCGATGGCAACCGCGTCTATTTCGGTTACGGCACCAACAAGGGCGGCCTTTTGCAGATCATCGACCGCGACAAGCTCCTGAACGGGCCGAAAGAGCCGACGCCGGACAATCTGCGCTATCCCGAGATTTCGCGCATGCCGATGTCGGCCTTCAATGGCGCGCATACGACGTTTCCGATGCTCGATATGCCGATCGCCGAATTCGCCGAGGACAAGGACGGCAAGACCCGCGACATCGTCATGATCGTGAATGAAGCGATCCTCAACGAATGCGGCGAGGCGCGGCAGATGGTGTGGTTCGCCGACGTCACCACCGAGACGCGGCCGATGATGATCTCGAGCTACACCGTGCCGGAGGCGAGCGGGCAGTTCTGTCAGCGCGGCGGGCGGTTCGGCGCGCATTCCTCGAACGAGAACATGGCGCCGGTCTATTACAAGAAGATGGCCTTCATCGCCTTCTTCAATGCCGGCGTACGCGCGCTCGACATCCGCGATCCCTATCACCCGAAGGAAGTCGGCTACTTCATTCCGTCGATCACGGCTGCGACCGACAAGCGCTGCATCCCGATCGAGGGCGGCGAGCGCTGCAAGGTCGCGATCCAGACCAACAATGTCGAGACCGATGACCGCGGCTACATCTACATCGTCGACCGCGCCAATACCGGCCTGCATATCCTCGAGCTGACCGGCCCGGCGCGCAATGTCGCCGGCCTGCCGAAGAACTGACGATGCGGCGCGGAGCGATGCCGGTGTCGATGTTGGTACGCCGGCTTCCACATTCTCCGCTGTCATTCCCCGCGCAGGCGGGGAATCCAGTATTCCAGAGACGTTGGTGAAGTGCGGAGGCGTCGCGGCGTATTGGATCCCCCGCTTTCGCGGGGGATGACACCGTTGGTTGAGCGCGCACCCTGCGCTCATCTCACTTCCCTCTGCGCCCATCCCATGCATTAATACCCGCAAGCCGCCATCAGCCGAGTCTCCCCCATGATGTCCATGCAAGCCTATTTCGCCTTCGTCGCCGCCTGCATTGCGCTGGCGTTGCTGCCGGGGCCGATCGTCACCCTCGTCATCGCCAACGGCCTGCGCCACGGCACGCGTGCTGCGCTGACCAACGTGGCCGGCGCGCAGGCCGGCCTTGCCATCGTCATCGGCATCGTCGCGGTCGGCCTGACCTCGCTGATGGCGACCATGGGCTACTGGTTCGACTGGGTGCGCTTTGCCGGCGCCGCTTATCTGGTCTGGCTCGGCATCAGGCTGATCTGGGCGCCGGTCGAGGGCGTCGACGTCGACACGCCGCCTCCGCCGCCGCGCGGCGGCTTCTTCCTGCAGGGTTTTCTGGTGCTGCTGTCGAACCCGAAGGTGCTGGTGTTCTTCGGCGCCTTCATCCCGCAATTCATGGACATGAACCAGCCGCACTTTCCGCAAGTTGCGCTGCTGGGCGCGACCTTCATGGTCACCGCCGTGGTGACCGATGCGCTCTACGCCATCGCCGCCGGCCGCGCGCGAAAATTCTTCTCGGCCCGCCGCACGCGGATGATGTCGCGCATCTCGGGCGGCTTCATGATCGGCGGCGGCATCTGGCTGGCGTTGACGCGGGCGAAGTGAGGCTTACACCAGCAGCTCCGCCTTCAGCTCCACCGCGACCTCGGCAAGGATCCGCGCCAGCCGTTCGGCCCATTGCTGCTGGCCCGCGTGGTCGGCGATCAGATCCTGCCGGATCTCGATGCCGGTGTTGACGAGGCCGCGCCCTTCGCCGTGGACGGGGATGGTGTAGTCGGTGAGGTCGCTGACCGCGTAAGGCTCGTTGTCGCCGACGACGAGATCGCCTTCGCTGCGCAGATGTTTCAACAGCAGCTGCGGCAGCACGGTGTCGCGGTTGTAGAGCG
This sequence comes from Bradyrhizobium sp. 23AC, assembly GCF_054863025.1. Taxonomy (NCBI): domain Bacteria; kingdom Pseudomonadati; phylum Pseudomonadota; class Alphaproteobacteria; order Hyphomicrobiales; family Nitrobacteraceae; genus Bradyrhizobium; species Bradyrhizobium sp. 23AC. The sequence continues at coordinate 186,124 of NZ_JAVAYN010000002.1, forward strand.
CGGCGATGTGCCAAGGCCGCGCGACGCCGGCATAGACGGGCGTGAAGCTGTGCAGCGACACCAGCACCGTCGGCCGCTTGTCGTGCAGGCGGGCGTCGATCGCGGCATCGATGCGATCATGATAGGGCTCGAAAATCTCGCGCCGCCGTGCCTCGCGCTCGCCCTCCGAAATCCCTTCGTTGCGCGGGATCACTGTGGCTTCGGAGATTACGGGGATCGAGCTCACCGCGGCCGGCGGGCGGTTGCAGTCGATCACGAGCCGCGAATAGCGCTGCGCGATCAGGTGCGCGTCGAGCATCTTGGCCAGGCGGTCGGCGACGCCGGCGATGCCGATGTCCCAGGCGATGTGCCTGACAAGCTCGGCCTCAGTGACACCGAGATCGCCGAGCGCATGCGGCAGCACCCGTCCGTAATGATCCGAGGTGAGCAGAAAGGGCGAAGTCCCTTCGGCATTCACCTCATGCACGGGCAAAATATCGCCCTCGCCGAGCAGTTGATCGGCGGTCTCGGCCGTGTGCAGATCCATCCTGATTGCCTATGAAACGATTACGTGTCTAAACGGAGTAACGATATTGCACCGACGTCGCAACTTTAGAGCAGCATGACCTCCGATCGCCTTTTCGTCTACGGCACCCTGATGCGCGGCTTCGACCATCCGATGGCGCGGCTGCTCGCGGGCCACGCGGATTTTGTGGGTGAAGCGACCTGCCGCGGGCGGCTCGTCCTGGTGAAGCATTATCCGGGATTGCTGCTGTCGAATGCTGCCTCCGACATCGTCCATGGCGAGCTCTTCCGGATGCGCGTGCCTGACGAGCTCCTGGGCGAGCTCGACATGTACGAGGCCTGCGGCGAGGGTTTTCCGGAGCCGACCGAATATCTGCGCCGGCTGATCGACGTGACGATGGCTGACGGCACCACGGAGAAGGCCTGGACCTATGTCTACAACTGGCCCGTCACGGGTCTGCCACTCATCGAGTCCGGGCGGTTCTTGGCGCATTAATTGTTTTCGAGCATGATCTTCTCGGAAAACCGCTTCGCATTTTTCCGGATCATGCTCTAAGCCGACAGCACTTCCTTCACCACGCGCACGTCGACCTCGCGCTCGACGTAACTCCATTCCTCGGTTTCCCGGAGCATCGCCACCAGCTCCTCGAACAGCGAGGCCTGCGCGGGGGCGAATTCGAACCAGGTCAGGAAATCGAAGGGCTCGCCGAGGTCGCGGCAGTGATAGAGCTGCCGCGCGATCGCGGGCAGGAAACGAAGACTGCTCGCGATGTGGTGCGACTTGTCCTCGAAAATCTTGCGCCGCTCTTCCTGCGTCAGATCCCACCAGGCCTGCGATTTGCGGATCGGGATCAGTGCCGCGCTGGTTGCTTCCATCCGGCCGAGCCCGGCCTGCACGGCCGTGAGCTGCTGCTTCTCAGGCCGCTCGGTGTAGCGCAAATTGCTCGGGGCCCCGACCAGCCGCCACGCATTGCGCGAGGGCACCAGCGGCAACGAGACGGCCCCGCTGTCCGTCACCGACAGCGCCGGCATGAAGGGCAGGGGCTCGCCGGTCACGGGTGCGATCGAGATCACACGCCAGCCCCCGCTGTGGCCGCCCCGAAAGGTCCTGAACATGGGGGATATGGAAGCGTGGAACCGGGGCGGGTTCAAGGCTTTCCGTTGCCCGACCCGTCGCCCTTCGAGGCTCGCCGAAGAGGCGCACCTGAGGGGTGATGGGACCAAAGGCCTGTGAACAGCGCGTATAATCCTGACAAACCTGACTTTTAGGCCCGCCGCACCTATATCCCTGATCCTTCGCCCGACTCTAACGCTCGGCTAAACTCACCCCATGCGCTTCACGCCCCAATTCCTCGACGAGCTTCGTGCCCGGCTTTCGGTCTCCGAAGTCGTGGGCAAGCGCGTCAAGCTGAAGAAGGCCGGGCGGGAGTGGAAGGGGCTGTCGCCGTTCCAGCAGGAGAAGACGCCGTCCTTCTACGTCAACGACCAGAAGGGTTTTTACCACGACTTCTCCTCCGGCAAGCACGGCGACATCATCTCTTTCGTGATGGAGACCGACGGCCTGCCGTTTGCCGAGGCCGTCGAGCGGCTCGCCAGCATGGCGGGCCTGGCGCTGCCGGCGGTGACGCCGGATGCGGCGCGGCAGGAGCAGCGCCGCCGCACGCTGCATGATGTCATGGATCTCGCCGCGACCTATTTTGCGGAGACGCTGGCCTCGCGCGTCGGCGCCAAGGCGCGCGGCTATCTCGCCGACCGCGCGATCTCGCCGGCGACGCAATTGCAGTTCCGCCTCGGCTATGCCTCGCCCGATCGCTTCGCGCTGAAGGAGCATCTCGGCAAGCTCGGTGTCTCCGTCGACGACATGGTCGAGACCGGGCTGCTGGTGGCCGGCAACGATATTCCCGTGCCGTATGACCGCTTCCGCGATCGCGTGATGTTTCCGATCACCGATCTGCGCGGCCGTGTCATCGCTTTCGGCGGGCGCGCGCTGGAGAAGGACGTTCCGGCAAAGTACCTGAATTCGCCGGAGACGCCGCTCTTCCACAAGGGCGACAATCTCTACAACCACCAGACCGCGCGCAAGGCGACCCATGACGGCAGCGCGCTGATCGTGGTCGAAGGCTATGTCGACGTCATCGCCATGGTCACTGCGGGCTTTGCGGGGGCCGTCGCGCCGCTCGGCACCGCGCTCACCGAAAGCCAGCTGGCGCTGCTCTGGAAGATGGCGGACGAGCCGATCCTCTGCTTCGACGGCGACCGTGCCGGCCAGAAGGCGGCTTATCGTGCTGCCGATCTCGCGCTGCCATTCCTCGCGCCCGGAAAGAGTCTTCGTTTCGCGCTGCTGCCGGAAGGCCAGGACCCCGACGATCTCGCGCGCTCCGGCGGCCGCGGCGCCATCGAGGAAGTCATCGCGGCGGCGAAGCCGCTTGCCGAAATGATCTGGTCGCGCGAACTCGAAGGCGGCAACTTTGCCACCCCCGAGCGCCGCGCTGCGCTCGAGGCGCGCATCAAGGAGCTCGCGAACGGCATCCGCGACGAGGTGGTGCGGCGCTATTACCGCGATGATTTTGCCGAGCGGCTTCGGCGCACTTTCGCGCCTGAGGGTGGCCGCGGCGGCTTTGCCGGCCGGGGCAATTTCCAAGGAAATTTCCAAGGTAATTTTCAAGGCAATTCCGGCCGCCAATTCCAGCCCCGGGCCGCGGGAGGCGCGAATCGATTCGGCGGCCAGGGATTCGGTGGAGGGCGCCGCGGCCCGCCCGGTCCCATCCCGCTACCGTCAGGTCCCTACCAGGCGGCGAGCCCGCAGCTGGCGGCAAGCCCGATCATGCGCGGCCAGCGCAGCGCCATCTCCCGCCGGGAGGCCCTGATCCTGCAATGCCTGATCAACCACCCCTGGCTGCTGCACGACCATCTCGAGGAGGTCGCCGCCCTGGAGCTGGCCCATCCCGAGGCCCACAAGCTCAGGGCCGGCATCATCGCCGCCTTTGCCAACGACCACCACCACTCCGCGGACCCCGGCGAGCAGGCCGAAAAGATGCGCGGCGATCTCGCCAAAGGCGGATTTTCGCAAGTTCTTCAAAGGGTTGAGAACGGCATCACGACCGCGGCGGTGTGGGGCGCCCTCGAAGGCGCCGCCCCCGACGATGTTCTCGCCACCTGGCATCAGCTGGTTGCCTTGCATCGGCAATGGCATTCACTACTTAGAGAGCTGAAAGACGCCGAGCTGGCCTTGGGGGAGGACCCCAGCGAGGCCAATTTGGCGTGGCTGCGTGACGTCAAGGCCCGGATGGCCGAGGTCGACGGCACCGAAGCCCTGATCGAGGGTTTTGGCGAGCTGTCGGGTCGGTTCCAGAAGAGCGTATGATGAAAGAATCATGCGGACGGCCGGAGCCGGAACCGCTAAAAGACTCGCCAAATCCAAGGTTTGGCGGCAAAAACAGGGTTAATCGAGGCTTAACGGTCTTGTAGCACTTTGGCCACCAGGCGGCCGCAGGCAGAACAGACGCGTCAGGAATGAATCCGCGCATTGCTGTTGGCACTACACCTGCATCCGCTGCGACAAAGAGGCTGACGAAGCGTTAGGCATTTCCGGCGAGAGAGAGTTGGGGGTGGCGAGAGATATGTGCGCCGCCCTTTCCGTGTCGAGAGCTGCCGAAGCGAGAGCGTCGGGCAACAGGTTCATGTGAATTCAGGCAGACGCGGCGAGCCGACTGCATTGAAGCGCGTTTAGGAGCAATGGATGGCCACCAAGGCAAAGACGCTGCAGGCGAAGGACAAGGAAAAAGACGACAAGGCAGCGGACGCGCCGGAGAAGGATTCCCAGGACGCGCCCTCGCCGTTGCTCGACCTGTCCGACGCCGCCGTAAAGAAGATGATCAAGCAGGCCAAGAAGCGCGGCTTCGTGACCTTCGATCAGCTCAACGAAGTCTTGCCGTCCGACCAGACCTCGCCCGAACAGATCGAGGACATCATGTCGATGCTCTCGGACATGGGCATCAACGTCACCGAAGCCGACGATAGCGAAGGCGAGGACGACAAGGACGAGGGCGGCGAGGACGAGACCGACAACGAGCTGGTCGAGGTCACCCAGAAGGCCGTCACCGAGGTCAAGAAGAGCGAGCCGGGCGAGCGCACCGACGACCCCGTGCGCATGTATCTGCGCGAGATGGGCACGGTCGAACTGCTCTCCCGCGAAGGCGAAATCGCGATCGCCAAACGCATCGAGGCCGGCCGCGAGGCGATGATCGCAGGTCTGTGCGAAAGCCCGCTGACCTTCCAGGCCATCATCATCTGGCGCGACGAGCTCAACGAAGGCAAGATTTTCCTCCGCGACATCATCGATCTCGAAGCCACCTATGCCGGCCCTGACGCCAAGGCCGGCATGAACAATGCGATGATCGCTGGTCCCACCGGCGAGAACGGTGAAGCGCCCGCCGAGGGCGGCCAGGCCGCCGCGACCGGCGCGCCCGCGCATGTCGCTCCGCCCGCCGCGCCGCCGTCGCCGACCCCGTTCCGTGCCGCGCCTGCGCCGGGCGGTGCTGAGGCCGGCGAGGAGAAGGATCCGGGTGAGGCTGCGGCCGAGTCCGACATGGACGACGACGAGTTCGAGAACCAGATGTCGCTTGCGGCCATCGAGGCCGAGCTCAAGCCGAAGGTGGTCGAGATCTTCGACAAGATCGCCGACAGCTACAAGAAGCTGCGCAAGCTTCAGGAGCAGGACATCCAGAACCAGCTCCAGAACGAGTCGCTCTCGCCGCACCAGGAGCGCAAGTACAAGAAGCTGAAGGACGAGATCATCGTCGAGGTGAAATCGCTGCGCCTCAACCAGGCCCGTATCGATTCACTCGTCGAGCAGCTCTACGACATCAACAAGCGCCTCGTCTCGCACGAGGGCCGCCTGATGCGCCTTGCCGACAGCCACGGCGTCGCGCGCGAGGACTTTTTGCGCAACTACACCGGCTCGGAGCTCGATCCGCGCTGGCTCAACCGCGTCTCAAAGCTCTCGGCCAAAGGCTGGAAGAACTTCGTCCATCACGAGAAGGACCGCATCAAGGATCTGCGTCACGAGGTGCATCAGCTCGCCGCGCTGACCGGCCTCGAGATCGTCGAGTTCCGCAAGATCGTGCACTCCGTGCAGAAGGGCGAGCGCGAAGCACGCCAGGCCAAGAAGGAGATGGTGGAAGCAAACCTCCGTCTCGTGATTTCGATCGCCAAGAAATACACCAACCGCGGCCTGCAATTCCTCGACCTGATCCAGGAAGGCAACATCGGCCTGATGAAGGCGGTCGACAAGTTCGAGTACCGCCGCGGCTACAAGTTCTCGACCTACGCCACGTGGTGGATCCGGCAGGCGATCACCCGCAGCATTGCGGACCAGGCCCGCACCATCCGCATCCCCGTGCACATGATCGAGACGATCAACAAGATCGTGCGCACGTCCCGCCAGATGCTCAACGAGATCGGCCGCGAGCCGACCCCGGAAGAGCTTGCCGAAAAGCTCGGCATGCCCTTGGAGAAGGTCCGCAAGGTCCTGAAGATTGCGAAAGAGCCGCTCTCGCTCGAAACGCCGGTCGGTGACGAAGAGGATTCACACCTCGGCGATTTCATCGAGGACAAGAACGCGATCCTCCCGATCGACGCCGCGATCCAGTCCAACCTGCGCGAGACCACCACGCGCGTGCTCGCCTCGCTCACCCCGCGCGAAGAGCGCGTGCTGCGCATGCGCTTCGGCATCGGCATGAACACCGACCACACGCTGGAAGAAGTCGGCCAGCAGTTCTCGGTGACGCGCGAGCGTATCAGGCAGATCGAGGCAAAGGCGTTGAGGAAGCTGAAGCATCCGTCGCGGTCGCGGAAGCTGCGGAGCTTCTTGGATAACTAGTCCGTCTTGTTGGCCGGCTCAACCCGGCCCTCAGTGTCGATAGACGGCGGGCCGCAAGGTCCGCCGTCTTATTTTGGGGACTTCGATTGACGAACTCTGGATCGCATGCAAGTTTATCCGAGGCGGTAATCAGCAATTCGGTGGCTATGCGACCTGTGCTGATTGCCGCCACCTCCTCCCCCTAAGCTGAGATCCGTTGCACTCGAAAGATCGGGTGATGTGCCAACTTCAGCTCGCTGAATTCATCGACCTGCAATCTTTCCATGGCGTAGTCGGCAATTCTTGCATTGACTTTGTTTCGCTTCTCCGGCGTCCCTTTTTCGTATCGAACGAGCCCGGTGAAATATCCTGCGATTTGCATCAAGTCTGCGTCGTTGGACGTTCGATCAATGATTTGCGGATACCAAGGTTCAATAGCCCGTAGCTTGTTCTTGAACAGCCTGGGGTCGGTGACCCCATGATCCTTGATGTGCAGTGTCAACTTTGCATTCTTAGGTATTCTTAGAGACGCGAGTAAACGCTTGTGGATGGCTAAATAGCGCACGTCGATTTCCTCGGCGTTGTCGCTTAGTTGACCGATAGAAAAGTTTGTGCCCACAAAAACGATTGCGGTCTGATCGATGAGATGATCGATCAGACTTCGACAGAAAACTTCCTTCTTCCGGTCGGTGGACTTGAAGCGCGTTTTTCGGAAGTAGCTAGTTGATTTCCGTATCTCTTGAATCTTGCGGGTGCATTCGATCGTATCGCGGACGATCAGCGTGCCGATCACCATGTTATCTTCGAGGCGGCCACTTTGTGCGAGGTAGCAGTGGACGTCGGCTTCTTGAGCGATAACATCGTCCGGAACGATCGGTGCAGCCGTAGCCCCCAGCATGATCGCTTGCCAGATATCCCGGCGCGAAAGGTGACTAGCAGACATATGCTGGCTCCTTCATTGGAGGGCCGAGCGCGCGACCGAGCTCGCTCCTGCAGATTCCCGATACCTGGCTGAAGTCCGTCCTTCGAATGTCCGCGTTTCGATAAGAGCCGCCCGTTATCGGATAGTTAGAAAGCTTCGTGCTCGAAAGGTCGGTGTCATCTAGGACGATTTTATCCATCCTCGCAGACATGAGGTCCGCCCCAGCCAGTCCCTGTGCGGACGTAAAATTGGCTCCGCTAATGTCCGCCCTGTGCCATTTGACGTCGTGGACCCTGGCGAACTGAAAGTCCGTCCGCATGGCCTTTGCTTCTGTAAATACCGCGCCTGACAATCTTGCGCCGCGCAAGTTCGCGCCTACCATGTTTGCTTGGTCAAACCTTGCATTTGTGAGAATTGCTTCTGTCAGGTTGCCTCCCGGCAATTGGAGACGACGAAGGTCGCTCCCAGACAGATCAATTTTTGCGCAGCTCTGACCAGCAGTCAGGTCGCTAAGCGTCTTCACAGCGCGTTGAATATCGTCGCTCAGTCGCTCGGATGGGGACGAGAGGGACGTCGCGGCAAAACCTCTCACGAATGTAGCCAGCGCATTGCAGGTTCTTGCTGCACGGGGACTGCTCGATACAGCCATTTCCTTTAAGCCGTCGATTGCGGGTATTCTCACCAGCGGCGACGAATCTTGAAGATCTTGCAGCAAGGCGTCAGCTCGCTTGTCTAAACTAAGGTTGAGGAGTGCAGTAAGTGCGTAAGATAGAAGCCCTAAGACAAGTGCAATGATGGCGAGTGAGAACAGATAGGTCATCGCTCTCATCAGAAGTTTGTATATTTCCGGGCCAAGGACCAGCTCTAGCCTCAGCCGTTGAAAGATGATCCGGAACAGGTAGAACAGGATGAGCAGCATTAACGCCGAGAGCGATAGAGGCGTCTGAATTTTTTCGGCAATGGCAAATAACGTCTGCATTGAAAAATATCCCCAAAAATTGAAAAGTAGCTCATGGGTTATTTTCGCGCAAGGATTGTGCGTGATGTTTTTGAGTTGTGGTAGTTTCAGGAACGAGGCGTGCGCATAGGCGGCACGCGGAAGTCTGTTCGCTTCGGGCGAATGCGTTCAGTTCGCCGAGGGGTTACGATTGAAGCGAACTGCTGTGGGGCGTGCGTCAAGCCGAAGCACCGGCGCGGTCGCGGAAGCTGCGGTCGTCCCTCGACAACAAATTCGGATCGTCATACCCGGGCTGACCCGGGCATCCATCCAAACGAAAACGGCGGGCCGAAAGCCCGCCGTTTTGTCTGTGCTGATGCGTCGGGCTGATACTACTTCTTCTTCACCCCGACCCGCTCGATCCGCTTGATCTCGAGCGCCGGGCGGCCGCTCTTTTCCGCGATCTCGCGGTCCTGCTCCATGATGAAGGCGCGGGCGGGTTCGTCACCGTCGAGGCCGCCGAGGAGTTCGCTAGGCACGCGGCGGTTGGAGCGCTGGGAATCGTCTTCATAGAAGACGTTGAAAAAGGCGAATTCGCCTTTGGGATTGGTTCCGGGTTTTTTGGCCATGGCGGCTTGTCGTCGATTGGAGGGCCGCAGTCAAATGACTTTGGCGATCACCGACGGCAGTCCGGCCCCGAACGCAGGACTAAATGCGGCTGATCGAAATCCGGCTGCGGGGGAGGGGGCAGGCGCCTGCCTGCGATCTGCGGCGGCCCTTCGAGGGGACCCTTGCTCAACAACCCTTGCCTCAATAAACGGCGGGCCGAAGCCCGCCGTTTATTTTTGGTCTCAGTGTCGCCCGGGGCTGGCAGGGCGACAACCTAAAATAGAAGGCTATAGAAGGCGCCCTGCGATGGCAAGGCAAATCGTGGCGGCGTTGATGTCGCAGCGAGCGGATCAGATATGCGATGGTTGCGACGCGTGGTTTCGATTCACATCGAAGCAATTGTTTGGACCGTCAAACCAATTTGTTCATCTTGCCGGTCCCCGCGATGCAACGCGAGTGGCACACTGTGTCGGAAGGCGCGCCAGCCTGCACCTCTTCCCGCCTGCGTGCAGACAGTGTGATCTCGATTTGTAAAAGCGAGTTCCATCGGCGCCGCTCATGTCTCAATGCGCGCGCGTGCGCCGCGCCGTCACCTGCACGGCGAGCCGCGATCCGTGTCCGCCGCCCTTGCCGTTGTGTCCTTTAAGTCCCTGCGCCATGATCGCGCTGCCCATCGCAGCCGAGCCGAAGGTGATGAGGAAGGATGCCAGCAGCAGCGCGAGCGCGATGCCGGGCGAACTGTCGGCGAAGATCAGCTCGCGCAGATGTCCGGGGTTGAGCCAGAGCAGCCCGCCGACGAGGAGCGTCGCGGCGCAGGCGCCGATCGCGAGGTTGATGGCGAGCAGGCGGAACAGGGGGATGCGGAGGAGGCCAGGGCGGGCCGGCTTGTCCTGATGGTCGGGCATGGCTGGTTGCCTCAGACTTTGTCGCGCCCGGGAATGACGAGAGAGAGGATGTCTGCGGCATCCATCTCACGCCGTCCAAGCTCCGATGTTGACCCGCATCAAACTTCCGCGCGACGTTTCACGGCGCCACCAGCTCCACACGCCGGTTCAGCGCGCGGCCCGCGTCCGTCGCGTTTGGGCCGACCGGCGCCAGCAATCCGACGCCGGCGGTGCGCAGGCGCGTCGGCGCGATCCGGAAGCTCTTCACCAGCTCGGCTGCGACCGCATCCGCGCGGCGCTTGGAGAGGTCGAGATTGTATTCATAGGCGCCCTGGCTGTCGGTGTGGCCGACGATGAAGACGCTCAGTTGCGGCTGGCTCGCGAGCAGTTTTGCGATCTGCTCCAGCGTCGGGCGGCTTTCCGGCTTCAGCACCGCCTTGTCGGTGTCGAAATAGATGCCGTAGAGCGCGATGTGGCCGGTCTCACCCAGACCCTTCGCCATCGCGGCGGCGTCGACCATCTTGTTCGCGATGGCCCCGAGCTCGGCGACGGTGACCTGTGCGGTGATGTCCTGGTTGTTCTGGCTGACGATGACGCTGGCATAGGTCTCGCGTCCGCCCTCGGCCTTGCGGCCGGCAACATAGCGGTAGTTGAAGCCATCGACCCACATCTGCGGCACCGGCAGCGTGTCGATGCTCTCGGTGAAGGGGATGGCGCCGCAGGCCTCGGTGTCGCAGGCCAGCAAGGTCTCGAAGCCGGCCTTGGTGAGCTGCGTCTCGAAATTGCGCGACACTTCCAGGATCGAGGGACCGGGATTGGTGCGATAGGCGATGCGGACGATGCGGCCCTCGAGCCGCCGCGCATCGGTCGGCTGGCCGTCCCTGAAGCTTGCCGCCTGCATCCGTGTCGCGTCAAAATCCTTCACCACATAGCCGGTGACGACGCTGCCGGCGAACCGGCCGATGCCGGGATAGTCGCGCGCGCCCGCCACGTCGCGCGTCTGTGCGGAGACGGGGATTGCGTGCAGGAAGAGCAGGGCGGCAAGGACGAGCATTCCCGGGATTTTCTGCGGTGCGGACATCGGCACTCTCTGTCGGTTGCGGGTGTCGGTTGCGGGGGACGGGACGCAAGACGTTAGTCTCGCGCGCCGTCCTGCCGGTTCTAACCGGCGGAGCATTCCCGATCCGATTGTTCCGGAAAACACGCGCGGCGCAGGGCCGAGCGAGGTGATGACCTCCCGCTCGCTGCAAGCGGTGAGACAGTTTGATGCGGATCAAGCCTTGCGCTTTCAAGCCTTGTGCTTTCCAGCCTTGCGCTTTGACGCTCGCTGCTTTCCCGGGCATGATCCGCACGCTGCTTCGCAGCCAGGATTTTTAAGGGGATTGCTCCACATGCTGAGACTGCTTCTCGCCGCCGCGTCCGTCATTTGTCTGGCCGGCGGGTCGGCGCAGGCCGCGCGCTGCGGCGGGGACTTCAACAGTTTCGTCGCCACCATGGCCCAGGAAGCGCAAGGAGCCGGCGTCTCGGCCAGCGTGACCAACGCGGCCCTCAGCGGCGTCACCCCCGATGGCGCGGTGCTCGCCTTCGACCGGCGCCAGCGCCACACGTTCAACAAGAGTTTTGAGCAGTATGTCTCGACCCGCGTCGGCCCCGGCCGCATCAATGGCGGCCGCGCCCTCTTGCAGCGCCACGCCGCGCTGCTCTCGCGCATCGAGCAGCAGTTCGGCGTGCCGCGTTATATCCTGGTCGCGATCTGGGGGCTGGAGAGCGATTTCGGCAAGGGCGACATCGGCAAGATGCCGGTGGTCCGCACGCTGGCAACGCTCGCGCATGATTGCCGCCGCACCGATCTGTTCCAGGGCGAGCTGCTTGCCGCGCTGAAGATCGTGCAGCGCGGCGACCTGCCGCTGCGCGACCTGATCGGCGCCTTTGCCGGCGAGATCGGCCAGACCCAGTTCCTGCCGTCGTCCTACATCAAATACGGCGTCGATTTCGACGGCGATGGCCATGTCGACCTCCGCCACAGCGTCCCCGACGTGCTCGCCTCGACCGCGAATTTGCTCCACACCAGCGGCTTCAAGATGGGTCAGCCCTACGGCGAAGGCACCGCCAATTTCGAGGCGATGCGCGAGTGGAACAGGGCGGTGGTGTATCGCAAGACGATCGGGTATTTCGCCGATCGGCTGGCGGGGCAGTGACCACATACCCAGTCTCGTAGGGTGGGCAAAGCGTAGCGTGCCCACGACTTCTGTCGGCGGCAAGAGATCGTGGGCACGGCGCAAGTGCGCCTTTGCCCACCCTACGACAGCCGGGACCAGGCAACGCCTTCGCGTCCCGACCTCATGTTCCCTTCGCCATCTTCTCCAGCCGCCGCTGCAGCGGCGCCCAATACGTTCCCGGGCGGAAGCGCTGCAACAGGTCCATGAAGCGGGCGTCGTTGCCGATCAGGATGCGGGGCTCGTTCTTCTCGATACCCCTGATGATGCGCAGCGCGGCGTTTTTCGGCGTGGTCTTTGCCGCGGTCTCGAACCGCTCGATCGATTGCGCGCGGCGGGCATTGTCGGTGACGCCGACCCCGGTGCGAGAGTTGCGCGCGATGGCGGTGGCGACGCCGCCGGGATGCACGACCGACAGCCTGACCGGGCTGCCCGCCACCGCGAGCTCGTGCCGCACGCTCTCGGAGAAGCCACGCACCGCGAATTTGGCCGCCGCATAGGCCGATTGCCCCGGCGGCGCGATGATGCCGAAGATCGAGGAGAGGTTGACGATGTGCGCCTCCGGCCTTGTCTTCAGATGCGGCAGGAAGGCGCGCGTGCCGTGCACCACGCCCCAGAAATTGATGTCGAACAGCCAGTCCATCTGCGCATGGTCGATCTCCTCGAATGAGCCCATCAGCGCGACGCCGGCATTGTTGACGACGATGCCGAGCGCGGGATGCGCGGAGGCCGCCTCGTTCGCGAATTGCGCGATGTCGTCGGGCTCGCCGACGTCGACGCGGTGCACGCTGACCTTGCGGCCCTCACCGATCTCGGCCGCGAGCGTCTTCAGCCCGGCCTCGTCGCGATCGGCCAGCGCAAGATCGCAGCCGCGCCGTGCAAGCTCGATCGCCAGCGCGCGTCCGATGCCGCTGGCGGCTCCCGTGATTGCGGCGGCGCCGCGAATCGCTGTCATGATGTTCCCCGTCAAGCCTCTGCTGCGGGAACTATGCTTTACATTTTTTCAGAATGGAACTGAACCGCAGGCGCATTGGCTCCTTAACATACGTTACGCAAGCGATCGTTGGGAGACGCCGATGGGACAAGCACAGCCATTTCGTGCAACTGCGTTGATCGTTGAAGACGACGTCATGCAGCGGGAGATGCTGAGCCTGCTGCTGGAGGAGAGCGGCTACCAGGTGATCCAGTGCGAAAGCGCCGAGGCCGCCGAGCGCGTCCTCGACAAGAGCGCCGGCGCGCTCTGCCTGATGATGACCGACGTCCAGCTCGCGGGCCGCATGAACGGCGTCGAGCTCGCGCATGTCGCCAAGGACCGCAATCCCAAGCTCGACGTCGTCGTCACCTCCGGCCGTCCGTTGATGCAGCCCTTGCCCGACGGCGCAAAGTTCTGGGCCAAACCCTGGGCGCCGCTCGACGTGCTGCGTGAAGCCGAGCTCGCGCAGCTGGCGTGAGCGTTCTCAACCCGTCATCCCTGCGCAACGGCGAAGCCGTGGCGCAGGGATGACGGATCAAGACTGAAGGCCCAAGGCCCGGCTTCCCCGCCGCGATGCCGGGTGGTAGCGTCCGCCCATGACCTGGTCCTTCCTGCTCACCTCGCTCATCGTCGTCGCGTCCCCTGGCACCGGCGTGCTCTACACGCTGGCTGCGGCGCTGACGCGCGGCTCGCGCGCCAGCCTGGCGGCCGCCTTCGGCTGCACGCTTGGGATCGTGCCGCACATGATAGCGGCGATGCTCGGGCTCGCCGCCGTGCTCCACACCAGCGCGCTCGCCTTTGCCGCGCTGAAATGGGGCGGGGTGCTCTATCTGCTCTACATGTCCTGGCAGGCGCTGCGCGAACAAGGGGCGCTGGCGGTCGAGGGCGAGATCCGCGAGCGTTCGGTCGGCCGCGTCATCGTGACCGGCTTTCTGATCAACATCCTCAATCCAAAACTGTCGATCTTCTTCCTCGCCTTCCTGCCGCAGTTCATTGCCGCGGACGAGGCCCATGTGCTGGCGCGCATGCTGGAGTTGAGCGGCGCCTTCATGGCGATGACGCTTGCGGTGTTCGTGGTCTACGGCCTCTGCGCCGCTTCGGTGCGCGAGCACGTCATCTCCCGCCCGCGCGTCATGGCCTGGCTGCGCCGCAGCTTCGCCGCCGGTTTCGCCGCGCTCGGCGCCAAGCTGGCCCTCGCGGAAAGGTAGCTTCTTCTTCAACTCTCCCCGTAGGAACGGAGCGAGGGAGAACACCCAATAAAAAAGCGGGCCTCGCGCCCGCCACCTTCACTCTCTCAACGCTGACCCGAAGCCCGGGCGGAGCGAGGCTCCACCCGGGCAAAGAAACAGAAGCCTCGTTACTTCTTCTTCGCCTTCTTGGCCTTCTTCGCCTTCTTCTTCGTCGCCTTCTTCGCTTTCTTAGCCATAGGATCCTCTTAAGGGTTAATGGTGGAACGCGACACGAGGGATGCTCGGCGGAGGGCCAGCCTCGCAACATCCTCGATGACAAGCTCAGCAGATTCGCGCCTTCCTGCCCCGCGCTGTCACATCCGTGTCATCGCGTTATCCACAGCTCAGATGCATTTTCGGGTGATTTTGGTGCGCGAATCCGCATCGCGGCATCGAAGCAGCGTCGCCGCCGACATCCCTAACGATCCGACAACGGAGCGGCGCCGTTCATGAATCCAAAACCAAAGGCGCGTTTTGCCGGAACGCGGTGAGACTCCATTAAGCGCGAAGGCCGCATTCTTCTCCGCAAGAAAACGGGGATGGGTCATGGACGGACGGCTGCCAGGGACGGGGGGCGCGACGCTGCGCATGCCGCGCGCGTCATGCTGAACGTACCGACGCTCTGGACCGTCTTCGTCGTCAACTTCCTGGCGCTCGGCGTGATCTGGGCCTACGTGACGCGCTCCTATCCGAAATTCGCCGCCGCGCGGTTCTGGATGGCATCGTCCTTCGTCGGCGCGATCGGGGCGATGACGGCGCTGGTCCGCCTGTTCGTGGCCTCTCCTCTGCCCCTTCTGCTCGGCGCGGCCGGCGTCATCGCCGCGAGCTGCCTCGCCGCGATGGGCATTGAGCGCTTCTATGGCCGGCCGGTCTCTTGGCGCCTCATGACGGCTACGGGAGGCTTGAGCCTTGCCGGCGTCGTGGTCTTCATGGTCGGCTTCGAGCACATGCAGCTGCGCATGCTCAGCTACACGCTCGGTCAGGCCCTGCCTCTGGTGCTGGCGCTGCGCCTGCTGCTGTCGCCGCCGGAAGGGCGCGTCAGCCCGGGCGCGCGGCTGTCCGGCATCGTCATCCTCACCATCATCGCGATCCTCATTGCCCGCACGATCGGCAATCTGCTCGGCCACGATCTCTCGGCGAAGGCCGGCGGCCAGACCCATGCCGTCATGGTGCTGGGGCTGCTGTTCCTGTCGATGACGCTCAATTTCGGCTTCCTGCTGATGGCGATGGACCGGCTGCGGGGCGAGGTCGCCGATCTCGCGCTGCTCGACGATCTCACCGGCGTCGCCAACCGGCGGCATCTGTTGCAGCGCCTGACCGAGGAATGCGCCCGCTCGGAGCGTAGCGGCGCGCCGTTCTCGCTGCTGGTGATCGATCTCGACGGCTTCAAGACCATCAACGACACCCACGGCCATGCCGCCGGCGATGCCTGTCTGCAGCACTTCACACTGATGGCGCAGACGCGGTTGCGGCCCGGCGACATGCTGGCCCGCACCGGTGGCGACGAGTTCTGCGTCGTGCTGCCGTCCTCGTCCTTGCGCGAGGCCGCCGCGATCGCCCGGCGCGTGCTCGAGGTCTGCCGTCAGGACGCCGAGGCCTGCACCGGCAGCGAGATCCCGATCGCGATCTCGATCGGCGTCGCGCAGTGGGATCGCGGCATCGGGGAATTCCCGGATCGCCTGATGGCCAATGCCGACCACGCCCTCTATGCCGCCAAGAAGAACGGCAAGAACGATTTTGCCGTCTACGATCCGTCGCCGCCGCTCTCGCCTGAGCCGATCGGCCGGGGCGAGACCGCGCGCCATTTCGCCTGAGGCCATGCTAGGTTTGGTCTCTGTTGGACCCGCATGATGATCGCTCGCCTGCTCGCGGCCGTTCTGGCCGCTTTCTTTCTGATCGCCCCCGCCGCTGCCGAGGATGCCGAGCTCGCAAAGCTCGCACGCGCCTCCGGCACGCCCGACATTCCCGGCCTGAAGATGGTCTGGCTGGCGCCATGGGGTGACGTCCGGAGCGCAACACCCTGGCGCAACATCATCGTGCACCAGACCGAAGGGCCGGCGGGCTCGGCGCGCGGCGGTGCGCAAGCGCAAGCGAAGACCCCGACGCGGCGCGGCGTCACCGTGTGGGTGGAGACCGACGGCACGGTCTATTGGGCGGTCGCGGAAAACCTGGTGCCGACCCATGGCGACGGCGCCAACCGCCACGACAACAAGTACATCGACAACAGCGCGACCTATCGCCAGGTCGTGCGCGACAATTCCATCGGCGTCGAGTTCGCCGGCAATTATCCCGACGTCGCGACCGGCCCCACCGACGCGCAGGTCGCAGCGTGGCGCGTGCTCGTTCAGGTCCTGCGCGCGCGCTACGACATCCCGATCGACCGCGTCTATGCCCACAACTGGATCGACTACAAGGACGCGCGCTATTGCGAGGGCTGCTGGCTCGCAACGCTGGCGAGGATGTGGGGGAGTGACGGGAGGCGTTAAACCGCCTGCGCCATCCAACCGAAGAACCGTCGCATCAATCCCGGCCGCTGCGGCAATTCCGGCGGATCATCGACAGCCAGCACGCGTTTGAAGAAGTAATCCAGGAACACCATGTCGTTCGGTTCGGTGACGGTGAATGTCTCCTCGCCGAAGAACACGCTGTAACTGAAGAAGAACGGCCCCATGAGCGGGATCGTCGCGGTCGAGGCATAGTCCTTGGAGATCACGAACTCCGACGGCTCCAGCCCATGCTCGCGCATCGCCTGCTCGACCAGCGGCAGCTTGCGCATGAACTGGGGAGAGAAGCCACCGACGGTGGATTGCAGGATGATCGACACGGGGTGCGTCCTATCGAGGCTGTCGGTCCGATCATTTGGGTCGGTCGAGCGGCGGCGCGGGTTCAAGGCCGGGCTTGGTTCTACGTCGGACGAGAGGAGCGGACTGTGATGGCCGTCTCCCTTGGCAAGGCAGCGCGCCCACTGCAGCCACAACCACCACTGTCATCGCCCGGTTCAACCGGGCGATCCAGTATTCCAGAGGCTTGCGTTGAAGATCTCGCTGCCGCTACGGGAGCTGCGGCGTACTGGATGCCCCGGTCAAGCCGTGGCATGACAGCGCCTGCGGAGCTGCGCCTCGCGTCGATCAACCATGCGCCGGCCCCAACAAAAAAGCCGGCGTTGCCGCCGGCTTTCTGTCTCTTTCGATCCGCCAATCTCTTACCGCGGAAACGCCCCGCTTAGTGCGCGGCTTCCAGCGCGGCCTGTTCGGCCCTTGCGATCGTGCCCTTGACCGCGGACTGCACCTTCTCGAAGGCGCGGACCTCGATCTGGCGGACGCGCTCGCGCGACACGCCGAACTCGGCAGCGAGGTCTTCCAGCGTCATCGGCTCATCGGCGAGGCGGCGAGCCTCGAAGATGCGACGTTCGCGCGGGTTGAGCACGCCCATGGCACCGTTCAGCGCGTCACGGCGTTCGTCATACTCCTCGTGCTCGGCCAGCATGGCTTCCTGGTTGGGCGTATTGTCGACCAGCCAGTCCTGCCATTCGCCGGCTTCGCCGTCGTCGCGGATCGGTGCGTTGAGCGACGCGTCGCCACCGAGGCGGCGGTTCATGTCGATCACGTCCTGATCGGTGACGCCGAGGCGCTTGGCAATGATCTTCACCTGGTCGGGGCGCAGATCGCCCTCGTCCAGCGCGTTGATCTTGCTCTTCGCCTTGCGCAGGTTGAAGAACAGCTTCTTCTGGTTCGCGGTGGTGCCCATCTTCACGAGCGACCAGGAACGCAGAATGTACTCTTGAATCGACGCCTTGATCCACCACATCGCGTAGGTGGCGAGACGGAACCCCTTCTCGGGTTCGAAACGTTTCACCGCCTGCATCAGGCCGACATTGCCTTCCGAGACGACCTCGGAGATCGGCAGGCCGTAGCCGCGATAGCCCATGGCGATCTTGGCCACGAGCCGGAGATGACTGGTGACGAGTTGGTGCGCCGCGTCGCGATCGTCATGCTCGCGCCAACGCTTGGCGAGCATGTATTCCTGCTGGGGTTCCAGCATCGGGAACTTGCGGATCTCGGCGAGGTAACGGGAAAGGCCGGATTCTCCATTGAGGACCGGCAAAGCAGCGGTACGGGCCATACTGAAGCCCTCCAAAGGTTCAGGCCCCCGATAGCGGCGGGCCAGGCAGACGACCGCTGTGTTAAAGCCGGCCGTAGCTGCGATGTTCCGTTGGTCATTTCCAACGCAGGCGCAATATACCCCATGGGGGGGCAAAAAGGGAAGGATTGCTGACGTCACGACCCCGTGTGGCAGCTATAATCTTTTGTAATGTAACGCTTTTCTTAAAGGGCCTGCGTCATACCGCCGCTTTCAGGGCGCTCTGAAGGAGAAGCAAATCCTCCGGCAAAGGCGCCTCCCAGTGGAGTAATTCTCCGGTCCTCGGGTGCTCCAATACCAGCAAATACGCATGCAGGGCTTGCCGCCCAAGCGCAGTCAGAGCGGCCTGCGACGAGCGCACCAGCTGGTTCGCCTTGGTCTTGAAATGCGGGCCATAGACGGCATCGCCCATCAGGGGATGACCGACATGGGCGAGGTGGACGCGGATCTGGTGGGTGCGCCCGGTCTCGAGCTCGCAGGCCAGCAGTGTCGCGATCGGCTTGCCGTCGCGTCCGTTAAAACTCTCCAGGATCTCCCAATGCGTCACCGCCTCGCGGCCGCCCTGGCGCACCGCCATCTTCTCGCGTGCATGCGGATGGCGGTCGATCGGCGCATCGACGGTGCCGCGATGGCGGCCAGGGACGCCCCAGGCGAAGGCCATGTAGCCGCGGCGCATCGCACCGGTGCGGCCGTGGTCGGCGAATTGCGCGGTCAGCGAGGCATGGGCGAGGTCGTTCTTGGCGACCACCATCAGCCCTGTGGTGTCCTTGTCGAGTCGGTGCACGATGCCAGGCCGGCGCACCCCGCCGATGCCCGACAACGAAGAGCCGCAATGGGCGATCAGCGCGTTCACCAGCGTGCCGGTCTCGTGGCCGGCCGCGGGGTGCACCACCAGCCCCTTCGGCTTGTTGAGGACGACGATGTCATCGTCCTCGAACACGATATCGAGGGCGATGTCCTCCCCCTTCGGCTCCGGCGCGGCCGCTTCCGGCACGTCGATTGTGATCGTATCGCCGGATGTGACGTGATAAGCGGGGTCGCGGACCGCGGAGGCCTTAAGGCTCACCGCGCCCGCCAGGATCAGGGCTTTCAGCCTCGATCGCGACAGGTCGGTGAGGTGGGCCGCCAGCACGCGGTCGAGCCGGGCCGAGCCCTCGTTGCCGTCGACGACAACCTCCAACCTTTGCGCAGAGCCAAAATTTTCCATGACGACGACTGATACCGCTGTTCCCGAACCGAGCCCCGAGCAGGCCGCGCTGTTCGCGCGGGTGCGGCGGATGATGCTGATCGCGGGGTTGACCACGGCGCTGGCGATCTGCGCCGTGCTGATCGCGGTGGGCTACCGTCTTTTCAAGTCCGAGGGAAGGGCGGCCGAGGCGGCCAGTGACGTCACCGCCATCCTGCCGAAGGGCGCCAAAATCGTCTCCACCGGCCTCGCCGGCGACCGCCTCGTGGTCAGCCTGGATGTCGGCGGTGTCATCGAGATCCGCACCTTCGACGCCCATACCCTCAAGCCGGCCGGACGGCTGAAATTCGCCAATGAGCCGTAAAAGGCTCCTCGGGGTCCTTGCGGCGGACAAATTTCGAGGCTATTGGCTAGCCCTCACGCTCCCTTCGTCTAGCGGTTAGGACGCGGCCCTCTCAAGGCTGAAACAGGGGTTCGATTCCCCTAGGGAGCGCCAAATCCGCGATATTCCTCGACTTTTTGCTGCGACCCCATCCGACGGCGGCCCGGTCCGGCCGCGCGATCTCGCTTGGTCATGGGTTGCGCGCCGCAGCGTCGACGCTGATGAAGCGATCGAGTGAACCCGCCCTAGCATTCACTCCGGCGCAAAGTAAGCCACACCGCGCCGTCGCTTCTGTGCCGCGCGATGGTTGCATGACGAGCGCGTGGCTCGGGCTCCCCTCAACGCCTGTTTGAGCGGCGATCGCGAGAGGAGCCTTGGCCGCAAGTCTTGGCCGCAAGTCTTGGCCGCAAGTCCTGGCCGCAAGTCCTGGCCGTAAGTCCTGGCCGCAAGTTCAGTGATGCGCCGAAACACTCCTGACGGTCTCGGTGAGCATATCACCGGACGCGGAATGGCCGACGTCGCCCAGGCTGATGATGCCGACCATCCGCTTGCTCTTGTTGATCACCGGCAGCCTGCGGACCTGCAGCTTCTCCATGTGATGCATCGCCTTGGCGAGGTCATCGTCGTCGCGGCAGCAATGGATGCCCTCGGTCATCACGTCGCGCGCCGTCGCGCGGCCGGCATCGAAGCTGTGGCTCGCAAGCCCTTTGCAGACGATATCGCGGTCGGTCACCATTCCGACCAGCTTGTCATCCTCGCCAATCGGAATGCAGCCGATGTCATGCGCCCGCATCAGTTTGGCAAGCTCGGTGATTGGGGTGTTGGGGCTGACCCAATCGACACCCTTGTGCATCACGTCTTTGACTTTCATGGCGAGCCTCCGTTCGTGGGTTTCAAGTGCGTTGATGCAATGCAGCGGCACCCCCAATCTTCCGAACTCCGACCAGACAAGCGCAGACGCTCTCGCCGCCACCTGCGGAACAGCATGACGGCGACCTCGCGGCCAGAGCTCCCGCCCAAGATCGCAACGGCAATGGGCGGTCTACAAAATCCTCAGTCATGCGCGCTGAAGCGCCCGTGCGGTGCGTTGGCCGTCAGGCGCGCAAACTGCGCGTGACCCATATGGAGCAGCGTCTCATGATCGCCGGCTTCCATGTAGATGTCTGGCTGTGCCTCGATGCTGTCGTCGACGATCATGTCCAATCCGTAGCATTTGCCGACAGCGGGAACCGCACCGTGTGCACAGTCGCTGAACAGCTGATTGACCTCGGTTTCATTGGCCATGTGGACATTGTCGCCGAGGCTTGTCCTCAGGTCTGACAGGCGGAGGTGATGCGATGCGGGCAAGATGGCCAGCATGTATCCGCCGTCGCGCCGCAACACGATGCCCTTGGCGAGGCGGTCGCCCGAGATATGGCATGCCTCGGCCGTTCGAGCGGACGTCATGCTGAGTTCGTGCGGGATCACCTCGTACTGGATGTTCTCAGCGGCGAGGTATTTCTGGAGCGTGGGAGCAACGGCCATGGCATCACCTCCGATGCGGAATGCAAACCATCCACCGCGAGGTCGACCCTGCAGACTCTCGCCATACGATGGGCGGCTGCCTGACTAGAGACCCAACATAGGTCTTCCATCCGCAAGCTGCAATTCAGCGTTCGCGGTTTTCTTCTGCCTGGAGCGCCATTTGGGTCGAGACTGGCACCCAAAATCGGCCGTTTTTCCCTCGGAGCCGCAGCGAGCGTGCGCGCAATTACGGTGACAGTGCACTCAATTCGCTCCATCGTTCGCTACTCGATCGGAGAGCTGGCTCTTAATGGAAATCCGCTTAAGTGCACTGCCACTGTAATTCCTTGATGATTGCGCGAGGCGAGGCAGACCATCTCGCCTCCGATGGAAATGCAATCAGTGGCAGCTGCTGCATTCGCAGCTCCGAATACCGGTGAATTGGGTGCCCGTCACGATAGCGAATTCCTCGTCGCGCGAAGTATATCGTCCGACAGCTTGGGATCGTTCACCGCCCGGGCGAGGACCAAGGCGCCGACCAGGGAGGCGGTGGCAGCGAGCGCCTTGTCCCTACTCTGCCGTGGCTTCAGCGAAGAGGCCATTCGGCCGCTCAGGAAAGCTATCGCGCCCCGCACGCCGGCCGTGAAGCGCTCTCTTGCGCCGCTGCTCTGGCGTGAGATCTCGCAAGCCAGGGCGGCAAAGGGGCAGCCGCTTGCCGGATCGTCGCGATGGGCCGGCGAGAGGTAGTCCGAAACATAATCGTTGAGAGCAAAGGCCTCGGGCAATTCCTGCGCCTTGGCCGCGATCGCGTAGGCCACCGCTTCTTCGACGAGCCGTTCCTTGGAACCGAACTGACTGTACAGGCTGCCGTGTGTCAGCCCGGCCGCCTCGGCAAGAGCATCGACACCCACGCCGGAGATGCCGCGCTCTCGCATCAGGCGTGAGGCGGTATCGAGGATGCGCTCGCGATTCTTCGCCGCCTGTTCTTTTGAAACGCGCATGTTCGCTAGTCCTCGATCACGGGCTTGACAATTATAATTACGATCGTCATTTATATCAATAGTTACGATCGTAATCAAAATATTTCTAGCCCAGTGGTAGCGCCGGAGAGGCTTATGAACAGGATTGAACCGAGGATCGCGCTGGTGACCGGCGCCTCGTCAGGCATCGGACAGGCCACGGCGGAACGGCTTGCGAACGCCGGCTATAACGTGTTTGGCACCAGCAGGCGGGGCGGCACGCAGGCCGGCAAGCATCCGTTCGAGATGCTGTCCCTCGACGTGACCAGCGATGCATCGGTAGAAGCAGCAGTCAGCGAAGTGATACGGCGCGAGGGCCGCATCGACCTGCTCGTGAACAATGCCGGCTTTGGTGTTGCCCCTGCGGGAGCGGAAGAAAGCTCGATGGATCAGGCACGAGCGATCTTCGACACGAACTTCTTCGGGCTGATCCGGATGACGCGGACCGTCGTGCCACACATGCGACGGCAGGGGAGTGGCCGCATCATCAACATCGGCTCCGTGCTTGGCTTTCTACCGATGCCGTATGGCGCGCTCTATGCCGCAACCAAGCACGCGGTGGCCGGCTACTCGGAGTCGCTCGACCATGAACTGCGCACGAGAGGCATTCGGGTCTCGGTGATTGAGCCCGCGTACACCAAGACGCCGTTCGACGCGAACTTCCTGGAGCCCGATGCCAAGCTAGATGAATATCGCGAGGCGCGCGCGGGCGTGACCAAGAGGGTGAACGAGGTGATGGCAACGGCCGAACATCCGGCCGTAGTGGCCGAGACCGTGCTGAAGGCGGCGAGCGCGATGCGGCCGCAAGTCCGGTACGCGGCTGGCAGCCTCGCGAAGCGCCTACGATTCTTGCGGCGATTTGCGCCAGCCGGCTTGGTGGATGCCGGCGTACGAAAAGACCTGCGTCTTGATGTGCGGCCGGGATCGCAGCCCGCCCGCACCGCCCGGGCCTTCTGACGGCAACAACCGGCGTACGCGCGGCCTCTTGCCGCCGCGACTGCAAAAAAACCTTCGGACCGAGAGGGAAGATGAAAGCTCTTGTCTTCAAACGTTACGGCAAGTCGGATCAGGTCGCATTGGCTGAAATTCCCCGGCCGACGCCCAAGCCGAACGAGATTCTGGTCCAGGTTCACGCCGCGGGCTTGAACCCGATCGACAACATGATTCCGAAAGGAACGTTCAAGCCAATCCTCAAGTTTCAGCTGCCGGCAACGCTGGGCAGTGATCTTGCAGGCGTCGTCGTCGAGGTCGGAAGCAGCGTGACTCGCTTCAAGCCGGGCGATGCCGTCTTTGCCAGCATCTTCGATTTCGGAACCGGCGCTCTCGCCGAATTCGCGCGCGTGCCGGAGGATGCCGCCGCGCTCAAGCCGCCAAATCTGGACTTCGTGCAAGCGGCCTCGATCCCGATGGTCGGCCTGACATCGTGGCAAGCGCTCAAGGAGCGCATGCGTCTCAAGCCCCATCAGAAGGTGTTCATCCCCGCGGGCGCCGGCGGGATCGGCACCTTTGCGATCCAGCTCGCGACGTATCTCGGAGCCCGGGTGGGAACGACGACCAGCACAGGAAATGTCGATCTGGTGCGCAGCCTCGGGGCTGACGAGGTGGTCGACTACAAGACACAGCAATTCGAGGACGTGCTGCGGGACTACGACGCCGTGCTAGGCACGGTCAGGGGCGATGCGCTCGAAAAATCGCTTCGGATCCTGAAGCCGGGTAGCACGATAGCCTCGCTCATCGGGCCACCGGACGCCGCGTTCGCGCGCACCCGAGGGATGAACTTCTTCATGGTGTTCCTGTTCAGATTGCTGAGTCGCAAGATCATTCGCCATGCCGGCAAGATTGGCGCGGAATATTCATTCCTGTTCGTGCATCCCGATGGTAGCCAACTCGCCGAGATCGGCGAGCTTCTCAAGGCCGAGCGCATCCGGCCGGTGATCGACAAGGTATTTCCGTTCGAACAGGCGAAGGCGGCGCTGGCGTATCTCGAAAAGGGGCGAGCCAAGGGGAAGGTCGTTGTCCAGATGAGCTGAAGCGCCAATTCTGGCTAACAAAACCTCCATACCGAGTCCAACATCGTGGTGTTTCGGAAGGGCGTGGGGAGCGCCATTTCGTCGGCCACCCCAGAACTCGGCCGCCTTCCCTCGTAGCCGCGACGATTATGCTCAGGAGCCAGCTTCACGCATGGCTCGGGGCAGCCACTCTCTCACGCCGTCGTGCCGTCGATCGCGCGGCGGATCACCTTCTGCACCTCCGAATTCGACAGGAACAGATCGTGGTTGATGATGCCCCAGCCTTCCTGGGAGGCATCGACCACGCGCACGCCGAGCCGGGCGATGACGGCCTTTTCGGCGGCGCCGACCCTGGTCATTCCACCTGCGATCTGGCCCGACAGCGCGAGTGCGCGGTCGTTGGTCGCGGCGATCACGGTGATCTTGCCGGCCAGCGGACCGATGCGCTGGATCGCCGACGAGAACACGTCCATGTCGATATCAGGCGCGGCAAACACGACCGCGCCGATCTTGCTCGTCACGGTGTCGCCATATCGCGCATGGAGCTGACGCAGGCTTTCGAGCGTCAGCATGGTTCCCATGCTGTGGGCGACGATGTGCACGCGGCCGGCGCTTGGCGCCGACACGAGCGCAGAGAGTACGCGTTCGAAATCGTCGCGCGACCACATCGCGCTGTCGCGGTCATAGGCATAGTCGAACAGTCCGGCCTTGGAGGGCCAGGAGAACACCATCGTCCGGCCGCGGAACTTGATGCCATCGGAGAGATGGGCGCCGTCCAGCACGGCCGTCTCGAATGTCTGCTTGAAGCCGTGCACATAGATCAGCACGTCTCCTGTCCCGGCCTGCGCCGCAAGATCACCGGCGTCAGCCGGCACCGGTTCGACCCGATCAAGGCGCCAATCGCCAATTCCAACCGAGGCGAGGGACAGGCGGCTCTCGTCCGGGGCCACCAGCCTGGCCCGCGCGACCGTCATGGCCGTCGCGCGTTCCGGCCCAAACCAGGGTTTGGCACGGGCACCGTTGACGGGCTTGCGCGTGGTGGTGACAAGCACTGTCGGGTCAACGGAGAGCGATGAAGCGTCGAAGCGCGCGCCGGTCGCACCCAGGCCGGCGCATCCGCCGAGCGCGAGGGCACTTCCCGACATAAGTCCGCCGAGGAAAGCGCGGCGCGAAACGGAATGACGGGAGTCGCGTTGCAGAGGACGTCGGACGATCACTGGGAACCCTTGGGAACTTTGCCCACCTTCACGCCGCCCCGCCTAGCTCACTGAATGACAATGCAGGCGAGAAGACGGCGGAGCAGCTTCGCGGCCGATTCGAAGTCATGGCGCACTCTCAAACGGCCTCGTAGGACGTAATTTTCTTGATCTGAGGTGCGAGCACGTCCTCTGCCGTTTCGAGGTCGAAGCGGGTCTGAATGTTCATCCAGAACGCGGCGCCTGTCTTGAAGAACTTTCCGAGCCGCAGCGCAGTGTCGGCCGTGACGGGCTTTTCTTCGCGCGCAAGGCGCTCGATCCGAGTGCGCGGCACGTTCAGAGCCGCCGCGACCGCGTAGGGCGTCAACTTCAGCGGAACGAGAAATTCTTCCCGTAGGATTTCGCCCGGATGAATCGGCGGAAGTTTCCTTGCCATCTGCGAACTCCTTTGGTCGGCCACAATCGGCCTGTCGGACTAATGATAGTCCCTGATCTCGACGTCTTCCGGGCCTGCCTCCGTCCATCTGAACACGATCCGCCATTGATCGTTGATGCGGATCGAGTGCTTGCCCGCCAAATCGCCCTTGAGAGCTTCGAGGCGGTTGCCGGGAGGCGATCTCAGGGCATCGAGAAAGTCGGCGGCGTCCACCACGACGAGTTTTCGGCGTGCGACCTTTGCCAGGTCTGCCGGAAAACCTTTCGGGATCGTGCGGTCCTGAAGGATCGCCTCGGCGAACTTCCCCTTGAAGCTCCTGATCATTGAAATACGTATCTCAATGGGATACGTATTTCAAGGGCCTTCGTATCTCGACAAGATACGTATGATGGGGCCGTACCGAGCAGTCGATGGGGCTTGAGGTGCGGGCAGAATAGCCAGCAGCTTTGTCAACCCTTCTTGGCAAAAATATTCCACTTTACCGAAATTCGGATTTGTCGTATGTGTCGGCCATCCCAGCCCACCAAAGGGGCGGTCGTACGTCGTTTCGAGCGCGGGCTGGGAGTTGCGGTGGACGCGGGCGGCGTTAAGGCGGAGCTTGCGCGTGCAGGGCGAGAGAACCTCGTGAGCTCGCGTGACCTGCGAAGACGAACGGCGCCCATGTCCGGCGGAGCCTCTTGGCGAAGCCGGATGGCCTGCGTACGGCAAAACCGTGTGGTCCTGGCCGTCGTTGCTACGGTCAAGCCTTTCGCGAAGGCATCATCGCGTTAACCGACGTGATGGCCTGAATTTCGCGGAGGTGACGGAGGCAAGAAGGAACTCGTCTCCGGGGAGAGCGCGGCATATTGGCCGTCAGACCATCGCGCAGGGAAGGCCTGGTTTCGGCTGCCCTGTGTCTCCCCTGTGCATTGCGTGTGCAATCTGTTCAGCACGGGGGCCTTTACGGGTGCCAGCCGGCGCCCGGCCTTCCCTGCGCCCTTTCTTTCGAGAGGGTGAGGAGAGCAGCATCACTCGGGCAAAACATGCCGCGAGGACGCGAGCGCGCGTCCGCGGGTTGCCTGCCAAATGACCTTCCGTGCGAGCATGCTGCGTCGGCTTCAGTGGAGGTGGTCGTCGCTTCCGGAATCTGCCTTGATGCGATTTCGACGTGGAGGGAGTGACGATATGAGCGGCTTGGTGATCTCTGGCGGCCGGGTGGTGGATCCCGCGAGCGGGATGGACGCCGTCGGCGACGTGGCGGTGGTGGACGGCAAGGTCGCCGCGGTCGGCACGGGCAGCCTCGGCGGCGCCGAGCGGGTGATCGACGCGACCGGCCTCGTAGTCGCCCCCGGCTTCATCGACCTGCACGCCCATGGCCAATCGATCCCGGCGGACCGCATGCAGGCGTTCGACGGGGTGACGACCACGCTCGATCTCGAGGCCGGCGTGCTGCCGGTCGGGTCCTGGTATGAGCGCCAGGCGAGAAAGGGCCGCG
This sequence comes from Bradyrhizobium sp. 23AC, assembly GCF_054863025.1. NCBI lineage: Bacteria > Pseudomonadati > Pseudomonadota > Alphaproteobacteria > Hyphomicrobiales > Nitrobacteraceae > Bradyrhizobium > Bradyrhizobium sp. 23AC. The sequence continues at coordinate 213,603 of NZ_JAVAYN010000002.1, forward strand.
TTCTGAACTACGGCGCCGCCACCAACTGGGCGTTTGCGCGCATCGGCGCAATGACCGGCTCCAATGCGGAGAGCTCGCTGGAGGCGTTCGGCAACGCCATGCGCGATCGCCGCTGGATGGACAACGTGGCGAGTGATGCGGAGGTCGCCGGCATTCTCGAGCGTCTCGGGCGCGGTCTCGATGAAGGCGGCATCGGCGTCGGCATCCTCAATGCCTACGCGCCGGGCGCCGGCGTGCAGGAGCTGACCGCGGTCTGCCAGCTCGCCGCCGCCAAGGACGTGCCGACCTTCACTCACGTCGCCTTCATGTCGCGCATCGACCCCGAGAGCGCGGTAGAAGCCTATATCCGCCTGATCGGCTATGCCGGCGCCACCGGCGCGCACATGCACATCTGCCATTTCAACTCGTCGAGCAAGACCGACGTCGAGCGTTGCCGTGTGCTGATCGCGAAGGCGCAGGCGCAGGGCCTGCCCATCACGGTCGAGGCCTACCCTTACGGCACCGGCTCGACCGTGCTGGCCGCCGCCTTCTTCAGCGACCCCGAATTCGTCGAGCGCAACGGCACCGGCTACGATTCCGTGCAGCGCGTGACCGACGGCTATCGCTTCCATGACCGCGAGGAGCTCCTGAAGGCGCAGGCCGAAGAGCCGTCCTCGCTGGTGCTCTGGCACATCCTCGACATCGAGAACAATTCGCATCACCGCGACCTGCTCGACATGTCGGTGCTGTATCCCGGCGGTGCGATTGCGTCCGATGCGATGCCGTGGACGACGTCGGACGGCAAGACCTACACCGGCGATGCCTGGCCGCTGCCTGACGACGCTACCTCGCATCCGCGCTCGGCCGGCTGCTTCACCCGCTTCATCCGCGAATGGGTGCGCGAGCGCAAGACTGTGTCGCTGTTGGAAGGCGTGCGCAAATGCGCGCTGATCCCGGCGGAAATCCTGTCGCAGAGCACGCCGGCGATGCGCGCCAAGGGCCGGCTGACGAAGGATGCCGACGCCGACATCGTCGTGTTCGACTATGAAAAGCTCTCGGACCGCGCGACCTTCACGGCGATGAACCGTCCGTCCGAGGGCGTGCGGCATCTCGTGGTCAGCGGCCAGGTGCTGATCAGCGACGGCGTGCTGGACCTCGCGGCGCGGCCGGGTAAGCCGGTGCGCCGCCCCGTCGTCGGGGGCTGACCCATGCCGGTCCCCATTCTCCTGGTGACGGGCTTTCTGGGGGCGGGCAAGACCACGGTCGTGAACCATCTCCTGGCGCATGCGGAGGGACGGCGGATCGCCGCGATCGTCAACGATTTCGGCGCCATCAACATCGATGCGGAGCTGATCGCGGGCGCCAGCGACGGCGTGGTCAGCCTCGCCAATGGCTGTATCTGCTGCTCGCTCGAAGGCGATCTGCTGCGCACGCTCTCGACGCTGCTGCGGCGCGAGCCGAAGCCCGAACACATCGTCATCGAGACCAGCGGCGTCGCTGATCCCGCCGACATCGTCCGCAATCTGATGGACCCCGTGATCCTGCGCGAGGCGCCGCTGGAGACGGTGCTGTGCGTGATCGACGCCGCGACACCGCCGGCCGCACTGGACGATGCCCTCCAGCGCTCGCAATTGCGCGTCGCCGATATCGTGGCGCTGACCAAGCTGGATCTGGCGGACGAGGGCGCGGGTGCGCGGATGCGTCAGGCCATCCGCGCCTTGCGCCTTCCCGCCGTGGTGGTCGATGCGCGACATGGCGAGATTCCGTCCGCGCTCCTGTTCCCCGCGAACGTCGAGCGTGCGCCCGCGCCGCGCGATCCGGGCCCGAAACGACCGGCAGAAGAGCGTTTCGAGACGCTGAGCTGGACCTCTGACCGCCCGCTCTCGCTGCCGCGCCTGCAGCAGGCCATCGGCCGTCTCGCGCCAAAACTCGCGCGCGCAAAAGGCCTGTTCGAGACCGTCGAGCAGCCGGGACGCCAGATCGTGTTTCAATTCGCCGCCGGCCGCGCCACGCTGGCTCCGGGCGATGCGCCCGCGCCGGGGGTGCCGCGCGCACGGATCGTCTTCATCGCCGAACTCGGGGTGCTGTCGAAAGCCGAGCTCGACGCGATCATGGATGCGTGCGTTGCTAGCGAGTAGGGCAATCCGCGCCGATCGCAGGGCGTATCAGGCGCCTCAATCCTCGACCGGCAGGTCCGCCAAGCTCACGCGAATTGCGCCAGCCCGTGGCCGACGGACCAGTTCTCCTTGGGGGCATCGAGCACGTTCACGAACACGTCCTCGGGCCGGATACCCGGGCTTTCGCCGAGAAGGTCCGCGATCCGGCGATACAATGCCTTCTTCTGCTCGGGAGTGCGCGAGGCGAACACCGTGATCTGGATCAGCACCGCGTCGTCGCTGCGCTCGACGCCGTAGGCATTGCCGCAGCGGAAATTCGCCGGCTCATGCTCGGTGATGGCCATGAACGCGTCGTCCACGGGCACGTTCAGCACCTCGCGCATGGCGCGGTAGAGGCCGTCGAGAATCGCCTGCCGGTAGGCTTGCGGCTTGCCGGCGCGCATCGAGATGTGGAGCAGAGGCATCGCGCGTCCCTTTGCATGCGGGCCCGACCAGCAGAGCGAATGCGTACGCCGTTGTTCGGCCCAGTGTTGAAACGGGCTATCAATTCCAATTGGTTTTTGACACGATGTCGAGAAAGCATATTCTTGACGTCGTGTCAAATACTTCAAAAAGGAGTCCAGCTTGAGGCCGCGCGAATTCGACCATGACGATGTCCTGCGCATTGCGTTCGACCAGTTCTGGCGCAAGGGCGTGCGCGGCACCTCGCTGTCGGACATCGCGCGCGATGCCGGCGTTCAGCGCGGCAGCCTCTACAACGCCTTCGGCAGCAAGGAAGCGCTGTTCCTGCAGGCCTATGAACGCTATGCCGGGGATTATCTCCTCGCGCTGCAGAAGGCGCTCGGGACGGGCAGCCTGCGCAAGCGCCTCACCGCGTTCTTCGATCTGACCATCACCAATTTCTGCTCGGGCACGCCCCCGCGCGGATGTCCGACCACGCGCGGCTTGATGGAGCTCGGCGCCGCGGAAGGCGAGGGGTTGGACGAAGAGGCGCGCCAGGTCTTTGCGGGCCTTATTTCGCGTATCACAGCACTGGTTCAGGACACGTTGTCGGCAGGCGGCGAGCGCGGCGAGTTCAACGGCAATGCCGCGGCAGCGGCGCTGCACATCGTCACCGTGACGCGCGGCCTCGCCGTGCTCGAACGTGCCTTCGGCGACGAGCCGCAATTGCGCAAGATCGCCGCGCACACCATCGATCTCGTGCTCGGCAGGAAGGGCGGCTAGCGCATGATCCGGAAAAGTGTGAAGCGGTTTTCCGGAAAGATCATGCGCAAACAACAACCCTCAGCACAAGGCCAGCGCGTTGACCGCCCGCGTTGCCGCAGCTTCCTTGCCCGAGCCGACGAAGGCGCAGACGATGGATTCGAGCTCGCCCGGCTGCTTGCGGCGCGCGACCGCCAGCAATCGCATCAATTCCGTCTCGTCCTTCGACAGGCGACGACAGGACGGAGGCATGAAGCACAGTTCGCATGGCCGGCCGCTGCGCAGGATCCTGACCAGCGCGGCAGCCCGCGCCACCAGCAGTGGACTGTCGGCAATTCCAGGCGCCTCGTCGGCAAAGCGATAGGCGGCTTCCCAGCAATCGGAGGCGCCGGTGGTGTAGGCCGCCCCGATGAAGCGGAACAGCGACAGCGCGACGCGGCAGAAATCATCATAGCTGTCGACGCAGGGGCGCGCTCCAAGCACGGCCTGGAGCGGACAGAGCCGCGATGGGCCGGCGTCCGGCACCGAGGCGCAAATAGCTGAGGTCATGACCGATCTCGTCAGTGCAATGTCGGACTTCCGACCAGCCAGCTCTTCATCGCTATGGTGCGGTCATGGTCGAATGACCGCACCTGCCGGTCGGGCAGGATGAGGCCTGCCATGCGGAAGATCGTGGCGAGCCCCCGCACGGGCGCCAGCGCCCAATCGGCGCCGACCGGCGGCAGCCAGCTCTCGAACCGTTCGCGGACGATGTCGATGCGATCCTGTTGTGCCGCGGCGATGGCGTGCAGAATCCCGTGCTCGCTGTCCGACATGCGTGGGCAGGTCGGGCAGTGCACTTCGATCGCGGTATGGGCCGTGCAGGCGAAGATCTCGATGATGGATTCCAGCGAGAGCACGGCATCGCCCACGCGGAAATGGTCGTACACCTCCTGGATATCGGCTGCGGTCGGAACGGCGCCTCCGCTGCGTGCCTTGGCCCGGAATCCCCAGATGAAGAGCCGTTCCGCCGCACTGAGCGCGGGAAGGTCGAGAGACCCTGATGATGTCGATTGATGCATGAAACCTCTGGCCCTTGGCTGCGCTCACGCCACAGCTGGCGCTGATTGTCTGCATCGATCGTTCTGCCGGAGCCCTCTCCAAGTCAACGCTCGCAGGGGCGATATCGAGGTCTTCTAGTTTTGAAGAGGTTTATATTCGAAGACGGGCGCGGCGCCGCGAGGGTGCGAAAGCCGGGCGCGGCCGACGGGCTTCGGCGGCCGCTTGGGAACCCGAATGCTTAAAGCTTTGCTAAGAGGATCGGGATAAACTGGCATGTCTGTCCCGCCAAATTTCGTGAGCTCCGATGATTTTCTCCCGCATCAGTTTCAAGCTGGTCCTGATTGTCGGCATCAGCCTCCTCGGCATGATCGCCCTGGCGCCGATTGCCCTGTCGACCCTGCGCACGCAGATGGTTGCCGATCGCCAGGCAAAGACGCAGCAGATGGTCGATGTCGGCTACGGCATCCTCGCCCATTATCAGAAGCTCGAGAGCGACGGAAAACTCCCGCGCGAGCAGGCCCAGGCCGCCGCGATCGCCGAGATCAAGAGCCTGCGCTACGACAAGGTCGAGTATTTCTGGATCAACGACATGGCCCCGAAGATGGTCATGCATCCGATCAAGCCGGAGCTCGACGGCAAGGATCTCTCCGGGATGAAGGATCCCGCCGGCAACGCGCTGTTCATGGGCTTCGTAGACGTCGTCAAGAAGCAGGGCGCGGGCTTCTACGGCTACCTCTGGCCGAAGCCCGGCTTCGACCAGCCGGTCGGGAAAATCTCCTATGTGAAGGGCTTTGCGCCCTGGGGCTGGATCATCGGCACCGGCATCTATCTGGACGATGTCGACGCCGTCTTCCGCCAGGCCGCGACGACGTTCGGCTATGTCTGCCTCGCCGTGCTGGTCCTGGTCCTCGGCGCCTCCTTCCTGATCGGCCGCAGCGTCACCCGGCCACTCGCAAAGATCACCGCGCTGACCGAGCGTCTTGCCGCCGGCGACAGCGCGTTCGAGGTGCCCTATACCGACCGCAACAACGAGGTCGGCGGGCTCGCCAAGGCGCTGGCCGTGTTCAAGGACAATGCGTCGGCCGTCGGCCGCATGCATGCCGAGCAGCAGGAGCTGAAGCAGCGGGCCGACGGCGAGAAGCGCAAGGCCATGGCCGATCTCGCCGGCAAGTTCGAGGCGAGCGTCCAGGCCGTCGTGCGCGACGTCTTCAACGAGGCGCGCGCGATGCAGCAGGCCGCGCAGGGCATGTCGGAAACCGCGGACAAGGCGACCGACCGCGCGAGCTTCGTCGCTTCCGCCTGCCAGCAGGCCTCGAGCAACGTGCAGACGGTGGCCTCCGCCGCCGGCCAGCTGTCGTCCTCGATCTCGGAGATCAGCCAGCGCGTCGCACAGGCCGCGACGGTGGCCGACAAGGCTGCCGCGGACGGTCAGCGTACCAACGACACCGTGCAGGGGCTGGCCGCCGCCGCGCACAAGATCGGCGAGGTCATCGACCTCATCAACCAGATCGCCTCGCAGACCAATCTGCTCGCGCTCAACGCCACGATCGAGGCGGCGCGGGCGGGCGAGGCCGGCAAGGGCTTTGCGGTGGTTGCGAGCGAAGTGAAGTCACTGGCGAGCCAGACCGCGAAGGCGACCGACGAGATCGGCGCGCAGATCACCGCGATCCAGGCCGAGACCAATCAGGTCGTCGGCAACATCGAGAGCATCCGTGCCACCATCATGGAGGTCAACGAGATCTCCTCGTCGATCGCCGCCGCGGTCGAGGAGCAGGGCGCCGCGACGCAGGCGATCGCCCACAGCGTGCAGGAGGCGGCCTCCGGCACCGACCAGGTCTCGCAGAACATCTCCGGCGTCAGCGACGCGACCGCGGCGACCGGCCAGGCTGCTGGCCTCGTGCTGCAATCGAGCGGCCGGTTGACGCAGAAGCTGCAATCGCTCGAAAACGAAGTCAGCGCTTTTGTCGCAGGCGTGCGCGCGGCGTAACGACACGCGCTGCAAGACGACATTCTTTTTCCGCGTCGCGGTATCGGCCGCGACGCCGATGCTGTTTTTCTTGACATGACCTCTGCCGTGCTCGACGTGTAGCGATGTCGATTGACGGCACGTGCGTGCCCTCGAAAAGAAAAGCAACACGGGAAAGACGTCATGAGCGCGGGTCTCAACGAGAAGGATTATCTCGCCACCTTGCGTGGCCTGTGGGACAAGGCCTGGCCGAACGGCATGCCGCGTTCGCCGAACTATCTGCACGGCGAAGTTCCCTTGACGGAATATCTTCGCGCCTGGGCGAAGCGCAGTCCGGAGCGGCCCGCAATCATCTTCTACGGCCACGTCACCACCTATGCCGATCTCGACCGGCAGAGCGATCGCTTCGCGGCGCTGCTGGCGGCCAAGGGCGTCGGCAAGGGTGACCGCGTCGCCGTGTTCCTGCCGAACTGCCCGCAATTCCACATCGTGTTCTTCGGCATTTTGAAGCTCGGTGCGATCCACGTCCCCGTCAGCCCGCTGTCGCGCGCATTCGAGCTGTCTTACGAGCTCAACGACACCCAGGCCGACGTGATCGTCGCGCTCGATCAGCTCGTCCCCGTCGTCGAGCAGGTGAAAGGCGAGGTGCAGCTGCGCGAGATCATCGTCACCAGCTTTGCTGACGTCGTTCCGAAGGCGCCCGCGTTCCCGACGCCGGACTCGATCCGCACGCCGCGCGTTGCGGTCGCAGGCGCGACCGATCTACTGCCGGCGCTCGCCGCAATGCCCACACCTACGCCGCTGCCGCCGCCCGGACTCGATGATGTCGCCGCGCTCAACTACACCGGCGGCACCACCGGCATGCCCAAGGGCTGCGTCCATACCCATCGCGACATGGTGTACACGGCCGCGGCCAATTACGGCATCTCGGTGCTGTCGGACGAGAGCAGCGTGTTTCTGTCGTTCTTTCCGGAGTTCTGGATCGCCGGCGAGAACTTTGGCCTGATCTTCCCGCTGTTCTCCGGCGCGACGCTGGTGCTGCTGGCGCGCTGGGATGCCGTCGGCGCGATGGCCGCGATCGACCAATACAAGGTCACGATCACTGCGATGCCGGTCGATGGCGCGGTCGAGCTGATGGACCATCCGCGCTGGAGCGAGTTCGATCTGTCATCGTTGCTGCAGGTCCGCGTCGTCTCCTTCGTCAAGAAGCTCAACGCCGATTATCGCAAGCGCTGGAAGGACCTCACCGGCACGATCCTGATGGAGGCGGCGTGGGGCATGACCGAGACCCACACCTCCAACACGTTCACGGCAGGCTTCCAGGACGACGATTTCGACCTCAACAACCAGCCGATTTTCGTCGGCCTGCCGGTCCCCGGCGCCGAGTTCAAGATCACCGATTTCGAGACCGGCGCATTGCTGCCGCTCGGCGCGGAAGGCGAGATCCGCGTGCGGACGCCGTCGCTGCTCAAGAGCTACTGGAACAAGCCGGAGGCGACCGCCGAGTCGCTCGTCGACGGTTGGCTGCGCACCGGCGACATCGGCAACATCGACAAGGACGGCTTTCTGCACTTCCTCGGCCGCCGCAAGGAGATGCTGAAAGTCAAGGGCATGAGCGTGTTCCCGCCGGAGATCGAGGCGCTGCTGGGCCAGCACCCGAAGGTGCTCGGATCGGGCGTGGTCGGGCGCGACGATCCTGACAAGGGGCAGGTGCCAGTGGCCTATATCCAGCTCAAGCCGGAGGCGGTCGGCACCATCTCTGCGGAAGATCTGCGCGCTTGGTGCGCCGAGCGCATGGCCGTCTACAAGATCCCGGAAGTGCGTATTATCGCTGCCCTGCCGCTGACGGCGACGGGCAAGGTGAAGAAGCAGGATCTCGATCCGAATAGTCCTGCTGCCGTCTGAGTGAGAGAGACGATGTCGTTCAAGAAGCTCCTGATCGCCAATCGCGGCGAGATCGCCATCCGCATCGCGCGCGCGGCGGCCGACGCCGGCATCGCGACCGTTGCGGTCCATCCCACGGATGATGCGCTGTCGCTGCACGTCCGCGTTGCCGACGAGGCGGTCGACATCCCCGGCCGCGGCGCCCGGGCCTATCTCGACATCGATGCGGTGGTGAAGGCGGCCAAAAGCGTCGGGTGCGACGCCGTGCATCCCGGCTACGGCTTCCTCAGCGAGAACGCCGCATTCGCCAAGGCGTGCGCGGACGCAGACCTGACGTTCGTCGGGCCGAAACCGGCGGCGCTCGAGCTGTTCGGCGACAAGGTTGCGGCACGGCAACTGGCAAAGCGCTGCGGCGTGCCGATCATTGCCGGCACCAGCGGGCCGTCCTCGCTGGAGGAGATCACGGCGTTCTTCAGCTCCCTCGGCGGCAATGCTGCGATCGTGATCAAGGCTATGGCCGGCGGCGGTGGGCGCGGCATGCGCGTGGTCGAGAACGCGGCCGATCTCACGGAGGCCTATGCGCGCTGCCAGTCCGAGGCCAAGGCTGCGTTCGGCTTCGATGGCGTCTATGCCGAACGGCTGATCCGGCAGGCGCGTCATATCGAGGTGCAGATCATCGGCGATCGTCACGGCGCGATCTCTCATCTCTGGGAGCGCGAATGCACGATCCAGCGCCGGCACCAGAAGCTGATCGAGGTGGCGCCGAGCCCGTCGCTGAGCGATCCCTTGCGCGGCCGCATCATCGAGGCGGCGAAGCAGCTTGCGACGGCGGCGGCCTACGACAATCTCGGCACGTTCGAGTTCCTGGTCGACGGCACGGCCGAGGACAGTTTTGCCTTCATCGAAGCCAATCCGCGGCTTCAGGTCGAGCACACCGTGACCGAAGAGGTGCTCGGGCTCGATCTCGTCCGTGCCCAGCTTGCGGTCGCGGCGGGCAGCACGCTCGCCTCGCTTGGCCTTGCGCAGGGATCGATCCCGAAGCCGCGCGGCCATGCCATGCAGCTTCGCGTCAACATGGAAACGCTGGACGAGACGGGCGCCACGCATCCGACCGGCGGCGTGCTCGCATTGTTCGAGCCGCCGTCGGGGCCCGGCGTGCGCGTCGATAGTTTTGGTTACGCCGGCTACAAGACCAGCGCGGCCTTCGACTCGCTACTTGCGAAAGTCATCGTGCATACGCCGGGCGAAGCCTGGCATGATGTCGTTGCAAAAGCCTCGCGTGCCCTGCGCGAATTCCGGATCGACGGCGTCGTCACCAACATCGCCTTCCTCCAGGCCGTGCTCGCGCATCCCGATTTCAGGACCAACCGCATCGCGACCGACTTCATCGATCGCAATATCGGCAAGCTCGTGGATGCCGCCGATGGCGCGGCCAAGCCGCTTTACTTTGCGCCAACCGAGGGAAGTGGTGTTCACGGTGCCGAGACGCACGTCGTGCAAGTGGTGCCTGAAGGCACGGTGATGGTCGCAGCACCCTTGCAGGGAACCATCGTCACCATTCAGGTGAAGGAAGGCGAGATCGTGCGCCCCGGCCAGCAGCTCGCCGTGATCGAGTCCATGAAGATGGAGCATCTGGTGATGGCTGAGCAGGGCGGCCGTGTCATGACGCTCGCCGCCGGCGACGGTGCCACGCTGATGCATGGCGAGGCGATCCTCTATCTGGAGCCGCTTGATGTTGCGGCCGATAGCACAACGGCTGAAGCCGACATCGATCTCGACCACATCCGTCCCGATCTTGCCGAGCTGATAGCGCGCCAGGCCAACACGCTGGATACGAATCGCCCCGCCTCGGTCGAGCGCCGCCGCAACACCAACCAGCGCACCGCCCGTGAAAACGTGGCCCAGCTCGTCGACGAAGGCTCGTTCATGGAATATGGCAGCCTTGCCATCGCGGCGCAGCGCCGCCGCCGCAAGCTCGACGATCTCATCAAGAACACGCCGGCTGACGGTCTCGTCATGGGCGTCGCCACGGTGAATGGCGAGAAATTCGGACCCGAGGGCGCGCGCTGCATCGTGGTGGCCTATGACTACACCGTGCTCGCGGGCACGCAGGGCCACATGAACCACAAGAAGATCGACCGCATGCTGACGCTTGCGGAAGACTGGCGTGTGCCGCTGGTGTTCTACGCCGAGGGCGGCGGCGGCCGGCCCGGCGACACCGACCGGCTCGGTATGACCGGGCTCGACGGTCCGTCCTTCGTGCAGTTCGCAAGGCTCTCCGGCCTCGTGCCCGTGATCGGCGTCGTCTCGGGCTATTGCTTCGCCGGCAACGCCGCGATGCTCGGCTGCTGCGACGTGATCATCGCCACCAAGAACGCCTCGATCGGCATGGGCGGCCCCGCGATGATCGAGGGCGGCGGGCTCGGCGTCTATCATCCGGCCGAGGTCGGCCCTGTCTCGTTCCAGTCCCCGAACGGCGTCATCGACATCCTCGTCGAGGACGAGGAGGAGGCGACATCCGTCGCGCAAAAGTATCTGTCCTATTTCCAGGGCGCGGTGACGGAGTGGGAGGCCGCCGACCAGCGCCTGCTCCGCCGCGCCATCCCCGAGAACCGGCTGCGCGTCTACGACATCCGCAGCGTCATCGATCTCGTTGCCGACAAGGATTCCGTGCTGGAGCTGCGCCGCGACTACGGCGTCGGCATGATCACCGCGCTGATCCGCATCGAAGGAAAGCCGTTCGGCCTGATCGCCAACAATCCGCGTCACCTTGGCGGCGCCATCGATGCCGATGCCGGTGACAAGGCCGCGCGCTTCCTCCAGCTCTGCGACGCGTTCGACTTGCCCGTCGTCTCGCTCTGCGACACGCCCGGCTTCATGGTCGGCCCGGAAGCGGAGAAAACCGCGATCGTGCGCCACGTCTCGCGCATGTTCGTGACGGGCGCGAGCCTCACCGTGCCCTTGTTCGGCATCGTGCTGCGCAAGGGCTATGGTCTCGGTGCGCAGTCGATGATCGGCGGCGGCTTCCACGCCTCGTTCTTCACAGCGGCCTGGCCGACCGGCGAGTTCGGCGGCATGGGCTTAGAGGGCTATGTCCGTCTCGGCTTCCGCAAGGAGATGGAGGCGATCACTGATCCCGAGGAGCGCGAAACCTATTATCGCAACAAGGTCGCCGAGCTCTATGCCAACGGAAAGGCGGTCTCGATCGCATCGGTGTTCGAGATCGACAACGTCATCGATCCCGCCGAGACGCGCCGCTGGATCATGGCCGGCTTGCGCTCGGTGCCGAAGCCGGCGGCCAGGGTCGGGAAGAAGCGACCGTGCATCGATACGTGGTGAGGGCGGTGCAGCAATAGATGAGCCCGTCATTCCGGGGCGCGCGCAGCGCGAACCCGGAATCTCGAGATCCTCGGGTGCGCAAGGGCGCACCCTAGTTCGATGCTTCGCATCGCCCCGGGATGACGAGAAGAGGCAGCGTGCCTCCAAGCCATTCCCGGTTCCCGATTGACATCCCCGCCTGTGGTGCCAGACTTTGCATAATAATACAGGGTGGAGACGTCCGCGATGGCCAGCCTGTCGGCCTCGAACCATGTCGCCCGTGTCTTGTCCGTCGCCAATCAATTGGCCGACGTCGATGCCTCTTCGCGCATTGCCGATTCCTGGCGGCGCTGCCTGATCGGCCACAAGCTCGACCCCGCCCGCCAGGGCCCGCCGCAGACGCTGACCGAGGCCGAGGTCCGGCATGTCGCCGAACCGATGGAGCAGCTGATCCGGCTGGCGACGCCGGAGCTCGAAGACCTCGCGCGGGTGCTGCGCGAGGCCGGCTATTGCGTCAATCTCGCCGACCCCAGCGCCACGATGCTGTGGAGCCGACTGCCCGGCCCGGCCGATACTGAAATATTCATGCGCTGGAAGGTCTATACCGGCTCGAATTTTTCCGAGGCTTTCGAAGGCACCAACGGGCTCGGCACCGCACTTGCGGAGCAGAAGCCGATCCTGGTGCATCGTGACGAGCATTTTCGCGCGCAGTGGCACATGTTCTCCTGCGCCGTGGCGCCGCTGTTCGACCACGCCGGTCGCCTCGCCGGCGCCGTGAACATCACCTCTTGCCGCGAGGATCTCGGGCGCATGGCGCATCAGCTCGCGCTCGCGGTGACGATGGAGGCGACGCGGCGCATGGAGGGCGCGATCTTCCGCGGTCATTTCCGCAACGCCTGGATCGCGACCGTGCCGGGCGACGGCGGCAGCGGTCTGCTCGCCTATGACGACGATCGCCGCATCGTCGGCGCCTGCCGCTCGGCGCGTGCATTGCTGGGTCTCACCGACGGCTTGATCGCGTCCGGCATCGATCTGTCGCGCTACGTCAAGTTCGATCATCATGCCGCCCGCGGCGCGGACGGTGTCGTTGAGCTGCGCCGCGCCGATGGCAGTGGGTTAGGGCAGGGGCATGTTGCGCCGCCGCTGCGGGCGAGATCATCGGTGCGTCCGTATGCGCCGCGCCGCGATGAGCCCGTCGATCGCTTCGATGCGCTGCATCGGCTCGCCGGCCGTGATCCCGGGCTGATCAGAAGCGTGAAGCGGCTCCGAAGCATAGGCGATCACAATTTGCCGGTGCTGCTCCATGGCGAGACCGGCGTCGGCAAGGACGTGTTCGCGCGCGCTATTCACGCCGCCAGCAACCGCGCGCGCAGCAATTATGTGGCGCTGAACTGCGCGGCGATGCCGGAGAGCCTGATCGACGCCGAACTGTTCGGCTACGAGGCCGGCGCCTTCACCGGCGCGCGGCGCGACGGCTCGAAGGGCCTGATCGTGCAGGCCGACGGCGGCACGCTGTTCCTCGACGAGATCGGCGACATGCCGATCGCGCTGCAGACGCGGTTGCTACGCGTGCTGGAAAACCGCGAGGTCTGGCCGCTCGGCGCGCTCAAGCCTGTCGCCGTCGACATCCGCCTCATCAGCGCCACCCACCGCGATCTCGGCCGCATGGCCGAAGAAGGCGGCTTCCGCGCCGATCTCTATTTCCGCCTGCGCGGCCTGGAGGTGCGGCTGCCGGCTTTGCGCGAGCGTGCCGACCGGGACGACGTCATCCGCCAGATCGCGCGCGAGGAGGCGCCGACCTGCAGACTTTCGGACCAAGCGTGGTCGCAACTCTCGGCCTATCCCTATCCCGGCAACATGCGCCAGCTTCGCCACGTGCTGCGGCTCGCCGGCTGCACCGCGGAGAACGGGGTGATCACCGATGCGGATCTCGACCTGCCGCCGTTCGGTTTGCGAACGGAGCCGGACCTCGAAGCGGCCGAACGCGCCACGATCGTCGAAGCCCTGCGTAAGCACGGCGGCCGCGTCACGGAAGCGGCACGGGCACTGAAGCTGAGCCGCGCGACGCTCTATCGGAAGATCAAGCTGCTGAAGATCGAAACGGCGCAGTAGCGTTCAGCTGTCTCCGCGACCGCAGATATCGTAGGGTGGGCAAAGCGAAGCGTGCCCACCGCTCTTGTTGTGATGTTGATCGATGGTGGGCACGGCGCAAGCGCGCCTTTGCCCACCCTACGATGTCGGCGCCAGCTACGAAAAATCCGTCCAGCTCAGATGCCGTGAATCGAGGTCGCCGACCGTCACCGTTTCGCGCATCTCGTGCGGCGTGTGAAAACTGCTGCGCAGGTACACCAGCGGCGCTGCGGACGCCAAATGCGACACGCCGCGCACTTCGCCGACGAAGATCGAATGCGTCGTCGTCTCGAACTCCTGCGCCAGCACGCAATCGAATGCGGCGACCGCATCCGTCAGCACCGGCGCACCCGTGGCCCCGCGCGTCCACTGTCCGAACGCAAAACGGTCGTCGCCGTTGACGCCCTTCTGGCCGCTGAAGGTGAGCGCGAGCAGGGCGTGGTCCTCGTGCAGGAAGTTGATCGCGAAGGCGCCTTCCTCGCGGATGCGCGCATGCGCGCTGGCGTTGCGGTTGACGCAGACGATCAGCGACGGCGGGGAGTCCGACAGCGAGCAGGCCGAGGTCACCGTCAATCCCGTACGGTTGCCGTGCTCGGCGCCGACCGTGACCAGCGCGACGGCGCCGGCGCATTGGCGCATCGCCTGCTTGAAATCCTTTGCGTCGAGAGGATTGGCGTCGACCGTCACGCGGAAATCTCCGAAAACAGAAGCGGGTGCGACACGATCGCGCCGCACCCGCTGAGCGTCAAGCCGCCTTCTTCGCGGAGCCGAGATGCGCAAGGCGCGGCATCACCTCGTTCTTCAACAGCGAGAGCGAGTGATGCCAAGCCTCGGCCTTGTGCTTGTAATCGAAGCCGAACACCAGCAGCACGCCGAAGCCGCCGACCTCGTCGTAGATCTTCTCGATCTTCTCGGCGACGGTTGCGGGCGAGCCGACGATCCAGTTCCGCTTGGCGCAATATTCGACCGTGACGTCGCTGTCGGGGACATCGGGCGCGTGCTTGAGATAATCCTTGAAGCCGAAATGGCCGAGCAGCGGCAGGAAATACTCGCTCATCATCCGGCCCATCATGTCACCCGTCGAGAGCTTCCAGGCTTCCTCGTCGGTGTCGGCGACGAACACCTCGCGCACCAGACGCCAGTCCGCACGGTTCGGTTTGCGCCCGGTCTTGGCGGCGCCGATCTCGACGGAGTCCCAATGGCTCGAGACATAGGCCGGGTTGAGGTTGAGGCTCATCGGAATGAAGCCGCGCTCGCCGGCGAGTTTTAGCGTGTCCGAGTTCTTCGACAGCCCGGCGACGCCGATCGGCGGATGCGGCGCCTGCAACGGCTTGATGTGGGGCTTGAGGAAGTCGAACATCGTGTCCGGCTTGGTCACCGTCCAGAACTTGCCCTTGTGGGTGAAGGGGGCGGGCTCGGTCCAGAGCTTCAGGATGATCTCCAGCGCCTCGCGCGTCATGTCGCGGTTCTGCCCGCTCATGCCGTCGACGTTGAACATCGCCCAGTCGCTCGGCAGGCCGGAGGCCGCGACGCCGAAATTGAGCCGGCCCTCGGAGAGATGGTCGAGCATCGCGACGCGGTTGGCGAGCTCGGCCGGATGGTGATAGGGCAGGAGGAATCCGCCCGGCCCGATGCGGAGCTTCTTGGTTTGCATCAGGGCCTGCGCGATCAGGAGGTCCGGCGTGGGATTGGGTTCCCAGGGCGCGGTGTGGTGCTCGCCGACCCAGGCCTCCTGATAGCCGAGCTCGTCGAGCCAGCGCATGACCTGCAGGTCCCAATCGTTCCCTTCCTTCAGGCCGCACTCCGGCGGATGCGAAGGCATCGTGAAATAGCCGATCTCCATGGGTTTCCTCATCTGATGTTGACGCGTCTTGTCGCGCGTTGACGGAGTTGAGCGGAGAAGCTTCAGCAAGCGCTGTGCCAGCGCGTCGGAGCGTCGAATTGCGGAGAAAGGGGCTGGTTTGCCCGCACAATAGCCGGTATCTCGGCGGTAGACCCGCAAGACGTCGTCTCATTGTCGCGAGACGGCGTCCCGGCCGTGAGACGAGGACAGAATGACCGAACCCGCTTATGTCGCGGTGGACTGGGGCACCAGCAGTTTCCGGCTGTGGCTGGTCGATCGTGCCGGCGAAGTGCTGACCGAGCGCCGCAGCGGCGAGGGCATGCTGGCGGCGGCGAAGGCCGGCTTTGCCGCCGTGCTGCGATCGCATCTTGCGGCGATTGAGGCGCCGGATCATCTGCCGGTTCTCGTCTGCGGCATGGCCGGTGCCAGGAACGGCTGGGTCGAAGCCGGCTATGTCGACACGCCGACGCCGCTCTCGGCCGTCCTGAAACAGGCCGTGCGCGTCCCCGGCGAAGCGCGCGACATCCGCATCCTGCCGGGCATCGCGCAGCGCGATGCAGCCGCGCCGGACGTCATGCGCGGCGAAGAAACGCAGCTGCTCGGCACACTCGGCCTGGATGCCGCGGGCGAGGCGCTGGTTTGCATGCCCGGCACGCATTCGAAATGGGTGCGCGTGAAGGACGGCATCGTCGAACGCTTCTCCACCTTCATGACCGGCGAGCTGTTCAGCGCCGTCTCGCGGGAGACGATCCTGTCGCTCGCGGTAGCCGGTGCCGATGACGCCGAGGATGTCGCGAGCTTCAAGGCGGCGGTGAAGGCCGCGTATGAGGCGCCGGCGTTCGCCGCCAATCTCTTGTTCGGCGCGCGATCACGGCAGCTGCTGTTCGGCGGCACGCCTGCCGCGGCGCGCGAGACGCTGTCGGGCACATTGATCGGCGTCGAGCTGGCGGCAGGACTCTCCGGCACGGTGCCACAAGCGGGTATCAAGCTGATTGCCTCGGGGCGGCTTGCGATGCTGTACCGGCTGGCGTTCGAGGCGCTGTCGGTCAGCGCGAGTCCGGTCGATGCGGATGAAGCCGTCCGCCGCGGCCTTTCGATGGCAGCTGCCGCGATCTGGGCGAAATCAAAGGATTTTTGAGATGAGCGTTCCCTTTCCGCCGATGAAGCGGCCGCTGGTTGCGATCCTGCGTGGCGTCAAGCCCGAGGAGACCGAGGCGATCGTCGCCGTGCTGATCGAAGCCGGCATGACCGCGATCGAGATCCCCCTGAACTCGCCCGATCCGTTCCGCTCCATCGCAATGGCCGTGAAGCAGGCACCGCCGGGCGTGTTGATCGGCGCCGGCACGGTGCTGGCGACCGCGGATGTCGATCGTCTCAATGACGTCGGCGGCAAGCTGATGGTCTCGCCGAATGTGGACACGGAGGTGCTCGTGCGTGCGCATCAATACGCCATGGTCACGCTGCCCGGCGTGTTTTCGCCGACCGAGGCGCTGCTTGCTGCGCGCTCGGGCGCATCGGGCCTGAAGTTCTTTCCGGCCAGCGTGTTAGGTGCCTCCGGCATCGCCGCGATCCGCGCCGTGCTGCCGTCAGGCGTCATGATCGCGGCCGTCGGCGGCGTCTCCGATCAGAATTTTGCGGAGTACATCAAGGGCGGCGTCACCGCCTTCGGGCTCGGCTCCAGCCTCTACAAGCCCGGCATGAGCGCAGCCGATGTCGCGGCGCGCGCGAAGGCGACGATCGTGGCTTACGATCGGGCAATTCAGAAAGATTGAACGGACAACAACTAGCCGTGATCCTGACATAGCCTATTGTGCCACATGGAGTCGCGATGCTGACATTTGCGCATCGTGTGATGTGACTGGCTGAATCAGGAGACCGACATGGCGATCAACAACGTGGCCGATCTGTTCGTGGCAACGCTCGAGCAGGCCGGCGTCAAGCGCATCTACGGCATCGTCGGCGACAGCCTGAACGCCCTGACCGAGGCGCTGCGCCGCCGCGGCACCATCGAATGGATCCATGTCCGCCACGAGGAGGTCGCAGCGTTCGCCGCCGCCGGCGAAGCCGAGATGACCGGAAGCCTTGCGGTGTGCGCGGGCTCCTGCGGTCCCGGCAATCTGCATCTGATCAACGGCCTGTTCGACGCACATCGCAGCCGCGTTCCCGTGCTGGCGATCGCGGCGCAGATCCCGACCGCCGAGATCGGCGGTGGCTATTTCCAGGAGACCCATCCGCAGAACCTGTTCCGCGAATGCAGCCATTATTGCGAGCTGGTTTCGGACCCGAGCCAGCTTCCTTACGTGCTGGAGAATGCCATCCGCGCGGCGGTGGGCCTGCGCGGCGTCGCCGTCGTCGCCATGCCCGGCGACGTCGCGTTCCGCAGCCCGCCGAAGCGCGCGCTGTCGACCACGCGCGGACTCGCGCTGTCGGCGCCCCATGTGGTGCCGCAGGCGGATGAGCTGAAGGCGCTCGCCGACCTCCTCAACGGCACCGAGCGCGTCACCCTGTTCTGCGGCCGCGGCTGCGCCGGCGCGCATGCGCCCTTGATGCAGCTGGCCGAAGCGCTGAAGAGCCCGATCGTGCATGCGCTCGGCGGCAAGGAGCACGTCGAATACGACAACCCCTACGACGTCGGCATGACCGGCTTCATCGGCTTCTCCTCGGGCTATGCCGCCATGCACGCCTGCGACGCGCTGGTGATGCTCGGCACCGATTTTCCCTACAAGCAATTCTTTCCGACCGATGCGAAGATCGCGCAGATCGACATCCGCCCGGAAAATCTGGGACGACGCTGCAAGATCGATCTCGGCCTCGTCGGCGACGTCAAGCTCACCATCGAAGCGCTGCTGCCGCTGCTGAAAGCGAAGACGCAGCGCAAGCATCTGGACGACGCCGTCACGCATTACAAGAAGGCGCGCGAGGGTTTGGACTCGCTCGCCAAGGGCACGCCGGGCAGCAAGCCGATCCACCCGCAATATCTCGCAAAAGTCATCAGCGATCATGCCTCCGACGACGCGGTCTTCACCGCCGATGTCGGCACGCCCACGGTGTGGGCCGCGCGCTATCTCGACATGAACGGCCGCCGCCGGCTGGTCGGCTCCTTCGTGCACGGCTCGATGGCCAACGCGATGCCGCAAGCGATCGGCGCGCAGGCCGCCCAGCCGGGCCGCCAGGTGATCTCGCTGTCGGGGGACGGCGGCTTCACCATGCTGATGGGCGATCTGATCACGCTGACGCAAGAGAAGCTGCCGGTGAAGGTCGTGATCTTCAACAACGGCGTGCTCGGCTTCGTCGCGCTGGAGATGAAGGCGGCGGGCTTCGTCGATACCAATGTCGACCTGGAGAATCCCGATTTCGCGGCGATGGCGCGCGCGATGGGCATTTTTGCCAAGCGCGTCGAGGATCCCGGCGAGCTCCCGGGCGCGGTGAAGGAGATGCTCGCCCATAACGGGCCGGCGCTGCTCGATGTCGTCACCGCCAAGCAGGAGCTGTCGATGCCGCCGACCATCACCACCGAACAGATCAAGGGTTTCAGCCTCTGGGTCCTGCGTGCGGTGATGAACGGCCGCGGCGACGAAGTTCTCGACCTCGCGAAGACGAACCTATTGCCGCGTTAGCCCCGCTTCACCGAAGGCGCTGGCAGCCGCCCGTGGCGGTTCTGGAAGCGTTGCCAGTGCATCACTGAGCCGATCAGCAGGGCGGGCACGAAGCCGAGTACGATCAGGAAGTGCGGCAGCTCCTTCGACGAGACGAAGGCGATGGCGATGTCCGAGATCAGCCAGAGCGCTGCGAATATCACCGCAAAGTCCGTTCGCGGGCAGCGCAGGTAGTAGAACACGGCGGTGATGACGATCGCGGGGCCGATCGCAACGCCGATCATGATCGCGGTCAGCTCCTTTGGCGTCAACGCGTCGAGCATCATCGAGGCCAGCAGCCAGAGTGCGGCGAACATGGCGACGATGTCGAGCGGATGCCGCAATCCAATACCTCTCGCGGGGACGTGCTATCGTTGTGGCCGGAGCTGCGGCCGTCAAGTCAAAATGCGCTTATTCCTCGTCACTTCCGGGCGTCGGGCGCAGCATGAAATGGCCGAAGGCGGTGGCGATCGGCTTGTCCGCATCGTCCTGCCAGGCGCGCGCCTCGAAGGCGACGATGCGCCGGCCCTGCTTCACGATCGAGACGTTGGCAAACGTATCGAGCGCACGGCCGGAGCGCAGATAGTTGACGGTGAGCCCGATCGGCTTGGGCGGCGCGGCGGCGCCGAGCTCGCGCGCGACGCCGATGATCGCGGTGGTCTCGAGGAAGGCGCCGGTCATGCCGCCATGGATCGCAGGCAGGATCGGGTTGCCGATGATTTTTGGTGAGAACGGCATCGTCAGCGTACCGTCGTCGTTGAGACGGATGCCGAGAGCGCGCGCGAACGGGCTGCGCGCGAAGGGGCCATCCGGATCTTCCGGCGCTTCCAGCACTGGGATGCTGCGCGCATCCATCCTGCGGTCGGCGAGCATGTTGGTGCGGTTGGCGCCGATCATGAAGCAGGCGGTCGCAGTCGCTACCGGATCGTCCTCGGACTCCTGATAGGCGGTGGAGCGCACGAAGGCGATCGAGCGCGTGGTGCGGTAGCACACGGAATGCGCCTTGATGTCGAGGCCGGGCGTCGCCGGCTTCTGATAGTCGATGCGCAGGTCGAGGGTTGCGATCGCGCGCGTGCCGTCGAGCGCAAGTTGCACCGCCATGCCGCAGCTCTCGTCCAGCATCGCGGTGACGACGCCGCCATGCAGCACGCCGGTCTCGGTGTCGCCGACGAAGACGGGCCGGTAGGGCAGGCTCGACCAGGCCTCGCCAGGTGCAAAGCGATCGAGCTGGAGCCCGCTGATATGGCCGTAATCGGAGCGGCGGCCCTTGATGGCGTCGGCGAGTTCCTCGAACGGGAGCGTGGTCGGTATGGTGCTCATGGGGGACGTTTTAGACCAGTGTCGGGCGCCGCGCAAAACCCCGAATTGGCCTCGACAGAGCAGGCCGAAGCACCGATGGTGGGCGCTTCGTTCGCCGACTAGCCGCAAGGAGCGCCCATGGCCGACCCCGAAACGCCCGCCAACAATCAGGGGCCCGTCACCATTTCGAGCTCCAGCTCGGAGCGGGCGCCGATCATCTATTTCGACGGCGCGTCCTGCTTCGGCCATCACAACGGCGCGATCCAGATCGAGCTCGCCGCGAACCTCCTGATGCCGGTCGGTGCCGCCGTCAGGGTCGACGTGATCCAGACCGCGCACCTGCGCTGCAGCGTGGCCGCGGCGCTGGCGCTGCGCGAAGCCCTCGACAAGGCGCTGGCGATGTATCGGCAGGGCCAGCAGCAGCCGGTGACGGAGGAGATCCCGACGGTGAAGAATTGAAGCTGGTGGTGCGACTGCGTCGGCCTTCATGGTTCGAGACGCGCCGCAAGGCGGCGCTCCTCACCATGAGGGTCTAAGATATCGCTGCGAAATCAGACCTCATCCTGAGGAGCCCGCCAACGGCGGGCGTCTCGAAGGATGGCCGCAAGCGCAAGGCCGAAACGAACAGCCAAGCCTCAGCCCACATGCACCTTCGGCTTCTTGCCGCCGTTCCACTTGCCGTCGAGCGCGCGCTCGATCTGGGCGGCGAGTTGCAGCAATAGGCCGTCATTGGCCTGCTTGGCGATGGCCTGGATGCCCAGCGGCAGGCCGTGGTCTTGGCTGGCCATCGGCATCGAGATCGCGGGCATGCCGCAGAGATTGGCCAGCGGCGTGAAGGCAAAGAAGCGCCAGAGATTGTCGAACCAGTCGCGCACATCAGGATTGTCGGAAATGGTGAGGTATTCCCTGGTGCCGACCTTCGGCGTCGGCAGAGCGGTGATCGGCGTCAGGATCACGTCCCATTGCTCGAAGAAGGCACCGAAGCCGCGCGAGGTGGTGTTGAACACGCCCTGCATCTTCGCCCGCTCGGCGAAGCTGGTGTGCCGGCCGGCTTCCCAGATGCGGATGTTCATCGGCTCGATCAGATCTTCCGGCGGCTTTTCCAGCCCGCGGGCGGCGAGCATGTTGGAGATCACCACGGCGAAGTTCGAGATGTAGCAGGTGGTCTGCGCCTCGAATGCGGCGGGAAGGTCGATCTCCGGCAGCGCATAGTCGACGTGATGGCCGAGGCCTTCGAGGAAGCGTCCGGCCTTCTCCAGCTCGGCTGCGATCTCGGGCGTCGCGGTGTAGTTGCCCCATGTATGGGACAACGCGATGCGCAGCTTCGAGGGATCGCGCTTGATCATCTCGGAATAAGGCTGCGCCGTGGTCCAGAACGGCATGAACTCGCCGGGCGCAGGCCCGCGGGCATGATCGACGAAGGCGGCGGTGTCGCGCACCGAGCGCGACTGGCAGCCCTGGATCGAGACGAGGCCGGTGAGGTCCGACATGTGCGGGGCGAGCGAGAACACGCCGCGCGAGACTTTCAGCCCGATATTGCCGTTGACGCCGGCGGGAATGCGGATCGAGCCGCCGCCGTCGGTCGCATGCGCGATCGGCACCACGCCGGCGGCGACCATCGCGGCGCTGCCTGCCGAGGAGCCGCAGGTGGTGTAGTCGGTATTCCAGGGATTGCGCGTGACGTAGACGGCGGGATTGTCGGCCGAAGAGCACACGCCGAATTCCGGCGTCGTGGTGCGTCCGATCAAATTGAGGCCGGCCTGACGGAATTTGCCGGTGAGGAACGTGTCGGCCGCGGCGCGATTGCCGCGCATCAGCAGCGAGCCCATTTCCTGCAGCCGGCCCTTCATGGTCGGCCCGAGGTCCTTCATCAGGAAGGGCAGGCCGGCGAACGGACCTGCGAGATTGGCGCCGTCCCTGGCGGGATCGGCGATCACGTCCTCGAACAGCTCGACCACGCCCGACAGCGCCGGATTGACCTTGGCGACACCCGCGGCGGCCTGGCGCGCCAATTCCTTCGCCGTCAGCTCGCCCTTGCGGACCCGCCCCGCCAGCGCGACGCCATCGTGCTGCGCCCATTCCGTCCAGCTCATCGGCAAAGTCATGAAGTCCAAATCTCCTCAGATTTGGCGCCACCTTTTTCGCATGGGACCGCGTGAATCAACTGAGTCGGCGCGAGGGGCAGGGTTGCGCCGGGCGGAGGGGTCGCGAGGATTCGGGATGCCGGCCCTATCAATCCGACAGTCGCGCGATCACTGCAACCGGTCCGCCGCCGGCCGGTCCCTGATGCTCGGCGCCACCAGACACGTAGACCGCGCCGGTACCGGCAAGGCCCGCGATCAGGCCACCAACGGCGGCGCGGGCATGGCGTGTCGAGCTGATGTCGGTGTCTTCGAGCATGGTGTGGCGGAAGCCGCGCACGCTGCCATCAGGCGAGGCCTCCGCCTTGGCGAAGATGTTCACGAGCTCGCGGTCCGCGATGCTCTGCGGGGCCAAGCCAAGCCCGACGCTGTTCAACGCCGATACCACCGCCGCGGCGTCGATGGCATCCTCCATCACGGCATGCCCGATCACGAACTCGCTGGCCGACGACGTCGATTTGCCGAGCACGATGACAACATTATGGATCAGCTCGATGCCCGATGAGGTCGAGGCCACCTTGGAGAAGAGATCGTAGCGTCGCAGCACATCCTCGTCGCGGACATCGGAGCCGATCTCGCCGAGTGCGGCCGCAACGCCCAGCGCGGAGGCGCCGCGCGAATAGGCCATTGAGCTGTAAGCGCTCGTCGTCACCGTCTTGTTGCCGCGCGCGTTTGCCGCCGCGACACGCTCGCTGGTCAGCAGCGGGCACTTAATCTGCACGAAATGGACGTCGGCGGGATTAGTGATGCCGGCATCCGTCATCGCGACTTGCACGGCCTTGGCCGTCTCGGTGATCTGCGCGGAGCGGCCGAGCTCTTCGGGCAGGAAGTCCCGCGTGTGCGCCATGCCGATGCACAGGCGCTTGTCGGACGGGCCTGCCGGGCGCTCGACCTTGCTGCGCGTGAACACCGTAAGATGCGGGCTGAGCACGCCCTCGGTGCCGCCGGACATCACGAAGGCGATGCGTTGCTCGACTGCCTCCGGCGACAGGCCGAGCTTGGGCGCCAGCGCCGTGCACAGCGCGCTGACAGCGTACTCACGCGTGAAATCATTGACGCCGCCATTGCCTTCGGTCTTGCCGAGAATGGCGAGGATCGACCTGGGATCGATCGTGCCGGAGCCGATCAGGTTCATGAGGCCGGAGACGTCGCCGGGGCCGATGGTGGCGATCCTGAAGACGCCGACCGATGTCGTACGCATGATAAGTCCTCGGAATTCAGTAGCCCGGCAGAGAAGGAGGCGCGGAACGCGGGGCTGATGTCAAGCCGCCGCGCACTTACGAATGTGGCGAGATCGCATCATCTCGACAAAAAATCCTCTGTCGACGATGCTAGGCCGTACCTTGATGAATCAGCCCCGGTTGGTCCATAAGCGGCGTCCCGTGGCCGGTGGTTCGCCCCCGCGTTGCGTGCTTGGATAGAGGAATTCTCGCGTGGCAAATATCAACCAGAAAATTGCGCAGGAGCTTGGGGTTCGGGCGGAGCAGGTCGAGGCGACGGTGACGCTGCTCGATGGCGGCGCCACGGTTCCCTTCATCGCCCGCTACCGCAAGGAAGCGACCGGTGCGCTCGACGACGCGCAATTGCGCACCCTGGAGGAGCGCCTGGGTTACCTGCGCGAGCTCGAGGACCGCCGCAAGGCCATCCTCGAATCAGTCCGCGAGCAGGGCAAGCTCGATGCCGCGCTCGAGGCCTCGATTCTCGCCGCCGACAGCAAGGCCCGCCTCGAAGACATCTATCTGCCGTTCAAGCCGAAGCGCCGCACCAAGGCCGAGATCGCCAAGGAAGCCGGCCTCGAGCCGCTCGCCAACCAGCTGATGGCGGAGCCGACCAACGATCCAAAGGTCGTGGCTGAAGGCTTCATCAACGCCGACAAGGGCGTCGCGGATGGTGCCGCCGCGCTCGACGGTGCCCGCGCCATCCTGGTCGAACGCTTCGACGAGGACGCCGATCTGATCGGCGCGTTGCGCGAGGAAATGTGGACCAATGCGCGCATGGCCTCCAAGGTGCGCGACGGCAAGAAGACCGAGGGCGAAAAGTTCGCCGACTATTTCGAGTTCTCCGAGCCGCTGACCAAGCTGCCCTCGCACCGCATCCTCGCGATGTTCCGCGGCGAGAAGGAGGAGATCCTCGACCTGCAGATCCAGGCCGAGGCCGAGGCGCCGCCGCCGGGCGTGCCCAGCGCCTATGAACTGAAGATCATGAAGCGGTTCGGCATCGCCGACCTCAAGCGCGCCGGCGACCGCTGGCTGATCGACACCGTGCGCTGGGCCTGGCGCACCAAGATCCAGGTGCATCTCAATATCGACCTGCGCATGCGGCTGTGGAACGCCGCCGAGACCGAGGCCGTGCGCGTGTTCGCCTCCAATTTGCGCGATCTCCTGCTGGCGGCGCCGGCCGGCACCCGTGTCACCATGGGGCTCGATCCCGGCTATCGCACCGGCGTCAAGGTCGCCGTCACCGATACGACCGGCAAGGTCGTCGATACCGCCGTGATCTATCCGCACGAGCCGCAGCGGCAGTGGAACGAGTCGCTCGCGATCCTCGGCAAGCTCGCATTGAAGCATCGTGTCGAGCTGATCGCGATCGGCAACGGCACCGCCTCGCGCGAGACCGACAAGCTCGCGGGCGATCTCGTCAAGGGTCTGGCCGAGCTGAAGATGACCAAGATCGTGGTGTCGGAAGCCGGCGCGTCGGTCTATTCGGCCTCGGCTTTCGCCTCGGAGGAATTGCCCGGTCTCGACGTCACCCTGCGCGGCGCGGTCTCGATCGCGCGGCGTCTGCAGGATCCGCTCGCCGAGCTCGTCAAGATCGAGCCCAAGGCGATCGGCGTCGGCCAGTATCAGCACGATCTCGGCCAGGCCAAGCTCGCAAAATCGCTCGACGCCGTGGTCGAGGACTGCGTGAACGCCGTCGGTGTCGACGTCAACACCGCCTCCGCACCGCTGCTGGCGCGTGTGTCGGGCGTCGGCTCGGGCTTGGCTCAGAGCATCGTGGCGCACCGTGACGCCAACGGCCCGTTCAAGTCGCGCAAGGCGCTCAAGGAGGTGTCGCGGCTCGGGCCGAAGGCGTTCGAGCAGTGCGCCGGCTTCCTGCGCATCCTCGGCGGCGAGGACCCGCTCGACGCCTCCGGCGTGCATCCGGAAGCCTATCCGGTGGTGCGCCGGATCCTCAGCGCCACCAAGAGCGACATCAAGGCGCTGATCGGCAGCAGCGAGATCGTCCGCACGCTGAAGCCGAAGGATTTCGTCGACGAGACTTTTGGTCTGCCGACCGTCACCGACATTTTAAAGGAATTGGAAAAGCCCGGCCGCGATCCGCGTCCGGCGTTCAAGGCCGCCGTGTTCAAGGAAGGCGTCGAGGAGATCAAGCATCTCCAGAAGGGCATGATCCTCGAGGGCACCGTGACCAACGTCGCCGCCTTCGGCGCCTTCGTCGACATCGGCGTGCACCAGGACGGCCTCGTGCACATCTCCGCGATGTCCAAGACCTACATCAAGGATCCGCGGGAGGTGGTGAAGCCCGGCGACATCGTCAAGGTGAAGGTGCTGGACTTCGAGGTCGCGCGCAAGCGCATCTCGCTGACCTTGCGTCTCGACGACGAGGTTGGCGCCAAGAAGGACGCCCCCGGCATGCAGCGCGACAACAGCGCGCGCAATCCCTCGCGCATGACGTCGTCCGCCCCGCGCAAGCAAGAATCTTCCGGCGGCGGCGCCCTCGCCGAAGCGCTGCGCCGCGCGGCAGAGAAGAACAACGGCAAGCGGGCGTGAGGTCTTTACCTCTCCCCGCCCTTTGCGGGGAGAGGTCAACTGCTGGATGTACGGCGAACTCGCTCCACATCGTCATTGCGAGCGCAGCGAAGCAATCCAGAATCCCTCCTCGGAAAGATCCTGGATTGCTTCGTCGCAAGAACTCCTCGCAATGACGGGGAGAGAGTTGGACGCCCTCTCCCTAACACCCGCGTCAGAATCTGGCGCGTTTGTAAGTTGAAGGCGCCGCCCCCTTGCTCTCATCTGATCATCCTCGTGCGGCGTTAAGACCGCCGCACTGCAAGGAGGATGCTTCGATGAACAACAGGCTTCTCAAAAGCCTCACCGCGGTGACGGTCGCCGCAGCGATGGCGGCAGCTTCACCCGTGCTGGCCCGTGGCGGCATGGGTGGCGGAGGTCACGGCGGCTTCGGCGGTGGCGGCCATGGCGGCGGTGGCCACTTCGGTGGTGGCGGCATGCATGTCGGCGGTGGCGGCATGGGTGGCGGGGGCATGAGATTTGGCGGGATGGGCGGCGCCCATTTCGGCGGTGCCCGCTTCGTCGGTTCGCCGATGGCCGCCCGCGCCGCCATCGGACCCCGCTTTGCCGGAGCTCCGCTGGCGACCCGCGCCGCCTTTGGACCGCGGTTTGCCGGCACGGGCTGGCACGGCAGGACCTTCATCGGCCGCCATGCCTTTTTCCACCATCATCGCTTCCACCGGTTCGCCTTCGTTGGCGCGCCGTTCATCTATGCCAACTACTACAACGATGGCTGCTGGCGCAGGAGCTGGACGCCCTATGGATGGCAATGGGTCAATGTGTGCGGAGACTATTGGTAGTCGCATCGCCGTACCGCACCATTGTCGCGATCGCCACCGGGCGGTTCCGTCCAGCCCCGGAACGGGATAGTCTGGTGGCGATCGTCGCGCGGAGTTTTGCATGACCGGAGGTCACCGTCGCATCCTGGTCGTCGAGGACGATCCGGAAACCGCAGGCCAGCTCGTCGAGGAATTGACGACCTCCGGCTACGACGTCGATCTCGCAGCGAGCGGCCGTGAAGCCCTGAGCCACGGCGCCGCGCGCGATTATGCCGTGATCACGATCGACCGCATGCTGCCCGATATCGACGGCATCAGCGTGATGCGGCAATTGCGCGACGATGGCGTCGCCGCGCCGTTCCTGATCATCTCCGCGCTCGGCGAGGTCGATGATCGCGTCCGCGGCCTGCGCGCCGGCGGCGACGACTATCTCGTCAAGCCGTTCTCCTTCACCGAATTGCTGGCGCGGCTCGAGGCGCTCGGCCGCCGCAGCGAGACCATCGCCAAGGAGACGCTGCTGCGGGTCGGCGATCTCGCCATCGACCTGATCGCACGCAACGCCAGCCGCCGGGGCCGCAAGATCCCGCTGCTGCCGCGCGAGTTCCAGCTGCTCGAATATCTCGTCCGCAACGAGGGCCGGGTCGTCTCCCGCGCGATGCTGCTCCAGCACGTCTGGGACCTGCATTTCGACCCCTCCACCAACATCATCGACGTCTATGTCGGGCGCGTCCGCCGCAAGGTCGACGATGCCCAGGCCTATCCGCTCATCCACACCATCCGCGGCATCGGATATTGCCTCCGTGCTCCTGGTTAAGACGCTCCGCTCCTCGACCTTCCGCCTGGCGCTGATCGCGATCGCGGCGTTCGGGCTGATCGTCGCGGCGATCATGGCCTATGTCTATTTCGGCACGATCGCCTATGTGCGGAGCCGGGTCGGCGACGCCGGCGATCACGGCGGCTTCACCGCGATGATCGAGCTTGCGATGGTGGCGGTTGCCGTGCTGCTGCTGGTGCTCGCCGGGCTCGCCGCCGTGCTGGTGACGCGGCGCACGGTCGGGCGGATCGAGGAGATCAACGCCACTAGCCGCGCCATCATGCTCTCAGGCCTCGACCAGCGCATCCCCTTGCGCGGCAGCCATGACGAATGGGACCGCGTCGCCGAGAACCTCAACCAGATGCTCGACCGCATCGAGACGCTGATGGGCGAGGTCAAGCAGGTCAGCGACAACGTCGCCCACGATCTGCGCACGCCGCTGACGCGGATGCGCGGTCGGCTGGAAAAGGCCTATCACCACGAACGCAACAGCGAGGCGGATGCCGCGCTGATCGGCGACACCATCGCCGATCTCGACGCCGTGCTCGGCATGTTCGCCTCCATCACCCGGATCTCCGAGATCGAGACCCGCGCCCGCACCGGCGCCTTCCGCGCGCTCGACCTCGCCGAGATCGCCGGCGAGGTCGTCGAGCTCTACGATGCCGCAGCCGAGCAGGTCTCAACGCGCCTCAGCCTTGCCGGAGACCGCCAGGTCCCAATCACCGGCGATCGCGACCTGCTGTTCGATGCCATCGCCAATCTCGTCGACAACGCGATCAAGCACGGCTGCAAAGGCGGGCAGGTGACCGTGACTTGCCGCAGCGTCGATGGCGGCGCCGTGATCGCCATCGCCGACGATGGTCCGGGCATTCCCACAGAGGAGCGCGATCACGTCTTCAAGCGCTTCTACCGGCTCGAGCAGAGCCGCTACACGCCGGGCAACGGGCTCGGTCTCAGCCTCGTTGCCGCGGTCGCGCGCCTTCACGGCGCGGGAGTAGCGCTAAGTGATAATGCGCCGGGCCTGACGGTCGAGCTCCGCTTCCCCGCGACATCATAGCTCGATCACGCCGCGGCGCGCAGCATGCGCCACCGCGTCGGTGCGGCCGGTGGCGTCCAGCTTGTCGAGCAGCGAGCCGACATGGAATTTGACGGTGTGCACGGAGATGCCGAGCCGGCGGGCGATCATCTTGTTGGAGGCGCCCTCGGCCATCAGCGCCAGCACGTCGAGCTCGCGCTGCGTCAGCGCGATGTCGGCGGGCATCATGCGCGGATCGCGGGCGACGACCGTCGCCGCGGCCGTCTCGCCGGGCCCGGCAAGACGCAGCCCGGCAACGCTGCCGAGCAGGGCCGCCAGGCGATCGGCGAGGGCGGGGTCATCGATCTCCAGGGCAAGCACGATCTCCGGCGTCCGGTCCTCGCTCACGCCTCTGGCCTCTCGCCGACCGTGACCTTGAAGCTGATCGGCTCGCCGCCGCGGCGCGCAGCGACATCGACCACCGCGCCAACGCTCGCCGGCCCCAGCGTCCGCGACAGCGCGCGCACGCCTGACAGCTTCTGGTCGTTGACTGCCACGATGACGTCGCCCTGGCGGATGCCGGCCGCGGCCGAAGGGCCGGCCTTGTCGACGTTCATCACCATGGCGCCGATGCCATCGTCGAGCCGGACCGGCTGGAGCCCGAGGCCGAGATACCCGCGAGCGATGCGGCCGCGCGTTTCGAGCTGCGCCGCGACGCGCTCGATCGTCGCCGTCGGGATCACCAGCACGCGCCGCGGCCCGAGCACGGCCATGCCAAAGGCTTCGCCCGATGCATCGAGCGCAAGGCCGCCCTCTTGGCTGCCGCGCAGGCGGACATCGAGCTCGATCCGCGCATCGATCTCGCCGCCGCGCAAGGAGCGCCAGCCGCTGCCGGACGCCGATACCATCCCCAGCGCGGCACTCGGCGTCTCGCGGTTGGTGGCCACCACGATCGACAACGCGCCGAGGGGCGGGACCGTTGCGGCGAGCTTGACCGGCGTAGCAGCGGCCTCAGTGCGCAGCAGCGCGATATCGGTGGTGTGGTCGCGGCCCACGATCGTGGCGGCCGCCCGGCTGCCGTCGGGCAAGCCGATTTCGACCTCGCCCTCATCGGCCAGCGCCTCGTCGGCGGTGACGATCAGGCCTGGCTTCCACGCAAAGCCGGTGGCACGGGAGCGATGCGAATGCACCGAGACGATTGAGGGCGCAGTGCGCGCCACCACATCCGCAAGGGCGGATGACAGTGAGGACAGGGGAGTTGGGTCAGTCATGGCTGGCTCCTGTAAGCTGCCCTCAATCTGGGATGTCGCGAGGAATCGCGAAACTGGCCGGGTGGTCAGGACACCGCCTGTTACGGCCGACGAACATGTGATTGGGAGCCGCTCACGGGAACGTGTAGCAATCGGCTCGACATTGCGCCGCACGGCCTCAACCAGTTTCAGCGAGCCCTGACTGATGACCATCGACCTCACCCGCCGCACCCTGCTGCAACTCGCCGGCGCGACCTCGCTTGCCATGGCCGCCGCAGCTGCCGCACGGGCCGAGGGCACGCCGCAAGGCGGCGGACCGACCTATGCCAGCCGCACGCCGATGCGGGTCGGCATGGTCACGCTCCGGGTGAAGAATCTCGACAAGGTCGCGGACTATTACCGCGATGTGATCGGCCTCACGGTGATGGAGCGCTCGGCGACTGCGGCGAAGCTTGGTACGGCCGGCGTCACGCTGCTGGTGCTGGAGGCCCGCCCCGATGCGGAAATCGAGCCGCGCAATGCCGCCGGCCTCTATCACACCGCCTTCCTGATGCCGACCCGCAAGGATCTGGCGCGCTGGCTTGTGCACGCGGCCTCGCACCGCGTGAAGCTGTCGGGCTTCGCCGATCACCTCGTCAGCGAATCCGTCTATCTCGACGATCCCGAAGGCAACGGCATCGAGGTCTATGCCGACCGCGATCCCTCGCAATGGCAATGGAGCGAGGGCAGCGTGAAGATGGCGTCCGACGAGCTCAACATTCCCGATCTCCTGTCGCTGACCAATACGCGCGTGCCTGATTACGCCAGGGCACCGGACGGAATGCGCATCGGCCACATGCATCTGCGCGTCGGCGATCTCGCGCAGGCCGGAGGCTTCTATCATGGCGCGATTGGCCTCGATCCGACCCGCAGCCGCAGCGGCGCGGCGTTCCTGTCGTCGGGGCGCTATCATCATCACCTCGGCATGAACGTCTGGCAGAGCCAGGGCGCCGGCCAGCGCGACGATCAGATGACAGGTCTCGCCTGGTTCTCGCTGGTCATGGCCAAGCCGGAGCTGCTCGCCGCGCAGGAAGAGCGCCTGCGCAAGGGCGGTGCGAAGGTCACGGCGCTTGCCGACGGCGTGGAGGCGATTGATCCCTGGGGCACGCGAGTACGCTTGCTCAAGGTTTGATCGCGGGGGCGGGCATTGCTAAGACCCGTCGGGTGCCAGCTTCCGGAGCCCCCGACATGTCCGAATTCCACGGCGTCTTCCCCTACCTCGTCTCCCCCGTCGATGCCGACGGTACGGTGCGGACGAACGTGCTCGCAAAGCTCTGTGATAATCTGATCGGCGCCGGCGTGCACGGGCTGACGCCGCTGGGCTCGACCGGCGAGTTCGCCTATCTCAGTGCCGCGCAACGCACGGCGGTCGTGCAGACCACGATCGAGGCCGCGAAGGGCCGCGTGCCTGTGATTGCGGGCGTCGCCTCGACCTCGACGGCGGATGCGGTGGCGCAGGCGAGGGCCTACCAGAAATGTGGGGCCGACGGCATCCTGGCGATCCTGGAGGCGTATTTTCCGCTCAGTGACGCCCAGGTCGAATCCTATTTCCGCGCCATCGCGGATGCCGTCGACATTCCCGTCGTCATCTACACCAATCCGCAATTCCAGCGCTCCGACCTCACCCTTGACACCATCGCGCGCCTCGCCGAGCATCCGCGCATCGGCTATATCAAGGACGCCTCGACCAACACCGGCCGGCTGCTCTCGATCATGAACCGCTGCGGCGATGCCTTGCGGGTGTTCTCGGCCTCCGCCCATATCCCGGCCGCGGTGATGCTGATCGGCGGGCTCGGCTGGATGGCGGGACCGGCCTGCATCATCCCGCGCCAGAGTGTCGCGCTCTACGACCTCTGCAAGGCCGGCCACTGGGACGAGGCCATGGTGCTGCAGCGCCGGCTGTGGCGCATCAACGAGGCCTTCGCCCGCTTCAATCTCGCCGCCTGCATCAAGGCGGGGCTTTCGATCCAGGGCTACGACGTCGGCGACCCCGTCCCGCCGCAGGCCGCACTGACCGCCGAGGCGCGCAAGGTGGTGGAGGCGGCGCTGCGGGAGCTTGCGTAGCTTCCGTAGGGTGGGCAAAGCGAAGCGTGCCCACGACTTTTCTCGACGTCAAAGAGATCGTGGGCACGGCGCAAGTGCGCCTTTGCCCACCCTACGAGGTCGGAGATTTCCGAGACGGCATGCCGAAATCGTGGATATCCAGCCCAAAACCGCGGCTGGCCTCGCATGCCTCGATCCGCTAAAAGGCTGCCGCATTTCAAGAGACCCTGAGGACCCCACGGAATGAACATTCTTCCCGGCAATTTGCGTTTCGGAGCGGGGCAGCCCGTCAAGCGTTTGGAAGACCAGCGGCTGCTGACCGGGAAGGGGCAATTCATCGACGACAAGCCGGGCGACGGCGCCCTGTGGCTCTACGTGCTGCGCTCGCCGCATGCCCACGCCAAGATCGTCTCGATCGACACCAGTGCAGCCGCCGCGATGCCCGGCGTGACCGCGATCTACACCGGCGCCGACCTCGTCAAGGACGATGTCGGCAGCATCCCGACGCTGAGCATCTTCAAGCGCCCCGACGGCAAGCCGATGACAGTGCCGCCGCGCCGGCTGCTCGCCCATGAGGTCGTGCGCTACGCCGGCGAGGCCGTGGCTGCCGTTGTGGCGTCATCGCGCGTGGAGGCGCAGAGCGCGGCCGAGGCGATCGTCATCGAGTACGACGTGCAGCCGGCGGTGGTCGATCCGGTCGAGGCCGTGAAGCCCGGTGCGCCCGTGGTGTGGCCGGAGGCGCCCGACAACATCGTCGGCGCGATGTCTTACGGCGACGCCGCCAAGGTGGACGAAGCGTTCGCCAAGGCCGCGCACACCGTCGAGCTCGATCTCGTCAGCCAGCGCCTCGTGCCGTCGGCGATGGAGCCGCGCTCGACCATTGCCGAGATCGACAAGAAGACCGGCCGTCTGCTGCTGCATGTGCAGTCGCAGACGCCGGCCTCGACCCGCGACGTGCTCGCCGAAGCCGTGCTGAAGCGTCCCAAGGACAGCGTCCGCGTGCTGGTCGGCGACATCGGCGGCGGCTTTGGCCAGAAGACCAACCTCTATCCCGAGGACGGCATCGTCGCTTATGCCGCGACCAAGCTGAGCAAGAAGATCCGCTGGCGCGGCGACCGCACCGACGAGTTCGTCGGCGGCACCCACGGCCGGGATCTCACCTCGACTGCCTCCTTTGCGCTGGACGAGAAGGGCAAGGTGCTGGCCTATCGCGTCAAGTCGATCGGCTGCACCGGCGCCTATTCCTCGGGCGCGGCGAACATCATCCCGCTGGTGCTCGGCCCGTTCGTGCAGACCGGCGTCTACGATTTGCCGCTGGTGCATTTCGAGGTGAAGTCGGTGATGACCCACACCGCGCCCGTCGGCGCCTATCGCGGCGCCGGCCGGCCCGAAGCGGTCTTCATCGTCGAGCGCCTGTTCGACGCCGCCGCGCGAAAAATCGGCATCGATCCGCGCGCGATCCGCAAAGCCAATTACATCAAGCCGGCGCAGCTGCCCTACACCAATGCCGCGGGCCAGGTTTATGACTCCGGTGCCTTCGCGCACATGCTCGACCGCGCCGTGAAGCTCGCGGACTGGGACGGCTTTGCCGCGCGCAAGAAGGCGGCGAAGAAGAAGGGCCTGCTCTACGGGCGCGGTCTCACCTCCTACATCGAATGGACCGGCGGCCGCGCCCACACCGAGAAGGTCAGCCTGCACGCGACCTCGCAAGGGCGCGTCGTCCTGCATTCCGGCACCATGGCGATGGGGCAGGGTCTGCAGACCACCTACACCCAGATGATCTCCGACACGCTCGGCATTGCCATGGACAAGATCGATGTCGTGCAAGGCGACACCGATCTCGCGATGGGCTTTGGCAGTGTCGGCTCGCGCTCGCTGTTTGTCGGTGGCACGGCGGTCGCGGTCTCCTCGAATGACCTCATCCAGAAGGCGCGCGAGAAGGCGGCGAACGTGCTCGAAACCTCGGTCGAGGACATCGAATATCAGGGCGGCATGCTCACCGTGGTCGGCACCGACCGCCGCATCAGCCTGTTCGACATCGCCGAGAAGGAGAGCGGCGCCAAGCTCAGCGTCGATTCCGAAGGCGAGGTCGATGGTCCCAGCTGGCCGAACGGCACGCATATCTGCGAGGTCGAGATCGACCCCGAGACCGGCGTCTCCAAGGTCGTGCGCTACACCACCGTCGACGACGTCGGGGTCGCCGTGAATCCGATGCTGGTCACCGGTCAGATCCATGGCGGTGTCGCGCAGGGCATCGGCCAGGCGCTCTATGAAGGCGTCTCGTATGACGCCGACGGCCAGCTCCTCACCGCCAGCTACCAGGATTACTGCATCCCGCGCGCCGACGACGTGCCGCCGATCGTGGTGACGCTGGATGATTCCGCGCCCTGCCGCACCAATCCGCTCGGCGCCAAGGGCTGCGGCGAATCCGGCGCCATCGGCGGCCCTCCTTGCGTCACCAACGGCGTGATGGACGCGCTCGCCGAGCTCGGCGTCACCCAGCTGAACACGCCGCTGACGCCGCAGAAGATCTGGCAGGCGATCAGGGATGCGAAGGTGGCGGGCTGAGCGCAGCGCGTTGTTGCGCTGGCTGTCACCGCACACTCAACTGTCGTCCCGGGGCGCGCAAAGCGCGAACCCGGGACCCATAACCACAGGGCAGGGTTTGGCGAACACTCGTGGTGATCAGCTCGTGCCATAACCTCTCCCTGTGGTTATGGGTCCCGGATCTGCGCTTCGCTTGTCCGGGACGACACCGGGTGTGTGGTGCGTTTTGTGCCCCTCAAATCCCCAACATCATCTTCGCAATAATGTCGCGCTGGATCTCCGAGGTGCCGCCGAAGATGGTGTAGGCGCGGCCGTTGAGATATTCCGGCACCATTGTCAGCATCTCCTCCGGCGTCGCCGGCTCGTGGTTGAGCTTGTAGAGCGGCCGCATGGGCTCGACGGCGAGGGCGTCGTGGCCGATCACGTCGACCCCGAGCCGCGTCACGGCCTGGCGGATTTCGCTGTTGCGCAGCTTCAGGATCGACGACACCGCGCCGGGATTCTGCCCGGTTTGCAGCGCAGAGAGCACGCGCAGCTCGGTCATCTCAAGTGCATCGATATCGACTTCCACCTCGGAGATGCGCGCCGCGATATCGGGGCTGTCGATGGCGCGGCCGGTCAGGTCCGACTCGGCGAGATCCGAAATCGCCTTCAGCCCCTCGCGCAGCTTGGCCGAGGCGATGCCCGAACCGCGCTCGAACTCGAGCAGATATTTGCCGTAGGTCCAGCCCTTGCCTTCCTCGCCGACGCGGTTGGCGACGGGCACGCGGACGTCGTCGAAGAATACCTGGTTGACCTCGTGGTCGCCGCCGATGGTGAGGATGGGACGCGTGGTGATTCCAGGCGTCTTCATGTCGATCAGGATGAAGCTGATGCCGTCCTGCTGCCGCGGCCCGTCGCTGGTGCGCACCAGCGCGAACATGCGGTTGGCGTGATGCGCATGCGTGGTCCAGATTTTTGTGCCGTTGATGATGTAGTCGTCGCCATCGCGCACCGCGCGTGTCTTCAGCGAGGAGAGATCGGAGCCGGAGCCCGGCTCGGAATAGCCCTGGCACCAGTAATCCTCGCCGGAGAGAATCCGCGGCAGGTAGAAGTTCTTCTGCTCGGGCGAGCCGAAGCCGATGATGACCGGCCCGACCATCTTCACGCCCATCACGTTGACATTTGGCACGCCGGCCCGAGCGGACTCCGTCTCGAAGATCCAGCGCTGCGCCGGCGTCCAGGCCGGGCCGCCATGTTCGACCGGCCAGCCCGGCGCGCCCCAGCCCTGCCTGTGTAGCGCGCGCTGCCAGGCCATGCCGATGTCAGGGTCGGAGAACACCGACGGCGTCAGCGCAGTCGCGCGCTTCACCTCCTCGGTGAGGTTCTTGGCAATGAAGCCGCGCACCTCGCTCTGGAAGGCGCGCTCCTCGGCATTGAACGACAGGTCCATGAGGCTCTCCCGGTATCAGGCCTTGCGGCCAAGTTCGGCGTGACGGGCATAGTGGTGCGCGCTGCCGCCGAACAGCGTGTCGAAGGCGACGAGCCGCTTGAAATAGGCGCCGACCTCGAGCTCCTCGGTGACACCCATGCCGCCGTGGAGCTGGATCGACTGCTCGCCGACGAAGCGCGCGCATTTGCCGATCTTGGCTTTCGCGCCGGACGCGGCCCGTGTCCGTTCGACCGGCGCGGCATCTGCCTTGAGCGCGGCGCGCAGCGCCATCGAGCGTGACTCGTCGACCTGCATCGCCATGTCGGCGAGGCGATGGCGGATCACCTGGTTGGCCGACAGCGGCCGTCCGAACTGCTTTCGGATCTTGGTGTATTCGAGCGTGGTGTCCAGCAGCGTCTGCATGATGCCGACGGCTTCCGCACCGAGCGCAGCCATGGCGCAGTCGACAGCCCATTCGATGGCCGGCAGCGCGTCGTGACCGTCACCGAGCAGGGCATCCTCCGGCAGATGCACGTCGGACAGCTCGATGTTGCAGGCGCGTCCGCCGCCGAGGCGCGGATAGTCGCTGACGACGAGGCCAGGCGTCGTCGCCGGCACGAGGAACAGGCCGATCCGTCCCGAAGGCCTCTGATGATCATGAATGTGCGCGGAGACGATGATCTCGTCGGCGGCATGACCGTCGAGCACGGCGATCTTGCTTCCGGCAAGGCGCCAGCCCTGCGCGGTCCGGTCGGCGGTGGTTGCGACCCTGGCGAGATCGAACCTTGCCGCGCGCTCGGAATGCGCCAACGCAAGCTTCAGTGATCCATCCGCGATCTTCGGCAGGCTCTCCTGCTTCTGTTCATTGGTGCCGCAGCGGTCGATCAGTGCAGCCCCCAGCACGACCGTCGCGATATAGGGCTCCGTCACCAGCCCACGGCCAAAGGCTTCCATCAAGATGCTGATCTCGACGGCGCCGCCGCCGAGCCCGCCGAACTCCTCGGCGATCGGCAGCGCCAGCCAGCCAAGCTCGGCGAATTGTTTCCACACGGCCGGGCTGAAGCCGAGCGGATCGTTCGCCATCTTGCGGCGGTGATCGGCATCGTAGCTTCCGGCCACGAAGCGCTCCGCGCTCTCGCGCAGCAGCCTTTGTTCGTCGCTGAGATTGAGATCCATCGCTATTACTCCGCGGCCGCCGGCGGCTTGCGCACGGAGGGATGCAGACCGGAGGGATCGACGATCATGCCGAACTCCTGAAGGTTGTGGGCATGGCAAAGCTGATGCAGCGCGAAGGCCTGGTCGATCGCGGCGGGCTGGCCCATCACGTCGACCGAGCGGTTCACCGCTTCCTTGGTCATCTTCAGCGCGAAGGCCGGCTTTGCCGCAATCCTGCGCGCCAGCTCCAGCGTGCGCGCAGAAAGCTCCGCGCGCGGCACGACCTGATTGACCATGCCGAGCTGCTGTGCCACCTCGGCGCTCCAGTTGTCGGCGGTGAACAGGAACTCCTTGGCCTTGCGCGCACCGAGCTCCCAGGGATGCACGAACCATTCGACGCCGCAGACGCCCATGGTCACCACGGGATCGCAGAATTGCGCATCGTCGCTGGCCATGATGAGGTCGCAGGCCCAGGCCAGCATCAGCCCGCCGGCGATGCACTTGCCGTGCACCTCGGCAATGGTTGGTTTTGCCAGATTGCGCCAGCGCCGGGTGATCTGGAGATAGATTTCCTGCTCGCGCGCGAAGCGGCCATGGGCATTTGGTTCGGCAAAACCACCCCAATTTCCGATCGGTGGAAAATCGACACCGGCGGTATTCTTGCTGCCGGGACGCAGATCATGGCCGGAGGAGAAGTGCGGGCCGTTGCCGGCGAGGATGATCACCTTGACCGAATCGTCCTGCACCGCGGCGTCGAAGGCGGCGTTGAGGTCGTAGGTCATTTGCAGGTTCTGCGCGTTGCGCGCCTCGGGCCGGTTCATCACAATCCGGGCGATCGCCGGATCCGGCCTCTCCACGAGGATGGTCTCGAACGAGGTCATCGCGTTCCCCCCGGTGTTCTATCTTATTGTTTCGTCGAGTTGACTATGTCGGTCAGGGATAGGCAAGAGGCTTGCGTCAGTCGGCTGGGGTGCGCTCATCCAGCGCAGTCATTCCGGGATGGTCCGAAGGACCAGACCCGGAATCTCGAGATTTTCAGGTGCGCAAGGGCGCACGATAGCTCGCTTCGCGCCCCGGAATGAACCCGAAAAGCTGGCACCGCGTTATCGCTATCTGATATTGAGTTACGGGATTCCACCGGGAGAAATTTAATGCGCAAGATCCTGACCGTGCTGGCGGCGCTGGCCTCGCTGAGCCTCACCAATTGCGGCTACAACGCGATCCAGAGCGAGGACGAGCAGATCAAGTCCAACTGGTCCGAGGTCGTGAACCAGTATCAGCGCCGCGCCGACCTCGTGCCCAATCTCGTCAACTCGGTGAAGGGCTTTGCCCAGCAGGAGAAGGACGTGCTGCTGGGCGTCACCAATGCCCGCGCCAAGGTCGGCAGCATCCAGGCGACGCCCGAGGTGCTGAACGATCCGGCCGCCTTCCAGAAGTTCCAGGCTGCGCAGGGCGAACTCTCCAGCGCGCTGTCGCGGCTGCTGGTCGTCACCGAGAACTACCCGCAGCTCAAGTCGGACGCGCTGTTCAAGGATCTGATGTCGCAGCTCGAGGGCACCGAGAACCGCATCACGGTGGCGCGCAACCGCTACATCAAGGCGGTGCAGGATTATAACGTCACCATCCGCTCGTTCCCGAGCAACCTCACTGCGATGATGTTCGGGTATAAGGAGAAGCCGAACTTCTCGGTCGCAAACGAGAAGGAAATCTCGACCGCGCCGAAGGTCGATTTCAACCCGTCGCCGGCGCCGTCGAAGTAAGCGCGCGCCGTTTTGCGAATGCGCCAAGCTCCACCCACCGCCGTCATTCCCCGCGAAAGCGGGGAATCCAGTACGCCGCGGCCTCTCCGTATCTCGCTGGCGTCTCTGGAATACTGGATCGCCCGGTCAAGCCGGGCGATGACACTGAGTGTGTGGCGCGCGGTTTCCGTTGCGGCACTCGTCCTCGCCTTCGCGCTCCCCGCCTCAGCCGACGTCGCCATCCCCGAGCTCACCGGCCGCGTGGTCGATCAGACTGGGACGCTGTCCAGCAGCGAGACGGCCGCGCTGTCGCAAAAGCTGCGTGACTTCGAAACACGCAAGGGCAGCCAGATCGCCGTCCTGATCGTGCCGACCACACAGCCGGAGACGATCGAGCAATTCTCGATCCGCGTTGCGGAGGCCTGGAAGATCGGCCGCAAGAAGGTCGACGACGGCGCGATCCTCGTCGTCGCCAAGAACGACCGGCATTTGCGCATCGAGGTCGGCTACGGCCTCGAAGGCGCGCTCACCGACGTCACCTCGCGGCGGATCATCGACGAGATCGTCACACCGAAATTCCGGACGGGCGATTTCGGCGGCGGCATCTCGGATGGCGTCGATCGCATGATCCGCGTCATCGACGGCGAGCCGTTGCCGGTTCCTTCTCCCACCGTCAACTTCGGCAATCTGGACGATCTTGCGCCGATCTTCATCGTGACGCTGTTCGCCTCGATCGGGGTCGGCGGGTTCTTCCGGGCCATGCTGGGGCGACTGCTCGGATCCCTGGTGACCGGGGGCATCATCGCAGGGCTGACCTGGTTCATTCTCGGCTCCTTCGCGCTCGCCATGGCTGTCGGAGCGCTCGGCTTCATCATCGGATTCGTCGCCGATCTGTTTTCGGCGATCACGCCGGGCACTGGCCGTTCGCGCGGCGGCTCGTGGTCGAGCGGCTCTTCGTCGGGCGGCTGGAGCAGCGGATCGTCTTCCAGTGACAGTGGCGGCTTCAGCGGCGGT
Organism: Bradyrhizobium sp. 23AC; assembly: GCF_054863025.1. Taxonomy (NCBI): domain Bacteria; kingdom Pseudomonadati; phylum Pseudomonadota; class Alphaproteobacteria; order Hyphomicrobiales; family Nitrobacteraceae; genus Bradyrhizobium; species Bradyrhizobium sp. 23AC. The sequence continues at coordinate 253,753 of NZ_JAVAYN010000002.1, forward strand.
GGCGGCAGTTTTGGCGGCGGCGGCGCCTCGGGGAGCTGGTAGCGGTCATGAGTATCAAGCGCATTGCCAGACATCTGGTGCAGCATCATTGGCGGGCAAACCAGATCTTTCCGCCGGCCGTGCTCGCCCGCATCGAGCAGGCGATCAAGCAGGGCGAGATCACCCATTCCGGCCAGGTCCGCTTCGTGGTCGAAGGCGCACTCGACGGCGCGCCGCTGTTCCGCAACCAGCCGGCCCGCGATCGCGCGCTCGACGTGTTCGCGCATCTGCGCATCTGGGACACCGCGCATAACAACGGCGTCCTGATCTATCTCCTGCTCGCCGACCGCGATGTCGAGATCGTCGCCGACCGCGGCATCCACGCCAAGGTCGGGGCCGAAGGCTGGGAGAGCATCTGCCGCGCGATGGAGGCGGAGTTCAGGTCGGGCCAGTTCGAGCGCGGCGTGATCGACGGCATCGCGGCGGTGTCGCGCGAACTGGCGCGGCATTTTCCGCCGCGAGGTCCGCATGCAAACGAGCTGCCGGATGCGCCGGTCGTGATGTGACGGACGGGCGCGTTCCGTTCTCCGACCGTCACCCTGAGGCGCTCGCCTCTTCGGCGAGCCTCGAAGGGCGACGGCCCGGCTATAGCAGCAGCTCGGCCGTTCATCCTTCGAGGCTCCCGGCGCGGTGCTACGCACCGCGCCACTCGCGCCTCCAGCGACAACGGCTTCGTCGTTGCGCGGGGATGACGGGTTGGAGGTCGCGCCGTGAGTCTCCCGTTGCTCCGCCGTTCATCTTCACCCGATTACAATTTGTTTCACGCCCGCCACACCGGTTCCACTTTCCCGGCCAAATTCGGCCCCGGATAACTTCCTAAAATTTCGGTAAGCGGGTCCGCAGGTAAGGATTTCGCAAGCAATGAAAGTTACCAAAAGGTCAACCCAGACTGGAGTATTTGAGCCGTGAGCGAACCAATGCCCGAGCAGGCTGCCCAGGACACCGGCGTCGTCGAAGCTGCGGCGACCGCGCCGCAGGCCGTCGAGGCCGCTGGGATCGAGGCTCCCTCGATTGCCCCGGACCATGAGGCGCCGCCCAAACCTGATCCGGTCAAGCCCGATCCGATCAAGGTCGAGCCGCCAAAGATCGAGGCGTCGCGGATCGAGGTGCCGAAGCTCGAAGCCAAAGCCGAAGCCAAGCCTGAACCGAAGCCCGGCAAGCTCATCGTCATGGCGCCGTCAGAACGCTCCTGGGACCGTGAGGATTTTGCCCCGCATGTGAAGGCGGAGGAGCCGCGCGAGACCGGCAGCAAGCGCCGCCTGTCGGCGATGGCCGCGGTGGTGGCGATCGCCGCCGGCGTCGGCGCCATCAGCGGCGCGCTCGCAACTGCCGGCATGATGCATTTCGCCGCCCCGGCCCAAGCGCCGGTGCAGATCGCCGACACCAGCGCGCTGGATGCGTCGGTCGCCCGGATCGATGCCGACCTCGTCGCGCTCAAGGCCAATGTCGAGCACAGCTCGAAAACCGGCGTCACCCAGTTCAACCGGGCCAATGACCGCCTCGACAAGCTCGAGAAGGCGCAAGCCGAGCCGATGGCCAAAATCGCAAAACTGTCCGAGACCGTCGACAAGCTCCGCGCCACGCCGCCCGCCGCCCCCGCGCAGGCCGCAGCAGCGGTGCCCAAGGAGACCACCGGCTCGATCGCGCCGACCCAGGTTGCGACCGCCGCCGCCGCACCGGCCCCAGTGGCTGCCGCGCCCAAGACCGAGGTCGGCCGCCTGCCGACGGTCGAAGGCTGGCGGCTGCGCAACGCCGCCAATGGCGGTGCGCTGATCGAGGGCCGCGACGGGCTCTACGAGGTCTATCCCGGCGATCCCATCCCCGGCCTTGGCCGCGTCGATGCGATCCGCCGCCAGGACGGCCGCTGGGTGGTTGTCACCAGCAAGGGCCTGATCGTCGCGCGCTGAGCGGCCCAGATACGACTTTCGAAAGGCGCTTCACCACCATGTGAAGCGCCTTTTTGCTTGAATAGGCGGACCGCCGCGGTGTTACCTCAGGCATGAGCCGCGCGTTGCGAATTCTCCTTGCTGCCGCCGTGTTGTTCGGCGGTACCGCCGCGCTATCGGCCGCGGAGACCGCGCCGCTGACGCGCGGCACCGCCATCACCGATCCCGATCTGCTGCGCAGGCTCGATGAGGGCAACGCTCTCACGCTCCCGCGCCTGTTATCGCCAGAGCGCAAGGCGGATGGGCCGCTGACGACCGACCGGCTGTTTTCAGAGCTGTCTCAGATCAAGGACATTCCGCCGGCGATCGATGCGGAGTTCGACCGCTACATCATCAGGCAGAAGGCGGCCTATCCGAGCGAGACCATCGGCGTCGGCGAGGGCTTTGACGTGCAGCTGTTCGATCGGGCCGTGCTGAAATCCCGCGACACGCGCTTCGTGCTGGCCGGCATCGTCAACCGCATGGACCGCGCCTATGCGTCGGAGGATTCCTGCGGCGAGATCCGCCTGATCTATCGGCTGGCGCGTCTCGACGGCACAACCGCGACGCGGCTGCCGATGACGCTCAATCTGGTGATGAAGGCGCGCGATGCGCGCCAGACGGACGCGAACGGCAAGCCGATCACCTGCGCCGAGCTCGCGCGGCGCTGGCTCGACAACGGCAATTGGCAAGAGCTGATCGGCAGTCGAGACGACGCCATGCTCGATCGCATCGAGACCAACATCCAGCTCTCGGTCGCGGCGAAGTCGGCGCTGCATGATTTCCGCTCCGACTATCTGCTCAAGGTGTTCAAGTACAATTCCGCCACGAAGGCCTTCGAGGAATCGACGCTCGAGAACCAGATCGACCGCGACCGCATCATGGCGGACGATGCGCTTCGGCGCGACTTCAAGGATTGGCTGCTCGCACCCGAGCATCTTCGCGAGTTCGATCGCGGCACCGTGCTGATCCCCGAGCAATTCCTGGCCAGAAGCGCGGTGGTGCCGACGCCGGCCGGCCTCGATGCTTCGGCACTGCAGCCGGAGTTCGGCATGATGCAGGCTGAAGGGGAGAGCAAAGCGGTCTTCACCGATAACGACGTGGTCGGTGCGTTGAAGCAGGCGGTCGCGCGCGGCGACATGCAAAACATCCGCTCGGTCGCGGGCTTCCAGCGCCGTCTCAACGACGTCACCTGCTCAGGCTGCCACCAGACCCGCGGCATCGGCGGCTTTCACTTTCCGGGTGTCGATTGGCTGGCGGACAAGCCGTCGAATTCCACCATTGTACCGGCCTCGCCGCACTTTCTCGGCGACCAGCCCCGCCGCCGCGACATCCTGACCGCGTTCGCCGCGGGCAAACGCCCTGATTTCTCACGTGGATTTGCGAGCCGGCCGCAGACCCGCGGCAGCCAGGAGCTCGCCGGGAGCGAGTATCAGGACGGCTGGGGCGCGCATTGTTCCCTGCAAGATGCGGGATCGGGAACGCGAGATGAGAGTTTTACGTCATGGAGCTGTGCTAACGGTCTCACCTGTCAGGCTGCCGCGGCCTCGCGCCGCATCGGCATGTGCTTCATCAAGACGCGTTAGCGCATGATCCGGAAAAGCGTGTAGCGGTTTTCCGACAAGATCATGCGCAAAACGACAAAGCGATTTGGATGATTCATGACGAATACTGGCGACGCCAACAAGGAGCGCAATCGCGAAATTGCGCGCAATGAGGAAGTCAAGCAGGTCACCGGCAGCGCCCGCGTCAGCATCTGGGCGATCGCGATGGCTGTCATCGTCGGCGGGATTTTGTTCACGCTCGGCTGGCTGTCGTTGAGGTAGTTTCTCACTTCGCGTAGTTCGTCATCCGCTTGCCCGGCAGCAGCTCATACGCCGGCTTCCAGCCGGGCAGTGCGGCCATGCGGCCGAGCCAGGCGTGGATGGCGGGATGGCTCGCCGCGAAATCGAAGCCGTGCTCGTCGCTCGGATAATGCAGATAGGCCATCATCGAGATGTCGGCGACCGTCGGCTTCGCCCCGATCGCGAAGGCGTTGTGCTGAAGATGCCCGTCGAGGATGCCGAGGAAATCCTCGAGCCGGCGACGAAAGTGCTTCAGCACTTGCGGATCGTTCTTCTCGGTGAAGGCGCGCATGAAGCGATAGGTTGCCATGTAGCCGGTGAGCTTGTGGTTGTCCCAGAACAGCCAGCGCAGCAGCTCGAACTTTTCGTCCTCCGTTGCGGCGCCGAAGCGCCCATATTGCTCGGCGAGCTTCAAGAGGAGCGGCGCGGTCTGCGTCATCTTCACGCCGTCGACTTCAAGCACCGGGATTTCGCCCATCTCGTTGACGGCCTTGCGCCATTCCGCCGTGCGCGTGACGCCGCCGCCGAAGTCGGTCCAGACCGGCTCGAACCTCTCGCCGCAAAGCGTCAGCATCAGCGCCAGCTTGTAGCTGTTGCCGGATTCGGGGAAGTAGTGCAGGCGGTAGCTGGGCATGGGACCTCGCGGCGTTGTTTTGCCGGTAGTTTATAGCGAGATCGCCCGGCATCGTCATTGCGAGCGTAGCGAAGCAATCCAGCAATGCATCCGCGGTGGGATTCTGGATTGTTTCGCTGCGCTCGCAATGACGGGGTTAGAACGGCGCGCTCCTATCCCACAGCCCCCGACGACCGCAGTTGCTTGATCGCGGTCTCGTCGTATCCCGCCTCGCGCAAAATCTCGTCACTGTGCTCGCCCACAGCGGGCGGCTTGCGCGGCTGCACCTTCTTGGTGCCGTCGATCCAGATCGGGCTGGAGATGGTCAGCATGGTGTCGTTCTCAAACGGCACCAGCACCTCGTTGTCGAGCATCTGCTTGTCGTTGGGGATGTCATCTAGAATGGCGACGACGCCGAACACGAGGCCGTTGCCGTCGAGAATCTTGCGCCATTCGGCAAGATCCCTGGTCGCGAAGGTCTCGTCGAAGATCTTGATCAGCTCTACCGAGCGGGCGTGACGGTCGGGTTTGGTGGCGAAGCGCGGATCGGTGATGAGGTCTTCGCGTCCCAGGCACTTGGCCAGCGTCGGAAACTGCTTCTCCTCGCTCAGCAGCGACAGGATCAGCCAGCGGCCGTCCTTGCATTGATAGTGGTTGGCGACTGCGTTCAGCGCGCGCTCACGCGGACGCCGCTCGCCGAACTTGGCGCCGCAGAGTTTTGCCTGCGCCAGCACGCTCGCGGCCCACACGCCGTTCGCCATCAGATTGGAGGCGACGTGCGAGCCCTTGCCGGTCTTCTCGCGCTGATAGAGCGCGGTGACGATGGCGCCGTAGAACGCCATGGCGCAGGGGTGGTCGCCCATGCCCGCGACCGAGCGGGCCGGCGTGGTGTCAGTGTCGGCACGGACCAGGTCCATCAGGCCGGAGCGCGCCCAATAGGCGTTGCTGTCGAAGCCGGGCTTGTTGGCCTCCTCGCCCTTCTCGCCATAGCCGGTGAAGGAGGCGTAGATCAGCCGGTCGTTGAGATGGGCGAGGTGATCATGGGTGATGCCGAGCTTGGCGCGCACCGGCGGTGGCATGTTGGTGATGAAGACGTCGGCCTCTTCCACCAGCTTGTAGAGCACGGCCTGCGCCTCCGGCTTGGCAAGGTCGAGCGCGATGCTCTTCTTGTTGCGGGCTTCCAGCAGCCAGGCGAAATTGTGCTCGCCGGTCGGGTAGCCCGGCAGGTTCGGCAGATTGCGGTAGGGATCGCCGGCACCGGGCGGCTCGATCTTGATGACGTCGGCGCCGAAATCCGACAGCACGGTCGCGGCCGCGGGCGCTGCGATGAAGCTCGCGCAGTCCAGAACCTTCAGGCCCGAAAAGATGCCTTTTTCCATCGCGGCGTTGCTCCCTCGCTCTTGTCGTTTCCCGCGCGCTGGAATTGGCGCGGGCTCGTCATGCGAGCATTAGACCGATGTTTCCGCGGGATGCAACGGCGCCGGGCGCAGGGCCTCACTCCTCCCCCGCAAGCAACGCCGCGTTGCCGCCGGCTGCGGCCGTATTGATCGTCACCGTCTGTTCCGTCGCGAAGCGCGCGAGGTAGTGCGGGCCGCCGGCCTTGGGGCCGGTTCCGGACAGGCCGTTGCCGCCGAACGGCTGCACGCCGACCACGGCGCCGATCATGTTGCGGTTGACGTAGATGTTGCCGACCTGCACGCGATCGATGATGGCTTCGATGGTGTCGTCGATGCGGGAATGGACGCCGAGGGTGAGGCCGTAGCCGGTGCGCTCGATCGCCCGCAGCACGCGCTCGAGGTTTTCGGCACGGTAACGCACGACGTGGAGGATCGGGCCGAACACTTCCTCGGTAAGCTGGCCGGCGTCCCTGAGCTCGAAGATATGCGGCGCGACGAAGCAGCCTTGCGGCGCCGTGCCGGCAAAGTGCAGTTTCGCCTCGCTCGTCATCCGCGCGATATGGGCGTCCAGCCGCTGCTTGGCCTCCGCGTCAATCACCGGGCCGACATGGGTCGCGACATCAGAGGGATCGCCGATCTTCAACTCGCGTGCCGCGCCCGCGATCATCTCGATCATGCGGTCGGCGACGTCCTCCTGCACGAACAGCAGCCGCAGCGCGGAGCATCGTTGGCCGGCGGAGCGGAACGCGGAGGTCACGACGTCGTCTGCGACCTGCTCGGGCAGCGCGGTGGCATCCGCGATCATGGCGTTGATGCCGCCGGTTTCCGCGATCAGCGGCACGATCGGCCCATCCTTGGCGGCGAGCGTCCGGTTGATGCTGCGGGCGACCTCGGTCGAGCCGGTGAAGACGACGCCCGCGATATCAGCGTGCGCGGTCAGGGCGGCACCGATACGGCCGTCGCCGACAACGAGATGCAGCGCATCTTTCGGGATGCCGGCCTCGTGCAGCAGGGCCACGGCCTCGCGTCCGATGCGCGGGGTCTGCTCGGCCGGTTTTGCGATTACGCTGTTGCCGGCCATCAGCGCGGCCGTGACCTGGCCGAGGAAAATCGCCAGCGGAAAATTCCACGGCGAGATCGCGACGAAGACGCCGCGGCCACGCATCGCGAGCGCGTTGCTCTCGCCGGTCGGGCCCGGCATCGCCGCATCAACGCCGAACAGCTTGCGGCCCTCTGCGGCATAATAGCGGCAGAAATCGGCGGCCTCGCGCAGCTCCGACAGCGCGTCTTCGAGCGTCTTGCCGCCCTCGGCCTGCAGCAGCGCGATGAAGCGGGCGCTGCGGCTCTCCAGGAGATGCGCAGCCTGTTCCAGCGCCGCCGCACGCGTGCTCGCCGGCGTCCGGCTCCAGGCGGTAAAGCCGGCGCGCGCAGCAGTCACCGCTGCATTGGCTTGATCCGGTGTCGCGTCGGCGATTGGCTCGAGTTCGGTCGCCTCGGCTTTGACGTCGGCGAGCAAATGATCGAGCGCGACGGGTGCGCCGAACTCGACGCCGCGCGAATTGCGCCGCTCCGGCGCGAACAGATCGCCTGGCAACGGGATTTTGGGATGTGCCGCCGCTTGCGGCCGGACGATGGCGTCCGCCGGACGCTGCAACAGCGCCGTAACAGGCACGCGATAATCGGCGGCCTGCGCCACGAACGACGAGTTGGCCCCGTTCTCCAGGAGACGCCGCACCAGATAGGCGAGCAGGTCGCGATGGCTGCCGACCGGGGCATAGGTGCGATAGGCGATGTCAGGATGATCCTTGGCGAGCTGCTCGTAGAGCGCTTCGCCCATGCCGTGCAGGCGCTGGAATTCGAAGCCGCCGCTCTTCCCGGCGAGCTCCAGCACGGTCGCGACCGTCAGCGCATTGTGGGTGGCGAATTGCGGGAAGATGCGCGGCCGCAGGGCCAGCAGCTTGGTCGCACAGGCGACGTAGTTCAGATCCGTCATCGCCTTGCGCGTGAACACGGGATAGCCCTCGAGCCCGCGTTCCTGCGCGCGCTTGATCTCGGTGTCCCAATAGGCGCCCTTGACGAGGCGGACCATCAGCTTGCGGTCATGCGCGCGCGCGAGTGCGTCAACGTAATCGATCACCGCGCTGGCGCGCTTCTGATAGGCCTGGATCGCGAGGCCAAATCCGTCCCAGCCGGCCAGCGAGGGATCGGCGAGCGTTGCCGCGATCATTTCGAGTGACAGCTCCAGCCGGTCGGCTTCCTCGGCATCGACGGTGAAGTTGAGGTTATGCGCCTTGGCGCGCTGCGCGAGATCGAGCAGTTGCGGCACCAGCTCGGCCATCACGCGGTCGCGGCTGATCGCCTCGAAGCGCGGATGCAGCGCCGAGAGCTTGACCGAGATGCCGGGCCGGTCGGGCAGGGGATTGCTGCCCGCAGCCTTGCCGATGGTCTCGATCGCACTCGCATAGGCATCGAAATAGCGCTTGGCGTCCGCCGCCGTGCGGGCGCCTTCGCCGAGCATGTCGAAGGAATAGCGCGGCTTCTGGCCGGAGCGCGGCTTACCCCGCTCCAGCGCCTGCTCGATGGTCTCGCCCAGCACGAAATGATTGCCCATCAGCCGCATCGCCTGGCGTGTGGCGGTACGTACCGCAGGTGCCCCCAGCCGCTTCACCAGACGGCCGATGGTGCCGTCTGGCGTCTCTCCGGGCTGGATCACCCGCGCCGACAGGCCGAGCGCCCAGGCCGAGGCGTTGACCAGGAAGGCGGTGGACTTGGTCTCGTGGTGGATGAAGTCGCCCTCGCCGAGCTTGTCCTCGATGAACTGGTCGGCGGTGCGCGTGTCCGGCACGCGCAGCAGGGCCTCGGCCAGCACCATCAGCGCGAGCCCCTCCTTGGTCGAGAGCGCGAACTCCCGCAGCATGTCCTCGACCCCGCCAAGACGGTCGTCGCGCTTGCGGATCGCCTCGATCAGCCGCGTCGCGGTGCGGTCGATCCGGGTCTCCTGCGGCGGGGACAGATGCGATGTCGGCAACAGGCGCGCGGCGATCTCGGCATCATCGGGCGCGTAGGGGGCGGTGAAGGGCGGCGGGATGTTCGGCATGGCGTGTCCTGTGGCTAAAATCCAGGATAAGGCCCGCGTGACCGTAGTTCGATAGACAATCTAGCCGATTTGCCTTAGAAAATGAAGTCGATAAGCAACTTGTCCTGATAAACCATGGAACTCGATCGAATCGACCGGAAGATCCTCTCGATCTTGCAGGAGGATGGGCGCATCGCCAATGTCGGGCTCGCCGAGCGCATCGGGCTGTCGCCAACCTCGATCGGCGAGCGGCTGAAGCGCTTGCAGCGGGAGGGCTTTGTCGAAGGCTATGGCGCGCGGCTCAACCCGCACCGGCTCGGCCTCGGTTTGTTGGTGTTCGTCGAGGTGCTGCTCGACAAGACCACGCCGGACAATTTCGAGCGTTTTGCGCGCGCCGTGAAACTCGCGCCCGAGGTGCTGGAGTGTCACATGGTTGCCGGCGGCTTCGACTATCTTGTGAAGGCGCGGCTCGCGGACATGGCGGCGTATCGACGCTTCCTCGGCGAGACCCTGCTGTCGATGCCGGGCGTGCGCGAGACGCGGACCTATGCGGTGATGGAGGAGATCAAGCGCGACGCACCGTTACCGGTGGGCTGACGAAGTGCCGTCGCGATTGTCATTGCTGAGGCGTTGAACGAGCGGTCCTCGCGGGAAAATAGCTCTCCGTGTGCAGTCGCAACGCCTGTCGTCGAATGCACCGGCCGTCTTCTAAAATTTTCTTGGCCCGGCTCCCGGATCGATCCGGGAGGCAGCAAAAGCTGGCGGGCTTATACTTTGAGGTTCTCTGCGGAGGTCTTGCCCCGGTTTGCGATCTCTTCGTATTCCACCGTCTGTCCTTCGTTCAGGGACGACAGACCGGCTTTCTGCACTGCCGAGATATGCACGAACACATCCTTGCCGCCCGACGCAGGCTGGATAAATCCATAACCCTTCGTCGGGTTGAACCACTTGACCGTACCTTTAGCCATCACGACTTCTCCGCGGGTCTTCCTCCGAGATCTCGAACCGCCAGTCCCCGCCAACCGGCCGGTTCGGTCCTAACAGGATACGCGGAATGTGGCCGGCTTGGTAGCTCAAACCACATCGGCCTTTCGCCGAATTCCGCTCAACTTCGCGGCGTTTTTGCCGGTTTTGCCCGTTTCGCGGTCAAATGGCCGGCGTGCTGCGCGCAGTCAGTCAATACGTCGCGGCCAGGTAATCGACGATCTTGCCGACATCGGCATCGTCGATCGGTGCACCATAGACCTTGATCATCTTGGTCACCTCGGCCTGCCAGAAGCCTTTCTTGTCCTTCATCGGCGGCTGCGTCTTGACGTAGTCGGCCGAGTGGCAGGCGCTGCAATTACCCTGCACCACTTCGAGATTGGGCCCGGGCTTGAATGCGGCGACCTCGTCGGGGGTCTTGTAATTGACCGGTGCTGCAAGTGCTGAACCCGCCAAGGCGGCGAGGGCGAGGGTGGCGGCGAGGGGAACGGTGCGCTGCATGATCATTCTCCCTCAGGCCACGGTGACGCGGACGGTTTCGACGACGTTGCGTAGATAACCCGCCGGGTTCCAGCGCGGCGTATCCGGCTGCGTCTCGCCGCCATTGCCGGTGGCGCGGACCTTCAACTCGACCTGACCGGAAGCGAGCTTCACCGGCAGCATCCATTCGCGGAACGAATATTTGCCGAGATCCTTGCCGAGCTTGGCGCTGGCCCAGGTCTTGCCGCCGTCGGTGGAGATTTCGACCTGCTTGATGCCTTTGCCGCCGTCGAATGCGATGCCGCGCAGTGTCGTGCGTCCCGCCTTCAGCTTGGCGCCATCAGGCACGTTGGTGATGAAGGAGCGGATGGTGAAGCGGTTGATCGGGATCGTTGCCTTCGGCGCAGTGCCGGGCTCGATCGAATTGTTCGGCGTATCAGGAATGCGATAGGCCGACTTCATCCAGAAGCCGTCATAGACATTGTCGATGACGGTGATCTCGTTGAGGTGCTTCACCCAGTAGGTGCCGTAATAGCCGGGCACGATCAGGCGCAGCGGAAAGCCGTTGAGGAACGGCAGGTCCTCGCCGTTCATGCCGTAGGCCAGCATGACCTCGCCGTCGGTGGCGTGAGCGATGTCGAGTGCCTTGACGAAGTCAGGCGTCTTGTCGCTGACCGGCCCGTCCATGCCGTTGAAGGTGACTTGCTTGGCGCCGCTCTGCACGCCGGCCATCTCCAGCACCGCTTTCAGCGGCACGCCGCGCCAGCGCGCATTGCCCATCGCGCCGTTGGCGAGCTGGCCGCCGGCGACGCGCGGCTCGAAGAAGCCGCGGCTGTTGCCGGAGCACTGGTTGACGGCGACGATCTCGGTCGCCTTCATCTTCCTGATGTCCTTCAGTGAAAGTTTCAGCGGCTTGTCGACCTTGCCCTTGATCTCCAGCATGAACTTGTCGGGGTCGAGATTGTAGGGCAGGTCCGAGAGGTGATAGCGCACGAAGAACGCGTTGTTAGGCGTGATCGGACCGTCGTTGAAGATCGCGAATGGCGTCTCGAGCTGCGGCGGCCGGCTGGTTAGCCCAATCATCGCTCGCTTCTGCGGATATTTCACCAGCGGCCGTTCGCCATTGGCGAAGGGCAGGGTCACGGTATCGAGTGCCAGCGCCTTGGTGGAATTGAGTGTGGCCGCAAGTGTGGCAAGCCCCGCTCCTTTGAGCAGGTCGCGTCGATCGAACATCTGGTCCCCTCCCGGAGCTTTTCGTTGGCTCGCGGTCATCACCGCGAGCCGCGCTCATCTGTCGCAACGATTTGAACGAAGTCAATTCGTGCTTTCGCAGCAGGCCCATGTCGCTGCGTTGCAGCACGCCGGTGTTACGTGGCGACGACGTTGGTTGCTTGACTCAATGCCGTCGCGCGCCCTCTCCCCAACCCTCTCCCGCAGGCGGGAGAGGGAGCGCACCGCTCGTGTGGCACGCCTTACGCCGCGACGCGCTCGCTGCGATCGACCAGCGCCGCCAGCTCCCGCGCGTCCGCGACCACGCGCACGGCCATCGGCTCGTCGCGGCCGCGGATCGCGACCTCCTGTTGCGGCAGCGTATCGTCGGCGAGGCCCGCCGTGCTGCGGATTTCGTCCGAGACGATCGCCTCGCAGGCCAGCGTCTTGGTCATGTCCTGCAGGCGGGCGGCAACGTTGACGGCATCGCCCAGCGCCGTGAAGACGATGTGATCGCGATAGCCGATGTCGCCGATGATGACCTCGCCGCCGTGAATGCCGATGCCGAAGCGGATCGGCTGGCGAAGATCGTGGCTCAACAGCTGGTTCAGCTCGTCGATATGGGTGGCGACGCCGCTGGCAGCCTTCAGCGCCTGCCGGCAGGCGGTTTGCGGATCGGCCGTGAGCCCGAACAGCGCCAGCATGCCGTCGCCGACGAACTGGTTCGGCTGGCCGCCATTCTCGATCACGGCCTGCGACACCGCGCCGAGGAAGCGGTTGACGATGAAGACGGTGTCGAACGGCAGCCGCTTCTCGGCGAGCTGGGTCGAGCCGCGCATGTCCACGAACAGGCTGACGAGATAGCGCTCCTGGCCGATCCTCGCCGGCGCCGAGGCCTGCGCGTTGGCCGACGACGTTTGCGGGGTGAACAGCTGGAAGAAGGAGAGATCCGACGTCGGCCGCAGCTGGCAGGCCAGCCTGATCGAGGGGTCGTTGGTGCCGACGCGGGTCAGCACGAAGGCCTCGCGCTGCGACGGCTCGGGCAGGACGCCATGATCGCCGATGACGCGGATGCGGCAGGTCGAGCAGCGGGCGCGGCCGCCGCAGACGCTGGCATGCGGCAGATTATGGCGCAGGCTCGCTTCCAGCACGGAGAGGCCTTTGGGAACCCGCACCGTCCTGCCGTTGCCGTAGGACAGCGCGATCATGCCGCCGCGCCGCTCGCGCCAGGCCCGCACGCCGCGTGCGGCCAGCGCCAGGCCAAGCAGCCCAAAATAGGTGACGGTGAAGGCGCCGGTGATGCGATCGAGCGTGTTGCCTTCCGCGACTGTGCCGACCTGGCGTCGGGTGAGATTATGCGTGCGCCATTCCCCGTCATCGGCCTCGATCGCGACGCTGCGGCCGCCCTGGTAGATGCCGAGCAGCGACAATGTCGGGACCAGCACCGCGGCGGCGAGCAGATAGGGCGCGGCGCGCGTGAAGAACGGCTTGAGGCGGAGCCAGAAATAAATTCCGATGCAGCCGTGCACCCAGGCAATGAGAAGCAGGATCGTCATCTGCCAGAGCCGGCCCGGCGCTGCGACGAAGAACAGATAGAGCTCCTGCGGATAGAGCTTCTGGTGATCGTATAGCGTGTAGCCGAGCCGCACCCCGACCACGTGTGCCATGACCAATGCGGGGATGCTCAAGCCCAGCACGAGCTGCAGCGGCTCGATCGTTCGCCAGCGGAACTGCCGGCGCTGATACAGCGCATAGATGCCGAGCCCCATATGCGTGAGCGCGGCGGTGTAGAATACGATCGAGACGGGGAGGAACTGCCAGAAGGCGGTGTGGTAGTAGACCCCGGCCTCCATGGCCTCGACCGAGATATTGCCGAGCGCATGGTTGATGAAATGGCTGATCACATAACAGAACAGGATCACGCCGCAGACGAGCCGCACCTGCCGCACGCTAGTCCCGCGGACGAGTTCGGAGATGGATGCAGCAGCGGTGGCCATGATTCGGTTGTATCAGTTCATGAAGGAGAACAGCCAGCGTAGCGTTTAATTCCCGCCGTGGACAGGCTGCGGGATCACATGCGCGGTAAGGTTACGAAATCGTAGGGTGGGCAAAGGCGCGCCCTTGCGCGCCGTGCCCACCGTTTTTTCTACCATATCCTGATGGTGGGCACGCTTCGCTTTGCCCACCCTACGGCGTCTGCGTTGAGGCTGGGATCGCCGCTTGCCCATCCCCCCGCATTGACTCCCCCTCCCAGGTTGGCGAAAAGCGCGGCCGTGACGACAGCCCCTGACATCACCATGCCCTCCGTCGGCGCCTCGCGCCGTCCCCTCGTCATGGCCGTAGCGATCATCGCCGCGATGACGCTGCTGCGCATCGTCTACGCCTCCGCGATCGAGCTGCGCACCGACGAGGCCTATTACTGGACCTGGTCGAAGGAGGGCGCACTCAGCTTCCTCGATCACCCCCCGGGCATCGCCTGGCTGATCCGTTTCGGAACCGCGATCTTCGGCGACACCACGCTCGGGGTTCGCTTCGGCGGCATCGTCGCGATGCTCGTCACGCAGCTCCTGCTCGCCGACATCGTCCGCCGCCTCACCCATGATGTGCGCGCCGTATTGTTCGCGGTGCTGATGCCGGAAGCTGCGCTTTACTACGGCCTGCTGATGGCCAAGGTGGCGCCCGATGTCGCCATGATCCCGTTTGCGGTGGCGATGATGTGGTCGCTGGTGCGGCTCGTGCAGAGCGGCGACGGACGCTGGTGGCTTGCGGCCGGTCTGTTCGCCGGTCTGTCGATGCTGTCGAAGTTCACCGCCATCATGTTCGCCCCCGCGGTTGCCGCCTTTCTGCTGGTGCCGGATTGGCGCTGGCGCTGGCTGCGCAGCCCTTATCCTTATCTCGCCGTGCTGGTTGCGACCCTCGTGTTCTCCCCGGTGCTGATCTGGAACGCGCAGCACGATTGGGCCTCGTTTCGTTTCCAGGGCGTACGTGCCACCGCCAATTACGGCATCTCGCTGCGGACCATCGGTGACTTTATCGGCCTGCAGTTCGGCCTGGTCGGCTTCGTCATGCTGCCGGTGGTGCTGACCGGGCTGGTGCTGACGGCATGGCGCGGCTATTGCGCGCGCGAGCCCGTTGGAATTCTCTTGTCGACGGCGGTGCTGGTGCCGTTCGCCTATTTCCTCTTCAAGTCGACGACGCTCAGGGTCGGCGACACCTGGCCGATGTTCATGTGGCCGGTCGGCTTCGCCGCCGCGGCCGTGAACCTCGCAACGATGGCGAAGGAGGGCTGGTCGGCACGCATGCTCAACTCCTCGCTGTTCTGGGCGAGGACAGCGATCGGCTCCGGCATCGCCTTTGTCGTGATCGTGTTCCTCTATTATGTCGCCGCGCCCTGGAATCTGCTCGGCAAGATCGACCCGATCGGCGCGGAAGCCGGCTACGAGCAGGTCGCCGCGCGCGCGCAGGCCGCACTCGACCAAACAGGCGCGACCTGGATCGCGACCACGGATTACCGCACCTATGCCATGATGCGCTGGCTGTTCCGGGGCCGCGTGCCCGTCGTAGAGATCAACGAGCGCGGCCGCTTCCAGGATTTCCGCGATCCCGGCCTGGACCGGATCAAGGGGCATGCGGGCATCTATGTCGGGCGCGAGCCCGACGATCGCGCATCGCTGTGGGAGAACATCCCCGCCAAGCGCGAGCCGCTCGGCGAAGTCGAGCGCCGCTGGCGCGGTTTTCTCGCGGACACTTATGTGATCGAAAAGCTAACCGGCTGGACCCCCGAGCTGTCGCCGCCGAAGGATTCGCCGCTGTTTCAGTGGAAGGTGCTGGCGGGGGAGTTTGAGAAGCGCGTGCGCGCAGCGCGAGCGGTGTGGGGTGATTTCTCCACACGGGCGGTATCGTAGGGTGGGCAAAGCGAAGCGTGCCCACGCGTTTTTGCGATCGAGAGAGATGGTGGGCACGGCGCAAGCGCGCCTTTGCCCACCCTACGATTCCGGTCTTGCGGGAAGAGCCCTCACCCGTCTTGCCGCTACTCTTCCTCGTCCTTCTTCCGCAGCAGATCCGTCGCCAGGTCCGACAGTTTCGGAGGCGGCAGGGCCGCGAAGGGCAGCGGGCGCGTGACGTCGATCGCGGCGAGCCCAAGCCGTGCCGTCAGCAATCCGTTCAGCACGCCTTCGCCGAGCCGCTGCGACAGCTTTGCCGCGATGCCGTGGCCGAGCATCTGCTGCACCAAGCTGTCGCTCGCGGCCATGCCCCCGGTGATGGCGAGATGGGCGATGACGTGGCGGAGCAGGCGGATCATGCCGAGCGCGCCGGGGCGGCCGCCATAGAGATAAGCGAGCTGGCGGATCAGGCGCAGCGCGGCGACGAACACGAACATCACGTCGATCGCGGCGCGCGGGCTCACCGCGGTCACGATCGAAACCTTTTGCGCGGCTGACGACACCAGACGCCGCGCCTCCGCATCCAGCGGCGACATCAACTCGCGTTCGGCGAGCCGGATCATGTCGGCGCCGTCGATGATCTCGCCGGTGTGGCTCTCCAGCGTCGCGCGGGCGCGTGCGAGCTGCGGATTCTGGTGCGCGATCTTGAGCAGATCCTGCACAATGACGCGGCTTTCCTTGCGGTCGTCGCTGGCGAGCACAGCGGCGGCGCGCTGGTGCAGCTGCTCGATCGTCGCCAGCCGCGCCAGACCGAATGCCTCGCGGCCGATCACCACCGCAAGCGCAAGCGCGGTGACGAGCGCAAAGGCGAGGCCGACGTAGCCGAGCGTTTCGCTGCGCGCGAACAGGTCCTCGATCAGATGCACCACGCCGAGCCCGGTGCCGAGCAGCGTCAGCCCGGCGAGGCCTGACCAGAACAGCGTACCCCAGGGAAATCCGCGCCGCGCCGGCCGCGCGGCCTCGATCGGCACCGGCAACATCGCCGGATCAGGCTCCGGCGTGATCTGGATGGTGGCGCGGCTGAGCCGGCTGGTCTCGTCGGCTTCGGTGACGACGACGCCGGGATCGTCGAGCCGGAACGTTGCCGGCCGCCGTGGCTTCGATCGGTCGTTCATGCGAGCTTGTCTCCGATCAGGAACTGCAAGGCACGGTCGAGGCGAATGTGAGGCAGCGTCGGCGGCTCGGTGCCCTCGCGGTCGAGTGTGGGCGGGCGGAAGCGCAGGAAACGGAAATCGCTTGTCCCGGCGGTCTGGGTTGCGAGGCCGCGGAATGCGGCATTGCCGTTGAATAGTGGCTCGGGATCCAGCGGCAGGTCGCCCGGGAAGGTCGCAACCTCCGTGTTGCCGTCGAAGAATTCACCGCCGGCACTCTCGCCCGCGGCCGGTGTTCCCAGGATCGACGGCAATTTGTCGCGGCCGCGCGCGACTTGAGCTTCTCTTGTGGCACGCACCGCGGCAAGCGCCACCACGTCGATCGCCGCGCCGGTATTTTCCGCGCGCGCAACGGCGCCCGAGACGGCGCGGCGCAGCACGGCCTCCAGCCGGTCGTGGCTGGAATGGTGCAGATGGTCGGCCTTTGTCGCCGCAAACAGGATGCGATCGATGCGCGGGCGGAACAGGCTGGAGAGGATCGTGCTGCGGCCGATGTTGAAGCAATCGAGAATGCCGGCAAGGGCGGCTTCGAGATCGTGCAACGCCTCGGGTCCGGAGTTGAACGCGGACAGAGCGTCGGCCAGCACGATCTGGCGATCGAGCCGGGCAAAATGATCCCTGAAGAACGGCCGCACCACGACGTCCTTGTAGGCCTCGAAGCGGCGCACCATCATCGCCCACAGCGATCCGTCCGGCGCCTGGCCGCCGATGGGCACGTCGAGCGGCGCGAAGGTCAGCGCCGGAGAGCCTGCGAGATTGCCGGGCATCAGGAAACGGCCGGGCGGCAACAGGCTCATCGCAAAGCGCTCGTCGCGGCAGGCGCGCAAGTAATCGGTGAAGAGTTTTGCGGCCGTCAGCGTCGCCTGCTCGTCCTCGCGCGCGTCGGGCTTGAGCGTTGCCAGATGCGTGTGCCATTCGCTGGCGAGATGCGCGCGCGGCGCCTCGCGCGACAGCGCAAGACTCTCCGCCGACCATTGCTCGAAACTCTTCTGCAGCAGCGGCAGGTCGAGCAGCCACTCGCCGGGATAGTCGACGATGTCGAGCGTCAGCGTGCGGTCGGCGCCGTTCGGGCGCTGATAGTCGATGACGAGCCTGAGCTCGCTGATGTCGACAGTCGAATTCGGCCAGCGTCGCTCCTCAATCAGCGCGCGCAGATGGCTCTCATAGGCAAACCGCGGCACGGCATCGTCGGGCTGCGGCGCCAGATGCGCTCGCGCGATCCGGCCCGAGGCGTAAGCGTCGAACACCGGAAACCGGCCGCCGCGGGTCAGGCCGTGGATCAGCGCGGTGATGAACACGGTCTTGCCGGCCCGCGACAGGCCGGTAACGCCTAACCGCACAGTCGGGTTGAAGAAGTGCTCGCCATAGTCGATCAGCGCCTGCGCGGACAAGCGCGCTTCTTCGACCATATCCTGGAAACTGAATGCCATATGAACGTTAATGGATCGGGGGCGGCGGGACTGTGTGACCGATCACAAAAGTGGCAATTGCGTGAAGAAAATCAAGCTCCATACTTCCACCGTCTTTGTCGGAAAATCAGCCGTTTGAACGACGCGCCGATCCCGAAAGACCCATACAAGAGGACATTGCCTCATCTTGCGGATTGCCATGACCGTCTTCCAACTGAAAGAGTTCGCATCCACCTCCGTCCACGCCGCAGCCGACGTGATCGGCTGGAATTACGACCGCGCCGAGCTGATCGCCGACGGCGTCATCCACGCGATCGGCGTCCTCTTCGGCATCATCGCCGCGACCGTGCTGGTGGTGCTGACGGTGGTCTATGCCAGTACGATCGATATCGTCGGCGTCTTGATCTACGTCGCCGGCCTGCTCTCGATGCTGGTGCTGTCGGCGACCTATAATCTCTGGCCGGTGTCGCCGGCCAAATGGCTGCTGCGGCGGTTCGACCACTCCGCGATCTATCTGCTGATCGCGGCGACCTATACGCCGTTCATCCTCGAGGTGAAGGACAGCGGATTCGCGCTGGTGCTGCTCGCCGGCGTCTGGTGCGTCGCCATCCTCGGCATTGTGCTGAAGCTCTTCTACCCCGGCCGGTTCGACCGCGTCTCGGTCGGCATCTATCTCGCGATGGGCTGGAGCGGCGTGATGCTCTACGACGCCGTGGTCCAGGCGCTGCCCGCGCTGGTGCTGGGCTTCATCCTTGCGGGCGGGCTGCTCTACAGCTTTGGCGTGATCTTCCATGCCTGGCGGCGGCTGCGTTTCCAGAATGCGATCTGGCACGGCTTTGTGTTGGCCGGCGCGGCGTGCCATTATACCGCGGTGCTCGACCTCATGTTGAGCTGAGCAAGGCCCAAGGGGTCTTCCAAGAAGCGGTATAAGACAAGAGGAGACGTCGCATGCAGGTGACCGGCAAGGTGGTGGTCGTCACGGGCGGCGCAAACGGCATCGGCAAGGCGCTGTGCGAGGCGTTTTACAATGCGGGCGCAGCCAAGGTCGTCGTCGCGGATATGGACGCCGCCAATGCGCGGGCGGTCGCGGCCATGGTGGATGGCGCGGCCTTCAAATGCGATGTCGCGCAGGAGAAAGACATCTCGCACGTCATCGAGGAGACCGAGCGGCAGTTCGGCCCCATCGCCCTGTTCTGCTCCAATGCCGGCATCGGCGGCGGCTTCGATCCGATGTCGGTCAATGCCGGCGGCGCCTCGGACGAGCCGTGGCAGCGCAGCTGGGCGATCCACGTCATGGCCCATGTCTATGCGGCGCGGCATCTGATCCCGCGCATGAAGGCGCGCGGCGGTGGCTATTTCCTCAACACGATCTCGGCCGCGGGCCTGCTGTCCCAGGTCGGCAGCCCCGCTTATTCCACCACCAAGCACGCCGCGGTCGGCTTTGCCGAGAATCTCGCGATCTCGCACAAGGCCGACAACATCAAGGTCTCGATCCTCTGCCCGCAGGGTGTCGACACCAACATGCTGCGCTCGATCCCGAAGGGCCCGCAATCCGGCGACGGCGATCTCACGCCGGAGCAGGTGGCGAAAGACGTACTCGCCGGCCTCGAGCAGGAGACGTTCCTGATCCTGCCGCATCCGCAGGTGCTCGGCTACATGCGCAAGAAGACCGAGAATTATGATCGCTGGCTCGGCGGCATGGCCAAGATCCAGGCCAGGATGCGGGACGAGTTCGGGAAGTAGTTGCCACATTGATGCTGTCATGCCCCGCGAAGGCGGGGCATCCAGTACGCCGCGGCTTCTCGATTCAATCACTGTGGTCTCTGGAATACTGGATCGCCCGCCTTCGCGGGCGATGACAGCCAGCTACGTTGCCGACTCCTTCTCATTCTCCCCCCCGGCTCGCCCGCAGCGCCCGCGCATAGAGCATCATCCCCTCGCGCACGGTGCGCTGTTCCGCCGCCGTCAGCGCCGCCAGCGCGCCGCGCACCTGCTGCCGGCCGAACGCATGCAGCGCCTCCAGCGTGCGCCGCCCCTTCGCCGTCAACGACAATAACTTGCTGCGTGCATCATTCTCATCCGGCGTCTCTCTGAGCTCGCCGCAATCGATCAGCTTGCGCACCAGGCGGCTGACGCTGGACTTCTCCAGCCGCAGGAAATCGCCGAGCTCGGCTGAGGTCATCGGGCCGCGGATGCCGATCTCCAGGATGGTGTGCACGGCCGAGGGCGGATAGTCCGAGGCCGCCACCGTCGCATCCATGAAGCCGAGCTCGCGCACCATCAACCGCGAGGCGGCGCGAATGTCGTCGATCAGCGCAAGCTCGACCATCTTGACTCCCGGCATATAGTTGTATCATACAACTATATGCGCGCAGCGGCGCGCGCAAGGGTTTTGGAGTGAGCCATGAGCGGAACTTTGCCGGCAGGTCAGCGGATGCGGGGCAAGGTCTGCCTCGTCACGGGCGGCGGCAGCGGCATCGGCCGCGCCACAGCATTGCGGATGGCGACCGAAGGCGCCGAGGCGATCATCGTGGCGGGCCGGCGCGAGGCCGAGATCGAGGCCACCGCCGCCGCTTGCCGCGAACTCGGCGCGGAGGCGATCGCACTCAAGACCGACATCACGCGCGAGGACGACGTCGCGCGCCTCGTCCGCGCGGCGATCGAACGTTGCGGCCGGCTCGACGTCGCCTTCAACAATGCCGGCTTCCAGGAGCGCCGCGCGCCGCTGGAAGAGCAGGGGACGGAGATCTATGATAGCGTGTTCGACACCAATGTCCGCGCGCTGTTCCTGTGCCTGCGCCACCAGCTGCCGGCCATGCTGGCGCAAGGGCGCGGCAGCATCGTCGTCAACGCTTCGGTCAGCGGCGTGCGCAATCCCAATCCCGGCTTCTCGCTCTATTCGGCCTCCAAGGCCGCCGCGATCTCGCTGACGCGCTCGGCGGCGCTGGAGAACGCCCCGCGCGGCATCCGCATCAACGCGATCGCGCCGGGCCGCGTCGTCACCGACATGATGCTGCGCGCCGGCGTCGGCGACATCGCAACGGTGAGTGCTGGCCTGCCGCTGCGGCGGATGGGGAGCCCGGAGGAGGTGGCCGAGGCGGTGGTGTGGCTGTCGTCGGATGCGTCGTCGTATGTGGTCGGGCACGTGCTCGCGGCGGACGGGGGATTTCTGGCGTCGTAGCGCGACGACAGCGTCAGTGCTTCTGCCCGTACAGCACAGGCACCGCCGAATCCACGACGACCTCGACCAGGCTCGTCCCCTCAAATGCCATCCCGCGCTTGAGCGCCTCGCCGAGCTCCGCGGCCTTGCTGACCCGCACCGCATGGCATCCCATGCCTTCGGCGAGCCGCACGAAATCGATCCCCGGCAGCTCCAGCCCCGGCACGTTGCGCACCTGCATCACCTGGCTGAACGAGCGCATCGCGCCGTAGCCGGAATTGTTGATGACGACGATGGTCAGCGGCAGCTTGCGCTGTGCGGCGGTCCACAGCGCCTGGATCGAGTACATCGCCGAGCCGTCGCCGATCAGGCAGACCGTGCGGCTGTTCGGCTTGCCGAGCGCCATGCCGACGGCGGCGGGCAGGGAATAGCCGAGGCCGCCGCTCGCCATGGTGTAGAAAGAATCCTGGCCGCGCATCGGCATGAATTTCTGCATCGCCGGCCGGTGCGAGGGAATCTCCTCGACGACTGACGCGCCCTCCGGCATCGCCTGCGACAGCGAGTGCAGCAGGAACTCGACCGGCAGCGGGTCGGAGGCCTGCGGCGCCGGCGGCAGCGTGCGGCCGTTTGGCGTCGTGCGCTTGCTCTCCGGCAGCAGGTCGAGCAGAAGGCTGAGTGCCGGCTTCATCGTCGCGACAATGCTGGTGCCGACAGGCGTCACCGCCGCGGCATCCGGATCGTCGGTGATCTGAAAAATCGTCGTGCCGCCGTCGAAGATTGCGGCATGGCCCTCAACATGGAAGGTGAACACGGGCGCACCGATCACGACGATGAGATCATGCTCGCGCAGTGCGTCGGAGAGTTGCGCCGGCGAGGCGTGCAGGAAGCCCGCGAATTGCGGATGCCGCTCGGGGAACGAGCAGCGCGCCGAGAACGGGCTGACCCAGACGCTGGCTTTCGCCTTCTCGGCCACGCGCACCATCAAATCGACCGCACCGGCGCGATCGATTCCGGGGCCGACGACGAGGGCAGGGTTCTTTGCGGATCCGAGCGCTGTGACCAGCGCCTTCATCGGCCCAAGCTCCGGCCCGATTTCCCGGCTGACCTTGCGCGCCTCTATCGGCGCGCAGGCATGCGCCCAGTCGTCGATCGGGATCGACACGAAGGTCGGCCCGCACGGCGGCTGCATCGCGGTGTAATAAGCCCGCGCGATCGCAGCCGGCACGTCCTCGGGCCGCGCCGGCTCGACGCTATATTTGACGTAGGGCCGCGGAAATTCCGACGCGCGCTCGGCATAAAGGAACGCCTGCAGCGGCAGGATCGAGCGCGCTTGCTGGCCCGCGGTGATCACCAGCGGGGTCTGGTTGCGATGCGCGGTGTAGATGTTGCCGAGCGCGTTGCCGACGCCGGCGGCCGAATGCAGATTGACGAAGCCGGCATTGCGGGTTGCCTGCGCATAGCCGTCGGCCATGCCGACGGCGGAGGCCTCCTGCAGCGCCAGCACGTAGTCGATGTCATCGGGCCAGTCGCTGAGGAACGGCAGCTCGGTCGAGCCGGGATTGCCGAACACTTTTTTGATGCCGAACGATCGCAGCAGGTCGAGCGTCGCCTGCTTTACGGTGACGGACTTGCTGCCGGTCTTACCGTTCTTGGCCATGTTTCCGTCCCCGAATGCTTGTTATTGAGCAGTCATTCCGGGGCGCGAAGCGAACCCGGAATCTCGAGATTCTCAGGTGTGCAATTGCGCACCATAGTCCGGTCCTTTGGACCGTCCCGGAATGACGGTGAATCTATCACCACACCGCCGTGCCCTTCATCGTCGGCTGCCCCGCCGCATTCGCGGTCCACAGCTCCATGCCTGCCTCGGTCTCGTTGGCGTTGACCGAGAACTCGGTGCCCTCGAACAGCGGCTGCAGGCCGCGATACGAAAACTTCTTCGGCGCCTTGCCGCCGTGCAGCTTGGCGGCCATCTCGATGATCAGCGCCGCCTGCAGCGGGCCGTGGAAGATCAGGCCCGGATAGCCCTCGACCTTGGTGACGTAGTCGCGGTCGTAATGGATGCGGTGGCCGTTGAAGGTCAGCGCGGAATAGCGGAACAGCAGCACGGGATCGGAGATATGGGTCTCGCGGTGCTGCGCCTTCGGCGGCGGAGGCGGGGCCTTGGCGCCAGCCGGCGCGCTGCTCGTCATCTCGCGATAGACGATGTCCTGCCGCTCGCGGATGGCAACGCCGCGTGGCGAGGAGATGCTGTGCTCGACCGAGACGAAGCACAGCGTGCCGGTCGAACCCGATTTCACCTGCACGTCGGCGATGCGCGAGGTCCGCGTCGATTCATCGCCGACCTGCAGCGGCTGCAAAAACTCGATCTCGCCGCCGGCCCACATCCGGCGCGGCAGCGGCACCGGCGGCAGGAAGCCGCCGCGGGTGGGGTGGCCGTCGGGCCCGAGCATCGACATCGGAAACACCGGCTGCGCCAGGCACCAATGCACCGTGAACGGCGCGGCGTCTCCCGTCTTGGGCTCGCCGACCTCCTGGAACAGCGTCGCGCGCAGGCTCATCACGAGCTGCGCGGTGACGATGTCGGTGGCCTCCGTGCTGCGGCCGATCCATTGCCGCAAGTGATCGATGTCGAGCTTCTCGGTCATGACGCCTCGCTCTTCTTACGTCTTGGACTTTGGCTTTTCGCCGATGGCGGGCACAGCGCCGTAAGCGCGCGTCTCGCCGACGATGATCGGCGCCGGGGCGGGATAGCTGACACGTCCCTGCGGCGTGTCGACCTCGATGCGGCGCAGATGCGGATGGTTGGTGAGGTCGGCCATGGTGTTGACCTCGGCAAAGGCGATATCGGCATCCGACAGCCGCTTGAGCAGTTCGTCGCGCGTCATCTTGCCGAAGATATCCGCCACCGTCGTATCGGTGAAGTCGCGGTTGCGCACACGCTCGACCATGTTGGCGACGCGGGGATCGGCGGGCAAACCGGGCTGATCCAGCACCTTGGCGCAGAGCGTCTTCCACTCGCGCTCGCTCTGGATCGAGATCAGGATGTCCTTGCCGTCCTTCGAGGTGAACACGCCATAGGGCGCGATCGAAGGATGGCGCAGGCCCATGCGCTTGGGTGGATTGCCGGCTTCGGAGTTGAGCAGGGGCACGGTGCACCAGTCCGCCATCACGTCGAACATGGAGATGCGGATGTCACAGCCCTTGCCGGTGCGCCCGCGCCCGATCAGCGCTTCCAGGATCGCCGCATGCGCGGTGGCGCCGGTCGCGACATCGACGATCGACATGCCGACGCGCGAGGCGCCATCGGGATTGCCGGTGATCGAGGCGAGGCCGCTCTCGGCCTGGATCAGGAGGTCATAGGCTTTGCGATGCGCGTAGGGACCTTCGTCGCCATAGCCGGTGATGGTGCAGGAGATCAGTCTTGGATAGTCCTTCAGCAGCCGCTCGCGCGAGAAGCCGAGCTTGTCCATCGAGCCCGGCTTGAGGTTCTGGATCAGCACGTCGGCGCTTGCGATCAGCTTCTCCAGCTCGGCGCAACCTTCCTTCGTCGCGAGATCGACCACCGCCGATTGCTTGCCGCGGTTGAGCCAGACGAAATAGCTGCTCTGGCCCTTGGCCGCCGCGTCATAGCCGCGGGCGAAATCGCCCTCGGGCCGTTCGATCTTGATCACCTCGGCGCCGGCATCCGCCAGCCGCGAGGAGCAGAACGGCGCCGCCACCGCCTGCTCGACCGCAATCACCCTGATCCCGTCCAATGCTCCCATGATGGTGGCCTCAGTACGAGCGCGGCATGCCGAGCACATGCTCGGCGACGAAGGAGAGCACGAGGTTGGTCGAGATCGGCGCCACCTGATAGAGCCGCGTCTCGCGGAATTTGCGCTCGACGTCGTACTCCTCGGCAAAGCCAAAGCCACCATGGGTCTGAATGCAGGCATTAGCCGCTTCCCAGGACGCATCCGCCGCCAGCATCTTGGCCATGTTGGCTTCCGCGCCGCAGTCGAGCCCGGCCTCGTATTTGCGCGTGGCTTCCTTCACCATCAGCTCGGCCGCGCGCATCGAGGCATAGGCCTTGGCGATCGGGAACTGGATGCCTTGATTTTGGCCGATCGGCCGGCCGAACACGCTGCGCTCCTTGGCGTAGTTCGTTGCCTTCGCGATGAACCATTTGGCATCGCCGACGCATTCGGCGGCGATCAGGATACGCTCGGCGTTCATGCCGGAGAGGATGTAGCGAAAGCCCTTGCCTTCCTCGCCGATCAGATTCTCCGCCGGCACCTTCATGTCAGTAAAGAACACTTCGGTGGTGGCATGGTTCATCATGGTGCGGATCGGGCGGATCTCGAGGCCATTGTTCTTGGCCTCGCGCATGTCGACGATGAACACTGAAAGACCGTCGGTGCGCTTCTTGGCCTGCTCCTTCGGCGTGGTGCGCGCCAGCAGAACCATCAAATCGGAATGCTCGGCGCGGCTGGTCCAGATCTTCTGGCCGTTGACGATGTAGCTGTCGTTGCCGTCCTTGCGCGCAAAGGTCTTCAGCGAGGAGGTGTCGGTGCCGCTGGTCGGCTCGGTGACGCCGAAGGCCTGCAGGCGCAGTTCGCCGCTCGCGATCTTCGGCAGATACTTTGCTTTCTGCTCGGCGTTGCCGTGCCGCAGCACGGTGCCCATCGTGTACATCTGGGCGTGGCAGCCGCCGCCGTTGCAGCCCGCGCGCTGGATCTCCTCGAGGATCGCGGCCGCCGCGGACAACTTCAGCCCCGCACCGCCATATTCCTCCGGGATCAGCACCGAGAGATAGCCGGCCGCTGTCAGCGCGTCGACGAACGCCTTGGGATAGGCCATCTCGCGATCGAGCTTGCGCCAATATTCGCCGGGGAACTGGGCGCAGAGCTTTGCGACGGCTTCACGGATGTCGGCGTAATCTTCGGTGTGGTGTTCTTCACTCATGGCGTTTCCAGTTCTTAGCGGCAGTTAAGATAACGCCGGCCGATCCTCAGGCGTTGTGAAAACAACGCCAGCCCCCTATGCTCATTTGTTATAGCGTATGGAGTAGCCTTCCAGGATTGGCAAGCATGGATTTCCGGCAGCTCAGGACCTTCAGTTGCGTGGCGGAGCTCGGCAGCCTGTCCAAGGCCTCCGACACGCTGCGCGTGGCGCAGCCGGCGCTCTCCCGGCAGATCAAGCTGCTGGAACACGAGCTGCGCACTGAACTCTTCACCCGCAACGGCCGCGGCATGGTGTTGACGGATGCGGGTCGTCTCTTGCTGGCGCGCACCTCCGGCATCGTCCGGCAGATCGACCAGATCCGCGACGACATCCAGTCGTCCAAAGGGCCGCCGTCGGGCCAGGTCGTGCTCGGCCTCGTTCCAACCGTGAGCTGCGTGCTGTCGGCACGCTTTGCGCGGCGCTGCGTCGAAAGATTTCCCGGCATCTCGCTGCGCATCGTCGAGAGCTACAGCGGCCATCTCGTCGAATGGCTGCATCGCGGCGAGATGGATCTCGCCATCCTCTATGGCCGCTCGGCCGATCTGCATCTCAACGTGGAGAGCCTGGGGCGCGACAACATCGTGGCGGTCGGCCCGCGCGGCTGCGGCCTCGCCCGCAAGAAGAACGTCGACATCGGCTGGTTGCTGCGGCAACGGCTGGTGCTGCCCAGTCATTCCCACGGCCTCCGCGCGCTGATCGAGCACGCGGCCGCGCAGCGCAAGATCAAGCTCGACGTCCAGCTCGAGGCGGATTCGTTTCGCGTGCTGACCAGCCTGGTCGAGGAGGGGCTCGGCTTCGCGCTGCTGCCGCCGTCGTCGGTCCACGGCGAGGTCGCGGACGGGCGGCTGGAAACCGCGCCGGTATCCAAGCCGATGACGCGCGAGCTCATTTTCGCTTCTCCGATCGACCGCCCGGTCTCGACGGCCTCGCTCGCCGTCACGGCGCTCCTGCGCGAGGAAGTCGCCGCCTGCCGCAAGGAAGGCGTCTGGGACATCAAATTGAGTTAGATGCGCTTGTGTCGTAGAACAGTCAGGCGCCGCCTTGCCTTCGCATCTGGCGCGAGCTGTCATGCCGAAATTTTATAGCTGGGCAACCTCGCGCCTCAGCCACTGCTGTCATGGCCCGCGAAAGCGGGCAATCCAGTATCCCAGAGGCCGTGCGGTTCGAATCGATAGGCCGCGGCGTACTGGATGCCCCGCCTTCGCGGGGCATGACAGCGGAGATTGAGAAGGCTGGTTTGCCCCCAAGGTGGTCGCTACCCCGGAATCCTGACCGGCAGCGTCTCATATCCCTTGATGAAGCTCGAATAGATCCGCTTGGGCTCGCCGACCACCTCGATGCGGTCGAAGCGCTTCAGCATCTCTTCCCAGACGATGCGCAGCTGCAGCTCGGCGAGGCGCATGCCGACGCAGCGGTGGATGCCGAAGCCGAAGGAGAGGTGCGTGCGCGGCCGCGGGCGATCGATGATGAAGTCGTTCGGCTTGTCGAACATCTCCTCGTCGCGGTTGCCGGAGACGTACCACATCACCACGCGGTCACCCTTCCTGATGTGCTTGCCGCCGATCTCGGTGTCTTGCAACGCGGTGCGGCGCATATGCGCCAGCGGCGTCTGCCAGCGGATCACCTCGGGTACCATGGAGTCGATCAGCTCCGGATTGGCGCGCAGCTTGTCGTATTGCTCCGGGTTCTCGTTCAGCGCCAGCACCGAGCCGGTCATGGTGTTGCGCGTGGTATCGTTGCCGCCGACGATGAGCAGGATGATGTTGCCCATGAGGTTGTCGGGGTCCATGTGCCGTGTGGCGTCGTTGTGCGCCATCAGCGACAGCAGATCGTTGCGCGGTGCCGAGTTGACGCGCTCGTTCCACAGCTTGGACATGTAGGCGTAGCATTCGTCCATCTCGCGGCGGCGCTCTTCGGCGGAGGCGACGATGCCGCTCTTGGGCAGCGCGGTCGAAACGTCCGACCAGCGCGTCAGCTTGCGCCGCTCCTCCCAGGGGAAGTCGAACAGGGTCGCCAGCATCTGCGTCGTCAGCTCGATCGAGACGCGCTCGACGAAGTTGAAGGTCTCGTTGCGCGGCAGATTGTCGAGCACGGTCTGCGAGCGCTGGCGGATCAGCTTTGCCAGCTCGTCCAGATGTGTCGGCGTGAACATCGGCGACACCGTCTTGCGCTGCGACGAATGCCTGGGCTGGTCCATCGCGATGAAGCTCGGATAGTCGTAGCCTTCCGGCACGTCACGGATCGAGATGCCGCCGAGCGTCGAGTCCGAGGAGAAGATGCCATGATTGGTGTCGACATGCATGATGTCGTTGTATTTCACCACCGACCAGTACGGCTCGATCGGCGCGTTGGTGCAGTAATGCACCGGCTCTTCCTTGCGCAGCCGCTCGAACCACGGCCACAGCGTGTCGTCCTGGAACAGCCTGGGCGCGCCGGGGTGGAATTGCGCCAACGGCGTCGCATAGGCCTCCTCGCGGGCCCTGCGCATGCGTTCGGCCTTGTCCACTTTAACCGGCGCTTGGATGTTCATCGTCGTGGCTCCAGTGTTTCTGCTTAACCTCTCCCGCTTGCGGGAGAGGTACAGGCCGCCGCCGGCAGCCGACTTTTAAGAAACGCCGAGGCGAAGCCTCGGCTACGGCGTAGCGCCGGGTGAGGGTTCTTTCCTCTTGGGGGTTCTCGCTCGAGGAGACACCCCCACCCCAGCCCTCCCCCGCAAGCGGGAGAGGGGGCGCAGCTTCCGTGTGAGTGCAGTCCAAACTCATCTTGCTGCCAATCTAAGCCGCAATCTTCACCGGCAGCTCTTCCAGACCCTTCACGAAACTCGAATAGACCCTCTTGGGTTCGCCGACGACATCGATATGGTCGAACCGCTTCAGGATCTCTTCCCAGATAATCTTGAGCTGGAGTTCGGCAAGCCTGAGGCCGACGCAGCGGTGGATGCCGAAGCCGAAGGACAGATGCGTGCGCGGACGGGCGCGGTCAATGATGAAGTCGTAGGGCTTCTCAATCGCCTCTTCGTCGCGGTTGCCCGAGACGTACCACATCACGACCTTGTCACCTTTCTTGATCTCTTTGCCGCGGAACTCGAAGTCGGCGAGCGCGGTGCGCCGCATATGGGCCAGCGGCGTCTGCCAACGGATCACTTCGGGGACGAAACTGTCGAGCAGTGCGGGATTCTCGCGCAGCTTGCGATACTGTTCCGGATGCTGACTCAGCGCGTGGAGCGAGCCCGACATGGTGTTGCGCGTAGTGTCGTTGCCGCCGACGATCAAAAGCACGAGATTGCCGAGGAAGTTCTTGGCGTCCATGTCACGCGTCGCGGCGCCATGCGCCATCATCGACAACAGGTCGCTCTTCGGCGGCTGCGCGATACGCTCCTTCCACAGCCGCGCGAAATAGCCGGCGCATTCGGTCAGCTCGGCCTGCCGTTCGTCCTCGGTGGCGACAAGTCCGTCGGGGCCGGGAATCGTGGTCGCGATGTCCGACCAGCGCGTCAGCTTGCGGCGGTCCTCCCAGGGAAAGTCGAACAGCACCGCCAGCATCTGAGTGGTGAGCTCGATCGAGACGCGGTCGACCCAGTCGAACACCTCGCCGCGGGGCAGATTGTCCAGGCACTCGGCCGAGCGCTTGCGGATGTTGAGGGCGAGGTTGTCCAGGTGCGTCGGCGTGAACATCGGCGCCACGGTCTTGCGCTGCGCCGCATGGCGCGGCGGATCCATCGAGATGAAGCTCTCGCGGCGCAGGTCCGGATCGATGTCGCGGATGGTGATGCCGCCGAGCGAAGACGCCGAAGAGAACACCGCGTGGTTCGTCTCGATCTCCATGATGTCGTTGTAGCGCGTCACCGACCAGTACGGGCCGAACATCGAGTCCTTGCAGTAGTGCACGGGATCTTCCCGGCGCAGCCGATCGAAATACGGCCAGAACGTATCGGTCCTGAACAGTTCCGGATCGCCCGGATCGAATTGCTCCAGCGGCAGTGTCGTGGCGCGCTCGCGAAGTGCGTCGAGCTTGGCCGCGCTCTCGATGGTCCCATGCATGACCGT
Organism: Bradyrhizobium sp. 23AC; assembly: GCF_054863025.1. Classification (NCBI taxonomy): domain Bacteria; kingdom Pseudomonadati; phylum Pseudomonadota; class Alphaproteobacteria; order Hyphomicrobiales; family Nitrobacteraceae; genus Bradyrhizobium; species Bradyrhizobium sp. 23AC. Next base: position 284,013 of record NZ_JAVAYN010000002.1, read on the forward strand.
TCTCCCTGGCACGTACCGCGCGTTCTCGTTGAATTCTGCGCTGCGGTATTTGATTTGTAATTACAGCCGGTTGTCTGCGCCGGAGCAAGGGAGAGTTTTGTCACATCCAACCTTTGCGAGAGGGTGGATGCGTAGCCCGGATGGAGCCAACGGGTCGGCGCAAAGCGCCGCCCGATGACAGGCTCCGCGCAATCCGGGGCCGGCGTCGCTTGGGGCACGGTCCCGGATTACGCTTCCGCTCCATCCGGGCTACGGGACTTCTGTCAGCGTGACCCTCCGCACACCGTTTGTCGTGAAAACGTGCCAGAAACCGACTGGAATCGAGGTAAATCGAACCCTGCCATCTTGGGGGCCGACCAACCTCTGATCTATAGTTTGACCCGATCAAGACCGCATCCCGAGGTTGCCGCCGTGAACGACATGCAATGGACGCCGATCGGCTCCGAGCCCTTACCCCCGCCGCTGCCGCCCACGCGGGTCGATTTCAGCGGTGACCGCTCCGAGTTCCGGAAAATGGTCACCAAGGGTGCCATGCTGGAGCTCGTCACCTTCGGCTTCTACCGGTTCTGGCTCGTCACCGACATCCGCCGTCATCTGTGGGCGAACACCGCGATCGACGGCGATGCCGCCGAATATACCGGCCGCGCCAAGGAGCTGCTGGTCGGCTTCCTGTTCGCGCTCGCGATCCTGGTGCCGATCTACCTCGCCTACTTCCTGATCGGCATCGAGTTCGAGCGCTGGCAGGGTTTTGCCTCGACGCCGCTGTTCATCGGCTTCTACGCCTTCGGCCAGTTCGCGATTTTTCGCGCGCGACGTTACCGGTTGACGCGCACCGTTTGGCGCGGCGTCCGCTTCTGGATGGACGGCTCGGGCTGGGCCTATTCGTTCCGCGCCATGGCGTGGGGCTTGCTGGTGTTCCTGACGCTCGGCCTGGCGCTGCCCTGGCGCGCGGCCGCGCTCGAACGCTACAAGATGCAGCACACCCATTACGGCGATCTCCGCGGCGATTTCGAGGGCAACGGCTGGACCTTCTTCAAGCGCGGCTGGTGGCTGTGGCTGCTCAGCCCGATCGCGCTGGTGATCTTCCCGCTCGCGCCGTTCTTCTATGCGGAATTCAAGGCGCGCGAATGGCGCTGGTGGCTCGACGGCATCCGCATCGGCGGCGTCAGCCTGTCCTCGGACCTGCCGCACGATGCGTTCTACGGCCTGTACTGGAAGGTGATTGGCTGGTGGACGCTGCTCTCGATGGTGTTCTCCGCCTATCTCGGCGGCAGCGCCTTGCTGGTCGTAGCGCTGAGCGGCGTTCCCGCCGATCAGGTGTTCGGCTCCGACAGTGCCGCCAGGAGCATCCCGATGGTGATGATGATGGTGGCAGGCTATCTCGCCCTGGCGCTTGCGATCAACATCGTCATGCGGGTCTATCTTCAGCGTGATCTCTGGGCCAAGGTGCTGGAGACCGTCAAGGTGCACGACATCGCGGCTGCGGCGGATGTGCGCGGCAGCGGTCAGCTTGCCAGCGCGCTCGGCGAAGGTTTTGCCGACGGGCTCGATGTCGCGGGATTCTGAGCTGTGAGTGATGTGTTTGCCGAGGCCCCGGCGCAGGCCGCCAAGCCGACCATCTTCTTCGACGGCACGTCGAGCCGCCGGCGGCAGGTGACGCTGGCGTTCGCCGATGCGCTCGAGATTCTTGAGGAGGGCGGAACGCCGGTTCGCTGGTCCTATGCCGACATTCGCCGCGCCGACAGTCCGCCCGGGATTTTGCGTCTGGCCTGCACCACGGCGCCGCCGCTGGCGCGGCTCGAGATCCGCGACGCTGTACTCGCGGCAGACGTGACCGTCCGCTGCACCCATCTCGACGAGCACCGGACCTCGCGCCGCGGCGTCGCAAAAATCGTCGGCTGGTCGGTGGCTGCCACCGTCTCCATCGTCTGCGTCGTGCTGTTCGGTGTGCCGCTCGCCGCCGACCGGCTTGCACCGCTGGTGCCGAAACCGATCGAGCGGCGCATCGGCGATGCCTCCGAAGTCCAGGTGAAGACCATCTTCGGCCGCAGCGTGTGCGAAGACCCCGCGGGCAGGGCCGCGTTCACAAAGCTGGTCAACCGCCTGCGCGATGCCGCAGGCCTCGACGACGATTCCATGACGGCGGGCGTGCTGCCAACCGCGGTGCCGAACGCGTTCGCGCTCCCCGGCGGCAAGGTCTACGTGCTGAGGGGCCTGCTCGACAAGGCGCAGAACCCCGACGAACTCGCCGGCATCCTGGCCCACGAGCTCGGTCACCTCAAGCATTATGACAACATGCGCAGTCTGATCTACAACGGTGGCACCTCGTTCCTGATCGGCCTGTTGTTCGGCGACGTGACCGGCTCATCCGCCGTGATCTTTGCCTCGCGCACCGTCGTCGAAGCCTCCTATTCGCGCGAGGCCGAGACCGCTGCCGATACGTTCGCGATCGAGATCATGCACAAGCTCGGCCGCTCGCCGAAGCCTGCGGCTGAATTGATGTTCCGCATCACCGGCAAGGAGGGCGGCTCTGGCCTGACAAATATCCTCGCCAGCCATCCGCTGACCGAGGATCGTCTCGCCCGCATGACGAAAGAGGATCGTCCCACCAGCGGCCCGCCGCTGCTGACGGACAAGGAATGGCAGTCACTGAAGGGGATTTGCGGCAGCGGGAAAATTTGAGCTTTCCGCTTACCGCGTCCCGTAAGCGCGGTCGCCGGCGTCGCCGAGGCCCGGCAAAATAAAGCCGTTCTCGTCGAGGCCTTCATCCACCGCCGCAGTCCAGATCGGAACGTCCGGATGCAATCCGCGCAGCCGCTCGAGCCCTTCGGGCGCTGCGATCAGGCAGGCGAGGCGGATGTCCCTGGCGCCGCGCTCCTTCAGCCGGTCGATCGCGGCCACCGCCGTGTTGGCGGTCGCGACGACAGGCGTCACCACGATGGCGAGGCGCTCGCCGAGATCGGATGGTGATTTGAAGAAGTACTCGACCGCGGCAAAGCTGTGCGGCTCGCGGTAGAGCCCGATATGGGCGACGCGCGCGGTCGGCACCAGGTCCATCATGCCGTCGACGAAGGTGGTGCCGGCGCGCAGCATCGGCACGAACACCAGCTTCTTGCCGGCGATCTTGGCCGAGTGCATCGTCGCCAGCGGCGTCTCGATCACGGTATCCGCGAGCGGCAAATCGCGCGTCACCTCGTAGCAAAGCAGCATGCCGATCTCCTTGATCAGCTCGCGGAACGACTTCGTTGAAATCGATTTGTCCCGCACCAGCGTCAGCTTGTGCTGCACCAGCGGATGATCGACGATCGTGACGCCTTCCATGATGGGATGCTCTTCTTCTTCCCTTCTCCCCTTGTGGGAGAAGGTGGCGCGAAGCGCCGGATGAGGGGTCGTCTCCGCGAACTTCACTGAGAGACGGGTTCGCGGACAGAACCCCTCACCCGCCTCGCTGTCGCGAGGCACCCCCTCCCACAAGGGGAGAGGGCTAAAAAACAGTGCCGTCGCTGATGACCTTGACCGGGGGTGATCCATCGGGCCGGCGCGCAAACGCAATGGCGCGGCCCGCGGCCCAGGTGCCGCCTTCCAGAATGCTGGCGAGCGGCAATGTCTCCGGCGTCTGGCCGAGCTTGGCGCGAACCAATTCCGCCAAGCGATCGAGCAGCGCAACGGTCAGCGCACGCCATTCCACCACGAGCAGCGAGTCCACCGCATGCGCGCGGTCGGCATCCACGGCGTCGCGCAGGCGCAGCACCTCGTGATCGACGAACAGTCCGCCATTGCGGTATTCGGCAAGCCCGGTGAGGCCGTCGATGTCAGTCACATCGAGGCCGGCGCGCTGCAGCGGCTCGATCAGCGAATAGCTCAGCCATTGCGACAGCTTGTGGAGCGGCACGAGGCCCTCCGTTGCGTCGTCCGCCTTGATCGCCGGATGCCGCCAGCAATCGCCGAGCGGAATGCCGGCAAGCTCCAGCCGCGAGGGCCAGATCGGTCCGAGCTGATTCAGCACCGCCGACAGGATCGCCGGTGCGGCAATGGCGCCGCCCTTGGCCTGCGCCGCGATGTGATCGAACAGGCCGCCTGGGCGCGGCGTATCATTCAAGCCGAAAACGTCGGCGCGCTCGGCGACGTGCCGGCCAAGACGCCGCAACAGATCGGTGCGCCCCTCCAGCCCGACCAGGGGATTGGCACCGCTCACCTGAAAGGCGGAGGTGAGGGATGCGAGGGGCAGTTTTGCCAGCACCTCGGCATCGGCTCTGAACGGCGCGCGCGCATCGCCCGAGAAAAGGCCGCCCGCGAACATGTCGAGGCTCGCGATCGCCAGCCCCTCGGACCGGCCGATGCTCTCGCCGCTCATGGCATCGCGATAGCGCCAGGCCGCGCCCGCGCCGGCATCGAGCAGCACGCTGACGATGGCGAGGTCGAACTCCGCGCGCGCCCGCGCCGCGCGGTCCGGCCACGTAGCCGCGTCGGCAAACTTGGTCCAGCGGTCGGCGCCGCCGAGCACAAAATGCCGCCAGCGCGCATGGAACGGAATCTCCAGCGTCGGATAGGCTTTTCGCGTCACCGCGAGCACGGCCTCCGCGACGCCATCCATCCGGTCGAGATCGATCGTGAAGTGGCGGAGGCCGCCGGCAAGGCCGATCTCCAGCATCTGCCCGGCCCGCGCGCGCACCGCATCTGCGGTGAGCAGCGAGCGTGCTTGCAATTCCAAAGCGTCCGCCATCGCGCGATCAGTATTTTTCCAGCGAGCGCCCGACCACGCCGTCCACATCCTTCTCGGGCGCAATGTCGGTCGAGTAATAGCCAGCCGCCTTCTTCGCGGCGATCTCGACATAGGCGTCGGCGGGAATCAGCTCCGGAGGGATCGGCACGCGCTCGACGATGTCGATGCCTTGGGAGGTCAGCGCGTCATGCTTCATGTCGCTCATCGACAGGAAGCGGTCGATGCGCTTCAGGCCGAGCCAGTGGATCGTATCCGGCATCAATTGCTGGAAGCGCGCATCCTGGACGCCGGCGACGCATTCGGTGCGCTCGAAATAGGCGGCGGCCGCATCGCCGTCCTCCTGTCGCTTGCGCGCATTGTAGACCAGGAATTTGGTGACCTCGCCGAGCGCGCGGCCTTCCTTGCGGTTGTAGACGACGAGCCCGAGCCCGCCCTCCTGCGCGCCGCGTGCGGATTCCTCGATGCCGTGGATCAGATAGGGCCGGCAGGTGCAGATGTCGGAGCCGAACACGTCGGATCCGTTGCACTCGTCATGCACGCGGCAGGTGATCTTTGTGCGATGGTCCGGCAGTTTCGTCACATCGCCGAACATGTAGACCGTGGTGCCGCCGATCGGCGGCAGGAACACCTTCATGTCCGGCCGCGTCACGAGCTCGGGGAACATGCCGGCGGTCTGCTCGAACAGCGTGCGCCGCAGCTCGGTCTCAGCGGTGCCGAAGCGCGCCGCAAGCCCCGGCAGGTACCAGACCGGATCGATCGCGATCTTCACGACGGAGACGCTGCCATTGGCATGCACGACCTCGCCGTCGGCGCGTAAGCGTTTTGCGGCCAGCGCCTCGCGGATCTCCGGAAGGTCGAGCCGCGCCCGCGTCACGGCGATGCTCGGGCGGATGTCGGAGCCTTCTGCGATCTCCTTGCCGAAATTCTCGGCGACCAGATGCCCCCACGGATCGAGTGCAACGATCTTGGTGGGATCGCTCCATTGCGGAAACGGCCCGATGGTCGCGGCCGGAAAGGTGTTGGTGAGGTCGGGCCTGCGAATCGGATCGAGCGCGCCGGCGGACACTGCGAGCGCGCGGTACATCGCATAGGAGCCGCCATGGCTGCCGATCACGTTGCGATCCCCGGCGCGCGACACCGTGCCGATGATCGGTCCGCGGGCGCGCGCGTCGGTGGCGCCCCAATGGATCGGGAAGGCGGACTTCCGGCCCGGCTCCGGATGCGAGGTCAGGCGGATGTGATCGGTACGGTTCGCGCGGCTCATGTCCAGGCTCCCAAAAAGCCAACGGCCCGCCGCTCGGACGGGCCTGGCTCGGTCGCGTTGCCGACGCGGAACATCGGCGACGCAAGCTCAATCCAACATATTGTAGCGGCAAGACGCGACAGACAAGTTAATCGTGGCGGGCGGGCTCGGCCGTTCGAGGCCAAATTCTCGTCATCAGCGGAGCTGCGGCGTCACTTGTCTGGACAAAACGTATATAGTTAGACATATTGTATAGATCAACCCCCGCCCCGAGAACGCCATGTCCGCCGCCAGCTACATCGATCCCCGCAACGGAAAGCTCTATTCGCTGGACCAGCCGCGCTGGTGCTCGGACGAGCGCACGCCGGTGTTGGTGACGCCGGGGGCGGGGATGTCGCGCGACGACATCGACAGCCGCACGCGATCGCTGTGGCGCTATCGGGCGGCGCTGCCGGTCGAGATCGCAAAGCCGATCACCCTCGGCGAGGGGTGCACGCCGCTGGTCCAGCAGGATTGGGGTGACCTGCGGCCGCTGTTCAAGCTCGAATGGTTCAACCCGACCGGCAGCTTCAAGGACCGCGGCTCGGCGGTAATGCTGTCCTTCCTCCGGCAGATCGGCGTCGATGCCATTCTGGAAGACAGTTCCGGCAATGGCGGCTCGTCGATGGCGGGGTTAGGTGCCGCCGGCGGCATGCGCGTGAAGATTTTGGCGCCCGCCTCGACCTCACCGGCGAAGATTGCGCAGGTGCGCGCCTATGGCGCCACGGTGCAGCTCGTCGAGGGACCGCGCGAGGAGTCGGAAGCGGAAGCCATCCGGCAGTCGAGCCAGACGTTTTATGCCAGCCACAACTGGCAGCCGTTCTTCCTCGAAGGTACCAAATCGCTTGCGTATGAGATCTGGGAAGATCTCGGCTTCCGCGCCCCCGACAACGTCATCGTTCCCGTCGGCGCCGGCAGCTCTTTGCTCGGATGCGCTTTCGGCTTCCGCGAGCTGTTGAAAGCCGGGCAGATCACAAAATTGCCGCGGCTATTCGCGGCGCAGCCGCTCAATTGCTCGCCGATCGATGCGAGCTTCAAGGCGGGTGTCAATGCGCCTGTCGCGCGCGAGGTGAACAAGACCATCGCCGAAGGCACCGCCATCAAGAACCCCTTGCGCCTGCGCGAGATCATCGGCGCGTTGCGCGAGAGCGGTGGTGGCACCATCGCGCTCACCGAGGATGAGATCGTCGCCGCCCTGCGCCGGCTTGCGCGGCAGGGCCTGTTTGCCGAACCGACCAGCGCCAGCGCGGCCGCCGCACTGGACAAACTCTTCGCCACTGGCGCCATCAAGACGACCGAGACCACGGTCGCGGTCCTCACCGGCACCGGCCTGAAGGCCGCGACCACCGTCGCCGATCTCGTGCAGTAGGGCCATGCGATGAGCCGGGGCAAATCCATAGCGTCGAACAAGGCCACCACTGAGCGAAAGCTGCTGTTCGATCAGTTGCAGCAGATCGCGCACGGGTTAGGGGAGACCTTTGCGCCGTTTTGCGAGGTCGTGCTGCACGATCTCACCGATCCCAGGAACGCGATCGTCGCCATTCACAACAACCTGTCGGGTCGCAAGGTCGGCCAGGGCGCGACCGAGCTTGGCCTCGCCCGCATCGCCAACCCTGATTACGCGCAAGTGATTTCGAACTACGCCAACAGCTTTGCCGACGGACGGCAGGCCAAGAGCACCTCCATCGGCATCAAGGGCGCGGATGGCGCTTACATCGCCGCGCTCTGCCTCAACATCGACCTGACCTTGTTCCAGGGCTTGCAGAGCGCCATCGGCCAGTTCGTCAGCGTCGATGCCAAGGACAGTCCGCGCGAGCATCTCGCCCCTGTCGGCGCGGACGCCATCCGCGCCCATATCGACCAGTTCGCCGCGCGCCGCGCCACCACGCCGCGTGCGCTCACCACGGAAGACCGCCGCACTTTGCTGCGGGAATTGCGCGAGGCCGGCTGCATGGAGCTGCGCCGCTCCTCGGACATCGTCGCGGCCCATCTCGGGGTGTCGCGCGCCACGGTATATGCCGATGCGAGGTGATATGGATCTGTTGAGCCTGGAGACGCCCCGCCTGCTGCTCGACGAGTCGCGGCTTCGGGCCAATGTCGGGCGGATGAAGGCGCATCTGGCGCACCTCGGCGTGGCCTTCCGCCCGCATCTGAAGACCGCAAAATCGCTCGACGTCGCGCGCATCGCCATGTCTTCACCTGCGGGGCCGGCGACGGTCTCGACATTGCGCGAGGCGGAGTATTTCGCCGCCGGTGGCGTGCGCGACATCATCTACGCCGTCGGCATCGCGCCTGCGAAGCTGGCGCGCGTCTCTGCGATCCGCGCAGCCGGCGCCGATCTCGCGGTGATCCTCGACAGCCTCGAGCAGGCCGACGCCATCGCCGCGCATGCCAAACTCACCGGCGATGCGATCCCCGCGCTGATCGAGATCGACGCGGACGGCCATCGCTCCGGCGTCGCGCCGACCGATGCGGCAATGCTGGTTGCCATCGGCAAGCGTCTGGTCGCGGGCGGCGCGACGTTACGCGGCGTACTGCTCCACGCCGGCGACAGCTACGCGCTGAATAATCCCGCAGCCATCGCGGATGCGGCGGAGGCCGAACGCATTGCCGCAGTCACCGCGGCGGATGCGCTGCGCAGCGCGGGTCTACCCTGTCCCATCGTCAGCGTGGGTTCGACGCCGACCGCGCGTTACGCACGCGATCTGACCGGCGTCACCGAAGTGCGGGCCGGCGTCTTCATGTTCGGCGATCTCTATCAGGCCGGCGTCAGTTCGGTCGCCGTCGGCGACATCGCGTTGTCGGTACTCGCTACCGTGATCGGACATCAGAAGGCAAAAGGCTGGATCATCACGGACGCCGGCTGGATGGCACTGTCGCGCGATCGCGGCACGGCCAAGCAAAAGGTCGATCAGGGTTATGGATTGGTCTGCGATATCTCCGGCAAGCTGTACCCGGATCTCCTCGTCGTCGACGCCAACCAGGAACACGGCATCGTCGCGGTGCGCAAAGGCTCGAATGCCGCGTTGCCCGACCTGCCGATCGGCGCCCGCATCCGCATCCTGACCAACCATGCCTGCGCCACCGGCGCGCAGTATGATTGCTATCACGTACTGGATGGTGAAGGCCGCGCAGCCGCGGTCTGGCCGCGGATCAACGGCTGGTAGGGCGGAAATTCGCCGAGAACGCGGATTTGTGATCCCGTCACCGCCTTTGCAGGTGCGTTGAACCTTCGGCGACCTTCGCCAGCCTCATGAAGATCGACCTCGAGCAAAGGGAGAGTTCCATGACTGCGCAGGACCCGTTTGCAGCTTTCAAGGCAGTCCAGAAGGAAGCCTGGTCGCTGTTCACTCCGATGGAGGTCTTCACGACACCCAGCGCGGCCAGGCTCGCAAATTTTGCCGGCGTTGCCGCCGGCCAAAGGCTGCTCGACGTCGGCTGCGGCACCGGCGTGGTCGCGATCACGGCGGCGCGCCGCGGTGCGAAGGTCAGGGGTCTCGATCTGTCGCCGGTCCTGATCGAACGCGCCCGCGAGCATGCGCAACTGATGAACCTCGATGTCGACTTCAAGGACGGCGACGCCGAAAGCCTGCCCTATGGCGACAACGAGTTCGACGTGGTGCTCAGCCAGTTCGGCCACATGTTCGCGCCGCGTCCGGACGTCGCGATCGGCGAGATGCTGCGCGTGCTGAAGCCCGGCGGCACCATCGCCTTCTCCACCTGGCCGCCGCATCTGTATGTCGGGCGGATGTTCGCGCTGATCGGCCGCCATCTGCCTCCGCCCGAGGGCGTGGCATCGCCGGTGTTGTGGGGCGATCCGAAGATCGTCGCCGAGCGTCTCGCGGGGAAAACGAAGGATCTCTCCTTCGAGATGGACATGATGACGCCGTCCGCCCTCAGCCCGCAGCATTTCCGCCGCACCATGGAAGCGACGATCGGGCCTTTGATCAAGCTCGTCGCCCAGTACAAGGACGAGCCGGACAAGCTCAAGAGCTTCCGAGCCGAGTTCGAGGCGCTGATCTCGGAATATTTCGACGCCGGCCACAATGTGATGCGCCAGCAGTTCCTGATGTCGAAGGCAAGGAAGGTGTGAGGCTGAAGCGATAAGCCGCCGCGATCGCACGTGCTTTTCCTTCTCCCACAAGGAGAGAGGGTGCAGCGAGCAAGCGCCTTCACTCCTTCAGATCATTCACCTGCTTGACCCAGGTGCGCACGTCGGCGAGCACGGCGGGCAGCACCGCCTTGACCTCGGCCACGGTCATGCCGGGCTTGATGCGGGGATCGTACAGCAGATTGAGGATGTACTGGTCGTAGACGTCGAAATAGCCCATCGAGACGTTGTCGTTGAACATGGTCCAGGGCACGCTCGCGGTGTCGTTGATGGGCCCGAGCGATTGCAGCAGCTCCTCATAGGCGCAGTCGAGGAAGACGAAATCGCCGTTGTCGACCGTGAGGATGACGTCGGAATGCTCGATCTCGAAATTGTCGTTCTTGCGGAAGCCGGACAGGCATTGCGGGTCGAGCGAGGTGCGGATCTCGCGCGCCTTCTCGGCGCCGTAGAAGCTGGAAATGGTGCGGAAGAGGTCGCGGTCGCGTACCAGCTTCACCCGCACATTGGCCGCTTCGGCGGTCGCGATCATGGCGATGTCGAGATGCTGCACGCGATGGGCGATGTCGGCCACGACTTTTGCGAGCTGTGTCTTGCGGTCGGTGCGGTCGCTCTCGGCGTAAACGCGCACCGGTCCGTCGAACTTGCGAATGCGGTCGACGCGGCCGGCGAGATGATATTCGGCGCCGAACGCCGTCTTCAGGAAGCCCTCGACGATCTCGCCGTCGGTAAAATTCCTCTTCTCGGCACGCTGGCGCGAGGCCACCGCAGGCAATTCGCCCGCCACCGCCGTGGTCGCGGGGGCAGGCGCGCAGGTGAACGCGGCGAGCGCCAGCAGGGCGATGCGAAAGGCAGCCGAGGACGGATTCAATGCGCTCATCGTCGTGCGACGCTGCCGTATTCACGTCGCGCGCACAAGACCGCAGATTCACGCGCCCTGCGGGTTCCCGCTGTGGCTGTTGGGTCAGCGGCGTAGAGTGGGCAAAGGCGCGCAAGCGCCGTGCCCACCATCGCGCCGCAATCACGGTCAGTGGTGGGCACGCCTCCGGCTTTGCCCACCCTACGGAAGCGTGCGTCTAGTTGTTCAGCACCACCACCGTGGTACCGACCGAGACGCGCCCGTAGAGATCGCTGACGTCGTCATTGGTCATGCGGAAGCAGCCCGAGGAGACCGCCTGGCCGATCGTCTCCGGCTCGTTGGAGCCGTGGATGCGGTAGAGCGTCGAGCCCAGATACATCGCGCGCGCGCCGAGCGGATTCTCGACGCCGCCCTTCATGTGGCGCGGCAGGTCCGGCCGGCGGGCCAGCATCTGCGACGGCGGCGTCCAGTCCGGCCATTCCTTCTTGGCAGTGATCCTGTGGACCCCGCCCCAGCGGAAGCCGTCGCGGCCGACGCCGATGCCGTAGCGCAGCGCCTGGCCGTTCTGGAGCACCAGATACAGCCGCCGCTCACTGGTGTTCACCACGATCGTGCCGGGGGCGTAATTGCCGTTATACATGACGGTGGTGCGGGGGACCGGGTTGGCACCGGAACGGAAGAAGTTCGGGCCGCCGCCCATGATGTCGCGCGAGTCGAACTCTTCGGCGAGTGCGCCGCCGGCGGTGGCGGTCAGGAGCGCGATGGCGGCAATCGGCGCGGCAAAAAACCGGATCATTGTATTCCCCCAGCAAAAAATCTCTTCAACAAGGGCCAGAGGCCATATTCGCGGGCTTTTCGCAAGCCACGGCCCCGTGAGGGGCGCCATGCTTAACGATTGACGTCACCAGATCCGCAACCGCGCCAATTTGCCGGAAAGCGTTATCCAAGCCAGCGCATCCTCGCGCGGGGCAGGGCCGCGATGGCCTCTATTGCTTTGACGGGGCCTGCGAACAATGATTGGTCGGATACCTCACTCGAAATCGGCGGTTGCGGGAGCAAGAAGAATGAACGGTGCGGAAAGCCTGGTGCGGACGATGGTCAAGGGCGGGGTGGACATCTGCTTCTCCAACCCGGGAACCTCCGAGATGCATTTTGTCGCAGCGCTCGACCGGGTCCCCGGCATGCGCTGCGTGCTCGGCCTGTTCGAGGGCGTGGTGACGGGCGCGGCCGACGGCTACTATCGCATGAAGGGTACGCCGGCCTCGACCCTGCTGCATCTCGGCCCCGGCCTCGCCAACGGTCTTGCCAACCTGCACAACGCCAAGAAGGCCAATTCGGGCATCGTCAACATCGTCGGCCAGCATGCCGTCTATCACATCGACTACAACGCGCCGCTGACCTCCGACATCGAGGGGTTGGCCCGGCCGATGTCGTCCTGGGTCCGGACCTCGCCGAACTCCAAATCGGTGGCCGCCGACGGCGCCGCGGCGATCGCCGCCGCCAAGAGCGCGCCGGGGCAGATCGCAACCCTGATCCTGCCCGCCGACACCGCCTGGAACGAGGCCGACGGCATCGCCGAAGTCCCAGACGAGCAACAGCGCGCCAGCTATTCGCCGCAGGCGGTCGAGCGGGCCGCGAAGATCCTGCACGGTGACGGCGAGGGCACGCTGCTCCTGATGACCGGCAGCGCGCTGAGCGAGCAGGGCCTGGCGCTGGCCGAGCGCATCGCCGCCAAGACTGGCTGCACCGTGATGGGCCCGACCTTCCGCCCGAAGATGGCGCGCGGCCGCGGCCGCTTCTCGATCGACCGCATTCACTACGTCATCGAGAACGCGCTGCCGATGCTGGCCAAGTTCCGTCACATCGTGCTGATCGAGTCCGACGACCCCGTCGCGTTCTTCGCCTATCCGAACAAGCCGAGCATGCTCAAGCCCGAGGGCTGCGACGTCCATCGCATGACTGCGTGGGGCGAGAATTCGGTCGCAGCCCTCGAAGCGCTCGCCGGCGCCGTCAAGGCCAGCGCCACGGACGTCAAGCCGCATGCGGTGCAGGAGCTGATCAAGCCGACCGGCGAGCTCACCTTCGTCTCGATCGCGCAGGCGATCGCCTGTGCGATCCCCGAGAACGCGATCATGGTCGACGAATCCCTCACCACCGGCCGCGGCTTCTTCCCGCCGACGGCGGCCGCAGCGCCGCATGACTGGCTGCAGAACATGGGCGGCTCGATCGGCTTCTCGACGCCGCTGTCGATCGGCGCCGCGATCGCCTGCCCGGACCGCAAGGTCATCACCATGGTCGGTGACGGCAGCGCGATGTACACGATCCAGTCGCTGTGGACCCAGGCGCGCGAGAACCTGAACATCGTCACCATCGTGTTCGCCAACCGCATCTACCAGATCCTGCGCGGCGAGTTCGACAATGTTGGCGCCGGTGAGCCCGGCCAGCGCGCCAACGACATGCTCCGGCTCGACCGGCCCACGCTGGATTTCGTGGCGCTGGCCAAGGGCATGGGTGTGCCCGGCCGCGCCGTCACCAATGCCGACGAGTTCAACAAGGCGCTGGCCGAAGCCGTCGCCGAGCCGGGGCCGCGGCTGATCGAAGTCCAGATGTAGGATCTCTCCCTACGTCGTCCCGGCCTAGTGCGCAATTGCGCACGGGCGCCGGGACCCATAACCCCAGGGAGAGGTTTGGCGAAGACTTGGGGTCCGGTACGCGCACCGCGCGCGCTCGATAGACCTCGCGGTATGGGTCCCGGCGTTCGCCGGGACGACACTGAGGGTGTGAAGCGCACACGCGCTCCTCAGCGCAACGGAGTGCGCGTGATGGGCCGGGGGCAACATGCAGACCGAGCTGAACAAGGTGATCGCGGCGCTGCGGGACTTCTATGCCCACGAGGGCTTCCTGTTCGAGAAGGACATCGGCGAGCGCGCGGTCACGCATCGCTTCGCCGTGCATCTGGAGAAGCAGTTCTCCGGCTGGTCGGTCGACTGCAATTACGACCGGCTCGGCGAGCGCACGCTGCATCTGCCACACGGCACCATCATCTCGACCGACGACCATCTCGGCAAGTCGATCTACCCCGATGTCGTCGTGCATCAGCGCGAGATCCCGAACAATCTGCTCACGGTGGAGATCCGCAAGGCGAGCAATCACACCCCGCTTGAGCACGACCAGCACAAGCTGCGGGCGCTGACCGACGTGCATGTCTGGTTTCCCTACTGGATCGGCGTGCTGCTCGTGCTGGACAAGCATCATGTGACGATGTCGGAGGTGTATGTCAGCGCCGCAATCGATCAGCCGCTCTCGCTCTGGTTCGCGACGCGGCTCGGGGAAAGCGGATTGGGAGCCGGCACGCAGAGGTCGGGCTAATCGTTGCCACATAATAGGTGCTCTCCCTCTCCCGCTTGCGGGAGAGGGAGTCTCACCACCTACGTCATCAGTAATGATACGGCTGCGAGTACGCGTAGCGCGGGTTGATGCCGCAATAGGCCGATGTGCCGGAGGCGGTCGCCGCACATTGCTGGTAGCTCGCGAACTGGCAGTTGCCGGGATAACCCCAGTTGCGGCCCTGCAGGCAGTATCTGTCGCTTCCGGCCTGGGCCGGGGCCGCCGACAACGATGCGGCGATCAGCGTTGCGAACGATGCAAGCGTGAGGATGGTGCGACGCATTTCGATCTCCTTCAATGTTAGGTGGAACGACCGAGCCTTGGCGTTCCCGTGGCCTGTCTGACGCGGGGTCATGCTGTGTTGGTGTCCGCGACGCCGGATGCGTTCGAAGCGAGATACATCATGACGCAGCCAGCGGCTTGCACTGTGATCTCGGCCACAGTTCGCGCACGGGTTCCGACCTATTCTCGGCGAACTTGCACGCCTCGATCCCGTGGGACTAGGCTTGCCTCATACGGATCAAGGCATTTGGAGGTTCTGATGCAGAAAACATATTTGCTGGCTGCAGTGGCAGCGCTGGCGCTCACGACGCAAACGCCGCATGCCTTGGCCCAATCCCTGGCCCAAAGCGCGCCGGCGGCCGGCGGAACCGCGGCGCCTGCGGCGACAACCACTGCGCCGGCCACGACGGCGGCGCCGAGTGCAACCACCGACACGTCCAGCCAGCCGACCGACTCCAAGAAGAGCGCGTCGAAGAAGCCGGCGAAGAAGAAGATGACGCGGCGGCAGGAAATCGACCACTCCGTCGACAGCGGCACCGTGCCCGCGCGCTATCGCAGCTCGGTGCCCAAGCAGTACCAGCAATATATTCCGTTCGATAAGCAGTGACGGATCGCACGGCGGCGCGACGTGATCAGCCGTTGCGTCGCCGGTGCCTGCCCAGATGGGCGCTGGCCGGGCGGCTGCCGACCTCATATCCCCGGTGGCGGTCTGCGAGCGCAGTGCTAGAGTAGGCCGAAGCCTGGGGGGAGTGATGAGTGACGACGTGAAGGATGCTGGCCTTGTGGCCATGATCAGCAGCATCCTTGGAGGCAACAAGCGCACAGACAGTGTTGCACCGCCGCGGCTCACCGAGGGTCCGCCGACAGTGCCGTCGAACGGAGCGGACGCGGTCGCCGCG
The DNA here is from genome assembly GCF_054863025.1 of Bradyrhizobium sp. 23AC. Classification (NCBI taxonomy): domain Bacteria; kingdom Pseudomonadati; phylum Pseudomonadota; class Alphaproteobacteria; order Hyphomicrobiales; family Nitrobacteraceae; genus Bradyrhizobium; species Bradyrhizobium sp. 23AC. The sequence continues at coordinate 299,553 of NZ_JAVAYN010000002.1, forward strand.
CCCGTCCCCGAGGCGACGTCGACCGGGCAGGAGGATGCGGCCAACGCTGCGCCGGCCACTGCGGAACCGGTCGAGCCGCCTGCGAAAATCGCCACGACGCGGGATGGCAAGCAGTTGTTGCCGGCAGAAGCGATTGCCGATCTCGTGCTTGGCGAGCTGCGCAAGCTGGAGAATTTCCCGGCGACCGGCGCCTCGGTCACGGTCTACGGTTACAGGCACTGGAACGCCATGATCACCTTCGCGCCGTTTTCGACCAATTTCCAGAACGCGACGCGGTTCCGCCAGGCCATGCCGGACCTCGTCTTCAAGCTCCGTCGTTTCGTCGAACTTGAGATATAGTCTGGGGCAATCGGCGGCGCGCAGCGCCGCCCCCCGGACAGTTCGACAGGATCTTTGAATTGAGCGTTGCCTTTACCAAGGAAGAAAGCGCCGAAACCGCGTCCGAGACGCTGTTGCCGGATCGCCCGATCTCGCCGCATCCCAACCTCGTGACGGAAGCAGGGCTGCAGGCGTTGCAGACGCAGCTTCAGCAGGCCCGCGAGGCCTATGAGGCCGCGCAGGCCATCGAGGACGTCAACGAAAAGCGCCGGCAGTCGGCGGTGCCGTTGCGCGACGCCCGCTATCTCACCGAACGGCTGCGCACGGCGCAGCTCATTCCCGATCCGACCTCGACCGAAACGGTCGCCTTCGGCAGCACCGTGACCTTCAGCCGCACCGACGGCCGCGTGCAGACCTACCGCATCGTCGGCGAGGACGAAGCCGACCCCAAGGCGGGGACGATCTCGTTCGTCGCGCCGGTCGCGCGATCGCTGATGGGGAAGGCGGTGGGTGACGTCGTAGGGACGGGCGCGCAGGAGATCGAGATTCTGTCGATCGGGTAGGGCGGGCCCATATTGGTCTGCCTAAAGCATGATCCGGAAAAGTGCGAAGCGGTTTTCCGGAAGGATCATGCGCAAACAACAACCCAAAGCGCGATGATGATTCATCCAAATCTCGTCGCGCTTTAGGCCTGCGGAAGCGGAACTCCGGTCAGCCTGCCCAGTCTTTCGATGAGTGCGTCCTGAAAATCCGGATCGGTCGCCTCACTGGCCGGCTCCTCCCGCCGGAGATGATGCCAGTAGCGCCCGCTGACCAGGGCGGCGGGCTCCTCGCTCACCGCGAGCCAGGCTTGGGTCTGTTGTCCGGTGTGGAGATCGACCGGGGCGCCCGAACCACCCATCTTGGTGCGGACCCATCCGGGATCGACGGCGTTGCTCAGCACTTTGGGCCAGCGTCGTGCCAGACCGAACGCCAGCGCGACAACGTGCAGCTTGCTCTCGGCATAGGCCTTGGCCGAATCCCAGGCCCGCTGTGTCCAATCGAGGTCGTCGAGCGAGCCCTCTCCGCCGCGATGCAATCCGCTGCTGAGATACACCAATCGGTCGGGCCGCTCGATCAGGGCGGTCAGCATGTACGGCGCAAGCGTGTTGATGGCCAGGGTTTCGGCATGGCCCTCCGGCGTCGCGCCACGGCCCGGCCGCGTGTAGACGCCGGCGTTGTGGATGATCGCGTCCATGCGCCCGATCGCGTTGACTTGGTCGGCGATGCTTCTTGCATCTGCGGCACTGCGGAGATCGCCGACCACGATCCCGGCGCAACGCGACGCGAACTCGCCGATACCGGCGGCGCGATCCGCCGATCGCGCGTGCAGCACCACGCGGTGACCTTGATCAACGAGCGATTGCGCCGCCGCCCGGCCGAGGCCGTCCGTGCTCCCGGTGATGAAGATGATCGCCATGCGCTGCTTCTCCCGATGTCTCAGAACGCACTCTACAGCGCCCGCCCATCACTTCCGATATTGTTCGTCGCTCACTTTCTCCATCCAGTCCACGTTCTTGCCGCCGGAGGATTCCTGGATGGCAATATGGGTCATCGCCGTCGTCGGCGAGGCGCCATGCCAATGCTTCAATCCCGGCGGAAACCACACGACGTCGCCGGGCCGGATCTCCTCGATGGTTCCGCCTTCGCGCTGAACCCAACCCAGTCCCGCGGTGACGATGAGCGTCTGTCCGAGCGGATGCGTGTGCCAGGCGGTGCGGGCACCCGGCTCGAAGGTGACCTGGCCCGCGCCCACCCGAGCCGGATCAGGGGCCTGAAACAGCGGGTCGATGCGTACCGTGCCGGTGAACCAGTCCTGCGGTCCCTTCTGGGACGGGCGCGATCCGTTTCGCTTGATGTCGATGTCCAAGTCCATGGTCATGTGCGTCTCCTGTGTGTCCGACGCGCGCGCCTGCGCGCGGCAAATTCCGATGACAACGGCGGCGCTGCCGCCAATGAGCACGTCCCTGCGCCTGATCACGGCACGTCTCCGCTCAGCGCGGCCGCTTTTCGACGACGTCCTTGATCACGGGCGCCGCGGAGAATGCGTTGGGCCAGCCGGCGTAGAAGGCGAGATGGCCGAGCACCTCGCCGGCTTCCTCCCGCGTCAACCCGTTATCCATCGCGCGGTTCAAATGATAGGTGATTTGCGCGACCTGACCGGTCGCGATGAGCGCGCTCACAGTCACGACGCTGCGGTCGCGCGGTGCCAGCGCCGGCCTCAGCCAGAGATCGCGGAACAGCACGTCGGTCGTGTACTGGACGAGGCTTGGCGTGATCTGCCCGAACTGCTCGCCGACGCGGGTCGCCCGCTGCTTTTCCGCGGCTTCGTCGAGCGGCAGTTGCGGCCCAGAGGCCGGCGGGAGCTGATCGGCCCCGATGTTGCGGCTCTTGAAGACGTCGCGCGCCGCCGGGATCGCATCCACCGCGTTCGCCCAGCCGGTATAGAAGGCGAGGTGCGTGATGATCTCCGATATCTCCGCCGGCTTCACCCCGTTGTCGAGCGCGCGTGCGAGATAGTCCGGCAGCTCCACGGTCTGGTTGCGCGCGATCAGCGCCGCGACCGTGACGATGCTGCGGTCTCGTGGCGAAAGACCCGGGCGCTTCCAGAGATCGCCGATGACGAACTTTTGCGCGTAGGCTTCGAGCGCCGGCGCAACGGCGCGGATGTCTTCCGATGTCGACATGGGATTTGCTCCTTTGACGGCTGCCGTGTCCGCGGCGGCCGGGCCGCCGGCGATTAGCCAGAATGACAACAAGGTGGTTGCGAGCGTTCTCATTGCGGATGTCCTTCGACGGTGAACGGGTGCGCCAGCAGCCACCAGGCGACCAGCGCGGCGCAGAGCACGGTGACGGCGCTTGCCAGAAACAAAACGTTCAGCCTTGCTCCGGTCGCGATCAATCCAAGCGCGGGGCTGGCGATCCCCTGCGCCAGGTCGAGAAAGGCGGTGTAGGCGCCCATGGCCAGGCCGCGATTCTGCACGGGAACGCGGCGCACGGCCTCGACGCCGAAGCCGGGATAGATCAGCGAGAAGCCGAACCCGGTGAGCGCGGCGCCGGCCAGTGCCATCTCGGGTCGTGCCGCAAGCCAGATCAGGGCCTGCCCGGCGGCTTCGACCAAGGCACAGAGAAGCGCAACCCTGGCACCGCCGATCGTATCGGCCAGATGACTGAACAAGACGCGCGCCAGGATGAAGGCGAGGGCATAGGCCGTGTAAGCAAGCCATCCATTGGCCCATCCCCGGCTGGCAAACAGCAAGGCAACGAACGTCGTCACCGCGCCGAAGCCGACGCTGCCGAGGGCCGATCCGAGGCCCGGCACCCATACCGCGCCGAGCACTTTGGCGAACGACAAGCGCACTTGCTGCACCGGCGCCGCCGCGGGAAGCTGTACCACGAACAGCAGAGCCAGCAGCGGCGCTGCGCTCGTCGCGAGCGCTATCGCGGCAAAGCCGTAGGCGGCGTAAAGCGCTGAGCCTGCGGGGGCGCCGATAGCGAAGGCAGCGAACATCGCCGAACCGACCCAGGCGATGACCTTGCCGGTGTTGCCGCTCTCGACGAGAACCAGCCCCCAGCTGACCGCGGCCGTGATGATGAAGCTCTCGGCGGCGCCGAGCAGGCCGCGGCCCAGCAGCAGAATGGTCACCGAGGCCAGTGGAGCCTCGGTGAAGCCGAGCGAGAGCAGGTAGAACAGCCCGGACGCTGCGGCCGCGATGAGGCCGGCGATGACACCGCGCTTTGCCCCGCTCCTGTCCGAGACGTGGCCGGCCCATGGCCGCGAGACCAGGGATGCCGCGAACTGGCTGCCGGCGACCAGGCCGACCACGAACGTGCCGAACCCCAATCCGTCGTGCACATGAAGCGGAAGCACAGGCATCGCCATGCCGATGACGAGGAAGGCTGCGAAGACGACCGCCATGATCGGCAGCAAATTCGCCGTGACGCGAAGCGAGGCGACGGGCTGCATGACTGTCACTGGCATGCTGATTCAGGGCTCCTGGTGGCTGCTCCGAACCTAGGACCTTCGCCGTGCCTTGATTAGGTGATAGATTTCGAATGAAGTTATTAGGGTGACTAATCAATGCATCGGGACGACGCGAGCGACCTTCTTGCCTTCCTGGCCGTGGCGCGGGAGCGCAACTTCACGCGCGCGGCGGCGAAGCTTGGCATGACTCAGTCCGCGCTGAGCCAGATCATCCGGAATCTGGAGGAGCGGCTGGGTGTCAGGCTGCTCAATCGAACGACGCGGAGCGTCACGCCGACCCAGGCCGGCGAGCGGCTGTTCCAGAGCATCGGCCCCAAGTTCACCGAGATGGACAACGATCTCGCTGCCCTCGGCGAGTTTCGCGAAAAGCCTGCTGGAACCGTTCGGCTCACCGCGACGGAATATGCCGCCAGCGAAATCCTGCTGCCGGCGCTGGGAAAGCTCCTGCCCAAATACCCCGACATCCATGTCGAGATCATCATCGACTACGGGCTTACCAACATCGTCGCGCAGCAGGTCGATGCGGGCATCCGTCCCGGCGAGCTTGTCGCCAAGGACATGATCGCCGTGCGCGTCAGCCCCGATCTCCGGATGGCCGTCGTCGGCTCTCCGTCCTATTTCGCCGACCGCAGGCGGCCGAAGACGCCGCAGGATCTGACCCAGCACAATTGCCTCAATCTGCGTCTGCCCACGCACGGCGGCAGCCTGTATGCCTGGGAATTCGAGAAGAACGGGCGGGAGCTCAATGTGCGGGTGGAGGGCCAGCTCGTGTTCAACAGCGCGGGGCTTCTCTTGAACGGAGCGTTGAAGGGCCTCGGCCTTGCCTACCTCACCGAGGGACATGTGCAGCCGTATTTGTCAGAGGGACGTCTTGTCTGCGTGCTCTCGGATTGGTGTCCGCCGTTCTCGGGATATCATCTCTACTATGCCAGCCGGCGCCAGCCTTCCCCGGCCTTCTCGCTGCTGGTGGAGGCGCTGCGATACCGCGGCAAGTAGAACGGCAAGTAGAACGGCAAGTCGAATCGGCAAGTCGAACGGAATGACCGCGTCCAGCACCTCAGGCGCGCAGAACATCGAGATTTGATCGATTGCGTGGGGTGTGCAGGGTGAGGCGAGGATTGCAGGAGCAATCCCATTCGCCTAAAGCATGAGCCATGCGTGTCCGTTGTCTTGTCCTGATATCGATGATCTCCGCCGTGTCCGCGAAACAAAGCCCGATGGTTGGATGAGACGGTTTCTGTCGGGAGCGTTGCCGTTCTACGCGCTGGCTGTACTGGCCATGTGCATGTACCTCGTCCTGTACAGGACGAACCTTTTCGATCTGAACGCCATCGTCCATGGCGCGACCGGGTCGTCATGGTTTCTGGTCTTCATGTTCGTCTGCGTGCTGCTGGAGGCGGTCTTCCCGTATTTCGGCTATTTTCCCGGAACCGCCCTCATTCTGATGTCCGTGGCGCTCAATCCAAAGTCGGCGGATGCTTCCGTCTTTGTGGTGGCGTGGCTCGCCATCATCCTGGGCGCCGTCTTGAGTTACGGACAGGCTCGTTTCTTCAGGCCGTTCCTGCAGCGGGTGGCCTCGAAGGCGGCCCTGCGCCGATGCGAGTCCCTGTTCGACGCCTATGGCGCTTACGCGCGCATTGCCTTGTTCGTTCATCCCAACGCCTGCGCGATGTATTTCACGGCGCTCGGACTTCTCGGCCGCAGCCTGACGCGAGAGCTCGCCTATCTCTGCGTGGGTGCGGCCGCCGCCGTCGGCATCCTGTTCGTGATCGTGACCAGATTGGTGTCGTCCGTCGGCCCCACCGATGACGGCGAATTGCAGGTGCTGTTGGCGGCAGCGCTGGCCGCCATGGGGACGCTTGTTGGCCTCTACGCGGCCTGGCGGCCGGAGCGCGCGGCCTGAAGCATGCTCCGTCTTACATCTCCGCCGGCGGGCGCCGTGATCGCCTGCGATCGACAGGCTTCAGGGCGACGGCGCTGATCTAGCCACACGTTAATAATGCGCCTCTACCCGCCAAGCTTAGTGCAATACGCGAGCGGCTTCTGCTAGCCGGACTTTCTCTCTGAGGCCCTCGAGATCCTGTATTGCCTTAAGCAATCTCACCAAATCGGAAGCTATGTGTGCCAGTGTAGGCCTTTGCGGCTTTGAGGTTCGAGATTTCTGTTTCATCGCGAAACGGCTCCCTGCCAGGACCGGTAAAGATAGGCCGGGATTGGCAAGGACCGTGCCAGGGAAGCGCAACCGGCATTTCAGGCCAGAGAGCGCGCAGGAGGCAAGCGAAAGGGTTATCTGGCCGGTGCCGCTTTCCATCCATACGACTGGCGTGCGATCTGGCCAGTAATGTCGGTGTCCCTTTCGTCAGAGAGGCGCCAGGCCGCCACCCCGAAGCAGACGGTTAGAACCACGGCTGTTGTTAGCAGCAGCATCGATAGAAACTGGCTCACACCTACACCCCCGAATACGACGCATGAGCCAGCGACCATGGAACGTCGATTCGGAAAATGCAGATGCGTTGACCTATTAGCAGGTATCCCCAAGCTACGCACAATGCGCAATTATTCTTGGTCGCGATTGTTATTCGTTCAAGCCGTTGAGATTGAATCAGGTTCTGATCGATCAGCGGAGTGCCGATCCATGGTTCGGAAAACAGCCGCTCAAGAACGCACGCTCAAACCCGCCCGCGGCCTAGGGGCGAAAGTGCAGGTGGGAGCATTTGGTGCTGGCGCGAACCGCGTTGAGATCGTTGCGGACTTCGCATCCCGCGTTGCCGAAAGAGCGGCCGAAACAAACGATGAAGATCCGATCGTTGCTAGCGCTACGAGCGCTACCCCGAAAATTAGGCTGCGCATTTAATCCTCCCTCACTCCATCTCAGCATCGGACGGTGTTGTTTCAGCGCCGCTTCGTTTGGCCGCCAAAATGGTTTCGTGCACGCGACCGTGAAGTGTGGATTGCTGTTTTGCTCTGGCCCAAAGGCTCTCTAAGCCGAAGCAGAGCCCGGCCGGCCTCAGCCGCCCAGACTGCTTCAAGAACGCGCGCGGCCACGGCTGCTCTTCGAGGACAATTCGATGAGCATTATTGCCTTTCGCATCAGGTAGGGACAACCCATGAGGTGGACCGATAGCGCTTACAAGTCCGATGACTATGAGGACGAGCCCCGATAGGACAGGTGAGCTGAATGAATGGTCGGAAATGCAGCGGCCCCGGCACCCGTTCGCTGAGGCCGCTTTTATTTGCTCGGTAAGCGGAACGACTTTCCCAATTCCGAGTCGAATCCAAGCTCCCGACAAGTCCCCAAATCAAAAGCCCCCGTCGGGAGCAAACCTTCCCCAAGGTTGGCGACCTCGGCCCCAAACCGAGGCCGCTTGTCATAAATGTGGAAAAAGGCGTCGGCAAGGCGTGTGCGAGCAACGCAAATCGCGCGCTTCTTGCTTTGAATGCGCCGGTCGCAGTCGCGTGAGAGCGGAATTAAATCAAGCCTAATTTTCATGGCAAAGTGCATTTAATTCAGTCATTTAAAGCTGGAGTGTCGCGGCAGAGACTTTCGGCTGCCGTGCCATGATTGCCGCAGCGGGAAGGTTAAAGGTCATATCAACCGTTTCCAGTAAGCTTTGGACTTGACCGGCGCATAATGCGAGTTCCCATTTAAATCTCCAGTTCGAGATGAGTCGGGATTTGCCGTGGGTATTTACTTGCTCTCGCTCGCGGCGTGCGTTGTCGGGGTTCTTCTATTCATGGCATTCCATCGATAGGGCCGACAACGGACGCAACAGTTACATTGAATCCTCAACCCAAGCCGAAATTAATAGTTTTGGCCGGTTGTTTTTGACTGTGCACAGTTGCTCGCGTTCAATTCCAAAGGTGGAGGCGAACGTGTTTTTGAACTGGGTCCTCGTTATCCTTATCGGCGTCAGCGTTGCGGTCCTGATAGCCCACGCGATTGACGCGATGCGCTCCTGACGTGCGCTCTTGGCGATGATCTCTGATGGATCTTGCCGGTACGGGCGGAGCACAGCCCAGCGCGGTGAGTTTCTTCAAGATCGATGAACTCCACGGCTCGCTGTCTTAATGAAACCCTGGCCGCAAAGCCGGCATGGAGCCAAGCCATAGATTGCGTGTGCCCAGCTTTCCGCAAACTGTTTCCCCACCAGGCATTGAACTTGTACGCTGACGGCGGCAACGGTCTGCCGAGAATTGCTTCAATTTCCGAGAACGTGAGCCGAATCGTTTGCGGCCCTGTGCGCTGTAGCTCTTCCCGTAGTGGATCGTAAACGGACATAACAGTCGGCTCGTCACGTTGGCCCGTAGGCGTCCCTGCCATGCTCCGGGTATCTGGTTGCAGCTGATTGATCGCTCCGCTTCGCCCCAGCATGAGTTGGCTCGCATCACCAGACTCAATTGCTCCTGGATCAGCGACGATAGCGCAGCGAGTATCGATTAGTGCACTTTTTGCTCAAGGTCTCTCAGTAGCGAGTGCAGAAAGTCGCTGGCATGGTCATATTGAGCGTTGCCGTTCGTGATTCGACGGGCGCGCGGGCTCACCAAGCGAGCAACAGTTTCAGAGCGGAGCAGCTCAGCTCTGTCCGAGCACTGCAGCAGTAAAGCATCGGGTAAATCTTCCGCAGATCCGAACAGCTTCAAGAGACGATGTTCGCCCTCGGTCTTACGGTCGTGATGCGCCTTCGCAGCATATAAAGCAAACAGCCCACGGAAAGCATCGCGGGAAACGGCAGGTTTTCCCATCGGAACGCCCTTAAGAATTAAATCTATAATAAACGCAAGTCTGAAGCATTGGTGCGGAAAAAGCTAGCGCAAAATTAAATCAACCCGTATCTCGCATTGAGAGATTAGAGGCGGTCCGAAATCAGCCGCCGCAATAGCCGCACTTGGATCCGGCGATCTGCCACCATGTGGACCAAAGCAGCGCGACTTGTGGAGCTCGCTGCTTCGGTAGATCGCGGAGGCGAATTGACGCGTGGTCGATTGAAAATCAACTAACGATACGTCTGGTCGGAGGCACCTGATGGTGGAATAATTCCGACGCTTTCTTGATTGGATTTTGACGTCGGCCGCGAACCGGCTGGCGACCTGGATTTTCATCATGGCCGCGCTTCCTCAGGGCGTTGTGGCGGAATTGCAGCAAGAGAACGCGCGGCTCCTGGCCGAATTACGCGCCGCACAAGATCGCGAGACCGCCACCGCGGACATCCTCAAAATCATTGCCAGTTCGCCATCGGAGGTGAAGCCGGTATTCGACGCAATCGCGAGGCGCGCCAATGCTTTGCTCGGCGGCTTTTCGACGACCGTATTTCGCTTCATGGACGGCACTGCCCATTTGGCGGCCTTCACGCCGACGAATTCTGCCGCCGATCGAGCTTTGCAGCAGATGTTTCCGCGGCCGATTGCCGATTTCGAGAGTTTTGAAAGGACGCGGGCCGGTAAGGTGGTGCCGACCCCCGATACCGAAGCGCTGACAAACGACATCAAATTCATCGCGCGCGCCCGCGGCTTTCGCAGCATGTTGTTCGTTCCGCTCGCGACCGGAGGCGTGGTGATCGGCATGATCAGCGTAACGCGGGTCGAGCCGGGTGCCTTCGCTCCGCATCATGTGCAACTTCTGCAGACTTTCGCCGATCAGGCCGTTATCGCCATTGAGAATGCGCGGCTGTTCGATGAGGTGCAGGCGCGCACCGACGACTTGCGGGAATCGCTGCAGCAGCAGACGGCGACCGCCGATGTGTTGAAGGTCATCAGCCGCTCCGCGTTTGATTTGCAAACGGTTCTCGACACGCTCACGGAATCGGCGGCGTGGCTGTGTGGTGCCGACATGGCGGCAATCGTCCGGCAGGACACCGACGGCGCCTACTATCATGCAACTCGGTACAATTTCTCGCCCGAGTGGGCCGAGGTCTCGGCGGGCATTCGACTCAATGCCGGACGCGGCAGCGTCGTTGGGCGCGTCCTGCTGTCCGGCAAGGCTGTCCAGATCCAGGATGTTCTGGCTGATCCCGAATACGCTTATCCCGAGCAGCAGAGGGCCGGCGGTTACCGGACCCTCCTGGGCGTACCTTTGCTTCGATCCGGAGAAACGATCGGCGTGCTGTTCCTGGGTCGCAAGGCCGTGAACTCGTTCACGGACAAGCAGATCGACCTGGTCTCCACTTTCGCCGATCAGGCCGTGATCGCGATTGAGAATGTCCGGCTGTTCGATGAGGTCCAAGCGAAGACGCGCGATCTCGCCGAATCGCTCCAGCAGCAAACCGCGACTGCCGATGTGCTGAAGGTGATCAGCCGCTCGACCTTCGATCTGCAGACCGTGCTCAACACGCTGGTCGATTCGGCGGCACGGCTGTGCGAAGCGGAGATGGCATTCATCATGCGTCGCGAGGGCGATGAATACCAAGCCGGCGCAGCGGTGGGGTTTTCCGAGGACTACATCGAGTTTCTGCAGGGGCACCCGATTACGCCCGGCCGGAGCACGGTTACAGGTCGGGCCGTACTCGAGCGCCGTCCAGTGCAGATCCTCGACGTCGCTGCCGATCCCGAATACGGCCTGCGCGAGTCCGTCACCATGGCTGGTCAGCGCACGGCGCTCGGTGTTCCCCTTCTGCGCGAGAATGAGCCGATCGGCGCGCTCGTAATCGCTCGCAAGCGCGTGCAGCCCTTCACGGAAAAACAGATCGAGCTGGTCGCCACATTTGCCGACCAGGCCGTGATCGCCATCGAGAATGTACGGCTGTTCGAACAATTGCAGACCAGAACGCGAGATCTGTCTGAGGCGCTGACGTACCAGACCGGCAGCGCCAATATCTTGCGGGTTATCGCTTCCTCGCCGACCGAGGTCGGTCCGGTGCTCAAGGCGATCGTGGAAAGCGCATGCGGGCTTTGCGAGGCATATGATGCACTGGTGGTTCTGAGGGACGGCGACGACATCGTCATCCAGGCCCATCATGGACAAGTCCCCGTGGTGTGGAGCCGGCGGGCGATCAGTGTCAAATCGCCCACCGGCCGGGCGATTATCGACCGTCGCACCGTTCATGTGCACGACCTGCTCGGGCCCGAAGGCGAGGAGTTCCCGACCGGACGCGAATATGCGCTTCGCTCAAACGTTCGGACCGTTCTGAGCGTGCCGCTGTTGCGCGATGACGAGAGCATGGGTGCGATCGTGCTTCGTCGCACGGAGGTTCGTCCATTTGGCGAGAAGCAGATCACCCTGCTTCAGACTTTCGCAGATCAAGCTGTCATCGCCATCGGCAACGTGCGTCTGTTCGAACAATTGAATGAATCGTTGGAGCGGCAGACGGCAACGTCGGAGGTGCTGGAAATCATAAGCGCTTCATCGGGCGCATTGACTCCGGTCTTCCACAAGATGCTGGAGAACGCGACGCGAATTTGCGGCGCCGGCTTCGGCACCATGAATCTCTACGAGGATGGCGGCTTTCGCACGGTTGCGTTACACAACGCGCCGCAAGCTTATGTTGATACCCGGCTATACCAGAGCATCCGCCCACATCCGGCGAGCGGGCTAGGTACCGTCGAGAAAACTCATCAGACGGTTCATATCGACGATATCAGGACTCAGCCGCCCTACGTCGAAGGCAACCCGAACGTTCGCGCGCTTGCCGACCTTGCCGGCGCACGGACCCTCGTCATCGTGCCCATGCTCAAGGAAGATGAGCTGATTGGCACCATCACGATCTTTCGCCAGGAAGTTAGATCCTTCACTGACAAGCAGATCGAGCTCGTGTCCAATTTCGCACACCAAGGAGTGATCGCGATCGAGAATGCACGCCTGCTGAACGAGCTGCGCGAGCGCACTATGGAACTGTCACAATCGCTCGAGGAATTGCGAAATGCGCAGGATCGGTTGATCCAGACCGAGAAGCTTGCCTCGCTCGGGCAACTCACCGCCGGCATTGCGCATGAGATCAAGAATCCGCTCAATTTCGTCAACAATTTTGCTGCGCTTTCCTCCGAACTCATCGAAGAACTCGGCGACGCGCTGCGCTCAGCCGGACTCGGCGAGGCAGCAAGGCTGGACATCGACGTGCTGATACACATGCTACAAGGCAATTTGGAAAAGATCGTGCAGCACGGAACGCGCGCCGATTCCATTGTCAAGAATATGCTTCTGCACTCTCGCGAAGGGTCTGGCGAACGCCGCGCGGCCGATATCAACGCCATCCTCGAGGAAAGCCTCAACCTTGCTTATCACGGAGCGCGCGCCGAGAAAGCAGGCTTCAATATCACGCTCGAAAGGAACCTCGATCCGTCTGCGGGGGCGCTCGATCTGTATCCGCAGGAAATCACGCGGGTGTTCCTCAATCTCGTTTCAAATGGCTTCTACGCGGCGAGCAAACAAAAGGACGCCGCCGGCGACGGCTTCGAGCCAAGGCTGCGCGCGACGACGACAAACCTCGGCGGCGCCGTAGAGATCCGGATTCGCGACAATGGCGCCGGCATCCCGGCCGACGTGAGAGAGAAAATATTCAACCCATTCTTCACAACCAAGCCCGCAGGCGAAGGAACTGGCCTTGGCCTTTCAATCTGCCACGACATCATCGTGAAACAGCACGGCGGCAGCATCGAGGTCGATACCGAGCCCGGCGATTATACGGAGTTCATCATCAGGCTGCCGCGTAGCGGCACACCGGAACGACGCGACGTGAAATTATCGTAGGCATCAATTCAAGCGAAACTAGGAATCCTGCGTCGATATTCACTGCAAACACCGGAGGTCGAAAATGAAGACGCTCTTGGTCCCGCTTCAAAATATTCCGATGATGACATCCACGCTCGATGTCGCTGTACGCCTCGCGCATCGTACCGGCGCCTATATCGAAGGCTTTCCGCTCCGGTTCGGCATCCCTCAATATCTAGCCGCGGAATTGGCCACCGGCATTCTGTTAGATTCGTATGAAGTGAAGAGCGAAGCCGAATTGAACGACATGCGCGACTTTTTCGAAGCATTCATGCTGAAGCACGATGTTCCTCGATCCGCTGGATTGGGTCGACCATGTTTCGGCTGGCTGGAGACCGCCCCTGAGGGCGAAGATTTTGTCGGAAGCTATGGGCGCGCTTTCGATCTGATCGTGATGGCACGGTCTGACATTGATGCTGCGGGCCCTCACCGTCGCGCGATTGAGTCCGCGCTGTTTGAGAGCGGCAGGCCCGTTCTACTTGTGCCATCGAATGCACCAAGAAGCGTCGCAACAAATGTTATGATCCATTGGAACGGTAGTACCGAGCAAGCTCGGGCAAACGCATTTGCCATGCCGTTGCTTCGTCTGGCCGAAAAAGTATCGGTCCTAACCGTCGTTGGCGGCCAAGCGGTACCAGGACCGTCTGCCGATCAGATCGTCCAGCAACTGCGGTACAATGACATTGCAGCGCAGGCGAGAACGGTTGAACTGGAGGATCGCGACACCGGAGAGGCAGTCCTCGATGCCGTTAGAGCTGAGGGCTGCGACCTCTTGATCAAGGGAGCCTTCACCCGCACCCGGTTGCGGCAAATGATATTCGGCGGGGCGACCAGCTATATCATGGAGCATGCGGATCTGCCTGTTTTGATGGCTCATTAGAGCCGCTCCCCTCTCTTCAGATCATGCAACCCTGCTCCTGTCTTGCCCGACGGGTCAAACCAGGATTCGGAAAAGGCGTAACCCATTGATCCGACTGAGGCCGGCTACTGTGCATGGGGTTGTTTTCGACATTTTTGATACGGGCGGTCCCGCCGCCCTGAGGCCTGGGTGGATCGTCCGCAACCGGCAGCGGTCAGGAAAGTGAATGGTGGGCGCACAAGGGATCGAACCTTGGACCTCTCCCGTGTGAACCACAATCGGTAGACCGCAGCCAACCAAATTCCGCCATAGTAAAATTGCAAAAACCCCTGCGATACGAGGTTAATTGTCCATATGTGACCATAGTGGGCCATGGCTGGACATTCTATATTTTGTATGCCCCCGCTGTGCCCCTCTGTGAATTTTCCCTTTGGGCACAATAGGGTCGGAACATGGAGCGAACGGGTTGTGACCCATTTCTCGGGCCTCCCCCGGGGCGTCTCGCGGGGCACTGAGAAAGGGCAGGAATGATGGAAGCGAGCGATAACGACCTCAGCGCCGGAGTGACGACGAACTACCTGAGGCTCACTGACGCGACGATACGTGCGGCCACGCTGCCGTCAGGCAAGTCGCAACACTATCTGCACGACACAGAGCAGCCAGGGCTGGCGATCAGGATGCGCGCGACTGGCGGCCGGACTTGGGTCTACCTGTTCACCAAGCCCGGTGCGAGGGGCACGCAACGCAAGACGCTGGGTGCATGGCCCAAGTTCAACGAGAAGGCAGCGCGCCAAGCCGCCACCATCGCCGCAGGCGAGGTGGTCAAGGGAGGCGATCCGAACGACGCCAAGCGCGAGGCCAAGCGGCAACAACTGGCCGAGAGGGAGCGCACCACGCTGGCGAACCTGATCATTGAGGACGGCCCCTACGAAACGTCCCTGACTGGACGCCAAGTCGTCAATTGGAAGCCAGCGATGTCGGCGCTCAGGCGCGGTCTCAAGGCTCATGTCGATCTCGCCATTGGCGACCTGACGCGGCGGCAAATCATGGCGGCGGTGGATAAGATCGCCAAGATCGGCAAGCGCGGCGCAGCCAGGGACTTGCGCAAGCACGTCCACACATTCCTCGAATGGTGTGTCGGCGAAGGTTACGTCGAGCACAACGTGCTCGCCGGTTATCGCGCTCCCAAGGAAACCCGTGCGCAGAGGGTCGGACGCCGATCCAAGGGCCGCGCGCTGACCGATGAGGAGATCATCAAGGTCTGGCACGCCTCCGGCAAGCTCGGGGCCTTTGGTCTCCTGACACGCCTGTGCCTGCTCGGTGGTCCGCGTCGTAGCGAGCCAACAATGATCCAGTGGCAAAAACACATCACGGATGACCGCGTTACCTTCGATGAGGCATGGACCAAGATGGGGCTGCACCACGATGTGCCCCGCACGCACCTCGTCGACGAGGTGCTCGCGGCCGCAAAGCATTTCCAGCGCGCAACCTCCGACTATGTCTTCCCGTCACCGAAGACCGGAGGCCAGATGTCCGGCTTCACCAAGATGGTCAGCCGCCTAATCAAGGAAGCGGGCGTCGCCAGATTCACCATGCATGACTTGAGGCGCACCTTGCGAACCATCATGTCACGCTGCGGCTACGACAACGAGATCCAGCGGCTATGTGTCGGGCAAAAGCCGCGGGGGATCGATCAGGTCTACAATCAGGACGAACAGTGGATCATCCGCAAGATGGCGTTCGAGGCGGCTCACGACTACATCGCGCAGCTGGTCGGTGCGAAACGGGTCGGCAAGGTCGTGCGCCTGCAGCGGAGGAATCCGCTCGACACGATCAAGGCCGAACTGCTCGGTCGTCTCCGCGAGCACTATGCGGCCCAGGGCGATTAGCGGGCTTATCGCGCCCAGCCAGATAGTGGCGCACTGCATCGGCGCGATAGAGCGGGCGCCCGTCGACGTAACGCCATTTCAGCAGGTGGTTCGGATCGCGCCTCCACTGCTCCAGCGCTTCGAGCGTGCGCCGGATGACCGCGGCCACCTCCAATGCCGTCAAATTGGAGCTGCCCGGCAGCGTATCGCGTCCGGCCAACGCATGAACGACATCAGCTGGTTCGGAGCCAAGTGCTCGAATAGGCGGAAGAGGAGCCGCGGTCACGCCGGAAGAGAAAATTCATTCCCTTCGAAGAGCACGAAGATTTGCAGCGCATCATCAACGCTTGAGTTTACTGCGCAGCGCGCGGGAGACAGTTCGGGATCGAGGCCGGTGGTCGGCACGTCCAGCAGTAGGTTCCATCCTTAAGCCGCTCCTTAAAGATGGAAGGTTCCGTCGTTCGCGTTGTCCTACATCAAAGATCGCCTAGTCTATATTCGTCGGGGCTGGTGAGGTGATGATGAGGCCCGACCTTGTACTGGGCCTCGGCTCCGAGAAGGAGGCCCGCATGCTCGCAAGCAACTTCGCTGATGATCTCGGTTCGGCCGTGCACTATGCGCTGGAGACGACGCACGCAATCGCAGTATGTCCCTTCCATCTTGGTCTGACGATCCGCATCGGTGACGACGCGGCCGAAAGAGGCCAAGGAAGGCGAAGTGAACACCGATATCTTCGGTTTCCTGACCTGCGAGCCGAATGCGGAGGTGAAACGCGTCCACCCGAAAGCGATGCCCGTGATTCTGACGGCGGCGGAAGAATACGACATCTGGTTCCGAGCCCCCCGGGGACGAAGCCAAGGCGCTGCAAAGGCAGCTTCCTGACGGGGCGCTTAAAATTGTCGCCACTGGCGAGAAGGAAGACCCAGCGCCGGCCACATAGGTTCTGCACAGACCCACGGAACATGTGGACAAGCCCGTGCCCCAGCGATTCGAAATTCCTGCCACGCTAACCGCCGGGAACGACGATCGAACGCAGATAAAGGAAGGTCCGCGCAGCGTTCCGAATTAAACCCTGCCCAACAAGTTCCAGCGCGTTCTTGATCGCCGGGGCGAGTTTTAGTGAACAACGCTGGACGGTCGCCGCAATTTCTCGAATATCATCCGATGAGCCATCGCCCTTTGTGAATATCGAACTTCACCAACCCTTCGTCTCGCATCTTCAACAGGAGGGATTGGCAAGTTTCTTCATTCACGATGTTGGCGCGTCTCACGACTTCGTAGACTTTGAGTGGTTTTTCGCGGAGCGCGCTCAGGATATTTTCGCGATCGTTCAGCATAACTAGAATCCTACCGTCAAAAAGCGCGCCATATCACTGAGAATAGGAAAGCTGATCTTCCGTAACGACTCGCTCGATCTTCTCCGATTTGCACTTGATGCGGTATCTAATACGTCCATCTGCCTCGATGGGCATATGTTGAACGATGGTGTAAATCATTGGACGCTCAGTAGCAGCACGTCCTTGTGGCCCTTGTGGCTGATGGCGAACGTCTTCATTCAGCTTGTAGGCGTATGACATGGATCTACCTCTAAACCTACAGCTGCTCTAACGCGGGCCGTACTGTGATGCAATGCAATACATCCTGTTGCCGTTCCGCTTCTGAGCCCTTCACGAACATCCTGGTAGCGCCGACGGATGCCGCTTTCTGGAAGCATGACTCTTATATTTCGAGACCAGATGAGAGCCGCTCCGCCGTTCATTGCACCGATCATTTACTGATCCGCGGTTCTCACTTGGCCATTTGCAATCTCTGCTTTTACAACAAAATATCGTTCATTCCATGGCGTTCATCAGACTGGCGATGTTGATCGTCGCGAAGTTTGAGAATGTATCCGAGACGGCGTAGGGAAAAATGATCTTGTCGTGATGTCGCAACGCGCCGCATGTGTACACGACGTTTGGGACATATCCCTCACGTTCGGACGGGTCGGGCCGAAGCAAGGGTTCATGCAGGCGCGCAAGCACTTTCGAGGGATCGTTCTTGTCCAGCAACGCCGCCCCGATCGAATATTTTCGAACCGGCCCGACACCGTGGGTTAGCAACAGCCAGCCCTCATCCAGTTCGATCGGCGATCCGCAATTGCCGATCTGCACGAACTCCCACGGGAATTCGGGTTTCAAAACCGCGTTGCCGCCATCGTCCCATGTACGGAGGTCGTCGGAATAGATGAGATAGAGATTTTCATTGTCTTGCCGGGCGATCATGGCATATCGGCCGCCGATCTTCTTCGGAAACAGCGCCATGCCCTTGTTGCGCGCGGCGCTGCCCTTCAGGGTGGACAGCCTGAACGACACGAAATCGGACGTCTCAATCAGCTCCGACCTGATCGCCCTGCCGCTATAGGCAGTGTAGGTCGCGTAGTAGACCTGTCGTTCGCCATCGCTGAACTGCACGAAGCGTGCATCCTCAATGCCATTCGACTGAGATGCGGTAATGGGAAAGATGACCCGTTCGCTGATATCTTCGCCGCTTTGGAAAGCGACCTCGACATCGTCCCCGGCTGGCCCCTGCGTCTGCGCGAGAATGGTCGGGCTCGAGGCCAGGCGTGTCGTTGGATCGACGCTGACCGCTCCGTCTGCCGCGATCATTCCGGACCGAAAGGTTAGCGAAGAGATGTGGCCTTCTCCGACGGCACGAAGGCTCAGGATGAAGCGTAACGCACCGGGAGGCGCGCCGGACTGATCGGGATGCGCTACGATACTCGGGTTGAACAAGGCAGACGCTTCGAACGAATATTCATTGAGAAAATAGGCGCCGACCAATTGGCGTTGCGCTTGCGTGAACGAGGCGTGGACGGCCAGCGCATCTTCCATGTCGTCGGCACGTGCCTCGAACGCCCGCAGCAAATTGCGGTGCCGGCCGATGAAATTCTCAAGAACATCGTCGAGTTGGCGGGCTGCCGCATCGGCATCGAGCGCCAGAACCCGATCGACGATGTGGTTCGCACGGGTCTTGTCCGTGGGGTTGAGATCGCGCGGTTCGGTCGCCGGCTTGAAGGGGCGCACGATGACTCGCGTTGGATCGGGCCGCAGATAAAGCGCCTGACGGTTCAGGAATGGAGACTGCGACAAAGCGTCCTCGGAGTGTTTTCAAGGAGAGGGAAAATGATCGAAGGCCGTCAGGCAACCAGCGGCGCGGGCTGCACGCGGCTTTCGCTCAGGCGGGCGAGTTGCCTGATTTCGCAGAGGCCGAGCAAATACGACACGGCCGATTCCCCGCCGCGGTTCTCATTCGGACGGTCGGGATGCAGGCCGTCCCGGCAACTGCCGGTTTCCAGATCGACCAGCGAGATCGAAAGGTCGTTGCTGCCGAGGAACCATGCGAACACACGCGCGGCTTCGGCTTTCCACTCGCTATCATGGTCGGCACGCCATGCGGCGAGACAGGCGGCGATGGTGGCCGTAGCCTCGAGCGGCTGCTGATCGAACGGCCTCGGCTTCCGGCGCGTGTCGCCAAAACCTGCGGTGCCGACGGGCCGGAATTGACCGCTCGCGGCAGTTTGCTGCTTCACCAGCCAGCGCAGCGATCTCAAGCCGGCGTCCAGATAGATGGCACTCTTGGTCGCCATGCCGGTCAGGATGAGGGCTTGCGGCAAACGGGCGTTATCGTAGGCAAGGCCTTCTTCGAACCAAATCCAGTCCTGCGTCTCGACCGCATTGAAGATCGCGATCAATCTATCCGCCAGGCGAAGCCGGAGATCGGCCGCGCCCGCGTCGCCAGGGGCGGCGGCACAATAGGCGTCGAGCCCCAGCAGCACGAAAGCCCAGGTACGCGGCGAGTGAAAGACTTCCACACTCCGCGCAGCCTCGGCGAACAGCGCCGCAGCCCATTTCCGCCGTGACAGATTCGCGTCGGTCAACGCGCAGACGCCGAGAGCCCATAAGGTCCGGCCATGGCTGTCTTCCGAGCCGCTATCCTCGAGCCAGCTGCGGTTAAAGCCCATGAAATTGCGAAACCGCTTTGTGTCGGGATTCCACGCGTGCTGGACAAAGCCGGCAAACCGGGCCGTCAACACTTCCGGCAATCGCTGCTCGCCGGGAATGTTGAGCGCGCACGCCAGCAGCAGCGCGCGAGCGTTGTCGTCGACACAATAGCCATGGGAGCGATCCGGCACGCAATGTACGGCGTGTTGGAACAATCCGGTGTCGTCGCACATCGACAGGAAATGACCGATGCGCATTTCCGGTGGCGCGCGGCTATCGCGCAGCAGCGTGCTGGTGTCCGAGCGCACGATTGCCTTTAAACGATGCCTGCGACCGGCATTATCGAACGTCGACACATAACGTTCGGCTGTCCGCTCCCACGTCATGGGACGACTGCTGGAATAGGCCCGCTTACGCATGGCCTGCCGCAACACCGTGTTGGTCAGTAGCTTCGCGATTTCATTGCCAATTGCCGCGGTATCTCCAAACGGAACCAGGATACCACGGCCGTCGGCCAGCAGCTCGCGCGCATGCCAGTATGGTGTGGAGACGACCGCCTTTCCCAAGCCAAAACTGTAAGCCAGCGTGCCCGACGTCATCTGAGCTTCGTTTAGATACGGCGTAACATAGACATCGCACATCGAAATGAAATCGAGCAGCGTCGGCTGGTCGACGAACTGGTCAAGAAACACGACGTGCCTGTCGATGCCGAGCTTGCGAACACGCGCCACGAGGCTGTCGCGATAGGCTTCGCCCTGGTCGCGTATCAGGTTCGGATGGGTCGCGCCGAGCACGACATAGACCGCATCCGGACGGCTTTTCAGGATCGCGGGCATGGCGTCGATCATGACTTCGATACCCTTGTTGTGCGACAGAAGGCCGAAAGTAAGAATGACCGCCCGGCCGCTGAAACCTCGCCTGGCTTTGGCCTCGTCCGGTTCAACGAACGCAAATTCCGGAATTCCGTGCGCGATGACCTCGATCTTTTCGTCGACCACCTGATAAACGGTTCTCAGCAATTCGCGGCCCTTTTCGGCCATCACCACGATCTTGGACGATATATCGGAAATCCGGACGATGACTTCGCGTTGCACCTTCGTCGGCTCGGCGAGCACGGTATGGAGCGTGGTCACGACTGGCATATTCAGGCGCAACAGCAGGGCCAGGATGTGACTGCCGCAGTCGCCACCGAAAATGCCAAACTCATGCTGAAGCGAAACAACCTCGAACCGGCCGCGGTTCAAGAACTCTGCCGCACGAATATAGTCCTCCGGCCGATCGTCGTTGATCTGAAATCCAACGGTAGAAGGATAGTCATAGGCCTGGCCGTGGTCGGTCATCGCGACGACGACCGTCTCCAGATCAGGCCGCGAGGCAGCGACAGCGTGCTGAAGATCGGTAGTGAACGTGGCTATGCCACACCGGCGAGGCAGTGAATTTCCGATAAATGCGACCCGATTTAGCGCAACCACGTTTGCACCTCCTCCGTTTTCGGCCGGGGATGCCCGGGCATGTCTGGGTAATGTTCAACGAGTGCAACTGAATCTGCATGTGGGCCGGGATAGGCGAGGAGCGCCGTCAGGCCGTCGGGGCCGGCCTCGATCCTAAGCTGATCCGCCTCGACAAAGACCGCATGACCGGCGGACATTGTCGCTGCTGCGATCTGGCCTTGCCCTTTAATCAAGACAATCCACGCCTCGTTTTTGGCGTCGAGCGTCCAGACCGAGCCGGCGGCAAGATCGATTTTTTCAAGGAAAAAATGGGCACTGGTGACGAGGGCCGTTCGCGTCTCATTCAGTTTTCGCGAAGGCCATTGACGCGGTGCCGGCGCTGCCTTTGCAACGGCAACGGCATTGTCGGGATGCAGCTCACGCTGCCGTCCGTAGTCGAAAAGGCGAAATGTGGCGTCGCTGTGCTGCTGGATTTCGGCGAGAACGATACCCGCGCCGATCGCATGAATAGTGCCGGCAGGAACAAAAATAACATCACCGCAGCGAACCGGACGCCACTGCACGAGGCCACCGATCGAGCCATCCAAAATGGCGGCTCGCAGCTCCGTAGATGAGAGCGAGCGCTTCAATCCGATGGCAACCCGGGCACTGGGCGTGGCCGAAAGAATGTACCACGCCTCGGTCTTGCCATTGGCCAGACCGATTGATCGGGCGAACGTATCGTCGGGGTGAACTTGAATGGACAGCGGCTCGGTCGTGAAGAGAAGTTTGAGCAGCAGAGCGCTCCTCGGAGAATTCGCGTCCGCGCGCCGAAACCATAATTCGCCGATCGGATCGTCACTGGCGACGATGTCGCTCCAGGGAAGCAAATTGCGGCTTCCCCACGGCTTGCGTCGGGCCTCTACAATGGCGCGCTCGATCGACACTCGGTCTCCCTGGCCTCTGCGGCGCAAGCCGTACCACTCGCGATTCAGGCGACGCTCTCTCTTCGAGAAAGAGAGCGGCGTGGGCTTGGCCTCGGTGATGTGGTTGCGCTAATGGCGTCCGCTGCCAACACCGCTTACGGCGACTCGCATGGCAGCGCAGTTCCGCAAGCCAGTTCTGCGAAGGATGACGTCCAGGTTGGCATCATCGTTCGACGGGCGACGAAATCGTCACCGACTGTGCGCTCTTTCCTGCTGGATAGATATGACTATCTTCGGTCATGCCGCGGTCGACGGTTCGGCATGTTCTGATTAAGAGGTGACCAATACCTTCACATCCATGCTCAGAAAGCTGTCAGTGCTGCCAAGGAAGCTCCCTGACACCGGCGTGCACTGGCTGATATCGCGAGCGACCGCAACGGGGATCAGATTGCGGCCTCCGACACTGCGGTTGGTCGGGTCGAAGGTGGTCCAGCCCGCTCCGGGGACAAAAACCTCGGCCCAGGCGTGAGTCGAGCCCGCGTCGACCGAACCCAGCTGGTCGTGGTTCGGATCGTGCAGATAACCCGACACGACGCGCGTACCGAAGCCGAGCTTGCGTGCGGCTTCTGCGAACAACACCGCGAAGTCGCGGCACGAGCCCCAGCCACGATCGAGCGTCTCGTTGGGCGATTGGGTGCCCTCGACTTCGCGGCTCTGATACTGGATGCGTTGCGCGATACCGGCATTCAGGTCCTTGAGCAGGGAAAGGGTATCGGTCGGACTGCTGCGGATGAAACCTCTCGCCCAGTTTTGCAACCGCTCGGCTGGATCAGGATATTGCGCGATAGTCAGTGCTCCGAGGTCGGTCCATTCGTCAGTGGAATAGCTGAACGGGTAGGAGATAGCCGAAGCGGCGATGGCAAAAACCGGCCAATCAGCCGTTTCGAGTGAGATATTCGCCACGCTGTCGATGATGAGCATATCGGTCATGGCCGTGAACGTGGCCACAGCGACCGCATTGCCGAAGACGTCATGTGCCCATGCCGGCACCGCTACCGGCGTTATCGTCAGGTTCTGCGATGCGAGACGAAGGTCGCGACTTTCGCGTGGACGAAGCATCAAGCGGTGTGGTGCAAGGCTCACCAACCCGCGGAAACGATAGGTAGTTTTGTGTTGAATTCGAAGCGCAACCAACAGGAGCTCCAATATCCACGCCTACGAGCAGTCCGAGACAGACTAGGCGATCTCGGCGCACGGCGCACTTGTAACTGCGGAACTCAGGCTCATATTGCTGTTATGGCCAAATCCCCAGTTCGCTTGCTTGACGTCGCCGTGTCGCAATCCGGTCAGGGACGTTGGAAGTGGAACGTTTCAGACGGTGCAACGGAGATCGCGTCGGGGTTCGAAATTACGCGGGAGGCTGCTCAGATTCAGGGTGATTCAGCCCTGTTCGCACTGCTGTCCATCAACCGACGATAAAACGGGCTGAGTATGGCAAACAGCGGTCTCCTGCGCGCGAACTATTGCCTCCCGCCAACGGTCGCGCGGAGGTGCGGTAAGTCTTTCTACCTGCATTGATCGCGCGTAGAAGAGCTAGCAGAGAGATTTCGGCCGGACCTCGACGGTGCTCCGGCCCCCAGATCGCGGCGCACGTCTGGCCCCGATGATCGCGCGGCGCACGTCTTGGGCACCGAAGCTCCGAACCGATTTTGGCGACAATCTACCCTCATTTCAGCGCGCCACGACGGGCGTATCGATTGCGATGATCCGCCGCCGCCGGCCGCGCTTTAAAAGCTCGCTAATCCCAACGGAGCAGCGTAGGGTCGTGATATCACCGCCCTTCCCACGGCTTCGACCGGTGACTGAGGGTGACGAGCGCTCCCGCCGAACAGGAGGAGCGCGTATGCCGCGTTTTCGTCTGGCTGATTGGATCGTGCCGCCGGTGATAGTTCCGCTCTTTCTTCTGTTCCTAGTGTGCGCGGCGGCCGTCTTGCATGGATAGGACCACGCAGCTGCAATTCCTGGTCAGCGGGGACCATCAATCGGGCCGCGTCAATTTTGGCCACGACACGACCGCTGCCGCCTTGAAGAAGGCGAATGAGCTCCTGGACAGGGGCTATTCGGACGTGCGGATTTGCACGCCGCGAGGCCGCGTCCTGCTGTCCGATGAGTTCGATCAGCTCGAGGCATGAGGCCGCACGAGTCTCATGAGTGTTGTTCGGAGAGGCATATGATGAAGACGTTTCTTGTGGTGTTTGCGCTCTGCACTTTTGCGCAAGACGCTCTCGCCCGCGAGCTCGACTGCCGCACGATCGAGAACACCAGCGGACGTCTCGCTTGTTATGACGCCGCTTTTCCTCCGAAAATCAAGGCGCCTGTGACGGTCGAGAGCGACGGATCGCGAGCGGCATACAAGGACCCATTCGCGGCGGAAGAGGCCCTAAGTGTAGCGAAGCTGAAGAATATCTGTCGCGGCTGCTGAGATTTGCGACACCGCAGTAGTGGGAGTGCGAGACAGGGAAGGCGGCGAAGCGAGCCGTTGCGGTCGTTGGCATCATCCCGCGTTTGTCAGCAGTCAAAGGAGCCTTTGTGGCCCGCGAAACAATCTATATCGTGCAGGCATTCAACGCCGGCAAGGGCGGACATCTGAAGCCGGACTCTCCGATAGCCTGCAAAACGGAAAGTGCCGCGCTCCGAACGGCGGAGCGGCTCGCGTTGAGCAAGCTTGCTGTTGTTGCGTTCTCGTCGAGTGGCGATCCCGAAATGGGCGACTATGACGATGAACCTACAGTCATCTTTCGCAAGGGTGAGCTACCGGCGGCCTTCAATTGAGGCTTCGGTTCGGATCAAAGCGACAAGAAGGCGAATATTGATGAGCGCTCGACTTGAGACGCTGAAGACAGCCCGTAGTCGCATGATCGAGGATAGGGACGCGCATGCGACCGTACTGGCCGCTCCCTTCGATCGCGACAAGGCCGAGCGTGCACGCAACAAATTCGTCGAGCTACAAACACTCATCGACGCCTTGGACCGCGCGATAAGCGGAGAGATGTCCTGCCCGTCAGGAAGTTAAGCCACGCCCAGGTCTCGTCGCGGGCGTTCGTCTCGTCCGCCCTAGAACTGATACCGCCGCAAACCGCCATTCACCGGAATCACCGTGCCCGTTGTGTACCGCGCCACCGGTGACGCCAGACACATCGCAAGCGCGGCGAGATCTTCCGGCTCGCCCCAATGATGGGAATGGTTCGCGATCGGAAGTGAAGCGCGTCCATTGCGGTCATTGTCGGCTCATTGGCCCTCAGCCGAACTGACTACGAGGGGCCGCATAGGCCGCTCTCAGAGGAGAACCGGACCTGACAAACAGAACGGCCGGACTGCCGCTTGTGACCGCAAAGCGAACATTCTCGGAGCGGGCACCGATGTACGCTATCGGAAGCAAGCCGATGGGTCGCCGCCTGCGTAGCCTTCCAGACAAACGAGGCGGCGGATTCACTTGCCGGCGTGGACGTGCCCGTGTGGTTCCCAATGAAAAACCGCGCGAGGCGTCAACGATTGAGTGTCAGGGTCGGGGCCATAGTTGCGGAATTGTCGTTTTGAAAGCCATTGAGCAGCACATAACCGCCGAATAGGATGACGGCCAACAAACCATATACAAGGTAGGAAGGCCGTCCGGACCCGAGAGCGCTCATTTCGCTGGACCCTTTCTTGGCGAAGCGACCGCTCAGCTCTTTGTGGCCGTCTTTGAGAGTTCAGCTTCTACGCCGACTGCGCACGCCCTGGCGAATGAATAGTCCATACTCGTGGAGGCAACGGTCTTCACAAATTCGCCGATGACGTTGTCCCTTGAATAGGAGCTCGCCGCCTTGAACTTGGCGACGGCGCCGTCGGCCGCTGTGAACTGAGCGACGCATATCGGGACCAGGACAGACATCCGACCGTTGGTCTCCGCCATTGTGGTCATGGTTTGGGCGGTACCGCCGGTGACCCAGCCGCCCCAGGAAAATCCGATCGTTATCGCCGCAACAGCGCCGAAAGCGATTCCCTGGAGGAAGCGAGTCCGCGCCTCACCTTGCAAAATGTCGGGCATTCTCATGATGGTCTCCTTTTTTTGCGCACAAGCGGGTTCGCAGCCGCAGACGCCGCTTGCGTCCGCGCTTGGCAAAACATCTAGCTGTGTGAGATTGCGCCTTCCGATGGCACGCTAGCTGCCGCTACGACGACGAGCAGCGACCTCGGAAGTCACCGCTTCATGGACAGCTTCAAGGCGAACAACTGCCACCTTGCCATTCAACGATAGTCTGATGGCCTGATGCTGTACAGCACCTTCTTAGTTCCAGTCCAAAGGTAGCAGTGCCGTCGTCTCTGAGCGCGGTCTCAGGCCGTGATTGCAGCTATCAGCGGCTTGGTCCCGACGACGTTCATGACCGCCTCCAGATTATGGGCCAGGCAGAGAGCTGTCTCGGCGATCACCATTGTGGCAGGGTCTTAAGGACTGACTCTGGCGGAGAATAGCTTGTCAGTGGAACGATCGAGCCGCTTATCGGAGCCTTGCGTCCCGTTTAGATGGCCGACCAACTCGCCGGAAAGTCGATAGATATTGATCCCTTTTAGATGATAAAGTTCTTGGCCGTTAAGGCTGAAGATGGTCGCGCCATCCACCACCCCAACGCGGGTGCCATTGCTATTAAAAATATTGCCACTCATGACTGACCTCCCAGAGGCCCCGGAACCAAGCTGCGCTTGTTGTAACCAGATAGCGAGACAATTCGGACGCCACGCCGGAAAATCCAGACGACCATCGCCATGGCCAACGGAGGCAATTTAGCTCGGGATGCTAATTCGACCGTAAGAAGCTGTGTGACCTCCGGCAACTTAAGGAGACCTGTTACATCGCAATCGACGCAGCGGAATTTGCGTCCTCCCGTTTTCACGAGCACAAATCGCATAGGCCTGCTGCACTTCGGGCAGATGGGAGGCGGGGTATTCTTGGGCATAGGATCTCCCTTTCACCAAGGCGGGAGCACAACACTGTCAGTCACCGACAACAGCCGAAAGCGCGAAACGGTGATAAATCACCCTGCGCCTTTTAACGGTCCAGTAACGAGTCAATTCCGAGCAATCGACACGGTATTCAAGCACTCCGCCATTTTTAGATCGGCGCAATCACGGTTTCGATCCGCAGGGTCAGAATTGCGCGGCTGGCGGCTTCTCACTCGAACGATCAACATTGATTGGCATCGACGGTAGCGCAGCGATATTCGATCTCATCTTTACCGATATCCATCATTGGCACCAAAGCGGACACGGCGGTTATGGTGATGCTGCTGATAGCGTTCGTCGAAGATTGGCATCTTTATCGGCTAACCACGCTTTACGGACCTTCTTGGCGCGCTCGGGCAACGTCCCTTGTCTCAAACAATAGCAAGAGGCGATCAACGGCCTTTCACTTCCCTAGCGCCGTTCAGCATAAAAAACAGCAGGCCCATCTGTTCGTCCTCATATCCCCGGATGTTGCCGCGCGCGAGCATCAAACCTTTCTCCCGAAACAGAGCGGACTTAGGTCTTCTTTTTCGCTGTCGGCGGATTGATTTCAGCGATCCTGCGCAAGCAGTCGGCTTCGGAAGAATGCGGGCCCGAGACGAAGGTTCCGCTGACTTTGGTCGAGTACCAGCCGGATTCCACACCGAGACGAAGCGATTCTTCTGTCATGACGTGACGAGGCGAGAGACTTTGCATCATGGTGCTTTCGGTTAGGCCGTTCCATCGTGGCACGAACGGGCAGGATGAAGTGCTCACTTGAGCCAAACACTGGTTTGTTCAGGTCTCTTCCCCGAAAGTCGGGTAAGGTCCGCAAGCACCGCGGACACCAGGTCGCGGTGATGGGTGTCGGCCGCCGGCAGGCCGGCGGAATACAGGTTGAGCACGTAACGCGCCTTGGCCACAGCCTCGGGCCACGAGGTGGCCGGTGCGGCGAGGATCTCGATTCGACAACGCCCTGCTTGTCACGCAGCAGCTTCGCATTGGCCTCGACTTCGGCAACTACGCGACGGATATCGGTGGCTTTCTGCGCCGCCATGCCGCGATGTTTGTCGAACTCGATCGGGGTCTCAGTCACGCGGCGCACTCGCATCGATGCGTTGCGCGTCGGACAGATCGATCGAACTGATCGAGATCATCTCCATCGCGGATCGTTGCGGCGGCGCGCCGGGCACCATGATCATGGTGGCGACCCGCCGGAAGCACGGAAACGAAAGGCCTTCGATCATCTCCTCGTCGGTGATGATTTCGTAAGCTCCCGATGCGAGCTGCCGGTCGATACCCTTGATGCGGAAGGGATGCCTGAAATGAACCGTTTCCCGTCGTGTGCGCGTGGTCATGCCGGCAGCCCGGCGAATCTGCGCGCGAAGTCATGAGGTTTTGCGGACATCGTCGCAGCGTGCGCGCTTTTGCGGCAATTAGCTATCGTTTTTTCCGCTGCCGGCCGCATTTGACCGAATAACCCGGCCGAAGCCTTGTACTGGTTCGTTTCGTAGCCATTTCAATTGTGAGGAGCCTGAAAGGCATTTCGAATGAAGATTCGCGTCGGATTCGAAATGTTCTACGATTTTCCGCAACCGACGCCGATGATCATGGTGCTGGGCACACACTTCACGCGCGCGTCCGATGTGATCGTGCCGGACTTCCTCACTACCGACCCCGCCATCGAGATCGGACCCTATCGCGACATGTTCGGCAATTGGTGCAGCCGCATGGTTGCGCCCGCCGGTCGTGTGCGTCTTGCGGCCGATGGCGTCGTTCGCGACAGCGGCCTGCCCGATCCGGTGTTTGCTTCTGCAGTTCAGCATGCGGTCGAGGACCTGCCCGCGGATACCCTGGTCTATCTGCTCGGCAGCCGCTATTGCGAAACCGAGCGGCTTTCGGAAATCGCCTGGCAATTGTTCGAGAAAACACCGCCGGGCTGGGCACGGGTCCAGGCGATCTGCGATTTCGTGCACCGTCACGTCGCGTTCGGATACGAGCATGCGCGCGCCAGCAAGACGGCGTGGGAGGCTTACGCGGAAGGCAAGGGCGTCTGCCGCGATTACGCCCATCTCGCCGTCGCGTTCTGCCGCTGCATGAACATTCCCGCGCGCTATTGCACGGGCTATCTCAGCGACATCGGCACGCCAAAGCCTTGGGCCGCGGGCGATTTCGCCGGCTGGTTCGAAGCCTATCTCGGCGGCCACTGGCGCACCTTCGATCCGCGCAACAACGTGCCGAGGATCGGCCGCATCCTGATCGCGCAGGGCCGCGACGCCTCCGATGTGCCGATCACCCAGACGTTCGGGCCAAACACACTGGTCAGCTTCAAGGTCTGGACCGAAGAGATCGTGTGACGAAGGATGATCTCAGTTCCGAGATTGGCCCATCAGCGAAGTGACGCCCCGTCTGGTCCAGGTCTGCTTATTGGGGCATCGCGGACCAGATTTGCTCACCCTGAGTTCTTCGCATTTTGACCCTAAACGGGAATCGGGCGTCGCCTGATCGGAGTTACAAAATCCCGCTCAATGTGGTTTGCGGCAAGGTGCGTGGTTTGCTCCCTAAATCGCGCGGGCCGTTCGCCACATGGGTCAAGCTGAAGAACCCGATGTCGCCTTCGAAGGATGTGCAGAGGACTCAGTCGTTCAGAGATGAGCACGCGGCAATAGCCATCCCATGATCTTCTGATACGGATCGCGACGACTGCGGACGAATGCGTTCTCGTTCTGCTGAGCGGCGGTCCTGGCGAATTCAGAAATCCCCTCCATAGACTCCCGTTTATCCTTCGGAAGCTTCGCCCATTGGCGAATGATCTTCCGGCGGGTTTCGCGTTGCTTTTCCCTTACGTCAGGCATCGGGACGCTCCTTGAAGAGGATTATTCCGGTCGACCTGGTATTGTTTGGGCTCACTAGAACTTCAACGTCCAATCAAGAACTCTTAGCCCCTCTTATCAAAAAGAATTTTGGTTGCTTCTCAAAGGCCGTATCCTGCGCAGGCTAAACCTGAACCAAACCGATGATTAGGTGCCCAAACCAAGATTGGTACAGCTTGGTACACCCCAATTTGGTGTCCGCCTATACACGGGAGCGAGTCTCATATTGGCTTTGCAGGCCCGCCGCCCTAGAATTGCGTCGATCGCAGGACGGGCGAAATGCAGTATGTTTGCGACGCGCCGAAGGGCAAGACGTGGTTCCGTATCGAGACGGAAGGTGAAGCGGTGCATGAGTCGCGCCTGATGGGCCACACAGTTGAGAAATATTTCCGCCGCGAGCGGGAGAAGGCAGTCCAGTCCTGGCGTCCGGAGCGGCCCAACGCGATCGAGCGCGACATCGGCCTCGAGGCCCATGTACAGCGAGAGATGCCGCTTTTCCTCACGCTGCGCGACAGGGAGGGCAATGCACTGACTACAGCGATGCTGCCACCCGGTGGCAAGGATCGCGGCGGGTTCCGGATCATCATCGTTGCCGCATCCAATGCCGATCCCTATCCTCAGCAGGACGCGGCCATCGCTGCACTGGGAGCGCATTTCGGTCTCACACTCGATCGCAACCGCTGCTTCCCCTACGGCCGCTAAGGAGCCTGACAAGTATCGCCGCTTGATTGGAGCGATGTCGGCTCATGTGAAGGGTTTCGGATGCCGGCCCCATGAAGGTGGTGCCGCGCACGCCGGGGCCGGCGTCCGAAAGCCTACAAGGGAGGAAACCGCGCTTAAGGGAACGGAAGGCCGTGCGGCAGGCGCTATGGGGATTTGAGCGCCGCGGGTGAGCACGTTGATTGAGATCGAGCTGGTGCAACGATTTGTGCGACGGCGAATCCGCTGACGAATGCGCGGCGGATGGCACCGAACTCCATAAGCTGTCTGACGATTTGCGACGGCTGGCGGATATCTGAGCGCACTCTGCCGTGGCCGGTCGAGAGCCGGCGATCACGACGAGCAGATTTGCAGGATTGTGACGCGGTCATGAGGTGTCGATCCTGATGCGGTTCGTTGGAGGCGTCGGCCGATGCCGTGGCGTTACACCGCGCGCGAAGACCTCGATGATGATCATGTGACCGCCGCAGCATGGACAAGTGGGCCTGCTGGGATCGACGGCGGCAGCGGCAGGCTGGTCTTCAGGTTTTGCCATGGCAAGCTGTTCACGGGCGTGAGCGACGTTGTTGGCGCAAGCGCCTTTAGCGAACAGGCCGTAATGACGGATGCGGTGCAAGCCCTTGGGTAACACGTGGATGAGGAAGCGGCGGATGAACTCGAAGGTCCCGAGCGTCATGCACTTGTATCGATCGCGGCCCTCGATGCGGTAGTCCTTCCATTTGAAGGTGACGCCATGTTGATCGAAGGCGATCAAGCGGCTGTTGGCGATGGCGACGCGATGGGTATAGCGCGACAGATAGGCCAGCACCGCCTCGGGTCCGCCGAACGGGCGCTTGCTGTAGACCACCCATTCGCTTCTGCGCAGCGGCGCCAGATGGGCCGCGAAGGCTTGCGTGTCGGCAAGCAGGGGATGATTGCCGAAGACGTTGAGGCGGCCGGCTGCGTGCGCCGCCATGAGCTTCTCCAGGAACAGCCGGCGGAACAGCCGCGAGAGCACGCGCACCGGAAGGAAAAAGCCGGGTCGACACGATACCCACTTGCTGCCATCAAGCGAGATGCCGCCGCCCGGCACGATCATGTGCACGGGCGGATGATGGGTGAGCGCCGAGCCCCAGGTGTGCAGCACGGAGGTAACGCCGACGCGAGCCCCGAGATGCTTGGGGTCAGCGGCGATGGTGATCAGGGTCTCGGCAGAAGGGCTGCAGGGGGAAGCGCCCGGTGCCAAGCAATGCTCAACATCGGCGCGGCCGCTGCTAAAGGCGGAGAAGGACGAAACATGGATGCGATGCTCTCGTTTCTGATATCGGCAGGAATAATGGCCTTTGGTGTTTGGATTGTCGTGGGCACCGTCATTGCTGGATCGCCATTGGCTTGGACGTTCACGGGGTTAGTGCTCATGGTCGTAAGCTCGATCAGCCTTTATCAGGTAGTCAGCGGCCTAAAATCTGCGTAGCGGGTTCGCTAATCGGTTCGCTTTATTGACACGATAGTGGTCCGCCGGTTCCATGCCGGCCGGATTTTCAGGCCTCAATCGAACGCGATGCCGATCCGACGTGTCTTTCGCCAGACAACGTGACAATGGTGATTGCTGCGCTCTGTGCCGATAACCAAGTCGAAAGAGTCGGGAATGCCGATTTGGCTTTCGACCTCGAGATTTGCGCCATAGCCTGACATTTTGCGGACCAGGCAGTCGATTCCAGAGCCATCAAGCGAGATCGTTCCAGCCGTTAGGGTCTGCTGGCGCTGGGTGCCTCGCTTTTCGTCTAGACCGGGCATGCTTCTCTCCCGTGAAATTTTGTTCTTGAAGGCAGCATTTGCCCAATCGTGCAAGCTGGCAACTACTGTTCTCCTATCGAATCGTATCTGTGCCATGCAGTGCGAGCCGCTAGCAGCATCAAACATCTGGAAGGTTCGGGTCGCGTCATCAGACGCGGCCCTTGAGATGGCATTATTTCTCATGAGGCCTTGTGCGCCTGCAACGCACGCTTATGTGCGAAAGATGGCTAGCACTCGCCAGTCCTGAGTGCCAATTTCAAACAAAAACCAAACCCAGGAGGACCGCCATGAAATTCCGTCCGCTTCACGACCGCGTTGTGGTCAAGCGTGTCGACGCCGAAGAGAAGACTACCGGCGGCATCATCATTCCGGACACTGCCAAGGAGAAGCCCTCGCAGGGCGAGATCACAGCGGTCGGCCCAGGCGGCCGCGACGAAGCCGGCAAGCTGATCCCGATCGATCTCAAGGTTGGCGACCGCGTGCTGTTCGGCAAGTGGTCCGGCACCGAGGTCAAGCTCGATGGTGAAGAGCTGCTGATCATGAAGGAGAGCGACATCATGGGTTGTCCTCACCGATCTGTCCGCCGCCAAGAAAAAGGCCGCTTAAGCGCCAGCCAGATTTCCTTATCCTGAGGAGTCGGCGCAGCCGGCGTCTCGAAGGATAAGATCAGCAATTCAAATCTCATTCCTCAAGAAACTCGCCTAGTCGCGAGGCCTTTTGCGGTCTGACCAGTTGAAAACGGAGATGATTATGTCAGCAAAGGAAGTCAAATTCGGCGTCGATGCCCGCGACAGGATGCTACGCGGCGTCGACATACTCAACAATGCGGTCAAGGTGACGCTCGGCCCCAAGGGCCGCAACGTCGTGCTCGACAAGTCGTTCGGCGCGCCCCGCATCACCAAGGACGGCGTCACCGTCGCCAAGGAAATCGAGCTTGAGGACAAGTTCGAAAACATGGGCGCCCAGATGGTGCGCGAAGTCGCCTCCAAGGCCGCCGATGCTGCCGGCGACGGCACCACTACCGCGACCGTGCTCGCGGCCGCAATCGTCCGCGAAGGCGCCAAGTCAGTTGCCGCCGGCATGAACCCAATGGATCTGAAGCGCGGTATCGACCTGGCGGTGGACGCCGTGGTCGCCGACCTCGTCAAGAACTCCAAGAAGGTCACCTCGAACGACGAGATCGCCCAGGTCGGCACCATTTCCTCCAATGGAGACGCCGAGATCGGCAAGTTCCTCGCCGATGCCATGAAGAAGGTCGGCAACGAGGGCGTGATCACGGTCGAAGAAGCCAAGTCGCTCGAAACCGAGCTCGAGGTCGTCGAGGGTATGCAGTTCGACCGCGGCTATATCTCTCCCTACTTCGTCACCAACGCCGACAAGATGCGCGTCGAAATGGACGATGCCTATGTCTTGATCAACGAAAAGAAGCTTTCCCAGTTGAATGAACTGCTTCCGCTACTCGAAGCCGTAGTGCAGAGCGGCAAGCCGCTGGTCATCATCGCTGAAGACGTCGAAGGCGAGGCTCTCGCCACCCTCGTCGTCAACCGCCTGCGGGGCGGTCTCAAGGTCGCGGCCGTCAAGGCTCCGGGCTTCGGCGATCGCCGCAAGGCCATGCTGCAGGACATCGCGATCCTGACCGGCGGACAGGCGATCTCAGAAGATCTCGGCATCAAGATGGAGAATGTCACGCTCGCCATGCTCGGCCGCGCCAAGAAGGTGATGATCGACAAGGAGAACACCACCATCGTGAGCGGCGCCGGCAAGAAGGCCGACATCGAGGCGCGTGTCAACCAGATCAAGGCGCAGATCGAGGAGACCACCTCGGACTACGACCGTGAGAAGCTGCAGGAGCGTCTGGCCAAGCTCGCGGGCGGCGTCGCGGTGATCCGCGTCGGCGGCGCGACCGAAACCGAAGTGAAGGAGCGCAAGGATCGCGTGGATGACGCGATGCATGCGACCCGCGCTGCAGTCGAGGAAGGCATCGTACCGGGCGGCGGCGTCGCACTGTTGCGCGCCTCCGAACATCTCAAGGGGCTGCGCACCAAGAATGACGACCAGAAGACCGGCGTCGAGATCGTGCGCAAGGCGCTCTCCTGGCCCGCGCGCCAGATCGCGATCAATGCGGGCGAGGACGGCTCCGTCATCGTCGGCAAGATACTGGAGAAGGACCAGTACTCCTACGGCTTCGACAGCCAGACCGGCGAATACGTCAACCTGATCTCCAAGGGCATCATCGATCCTACCAAGGTCGTTCGTGTGGCGATCCAGAACGCGGCTTCTGTGGCAGCGCTGCTGATCACCACCGAAGCGATGGTGGCAGAAGTGCCGAAGAAGAACGCTGGGGGCGGCGGCATGCCTCCGGGTGGCGGAATGGGCGGCATGGGCGGTATGGACTTCTAAGTCCCAGCTTTGAGGCGATCAAAACGAGAAAGGCCTGGCAACAATGCCGGGCCTTTGCGTTGCGTTCTGGGACCTCGATCCGCTACTGTTGATATGCTTTCATCCAATGGTGCTTGCTGACCTTTTCCGTCAAAAGTAGGCGAGGCACTGCGTCCCGTCCGCGAGCGTGACACCAGAGCAGGTCTGAACTAGCTCCGCGCCAGGGACAAGCAAGGAAAGCCAATGCCCCGACCAAGTCGCTCCGTCGGTGGTTTCTCAGAAGGCGACTTTGCCAGTGGTTTTCTCGGCGACTGATGCAGCTAATAACTAACAAGGTGATCGCTATCTGCGCGGCCTGTTCGTCGCCGGCGCGTTCGCCGTCATCCGCTATGCCAAGATCCATGTCGGTCATGACGCGCTCGATGTAGCCGACCTTTTCCCCGCCGGTCCCGTACACGTTCGTGCCCTCGACATTGTCGCTTCCGATCAGACTGAATGTCTCGCGATCTCCGATGGCCATGTTGGCCTCCTGGATGTTGTCTTCTGGAGTCAACGGGACCACGGATGGCTCCGTTCCTGGTTCGAGGACGAGGATGGAGCTGACCGTTTTGGAGCGCGATTTTCTGAGGAGGCTCGTCGGCGAATCCTGGGTCAGCCCGCCGATGTTCGACCATGAGATCATAACCCGGCTCGTGGACCTGGGTCTGGTCGAACCGAACCGCTTCCATCCGGAGGAGTAGAATACCGCATAACTGACGCGGGTGACGGGCGGCGGCTACTGCGTAACAGGTCGGCCGGTCCAGCGGGATGGTGGGGAGGGCCGAGCGGGAAGCGGGGCGCGGCTGCGATGGCCGGAGTGCCCACAAGGCACCTTGTTCCGGGCACAGTAGTCCACCGCTCAAATTGATAAATGGCTTAACTCGCCCGGTTTGATGCCGCCAGAATAAGGCTTAAGATTCGGGTGATTTGCAAACAAAGTGAGGTGTAGCTTGACAGCCGACCTCGTTTTCAAGATCGCCATTGCCGGACTGTTCATCTTCTCGACGGTTCTCGCCTCTGTGCTCGTCCTGAATTTATGAACGAGTCGCCTCGGTGCGCGCGGCGGCCGGCATCGCCGGTCCAGACGCCTGATGGGGGCGACGAGGATGCAGAAAAATGTTGTAACAAATGACGCCGGCCGGGTTGCAATCTTGGCCACGTATCCGAGGCGGCGCCGGTCAACCTAATAGAGAATCCTTGGGAGCGGCAATTCGATCATGCAGACGATTCCCGCAGGGCCGAATTCACGTCGGACCGTAGCGTTCGGTATCGCCTTTTCAATGAGCGTGCTTCCAAAGCCGGTGGACGTCGGTGGCGTGACAGGCGGACCGCCCTTTTCGCGCCAGACCACCGTCAGAAACCGTTGAGCACTCTGGGTGCGCACGGTCCAACTCAGATCCACGGTCCCGGTTTGCTGTGAGAACGAGCCGTACTTGGCAGCATTGGTGGCCAGTTCATGGAAGACGAGCCCGAACGGCGTTGCCAGATCGGCAGGCA
This sequence comes from Bradyrhizobium sp. 23AC, assembly GCF_054863025.1. Taxonomy (NCBI): domain Bacteria; kingdom Pseudomonadati; phylum Pseudomonadota; class Alphaproteobacteria; order Hyphomicrobiales; family Nitrobacteraceae; genus Bradyrhizobium; species Bradyrhizobium sp. 23AC. The sequence goes on from NZ_JAVAYN010000002.1 coordinate 335,965, forward strand.
GGATGACCGGTTCGGCTGCGATCTTGGCCCGGCCAGGATTGCCGGAAACATAGGGGTCGAGCTGCCTGCGCGCCAACGTCCCGAGATCGGCCCCCTTCCAGTCGGAGTCGACCAGCAGCGAATGAGCCTCGGCCAGCGCGGAGAGGCGGCCATCCAGGCGGTCGGTGAAATCGTCGTACGATTTGCTGAAGCGCCGGGTCTGATGCGCGATCGACTGCACAACCGCCAGCGTATTCTTGACGCGATGTGTCAGTTCGCCAAGCAATAATTTTTGTTGCTCCTCCCACGCCTTGCGTTCAGTCACGTCCCGGGTGCTTTCAAGGGCGAGCTGCCGACCTTCGATGGTTTCCAAGATGATGCGGCTTTCGATGGTCAATTGCCGGCCATCCTTGGTCTTGTGCTTCAACTCGCCGTTCCAGCTACCTTCGTCCAACAATTTCATCCGTAACCTGGCGAACGATCCTCCGGGTACGATCGTGTCCAACAACTTGTCTTTCCTCTTTCCAACCGCCTCATCGCGGCTGTAGCCATACAGTTCTTCGCTGCCGCGATTCCATTCAACGATTGTGCCGTCAATATCCCAGATGAATATGGGATCGCGCGAGAGCTCGACGAGTTGGATCTGCTGGCGAAGCCTGCGCTCGCTTAACCTGAGCGCATCTTCCGCATGACGCCGGTCTGTCATATCGACGAAGGTGAGAACGACGCCGTCGATCCTGTTTTCGACGGTGCGGTATGGGCGCAGACGAACGTCGTACCAGCGATCCTCGCGGCTGCGAATTTCGTGCCGGATGGGGGCGAGGTTGGCGAGCACCGCTTGCGCGTCCTTGACCAGGCCCTCGTATTCTAGCTTGTGTGCGAAATCCGAGATCGGCCGGCCTTCGTCACTCGGCGTGATGCTGAAAAGCTCGGTCACCTGCTGCGTAAAACGTTTGATGCGTAAGCTCGAATCGAGAAACAAGGTCCCGAAATCGGTCGCTGCCATCAGGTTTTGGAGGTCGCTGTGTGCGCGCGACACAGCCTCCAGCTTCAGCTTGAGCTCGCTGTTTACGGTCTGCAACTCTTCGTTGATGGATTGCAGCTCTTCCTTGCTGGTTTCCAGCTCTTCGGAAGTGGAACGATATTCCTCGTTGATGGATTGCAGCTCTTCATTGGCCGCGCGCAATTCCTCGTTGGCGCTGTCCGACTCCTCCCGCGTCGTTTGCAGCCGTGCCTGCGTCTGCAAAAGCTCTTCCCGCAGCCGGGTGACGAGTTCGGCGGTGGCCGCACTCTGCGAGAAGACTCCTTCGGCGCCCAGCTCGACCACCCCACCTTCAACGAACAGCACCAACGCGTTGCGGACCCCGCTATCATTGTGATCGTCCGCCGGTTTCACGTGCATTAGGACACGGTGCGGCGAGCCGTTGAACTGAACAGGGATAGGCAGACTTAGCCAGGATTGCGAGGTTTCAAAAACCCGGTGCAGAGCTGTGCGCAACTCGAACCGGAGTTCCGGCCGCACCAAATCGACCACGTCGCCGGTCAAGGGGCCGCCGGCCGGCTGCAAAAAGCGGCCGGCGTGATCGGACATGTGCAAGACCCGATGCGATTGATCGACCAGAATGCTGGGCGGAGCCAGCTTTTCGAGTGCTTGGCGGTGCAAGGCAACCTCGCTGAGCAGTGCGGTCCGGCTCGGCGGCCTTATCAGATGTGCAGGATGCTCGTGCAGCATCCCCATGTTCCCGAGCAAGCGCGGCATCAGACGCAGTTCGCCAGGGGCGGCCGACGACTGATAAATGCGAGCCTTCCGGTCGAAAGTACGGAACAGTCCAGCCGGATTGTCGGCAGTCTCGGACGTGCCCAGCATCAGAAATCCGTCTGGGTTGAGCGCATAATGGAAAGTGTTACACGCCAGCTCTTGCAGTTCGCGATCCAGATAAATCAGGAGGTTGCGGCACGCGATCAGATCGATGCGCGAAAACGGCGGATCCTTGAGAACGCTGTGACTGGCGAACAGCACCACGTCGCGCAGTTCCTGCCGAACACGATAACGATCCGCTTCTCGCACGAAAAAGCGCTGCAAACGATCCTCGCTGACGTCAGCTTCGATGGTCAGGGGATACCGGCCTTCTCGCGCGATGGCGAGCGCCTGGGGGTCTATGTCCGAGCCAAAGACCTGAATTGTCGGCCTGATGTCCTCTCGCGTGGCCTGCTCCAGCAGCAGCATCGAGACCGAATAGGCTTCCTCGCCGGTGGCACAGCCAGGGATCCAGACACGAATCGGACGATCGGGCAGCTTCCCGTGAAACACTTGTGGAATGACCTGAAGTTCAAGTGTCTGGAACGCTTCCTTGTCGCGGAAAAAAGAAGTTACCGAAATGAGCAGGTCGCCCAACAGGGCCTGCGCTTCGTCGGTGTTGTTACGCAACACGCCGTAATAGTCGTTCAGATTTTCAGCTCTCGTGACCTGCATCCTGCGCGCGATCCTGCGCAGAATAGTCGCTCGCTTGTATTTGGAAAAATCATGCCCCGTTCGATTCCGCACATGTGCGAGGACGCGCCGCAGCAGTTCGTCGTTGAAATTATGCAGCTGCGGCCCGCCATCACGCTTCTCGCGCACCAGCTCAGTCAGGCGTTGAGCTAATTCGCGCACCGGCAGTACAAAATCCGCAATGCCGGTCGCAATCGCGCTGCGCGGCATCGACGGGAATTCGGCCTCGTTAGGGTCCTGCACGAGGATGATGCCACCGGACTCCTTGACGGCCCTCACGCCGACTGCGCCATCGGACCCGGCGCCGGTCAAGATAACAGCGCAACCGTCCCCGTGCTGTTCCGCCAGAGATCGAAAGAACAAGTCGATCGGCGCTCGTTTGCCGCGGGGCTCCTCGAACTCGGCAGTCGCTATTTCGTGGTCGGTGATGTGCAGTCGGCGGTCGGGTGGAATGACGTAAACGTGGTCGGCTTGCAGCGGGACGCGATCTCCGACCTGGGAGACTGGCATATGTGTACGCGCAGCCAGGATGTTTGGCATCTCGCTGCGAAAATCCGGATCGAGATGCACCACCACGACAAAGGCAGCACCGGTTTTCGCGGGCAGCGCACCGAACAGAAGCTGTAACGCGTTGACGCCGCCGGCGGAGGCGCCAATGCCGACTATGACCGGCGTGGTGGCACTCTGTGCCGGTACTTCGTTCCCATCCTGGTCACTAATGTCAGCCATCCCGCGGTCCCCAGCACTCCGTCCGGTCGAGACCAGTATTGGGCTAACCTTATCACGGGTTCGGTCAGAAAAGTTTGATTTGGCAGGGATTTAAGCAAAGCCCCAAGCGTGGGTTCCACGTTTATACGTTCTATGGCCATCGCGATATCCTGGCCATTGGGCATTTCCGCCGGCGGTCCGAGGCGCTGCTACCTCACCGATGAATTCGCGCATGAATTCTCGTAGCAGCAGTTTGTCGATCAACATCAACGCCAATCCGTTCCTCAAGGTGATGACGGTCGGCGATATCAAGAGCTGGGTCGATCGCAAGATGGCAGTAGGCAAATCGGCGGGGCGCTCGTGAAGCGAGACGTCCCCTGCGCTCACGAATGCCGTGGACAAACCAACAACGCCACAGTAACTGGAATAAATTCCCGTCGTTTCACTCAATCCTCATCTCAGCTTGAAGAGATAGGTGCAGATTATCAGGTTTCGCCAATCGGACCACCATGTCCTCCAACACCAGTATCGCCAAGAGAGCTCGCACGAAGGCCGAGGCGGATTTTGCCACTTGGCTCATGATGGCCAAGCTCGGTGGTTTCGATGACCTTCCGTCAAACGCACAGAGCTTTCTGACAAACTATCGAATCCGACTTGAGACGATGAGCGAGGCCGAGTCTACGGCCCTGGCCGTTCGCGAGGTCTACAGCGCTTACTACAGCGAGATGGGAGGCGTGGGCCCGGCGCCGGAACTAAAGGCTCGCACACCAACGACAGGGAACAAAGGCGTGCGGTCCCAGAGAGGGCCTAAACCTCAGCCCGGTCTATCGGCTTCGCGCCATTCGACGAGGTCAATGATCGGAAAATCGCTTTCGGCACTGCTGATTTTCGCGAGCATGGTGGCACTGATCGTCGCATATAGATTTCTGACGCAGTAACATCGCCCGCGGATTGTGTGCGAGCAGCAATTTCGAGCAGTAACCACGTTCAGTTACGGACCGTGAGGAATTACGGCGTTTGCTCTTCAGGTTACTGTGGCGGAGAGGATTATGCCTATCGGACGGTACTTAGCCTGGATCGGGACATCGCTTCTTGTGTTGCTGTTCGTGGCAAACTGGTTCCTTCCGCAATCTTTGGCAGAGCCAACCGGTGATGAGATCAACCGCCCCGTTATTCGGATAGCCTCATTGCAACAGCCGCCCGAACGAACCGTCATCGACACGAATCTGCCAACGATAGTGCCACCGCCAAGTCTCTCACCGACTCCAATCTTAGTAGAGGAAGCACGCCCAAGCGAGCCGGCATCCCCGCAATCCCATGCGGTACCGGCTCCAAGTATTCCAAGTGGAGTTGATCAAGGTAAGCGGAAGATCGCTAAGCGCCATGGAGCAAAGATAGCGGCTAACCAGCCACCATTGGTGCTAACCCCGCCGGTCGCAAGTAATACAGCGCCAGTTGCGCCACTGACCAAATTGTCTTTCACGGACGTAGTGTCCGGCCAGCTTGTAAGAAGCCTTTTCAACCTGCGCTGATGTAGCGATTGATCACAGGATAACGATCGTTCGCATCCGTTCCCTTGAAGGCGGCGGTGCTCATGATATCAAGCGCTCTTCGAATCACAGGAGAGCGCAAGTGGCAAAGAAGACGAAGAACCGGCCAGCTCGTAAGCCATATACCGCATCAGACATCAAGGTGCTGAAGGCGCATTCGAAATCACGCACGCCGGTATCAAAGGTGTCGAAAGCAATGAAGCGTACGGTAGGCTCCTTGCGCCAGAAGGCATTGTCGCTCGGGATCGGTCTCGGACATCAGCGATAGCGACATCAAGGGTTACACGGTGGTGACATGTTGAGCTTGCGCAAAAGTGGGTCTAGCCCCTCAGAGCGGCAGCTTCTCACCTCGGCAACAACGTGATCCGGTTTGGCGGCCGGCGAGCGCTTATTCGCCTGCTTTGTGGGGCTAGGTTTTACCGCCTTGGCCTTCAGATCATGGGGATCATGCCAGTGCCGAGGAATGAATTCTGGCTGCGCTGGCCTAGTTGCTTCGCGTGCTGGTGCCTGAACCTCGAGTTGGGGCTCGGCTGGACGCGTGTCAACGACCTCTACCCTATCGGCGTTGGCTAGCGTTTCTTCGGGTCGGCCTATCTGAAGCCGATCGGACTTATTTGTCGCTACTGTAGGAAAAACAAGCTCTGGCAGAGGCGGCGGACTCGGCCTCTTTGCGAACGCCGCAATACCGGCGAGCCCCACCAGGCAAACTACTCCAAGTGCGACAGTCCTAATCACGTTGCCGCCCGATCCGGAGGAGGTCAACGAGCCTCGTGGGCGAATGAGCCCGGAGTAAGGCGGCGTTGATTGCTTGGGTAATGAGCTAAATGCTCATTGTCCGAATCCATTTGAGACCGACTTTGCCGAGGGAGCCGCGGTGTTGTGTTGAGAGTTAGCCTTATGAAGACTGACGCGCGCGCTTGCGCGTTTGATCCGATGCGGGACGATGAAAGATCAAACGCGGCCTCCGGCCAGGAAACGTCCTGAAACCGGTCCGCGGAGGCGATAGTAGGTCTCGGGCTGTCGACGGACGCGGCGGCATGGATCAGGCAGCAGATCGAGCAGGCGCCATCGTATGCAGAGGGACCGCCTTGGTCGCTCGGTGCGCTTGGGCGGGCGTCGTGACAAATCGGAGCGTACTGCAGCGGATCCGCAATACTGGTCGCGGTGACCAGCACGCGGCGATAGGTGCGAGGATCTGCATCGCCAACGCAATCACAACGATCGGAAGAACCCTATGCAGAGTCCGGCCCATTATCTGGAGGTCCGCCCACCATCTGCATGCCAAACTACCATTCGCCCAAAGTAACTGGAGTGACTTCCGCGGAGATTTCGCAGGTGTCGTAGCCGCGCTGGCGGACGCAGTGCCAAGCATCGTCATACGTTACTTCAGTCATCGAACATCGGGCGGTAAGGAACGCGCGGTCGCTGTGCTGATCCTGCGGGCTGTAGCTGATGAAGCCCGGCGACTCTTTCGGCACGTCCGGTATCTTCCAGTCCTGTATCCCTCGATAGAAGCCGACTTCTATTGGCAGGCCTTTGGCGGCGCCCGCATCGGAAATGATCAGATTGGTCGTGTGCCCGAGAATGCCTTTCATGCGGAATAGCGCGCCGCCTTCCGCTCGAAGGGTTTGAACCCAAACGCCGGGCACCACCAATGAGCGAGGTAAAGTTGGCGCCCACGGTGTGCGACTACTCTGCGAGCGATGATCCGCTGCACGTTCTTGCTCTCATACTAGAGACAAATAGTGCTCCGTTGTGTCGGTGATTTCCCTCGCTACGATTTTGTACGCTGGTCTAACCAGGCGCGCCATCAGCACCGAGGTACTAGATATTGATTCCCTCATTTTTTGGGCACATCGGAGGGAATTAGTTTCACTAAGTCATTGAAATGGTGGGCGCACAAGGGATCGAACCTTGGACCTCTCCCGTGTGAACCACAATCCGTAGATCCTAGCCAACCAAATCCAGCCATAGTTTGAATGTAAAAACTCCTTTAGTTGACGACGGTTATGGCCATATGTGGCCATAAGAGCCCACAGGTGACCTTACTACATTTTGTATGCCCCCGTTGTGCCCGCCGTCGATTTTCCCTTGGGGCACAAAAAACGGGGAGGTCTAAGACCCGGTTCTGTTTGGGTCTGTGGATCCCTCCTGCGCGGGCACACAACCCGGAGAAGGTCTGAGGGCCGGTTCTGTTCGAGGGCTGACCGCCTTCTTGCGGGGCACACCGGGCACAGAGAGAGGGAATGAATCATGACGGAGCCGGCCAACCAGCTGACACTCACTGATACGGTGATCCGCAACGCAACGTTGCCGCCCGGTAAGTCGCAGCATTATCTTCACGACGACAAGCTGCCCGGCTTGGCCTTGCGCATGCGCGCCACCGGCGGCCGGACCTGGGTCTACCTCTTCACCAAGCCAGGGGTGAGAGGGACCCAGCGCAAGACCCTCGGCGCGTGGCCCAAATATAGTGAGAAGGCCGCGCGCAAGGCCGCCACCATCGCCGCAGGCGAGGTCGTCAAGGGCTTGGACCCGAACGACCCGAAGCGCGAGGCGAGGCGGCAACAAGCAGCCGAGAAGCAGCGCACCACGCTCGCAGCCCTCATTGTTGAAGATGGTCCCTACCAGATGTCCTTGACCGAACGTCAAGTTGTCAACTGGAAGCCAGCAATGTCGGCGCTGCGGCGCGGGCTCAAGGATCACGCCGAGACCGGCGTGGGGGACCTAACGCGACGGCAGATCATGGCTGCGGTGGACAAGATTGCCAAGACCGGCAAGCACGGTGCAGCCAAGGACTTGCGCAAGCACGTGCATACCTTTCTCGAATGGTGTATCGGCGAGGGCTATGTCGAGCACAACGTGCTCGCCGGCTATCGCGCGCCCAAGGAAACCCGGGCGCAAAGGGTCGGACGCCGAACGAAGGGGCGCGCTCTGACCGATGAGGAAATCATCAAGGTCTGGGATGCATCAGGCAAGCTCGGGGCTTTCGGTCTCCTGGCACGCATGTGCCTGCTCGGCGGCCCGCGCCGCAGCGAGCCTACCATGATCGAGTGGCGAAAGCACATCATGGACGATCGGATCACCTTCGATGCGGCGTGGACCAAGATGGGGCTGCACCACGATGTGCCGCGCACTCACCTGGTTGACGAGGTCCTCACGGCCGCGAAACATTTCCAGCGAGCAACCTCCGACTATGTCTTCCCATCACCAAAGACCGGCGGTCAGATGTCCGGCTTCACCAAGATGGTCAACCGTCTGGTCAAGGAAGCGAGCGTCGCCAAGTTCACCATGCATGACTTAAGGCGCAGCTTGCGCACCATCATGTCACGCTGTGGCTACGACAACGAAATCCAGCGGCTGTGTGTTGGGCAAAAGCCTAGCGGAATCGATCAGGTCTACAATCACGACGAACAGTGGATCATCCGCAAGATGGCGTTCGAAGCGGCTCACGACTACATTGCGGAGTTGATTGGCGCGAAACGGGTCGGCAAAATCGTGCGCCTTCAGCGGACGAATCCGCTTGACCCAATCAAGGCCGAGCTCCTCGGCCGCCTCCGTGAGCATTATGCGGCTGAGGCGTCTTAGGTAGTGGTCTTGTCGCACTTGGCCAGATAGTCGCGCACCGCGTCGACACGATAGAGCGGCCGGCCATCGACGTAGCGCCATTTCAGCGAATGGTTCGGATCCCGCCGCCACTGCTCCAGCGCACCGGGCGTGCGCCGGATAACGGCAGCCGCCTCCAATGCCGTCAAATTAGAGCTGCCCGGAAGCGTATCGATATCGAACGGCGCGGGCGGCGGCATGCCACGGTTCTTGCGACGGCGCTTCGTGGCCCGCGGCGTTTCCGTGCGATCTGGCGACCCCAACGCCTCGATCCGAGTCCTTTCGTCCTTGCCCATGCCTCCGCACCGAACCTCGATCGGTTTTGGGCAATACGATCGCAAGTCTCTCCAGCAAAAAAGAAATCTAGAGCGCAGGTGTGGCTGCTGGATACCGTGGCGTACGAATCGGACGAACGGCGGGTGGTCTCGTCGCACACCGACCCGCGCAGATCAAGCGAATGGGCGGCATCAAGCTTGCACATGAGGCCGCCGGCCGAGAACGCGCAACAGCGCTTGGCAATTCGCCGAGCGATACCTACATGATCGCAATTGACCGTTTCGCACCGGCTTCGGGTGCGGGTGATATTTTCAGGGGGATACCGAATAGCCATGGGTACTTGGAATAGTGGCCGCGCGACCAAACGGATCGACGCGAAGATCGATTCGTTGCCTCTCAAGGATATCGAGATCAAGGAATACGTCCGCGAAACCGACCTGTCGGGGTTGTCAGGCAACACGGCGTACCGCGTCGATGGCGTCCACCTGTATGCCGATATCCTGAACCTGAAGGACATTTTGAACGTCACAACGGTCGAGGGAGAGACCTGCCATAAGCGCACGCTCCGCTTCCTGAACATGCACTATCGCGCGGCGCACCGTATCATCGGCGCCGTCGAATCGATATTCGTCGACTTCCACAATCAGCGGCTTCACACCGTTTTCACTAAGCCATACGACGACGAGGCGAAGCGCGTTCATCGTGCCGTGGCGACCGCACAGTTGATCATCAACGTCCTGGCGCGCACCGGCGAGGACGCCGATCATCCTGCGGCCAAGGTCCGGGTCGGTATCGACACGGGCAAGGCGCTCGCAGTCAACAACGGAAGGAGAGGTCACCGCGAGCCGCTCTTTCTCGGACGGCCGGCCAACCATGCCGCCAAGCGCGCGGGCGGCGGTTCCGCGCAGGGCATCTTCTTGACCAACGAAGCGCGGAAGGCGATCGGCCTTGCCGAAGCGCAGGATGTCGACAAGACGCCGCTGAACGCCGAAGAAATCGCGAAGAGCGAGCAGGCCGCCCGCCTCGACGTGACGGTCGACGGTATCGTCAAGGACTGGGCTGAGGATCTGAAGAACAATCCCATCGGTGATTTCGTATTTTCAGGCCATACGCCTCCATTCTCCACCCTGGATATCGAGACTCTGTCGGTGAAGAATTCGCGGCGGCAGGATGCCGCCTCGATCTACGGCGACCTGGATGGCTTCACTGTCTATGTCGGAGCCAACATGGGAACCGACGCGGGCGCGAAACATGTCGTGCGCGCGCTGCACGTCCTGCGATCGGAACTGGATGCAGTGCTGCACGAGGACTTCGAGGGCCGAAAGATTAGATTCATCGGGGATTGCATTCACGGCGTGTTGGCCGAAGGGACCGCGCAGACGACCGACGCGGTTGAGACCATCAGCAGCATGACCTTATGCGCGGCCGCGATGCGGAGCAGCTTCAAGATCGCGCTGAAGCGTCTCAAGGACATGGGAACCGACGCTTCCAGCCTCGGGCTTCAGATTGGCTTCGAGTACGGGCCGATCACGGTGACGCGCCTCGGCATGAAGGGCGGGCTCGTCCGTTGTGCTGTCAGTCGCGGAATCCTGAACTCCGAGCAGGAGCAGGGCCGCTGCAAGGGCAATCAAACCGCCATAGGGGCGAACGCCTACTCGAAATCGAGTCACGGTGTGCATGCGCTCTTCGGCGACATGCGCATTCGCGGCGACCTGGACTACGAAACGGCGCTCAACGGGATGGCCGGAAAGAACGACACGGTCGCGCGCGCCGTCAAGACCGCTGCGGGAGCAAGCCTTCTGAAGCCGGCATCGTCGCCCGCCGCGCCGCTAAGCTTCCCCGACCGGCCGGCAGGTCCGACGAAGCCGGGCGGCTTTGCGTGAGCTGGTATCTAACGGACGTCGCTCGGTTCCGCGCGGAGCGGCAAGGAATCGAAATTCTCGCTCAGGAGGTCGACTGGTTCGCCGTAACGGCCTGGCGGCTGGACGCTCGCCTTCGTCTAGTACTCGACGCCGAGATCGGAGCCGGAGGCCGGGTTTACCCGATCTACCTCCAATATCCGGACATGTTTCCGCATACCCCGCCGTCGGTGTTTCCGCGCGGGGATACCGCCAGATGGTCGGAGCATCAATTCGGTGCCGGAGGCGAGCTCTGCCTTGAATACGGTCCGGACACATGGACCGCCAACAACACCGGCAGAGATCTGATAGAGAGTTGTCATAAGCTCCTCGTGACCGAGAATCCGGGAGGTGACGAGTTAGGCGACGCGCCCTCGCGTCACGTCGTAAGCCTCGGACAAGGCCTCCGCATCCGATATAGCCGATATCTTCTGACGCGCACCTTTCGCGCCCTGCTTAGCGAGCTTCCCTTGCGCGCTTCGCTCGAAGCCAACCTTGTGTCCCTCTATCACAAGGAATCCGTCGTCCATGTGGTCGACAAGGTGACGCTGGCCGACGGCACGCAATGGACGGATCCCACCGTCCCGTCGCAGTTGGGGCCCGAATACACCGAACGCCGCGTGCCGATATGCCGATGGGATGAGACCGATACGCCGCCTACGACGGAAAGCCTGGACGAGTTCGACAGCGGGTTTGCTGCCGTCGGAAACACGCTCGAAGCAAGGTATGGTTTCATCGTGCACGGCTCCGAGCTGTCGGTCTTTTTCCTCGACAGAAAAAAGCGCTCGGTCGTGGATGTCGCCGTCATATCGCCTCCGCCCGAAGCGACGCGTCTCGACGCCGCTCATTCGGTGCTCGCGGCAAAGAAGGTCGCGATCATCGGGTGCGGGTCGCTCGGCAGCAAGGCGGCGACCATGCTCGCGAGATCCGGTGTCGGCGGTTTCGTGCTCGTCGATGACGATATTCTGCTTCCCGATAACCTGGTCCGGAACGACCTCGATTGGCGGGACGCCGGAGTGCACAAGGTGCCAGCGCTCGCTCGACGTCTGCAGTTCGTGAACCCGTCGATTGACGTCTTGCAATGGCGCGTGCCTCTTGGCGGGCAGGAGGCCAACGAGAGTGCCGATGCCATGTTGAAACGAATATCTGAATGCGACCTCATGCTGGATGGGACGGCGGATCCCAATGTGCTGAATCTGCTCTCGGCAGTGGCCGCGTCCGCGAAGAAGCCCGTAATCTGGGCGGAAGTATTCGGCGGCGGGTTCGGCGGCCTGATCGCCAGGTATCGACCGGGGATCGAGCCACCACCGTCATTCATGCGGCGCGCCATCGAGAACTGGTTCGGCGAAAGGGGATCGTTGCCGAGAAGATCGCATCGGCCATACGAAGCGATTGGCACCGGCATTGACGTACCCATGACCGCCGACGACGCGGACGTTTCCGTGATCGCGGCCCACGCTGCCCGGTTCGCCATCGATCTGTTGGTGGATCGTGGCCCGTCTCTATTTCCCAACTCGGTCTATGCGATCGGCCTTGGCGCGGATTCGGTGTTTTCTCAGCCGTTCGACACCTATCCGATCGATGTCGGTCCGCCGCCGCCGGAGCCTGAAGTCGTCGAGCTGTCGGACCAGGAAAAGGTCACGGAGATCGCCACGTTGCTTGAGTTGCTGAAGGACAAGATCGGTGGAACTGATCCTACCGCGCAAGATAACTGACCTTCTGCGCCGCGAGCTGCGGGGGCGACGCAACGAGATCGGCGGCGTGATCGTCGCCGAGCACGTGGGCGGCGAGACTTTCCGGATAGTCGAACTTTCGGTGCAGAGGTCGGGCGGTACGACGATGCATTTCATCCGGGATCCGAAGCAGAGCAAAGCTTTCTTATCGGATTTCTTTGCTAGAACGGGCGGCAACTATCGTCGCTTCAACTATATCGGAGAGTGGCATTCGCATCCGACGTTCGAGCCCGTGCCCAGCCGAAACGATATCCAGGCGATGTACCAGATCGTCGAAGATCCAGAAGTAGGCGCGAACTTTGCCGTCCTCATCATTGTGCGGTTGTTTTTTCGCAGATCATTGAAGATGTCGGCGACGTTGTTCCGGGCCGGTCTACCTCCGGAGCGTGTCGTGGTCTTGCTCGAACGGAAAACACCGGGATTGCTTTCCCGCCTGCGAAGTCTATTCAAAAAGTGAACGTCCTTGCGCTCCGCATCTTGACGATCCGGCGGAGCTGATCGCACGCCGGCTTTAGCCCATCGACAAAGATTGGAATCGTCTCCTGAAATGGATGACGGTGAATGCCTGAAGACGGGATCTACCTTACCTTGGGATGGACCAGGATCGACCGATGTCTGGTCAGCTTTCCCATCAACAGCCCGAGCTCGAACATGACATTGTCCTGGATCCACCGCTTCGACCGCCGTGCATGTCGAGCTTCTGTTCAGAGTGAGTGCCGACGCGCAACGCGGTTCCAGCCGGGATCGTCTCCCAAGTGGAGAAGTGTATACGCCGCGTCGTAGCGCTCGCTTTTGAATGAGAGTTCGCGCGCCGGCTCGTCAAACCAGACGCCGGTCGGGTGATCGACACCGGACCGGGCCTCCGGCGTGAACAGTTCCCGACCGGCCGCCGATGCCGGCGGTAGCTCCACCGGGCCACGGCTGGTGCGGATGAAGGCCCCGGTCGTCAACGCCCGCTCGCTCGACCACGACCACTTGACGAAACCGTCTACGGAGACGACGAGCAGAGCTCTTCGTTCCGTATAGCGGAGCCACTGAAGGATGGCAGCGACCAGCGACACATCATACCGCTCGGCGCAATCCCCCAACACGTCAAAGTCCGGCTTGCCGGTCGGAGGCACCTGCCGCCTGAAATCGTCGAGAGGCATCAGAAGCCAGGAGGCAAACTCGTTGGCTTCTCTTTCGATTTGCAGCCTGGTCCGTCCGTCGATGCCGGCTTCGCTGGAGTGGATCCCGTCAGGGTACTTCTTCCGGTGCAGGAGGTAGTGGCCGAATTCGTGAGCGATGGTGAACCTGCGACGGCCCCTTGACTGGCCGGCGCCGTACACGATCCCCCACCTGGTCCTCGACGCGGACGGCACTAATGCGCCTGCGAATCCATCGAGCTCTTCTTTACCGACCTTGGTGATGGGATCTTCCGGGAAAAGGGAGCACGACGTCTCCATGGCGAGCGCACTGATGTCGAAACGGTATCGATCAGGCGGGTTCGCCAGATTCAGCATCTGGTTGAAATGGCTCGCCCAACGCCGAGGTCCCCAACCCTCGAAGTCCATGAGCGGCCTATTCGTCCAGGGCCTTGGCCAGCTTGCGGAGCCGGGCGCGCGCTTCCGGCGACATCGCCTGGTACTCGCGGAAGAAGGCCTTGTCCTCCGCCGATTCGAGATTTTCGCTGCCCAGCAAGTAGTCGACGGTCACGTCAAGGGCCCTTGCTAACCCGGCCAATTTCTCCCCGGACGGGCGGGGCAACTCCCGGTTCTCGAGCTCCCATAAATAGGATTTGCTCAAGCCGGCTCGGTCGGCGAGCTGGTCCAAGGTCAATTTCGCCTTTTTTCTCAGCGCCTTAATGCGATCGCGGATGGTGTCAGCCACGCAATTCGCCCTTACTTGTTCGGTATAGCAGCATATCCCGTCCTTGACTCGCGGCAACAGGTTCCTATGTTCGGAGTAGCAGTATTTCAGATGGTGCGGAAGCGAATCAGCCGACGGGCTCGTCTGCCCGCCGGGAATGGTAAATCAAGCATGGTCTTTGCCGCTAATGTCGATCGAGTGCTCGAGCGGTTTCTCAAGCAGCATTGTCCGAGGCCGGACCTAATTCGGGCAGCGATCTTGCGCGAGCCAATCTGCCGGGTGGACGACTATAACCCCGACCACATGATCTGCCGCCGCGGGGATCGGGTGAGTGGCTGCTGGCTGGTTCTCAGTGGTCAGGTCGAAGTCCGGGCCCACGATCAGAGCGTCACCTTCCGTGGCGAAGGCGAGATGTTCGGCGAGCAGGGTCTGTTGCATGTCCTTGCCGGAAAGAACGGCGCCCGGACTGCCGACGTCAAGGCCATCGGCCCGGTCCGGCTGTTCTTCATCGATGCCGCCTTTCAGGAGCGATTGACCGATCCCGAGAAAACCATCTGGGTTCTGACGCTTGCCGACGTCGTCAACATGAAGTTGGCGCAGGCGACTCAGGGACGTTCGGAGCTGCGCATCTCGGTCGCCGAACAGGAACATCTTCTGCGTCGGTTCTCCGACGATGACGCGCTTGGCCTCGTTAAGGTCGCTGCGGCTGGACAGACTCCGCGGATCCAGCCCCGAAAGGCGATCGTGTTCTTCAGCGACATCGCCAACTTCAGCGTCTGGTCAACCGGCAAGGACTCCGGTGAAGTCGCATCTCACCTTCATCGACTCTGTTCCCTCCAGATCGATCTGATCCGAAAGGCTGGCGGGCAGATCGACAAGCTCATGGGCGACGGCGTGATGGCCTATTGGTTCATCGACACCGCTGAACGCGAGCGCGTCGAGCCCGCCGCCGTCATCCGATGCGCGACGACGATCGCCGAAGAGGTCGGGCGCTACGTCACGGACAATGGCCTCGATATCGGAATCCGCATCGGCTTGCACGCCGGAGATGTCGCGTTCGGCGACTTTGGGGCCGAGCAGAGGATCGCCGTGACCGTGCTCGGCGCGACCGTCAACACGGCGGCCAGATACGAACAGGCGAAGTCACCTGATCTGGGTCAGGTCCGCGTTAGCCCGGTTCTTCGGGAACTTGCCGTCGAAGCGGGCATCGCCCCTGAAACGTTCCGGGGTCCTGTGAAAGCGAACGTGAAGCATGGCGTCGAGCTCGACGTCTATTCGTGCTGAGGAGGCTATCTCATGTCGTGGAATGCGGACCGGGCTAAGACGAGGATCCGGGAGCATCTGAAGACCGTGCCGGCCGTCGACAGCAACATCGCGCTCGATTCCGCGCGAGACCAGACCACGGTCCGCAAGAGCGGCCTGATCGGTCGTCTTCCGATCCGCCAGGCCTTCCTCGTCGAGGGCGTTCACCTCTACGGCCAGTTGCTGGACTTCGACGGTCTTGTCGCTGAGGGCGGCTCCGAAACGGAGGGCTCGCATCGCAGGCTCTTGCGATTCCTCAATATGCACTATCGTGTCTGGGACGCCGTCGTGGATAACGATGACGGCGACCGGGTCGACTATCACGGCGCCCGGCTCCACGCCGTTATCACGTCGCCGGCCGGAGACGCTGCGGCGCAGATCACCCGAGCTGTCGCTCTCGCGGGCAAGCTCTCGGAAGCCGCCGAACGGCTCGGCCAAGCGCATGGCTTTCCGTCCCGCATCCGCTTTGGAATCGATCATGGCAGGTGCCTGGCCATGACGACCGGCCGCTCGCACGAGAAGGATACACTATTCCTCGGACGTCCTGCCAATCATGCGGCAAAGCTCGCCGCCGCCGAAGACGAAGCGGGCATCTTCCTGACCGAGACCGCGCAGCAGCGGGCGCGGCCAGGCGCCGTCCGCAAGTCCGCCGGCCGGATGGTGCTCGACGAGACCTACATCCGCGACGCGGTGGGGAGCTTCGCGTTCGACAGCCTCGAGCGCAGGGTCGATGAGGTCGCTCAGGACGCCGTCGAGCCGATCTTTCGCTTCAAGCGACCGGAGCTGCCGCTCGCCAGCGTCAAATTCGCGGATCTCTCGCCGGCGAACTCCGTGCGCATGGGCATGGCGTCGATCTTCGCCGACATCGACGGCTTCACCGACTTCGTTGATCGGGCCATCGAGGGCGGCGCGGTCGAAATCACAAAGGCAGTGAGGACGGTCCATGTCATCCGCGAGGAGCTCAACTCGGTCCTGAACGACGACTTCGGCGGTAAGCGCGTGAGATTCGTGGGTGACTGCATCCAGGGCTGCGTGGCGCAAGGCGAGCGGACCGACGACGGTCCCGGCTCCGTGCGACAGGCCGTGATTTGCGCCAACGGCATGCGATCGTCGTTCGACCTTTGCCTCGACGCGGTGGATTCCGATGCGGCGATCGGCCTGGCTATCGGCGTGGAATATGGTCCGACGCCGATGACCCGGCTGGGATATCGCGGCGACGACAGCGTCCGGTGCGCAGCCAGCCGGGCCACGATCAATGCCGAGCGGACGCAACAGAGCATCGAGGGCAGCGGAATCCGGCTGGGCGTCATCGCCCAGCAGGTTGCCGACGCCGCGGTCCGACGGATCATCGCGACGGGACGATTAATGTCGTTCGACACCGCTTCGGATCTTCTCGGCGCTTCTCAGTCTCCGGCCGTCCAGATCATGCGCAGCGAGCCGGCCGCTCGGTCGCACGCTGCGCGTTCGAAGCGCTGATCGATCGGTTGGCGCCGGTGGCCCTCGACGCGATCGCCGACACTGTTCCGCCTTGGGCCGAATTCCGCCGGATCGGCACTCGCGCAGCCGAAGTGGACGCCGTCCTCGTGCGAAGCAGCGGGGCTTTCACCCGGTTGTTCGAGCTGGAAGTCCTGCATCTCGCTGCTGAGGTGACGGTGTACGAACGGGTCAGAGGCAAAACTCTGCCAACGTTTTGTCCTGAGCGCCACATCAACGCTGACGGTTCGTTCTGCCTAGGTCTTCGGGCCGGCCAGGGGATCAACTCGGCGACCGCGGCGACCTGGTGGACGAAGCTTCACGCGTTCCTGCTTTGCCAAGAGACCGCTGCGGAGGCCGGACTTTGGCCTTCCGGCGCCCAGCTCTCCCATGGCGATGCGGGCGATATCGAGCTCCTCGCCGAGCAAGCGGCGGCCGAAACCGGCGCCAGTGCCGCCTATCGCGACGCCGTTGAGTTCGGTATCGGCCCGATCGCGGCGGGACTTTCCAGGATCAACAAGGCGACCGGACGCTTGCGGAACGGTCGGAGTCCCTGCCTTTGCGGCCGCAAGCACCGGACCGGCAAACCGCTCCTCCGACGGGAGTGCCAGTGCCTCGGATGCCCGATAGAACTCGAGTTCGAACGACGCGCAGCGGTCGACCGCTTCTGGCGCTCGATGTCCAGTTTGCAATGTTGCGGCACCATGCTCGAATGCCCGCTAAAAGCAATTGCCCGGTCGAGCTAAGCGCGCTTAGCTCGGCAGTGATCTGCGTGACCTTCCGATAACTGTAGGAGGGCGCCTTAGCCGTGGGCAACGCCGCCAATGGTCTGGCCCTCTCTCCAGAACCTGTATTGGCAGTCGATCCATATGCGGCTCGCGCTTAAGCGAGGCGCTTACTGCGTAGCGCGAAATAACGGTAGGTGACTTCTAAACCACTTATCATCAACTTTTACCTCTTGTTCTTCTTATAATTATTACCGGCGGCGGCGTCGCTGGTGGGCCCGGCGCGACGGGATATCGACGGTTCGTTAATTTTGCTGCGTTTTCGTTCTTTTTCGTTGGCGTTTGTTGTCCTTATCCAATCGTTACTGCTGCGGTCGCGGGAGTCCAAAACCTGCTCGTCGTCTTGATGCAAGCAATCGCCACCTCTCCGAGTTGGTCGCGTGCGGTTTTTGTGCACGAACGTTCTACGATTTTTTACGATCCGTTCTCCCGACGTTGTCTTCAGTTGCATTCTCTCCCGCGCCTTCTCGCACTGTCTGACGCCAGTTATTGCTGGCGTGACCGCGAGGCATCGCGCCTGCGCCATCGCACGATGACCTCCTGTCCGGACGACGGGGCTACGAGACCTTCACCGTTTTGATAAAAGCGACGCGGCTGATGCTAGAAAGGAAGTCGAGTTCGCGTTTGCTGACGCCAGCGGGGAATAAATCAGCCTGAATCGCTTCAAAGAGCTTGTCGATCACCGGATGTTTTCGGCCCAGCTCGATCAACTGTCCGCCCAAGGTGCGCAATCCAGCAACCAGCGGGTAAATAAAACCATAGGCAAGAGACGCCAGCGAGATTCCCGTATCCAGATTGTCCAGGGATATGAGACCGGCGGGACGGCCATGACGGCGAAGGGCCGCATTCAAGTTGCGGATTTCGTCGGCCCGTTGTTCTTCGGTCATGTCCGCAAGCCGGCTAAACAGCGCCCGGCCTCGGTTACGCATGACCGGTCGATCAGTTGCGGCAAGTATTTCCTCAATGGGAATCTCAGGATCAAACTCGAATAACCGCCGTTGACGGCCTGGTCGATCGTGGGAGATGGGTCGATGGGCTCTCCGTCGGCCCACATGCGCTCATTCCAGGATTCGCACAGGAGCCGGTCCGCCGTCCGGATCAGAGCTTCGCCCTTGGCCCGGGCCTCCGCCGACTGCGCCGCCAGGATGGTCGTCGTCGCCCGGGCCCGGCCGAGTTCCTTCTGCAGCGCCTTGCGGTCGCCTCAGAAAGCGGGGTGGGATGGTGCTTCGGCGCCATCCGGTCGCCGTCAATCGAACGACGGCCAGCAGCCGTCTTCCTCATGGCGCCCAGTCCGGTTCGTGCACGTGTCGTCCAGCAGACGCTGGCCGACGTCCCGCCAGACCGCCTCCGGACCGTACAGCCGGACTGCATCCATCTTCTGCATCTCGACGGTCCTGCTGCAGCGCCGGCATGACAACCTCAGTAAGTGCTGAGGAATTTGGCTTAGCCGCTGCAGACGTCCGGACGTCTTGGGAGGCGGATGGCCGCCGTCGGCCCCCGCGTCGTCCAGGAGCGCCTGCCAGTATTCGGGCGGCAGGTCGCCGTCCGGAGCCAGGGAACGCGCCGGCGGCGCGCTCCTGGCGACGGCATGGGCCATCTTCTCCATTTGGGCCTGGCTCGGCATGCGCCAGCTCGCAGGGCGATCGGTCATTTCCTGATTAGAACATATCAAGAACATGAGAGTCGAGTATGGGCGGATGTTTTTCCCGAGACTGTTGTTGACGGGAACAGCGCTATCGCCCATCTATGATGCTGTAGAGCCAAGCGAATTTCAGAAAGTCCATTTGCCGAAAATGTTGTCGATTCCCGAATAAGTTGTAGAACTTGCTCGGTAATCGGTGACAGGGAGCGTCTTCGGAATGCTTTTACTTCATTTGTCGGACATTCACTTCCGCCACCCCGTCTGCAATTCCGAAAGCGATCCAGACCGACCGTTTCGGACGAGGCTGATCCAGGATGCCCGGGAGCGGGTAAAGACGCTGGGCCCCGTTGAAGCGATCCTGGTCGGCGGCGACATCGCCTTCGCTGGCAAGCCCGAGGAGTACCAGGCGGCTCTGAAGTGGCTGTTCGAACTGGCGGACGCTTGCGGCTGCGATCATTCGCGGATCTACGTCATCCCCGGCAACCACGATGTGGACCAGGACATCATTAAGAAGGATGTCTCAGTGCAGAACGCGCAGCGCGCGATCATGATTGCCGCCAACAAGGAGCGAGAGCTGCTGCGGCAGCTGCAGCACGCGGAAACTGGACCGGCGCTCCTGAGGCCGATCAGAGCCTACAACGATTTCGCGGGCCGCTTCTCGGCCGCAATCTTCGCGCCCGAGCGCGTCTTCTGGAAGGCTGACCTGCCGCTTGCGGAGGGGGTGACGCTACGCATCCACGGCCTGAACTCGACCATCCTGTCGGGGTCGCATATGCCCGAGGGGCGGAACGACGTTGAGCGAGACCTCTACGTCGAGCCGCGCCAGACGGCGCTCGATCCGGTCGACAATGTCGTGAATCTCGTGATGTGCCATCATCCCCCGGACTGGCTGACCGACGCAGACCGTTTCACCGACGACGTCAAGAACCGGGCGTCCGTGCACCTGTTCGGCCACAAGCACCGCCAGCGGATCGACCGCGACCCGAACTACGTGACGTTCTCGGCCGGCGCGGTGAATCCGGATCGGCAGGAGAAGGGCTGGAGTCCGGGCTACAACTTGATCAGGCTCGCCGTGAAGGCGGAGACCGCCGGAGAGCCGAAGCTGGCGGTCGAGGCGTACTTGCTGGAGTGGCAGATGAGCCCGGAAGGATTCCGGCCGATTCTCGATTACGGAAAGGACGTCCATTTGTGGGATGTTCGGCTCCGGAATATCCATCCTGTTCCGCCTGCTGCGGCGGTGGCGGCGGCACCCCCCGTCGCGAACCGGCCGTCGGATGGCATGGAGGCCGTCATGTCCGAAGATCGCGCCCGGAGCATCGTACTTCGCTTCTGGAATCTCGATATGAGCGACAGGCGCGACATCTCGCGTAAACTGAAGCTGATCGAGCCCGCCGAGGCGAATCTGCCGCTCGCCGAACGGTTCGGTAGGGCCTTGTTGAGGGCTGGCGAGCGCCGCCAGCTCGATGAATTGGATCGGGAGATCCAGAAGAGGGAGAAGCGCTGATGGCCGAGGCGACCGTTCCACCGATGAGGGACGAGTTCCCGCGCTGGTATCGCGCGGTCGACCTCGCCGAGAATCGCACGAAGCTGGAAGCGAGATGGAAGGGCGTTTGGTCGCTGGCGAAGGCCGCCGATCGCACCGCCGTCGAGACCATGCTTGCCGTACTGCTGAAGACCAAGTCGCGACCGAATGACCAGGCCTTGGCATCCTTGCGCGGTCACTTCAAGGCCGCCGACGACCTGTTCGAGATGTCCGGAAACGATCGCGAACTCGAGGTTCTGAGCGGAGCCGCTTTGGCGACCGTTCTCGACAGCACGACAGACATCGCGGCCTGGGCGGCGCTGTCGACCTTGACCGCGCTCTTCGCCGGCGCGCGGCGGACCGACTTCCCCCACGACTTCGCGGGGGCATCCGAGGCGACCATCGCGAGGATTTCGGACGCTCGCCGGAAGCGGCCGGACATTGGGCGGTTGAACAAGGTCGGGGACTTCAGTCTGGAAGCGGACCTTGTCGAGAAGATCAAAAGGGACGGCGTGACGCCGGACCACATGGTCGCGGCAGTGAACGCCATCGCCGGCCAGGCGCAAGCGGTTGCGCGCGACATCGCGGCGAAGGCCAACGATACCATCAACGCGCTTCACTGGAACGTCGTGATCCAGGATGAGGAACTGCAGTTGCTCTGGTGGCTTTACGGCGCGCGCAGCAAGTCGCTCGATATTCCCTTCGCCGACGTGCCGCCGGACGCGCAACCGATCGTCTTCGCGACCGAGGTCGCCAACTCGGTCCGATTCATTCCGGGGCCGGAGTCGGCGAAGCCGATCCTTTCGCGGGCCGGTCTGAAGGAACGCAGGAAGTCCGGTATTGCCGCAGCGATCAACGCGGTCGATATCGAGCTGCTTCGTAGCCTCGTCGACGGGGTCGCGCCGGCGCCTGTCGTCCGCCCACTCCATTTCGCCGTTCTCCGCAAACTCGAGGCTGGCGACGATACGTCCTGGGTCGCAAATTGGTCGGCCGTGACCGGTATCGAAGCCGACGCGAGCCTGCCGGGCGTCGAGCTCGGCAATCTCTTCTATCGCGAGCGGCTCGGCCTGAAGTTCGGGGGCTAGGCGTTGGCAGAGACCGCAGCAATCCAATGCGCGAATCCCGCGTGCAAGGTGAAGACCGACGGCCGTTGCGTCGAGGGATTAGAGAAGAACGCCTGCCCGTACTACGGTAAGCCGCTCGCAGCCACGGCGACGGCTGGGGATACGCCGGCTGAACGACACGGAATCGTTCTTCCGTCCGGAGATCTTCTGGACCAGGAAAAGGCGTCGCAGCTGCTGCGTAGGGGCGATTCTCGCGTCATCGCGGTCGTCGCGCCCAAGGAAGCCGGCAAGACGACGCTGATCGCCTCCATCTTCGAGCTATTCCTTCGCGGCCCGATTGGTCCGTTCGAGTTCGCCGGATCGCGCACGATGTACGCGTTCGAGCGGGCGAGCCATCCCTCGCGCAGCGTTTCCCGCAACGCTCGGCCGGAGACGGAGCGCACGCTGCTGACCACGGTCAAGTTCTACCATGCGGCGTTGTGTCGGCCCGGCGGAGCCACGCTTGATCTCGTCGTCGCGGACCGGAACGGCGAAGATTACGGCGCCGCCCCCGACGATACGGGCGTGGTGCGGGAATTCGTCGAGATTCATCGGGCCGATACGATCACATTCCTGGTCGACGGCCGGCAACTGGTGGATCCCGTGACGCGGAGCAGGGTCGGGGCCGACATCCTCGCGATCGCGCAGGCGCTGGTCGACGGCGGCGGAGTCATGGGACGACCGCGTGTCGCCATCGTTCTCACCAAGTTCGACGATATCGCGCGGTCCGCCGACAAGGGGCGTTCGCGCCGCGATTTCGAGAAGATCGTCGAGAAATTCCATGCGCTGCACGCGAGCCTCTTCGGAGAGATCCGGTCATTCGAGGTCGCGGCATGTCCTTCGGACGTTTCGTTGCCGCTTGGGCACGGCGTCGCCGATCTGTTGGCCTATTGGGAAGCGCCGGTTGCGCTGGTAGTTCCGAAGGCTGCTTCTCACGTGTCGTCGTCGACGAGGTTCATGAATCGATTGCAGGGGGCGCCCGAATGATCGAAACCCCTCGAGGATCGGTCGTCATCTGCGGCCTGCCGGCGTCCGGAAAGACGACGTTCCTGGCTGCGTTGTGGTACGTCGTGTTCGACAGGCGTGATCCTAACGCACGCTTGAGTTTCGAGACACTGACCGGGCTTGACCACTCGCATCTGAATGCGATCATGCGCCGCTGGCTCGAGGCCAAGGAGCAGATACACACCGAAGTCGCGTCGGGTAAGATCGTCTCGATGAACCTCAGGGACGGTGCGGCACGCAAGGTCCGGATGACGTTCCCCGATCTCTCCGGAGAGTCGTTCCAGGAGATCTGGGAGACCAGGGAGTGCGATCAGCGGTTGGCAGAGCTTCTGCGCGATTGCGATGGCATCATGATGTTCGTCAATGCCGACAAGATCAAACGCCCGATCGGCGTGGCCGAGACGACGCAGCAGGCCGCGGGACTGAAGGGTGGTGCGGCAGCGGCCGGCACGCCGGCGAAGCCCAAGGAATGGCACCCCAAGGATGCTCCGACGGCCGTGAAACTGGTGGAGATGCTGCAGATGTTTCGCTGCGGCGCCTTGAACGCTCCGGCGACCCGTCTCGCCCTGATCCTTTCGGCATGGGACACGGTCGAGCCCGAGAACGTCACGCCCGAACAGTATCTGGCGAGCGAGTTGCCGCTGCTCGATCAATATCTGCGTAACGGTCCCGATCGCTGGGACGTGCGTGTCTACGGCCTCAGCGCGCAGGGCGGGTCGTTCGAATCCGAGGAGATCAAGGACGACGAGGAGCGCAACGAGAAGGTCGCCGAGATCCGGGCTCTCGAGGACGCGTCGGATCGTATCAGGCTGATGAAGCCCGAGCTATCGAAGGATCTTACGGAGCCGATCGCATGGCTCACGGAGTAGGCGGCCGCGTACCGCTGCAGCAGACGCTCCACGGTTATTCGGAAGGCCATCGCCTGCTGGCGTCGTCCATCGACCTGCCGTCCCGGGATGCGAAGACGTTGCTGATGATGAGCGACGCGTCGGGACCGGCGGCGACCATCGGTGCGGAGGGTTATCTCACCGGCTTTCCGCTGGTCGAGAGCGGACACTACGCGCTGGCCCGCACGTGGCCCGCGCCTGAGTTGCCGCGGCCCGGCTGCGTATGGACGCACACGATCCTCATCGATTTCAGCGACATCCCCTCGCTATCGAGCGCAGGCGGCCTGTTGGATCTCTTCCGACGACCGAGGGGCGACGAGAATTCCTATCGAAGCCCGATCGATCACTCGTCGTCCGATAGGTCGGATGGTTTCGGCGTGCCCGGTGATCTCGCGAAGCGGATCCTGTCGGGCATCTATGGCGAACCCGCCAGGCCGATCGTTTCCGCGGCCTCCGACGGCCCGACGCGGGATGCCTTGGTTCTGGCGATCTGGGCACAGCAATGGCCGCGCCTCAGACGTGCGTTCCGGTTTTGCACGCTGTCGTTCGCCGACAGGTCCTCCGCGAACGCGACGTTCGATCTGCAGTTCCTGCCGGCTTCCGGACGGGTGAGACCGACGCAGTTCAAGGGAGCCGTCGACGCCGACCGTCGCGACTTCGTCGCGAACGATTGGCTGGAAGACGCGGTGTCCGACCTTGCGCAAGGGGCCCACGGGAGCCTGCGCAACTTCCTGCGCGCGGCGGGCAGCGACGTTGGTGGCCGCGAATCGTTCGAGCCTCTGGCGGCGCTGCACGCGCTTTCGCTGCAGTTCGACTCCGACCCGACCGCGGTCGAACGCGCGATTGCGCTGTTGGAGCGGACGATGGCGACCGATCAGGGGCACGCGGCGCGTTCGTCGATCGTCAGGGCTGCTGCGGCTGCGGCCGACCGGATCGGAGCCGAAGGCCAAGAGTTCGTCGTGCGCAACTTCGCCCTCATCGACGCGACCGAAGCCCCCGCCGCCGCCGAACGCGTCGGCAGCGCGATTTGGCGCCGTGATCCGAAGACGCTGTTCGACATCCGATCCGACCCGTCGAAGAGTGCGATCGCCGAGCGCGCGATCGCGGCCTTGCCGCCGGCGTCGCTGATCGAGGGCGTGTCTTCGACGCCGACTCATCTGTTCGAATTGCTGGAAGCGAGACCCGACCTTGCGACCGAGCCAGCGTTCTGGTCGCTCCAAGGCGCCTCTGGATCGGACGTGCTCCGGCTCGTCGGAAGTTCTTCCGACCGGGCCGACGACACGATCGAAGCCATGATCGTGTCTGGCGGATCGCTGGCACGGGCGGCTCAGACGGTCTTTGGAAGCGATCGGGTCTTGCGGAGACTGCTTGCGCGCTCGGGCGATCTAGCCGCCGATGGCGGAAATCGATCGGAGTGGCTTTCGGCGGTCGCGTCGGATTCGGATGCGGTCGCGCGCGTTCTCGTCGAGGAGTGGCTCGACGACGCGCAGACGCTCGAAGCGATCGCTCGCGCGGTATCGCCGGACTCGGTCCCGAACGCCTACGGAGACGATCCGTGGCTCGTCGCCATCAGGCGTCGATCCGCGCCTCTGGAGAATGCATATCTGGCGTCGTTTCTGCTGATCCGCGCCCTCGGTCGGCGCACGTTGCAGAGCGTCGACCTGGTCCAGGCGACGTTCGACATCGTCTACGACGCGGCTGAGAAGCGGACGTTGCCGGACGATGCCTGGAGAATCCTCGATCGCCGGCTCGACCGATCTTACTGGTGGGAGGACTGGGACAAGTGCGTCCGGATCCGACATACCGTCGTCAGCATGTACCTCGACCGCGGGATCGATGCGCTCGCTTTCGTGAGGATTACTGAACGTGATGACTTCTTCGTAGCCCTGATCGGCGCATTGTCCGAGAAGTACGGAAGCCAGCGATACCTGAAGTGGATGAGGAATCGCATGGGAGACGTGGGTATCGGCGGCGAACGGCTTCGGGTCGTCAAGCACGCGATCTGGTTCTGATACCGCCACTAGATCCGAGGCAGCAAAATGCGCCTCAGTTCGCTCTGGTGCGTTTTGACGAGGCGGTCGCAGACTCGGTCATCGGAAAAAATCCGCTACCTTTGGAAAGTCGGCTGCATCGAACTCCAAAGGTTTCGTTCAGGAAGAGTCGAATGGTATACCGTCGGGATAGCCGTCGGCGGGCCGGCTTAAAGATCTGGAAGGTAAAGCAAGGCAGAGCGGCCCTAACGAAGGGGACGCCCGATGCCGGCACTGGCGGATGGAAGGCTCGCGACCTTGGTGAGGCAAGTGATGCCGCCGAGAGCGCAGAAGTGGATCGTGCAAGTCGTCACGGATCACAAGGACGCTTGCGCGATGTTCAACCGAAACGTTTTGCGTGTCCACTGGACATGGCCGACCGCTATCCATGCCGCCGGCATGCATTCGATCCTGAACCACTATCCGTTGAGCCTGAAGAAGGTGCCGTCTCAAATTCTTCGAGGCTTGTCGTCCCGAACGATCGTCGACGTCTGGCAGGCTTGTACGATCAAGAGGGGCTATAAGGGACGTCTGTCCGAGAAGCGGGGATTTTTGGCGCGCACCGCAAGCCGGGAAATCGCATTCGCCAGCAACGCGGCGGCGGCGGAGTTGGATGCGCTTCGCGCTGCCAGGCGGGCGATCTACGAACGATCTCGCCAAGTGAAGATTCGATCCCAGCGGGACGAGGACTATCAAGGTCTTTTGACCAAACGTCTGTCCAGCCGAAAATACGACGGCGCTTACCGCGTCCCGCTTTCGCACTACAAACGGTAGCTGCCAAAGCAGACGACGGACGCTTTCAAGGTCTACGGAGAAAAAGGCGTCCCGCTTATTGTGATCGAAGGCGAAGCGTTCGATCTGGTCCCGTCGCTGGACCACGATCTGGCGGACCTGGTCTACCAGTTGGACTGCGATGTGCAGTGTGCCCAGAGCGAGGCCGACGACCGGTCGGTCGACCAAGCACTGACGCGTCTAGCCGATCTCTAGCGCGATCCTTGCCGACGCCGCCTGGCGTTGCCGGCGATAATCTTCCGCAACTTCCTTGTCATCCATACTCAATGACCGTCCTCCGATCGAACGCGACTTTCATGCTGCGGTTTCAACCGACGAGTTAACGTAGTCATCTTGATGTCGTCGTCGTCGGCTGGAGGCTGGTGGGCCCGCCTGGATTCGAACCAGGAACCAGACCGTTATGAGCGGCCGGCTCTAACCATTGAGCTACAGGCCCCCGCCGCGGGCAATCGCTGAAAGGCGGCCGGACGGCGTGCCGCGATCGTTTACAGGGTGGCCGCCATTCCGGCAACCCCATATCGCTTCGAACGAACTAGGGTCTTGCAAGCAATCCGCGGTTAGCGTGGCCGAGCCGTGCGGGGGGACGTCAATGCATGACTGGAAGAGCGAACTCGATGCGCTCGTCGCTGAAACAATGGCGTTCGCCGATTCGCTGAAGGTGGAGATCGAGCGGCCCCGGCCGCAGCCAAAAGTAGTCGACGAGCAGGTTGGCCTCAGCGTGCCCGACTAGCGACGCCATCGATACTGCGCGCAGTGCACGCCGGCATTCATGTGGCGGCGCTGAGCTTCCGATTGCAGGAGCCAAGCTCGAGATTTTTGCCGCTTGCTCAGAAAAGCGCCTCTGTGCAAGACAATGCTTCCTGAAGCGCAGCAGAGGAACCGCACCGTGACAGCCACTCTTGACGGCCAAATTCGCGGCGGACGCCATCACATGCAGGTCCGGGTCTATTTTGAAGATACAGATTCCGGCCAAATTGTTTATCACGCAAATTTTTTGCGGTTCATGGAGCGCGGCAGAACGAATTACTTGCGCCTGCTCGGAACCAATCAGCAAGCACTGCTCGAAGAAGCTCGGAACGATGCGCCCGGCTTTGCCTTCGTCGTCCGTTCGATGACAATCGATTTTCTAAAGCCGGCGGTCTTGGACGACGTCCTTGACGTCGTCACGCTCCCACAAGAGGTGAGGGGCGCGTCAATTGACTTGCTACAGGAGTGCAGGCGCGGAAGCGATCTCCTAGTTATGGCGCGTGTGCGTGTGGCGTTTGTCGCAGGCGGAAGAGCGCAGCGCATTCCCAAGACGCTGCGGCTTGCTATGGAAGCGCATAGATAAAATCTGCTCCTCGTTCACGCCTTGATCGTCCATCGACCCAATGAAAGCAATCCACTAGGATTCTGTTGCGAAATCGTCAAACCAGTGTTTCCCGCTCTTTCATACGACACCGCACCCGGGGACACGATCATGCACGCTCGCCGACGCGCGAAGCAAAGCCGCCTCGAGCAGCTCCGAGTCGGTCGACCGCGGTGTCACGTTAGATATCGCCGGCTCAGGGACAGATGGTAATTCTTTATATATGTTTGCCCAAGATGGGGCGCTGAACTGAAGTTGGAGTTTAGGGGTAAGTCTTGGTCGTACCATCTGCGAACAAGACCTTACGGATAGCGAAGCGTGTTTTTAGGTTTGCGAAGTTCTCGTTTTTGAGTCTGTTGTGCTCGTCCATGAACTGATTGTATTTTATTTGACCCGTCCAATTGTAGGTCGCGCCGTCATTGATTGAATCGTTGATAGCAAGCTTCGTGGATATCCCCAAAGACAGTTCAGTGTTCATTAGTGTCGGGGCAGACGACAAGCGAGGTAACCAGGCAATTCGTGCGTCGAAAACTGAGGTGAGGAAGCCGTGGACGTACATCGAAGTGAACGAATCTCCGATGGTGGTATCACTCAGACGGTTCCATGACTTCATGGAAGACCCCGAAACATTCGCGCAACAGATGATCCGCTGGATCGAGCAGGAAGCCGACGACGTGAACGCCTTCGTGAAGGGTTTGAAGTGAACCTATATTGTGATCACGACGAGTTGCCGCTGGAAAGCCTTCGAGAGGGGCAAGAAGTGGCGAAGCAGGTGCAGATCTATCAAAATTGAAGCTCGGACGCAGGCAAAGTTCGTGCGCTAAGGCCAATCGTCGTAACTAATAGACCTCCCAGTAGCGAGGAACTATCGTCACCAATTCGGCCCTTTGCGAGGTTCGCAACGAGCACCTTCCCCTCGTCCATTGCTTGTCGGACACGCAGCTTCTTTTCTGGAGCCGTCAAGATGCGATTAAGCATAGGGTCCGCGAGAAACGCCCCGACCTTGTTCTGGATAGCCATGCTACTCCGTCTTCGGAAAAGAATCTTTGTACAACTGCTCGATCTGTTCGACTTCTTCTGGGGTCAGCCGAGCGAACTCGTTTTCTCGCGCTCTCTTCGAAAGCCTGCCCTGATTCTGCCTGAGAAAGCCGAACAGGTTGTTGAGCGTCCGCTCCGGCATATCGATCATGTTCTCGATGCCCGCGCGGAACGCGTCGAAATTGCGCAGGAAGTCGGTTTCGTTGGGCAGGTCTTGCTCAATCGTTTGGCGCACGCATTCGTACAAAAACTCTGCGTGCGGCGTTGCGTCGAAGAACCGATAGAAGTCGGCGGTATTGTTCAGAACCTTTACGTTGCCTTGCTGCGTGGCTTCCCACTGGACGCACGGAAGCAGCCTGCTGGAATAACTCTCCAATACGCTCTTGTACTCGGTGATCCTGTCGAGGATGGCCGACGACACAGGGAAATGCAGTCCGGCTGGATTAAAGCCGCGCCGCGCCAGAACATGATGCATAAGATAACGATGGATACGTCCATTCCCGTCTTCGAACGGGTGGATGTAGACAAACCCGAACGCAAGCACCGCTGCAGCGATAACAGGGTCGAGATCGTTCTCTGCGCTATGGTCGAAGGCGATTAGCCCCGCCATAAGGGAAGCAATATCCTCGTGGCGCGCGCTGATATGGTCCGGAATAGGCCGCTGCGTTTCGCGGTCATGCTCGCCGACGAAGCCGCCCTCCTTGCGGAAGCCGAGCTTCACGAAACGCTCGTCGCCGATCACGATGCCCTGCAGGCGAAGGAACTCCTGCTCGTCGAGCGGCGCTCGGCCTGCCTCGCCGATGGCGCGGCCCCATCGCTGGATACGATCCTGGGGTGGCCTTTCGCCTTCGATCACGTAGCTGGACTTTGAATCCTTCAGCAGCAGAAACGCGGCCGTGCGCGCGAGCAAGTCCTTCGGAACTTCGCTGACGACCGCGCGTGCGCGCTCCTTCCAGTCCTGTGCGATAAACTCGTTCAGCGCAGGAGTCTTAAAGACAAGCGGACAAAATTCCGGCGTGCCGGGAAGGTTGTTGCGGACGCGATGCCGAACCGAATTCTCCCCGGTTCCTCCGAACTGAAGTTCGGTGTCGACGGCATCCACATATGAAACCTTGTCTGCGGCAGGCAGCTTGAGCTCATGGCCAAGCAGCCACTCGTACAAAAACCAGATGCGGCGGGTATAGAGGCCGGTGGGCTTCTGGCGGACGAGTTCGGCGATTTCTCCTTCCTTAACGGCTAGGAAGAGCCGCTTCAGAACGGCAAGGTCCAGTCCCTCGTTCTTGAGGGCAAAAGTCAGGTGCCCTTCAAGGGAGTCCTCGGGAGCATGGCGCGGGGTAAAGATGCGCCAGCCGCCTTGCTCGATGATGCGGTGCTTGGTGCCAATCGCTGAAAGGGTACGGGGAACCGGAACAGTCAGCTTATAAGCATCGATGAGGGCAGCGTAGCCCGCCGGTGCGGCCGTTTCGGGGAGCCTTCGGTCGTGAAAAACGTTCACCGGGCCTGAAAACTGTATGCTCACTCGAAAATCCTATGAAAAACGTTCTCCAGGCACGAATTTCCTTCACGAAAACCCCGCCTAATTGAATTTCAATCTTATCTCATGAAAAACAATCCCTCAAGAATATTTTCGTGAAAAATATTCACCGCCTACTAAGCGCCTGAAAAAAGCGGCCGGGCTAACCTACAGAGCACCTGTCTTGTTAACCTTGCCATAGCGCTGCCGGATCGCCGCCGGCCGACGATGCCGACACAGCCGATGTTCGGCAATAACGAAACCGGCGCCGCCGACGCATGCGCTCGGCGGCCTGTTCGGTCGCCATTTCCTGCGCGCGCCAATCCAGCTTTTGCCGCCGGCCTGTAAATCGGCGTGGGGTCCGAGCGCCGATCGGCCATCCTAAGTGCTTGATCAACTTCGTATCGACGGGGTCAATCTTGCGCTCCGATTCACACCCAATGAAAGCAACCCGTTGGACTTCTGTTGCGACATCGACATCCAGGCTCTACCTCCGGGGCTTTGACTTCACATCAACTTCGATGGCGCGGCTTGAACTTGTATGACGCCAACTTTGCGTCTCGGGCACCGCATCTACCGGAACGGATCGTCATTCCGTTGCCAGGCAAGACCGCTTCACATGGCCGGATCTGCTCAAGGCTTCCGCGTCAGTCTCTGCACCGGTGGAGGCCGACGGTTAGGAAGCGATCGAGCATGGCATTGACCTGATCTGCAACCTCGATCGTGTTGTAATGTCCGGCGAGCATCGTCTTCGCTATGACCAGCTGTGGACAGATCTCCTGGAGCCGATCGAGATCGCGCGCCATGTTCACCAGGGGAACATCGGCCGAAATATAAGCCATGGGAATCCAGCAGGCCTCTGCAGCCGGGACCGGATCATAGTTCAGGATAGCGTTCCGCATCATTGAATGAGCCACATGCTGTGGCGTTCTCTCGCAAGGCGGAAGTACATAGGTTTCGTAGATCATCTTTCGTCGGGCAGGATCTTCGAAATCGCAGCCAAGTTCCCATGCGTTCGCCTTTAAGACCACCAGATAGTCGGGCCCGCCGATACCCTCCAGAAGCGCTCGAACTCCGGGAGATTCGCGCAAGATCGGGGGCGGCATGATAATCGTATCGATCATTACCATGCCTGAGGCCAGATCCGGATAGCGGCCGCACAGTTCGAGCGCGATCCGGCCTCCCATGCTGTGGCCAATCACAACCGGCTTGTGCAGTTCCAGTTGAGCGCATTGCCAGGCGATGTCGTCCGCAAATCCTGCCATGGTATAGTCTTGCTGGGGTGCATCGCTGGAGCCGTGACCGCGAAGATTGATGGCCACGACGCGACGGCTTTGAGAGAAGTGGGCGATCTGGGGCGTGAAGATGCCGTGGTCACCTGTCCAGCCATTGACAAGGATCAGCGGAGGGACTTGCGCGGCTACAGGTCCGGCCTCAACATGTGCCAAACGCACACCGTCGCGGCTCAACAGAATGGGCCTCAACTTGTGATACGAGATCACGGTCACTTTCCTCCTGAACTGGACTTGCCTTCCGTGGACTTCGGCTCAGCCTTCGACCGGAAGAACGATGCCCACGCAAGCGGCAACCGACAACAAGCAGAAAGCAAACATCACTACCGCCATCGAAAATACGGAATGCCCGTCGATTGCGCTGGACGAAGCGGCCCCGATCATTTGCACGAAAGTTCTTGCGGCACTGATGGACCCCACGATTTCCGGTATCCGCCGCAGTGCCTCCTTCGTGGCATACGGCGAGATCAAGCCACAATGCGACACCGACCATCACCAACACCACGACAACAGCCGATTTGCCTCCCATCAGGAGCAGAGATGTGGCCAGGATAGTCGAGAGTGCGAGCTCCACCTTAATCACTTGCGCGGGCGATAGCCCCCAACCGCTGAGTTTCCTGCTGCCCCGAGCGCCGGCCATGACCGACAGCGAACTTGGTCCGAAGATCACACCATATTCATACGGCTTGAGACACAGAGCATCGATGAAGAACAGGGATGAGCCGGTGAAATAAGCAAACATGGATCCAATAGCCGCTGCATTGCAAAGGATGTTGCCCACGCAGACGGGACCCAAATTCATGAGTGGCTACGTCGCTGACGTCCGACAGCGGCGAGAAGCTCCATCTCGTTGACAAGGCCAGATGTATCGATATCGGCTTTAATAGCCTCGCCAAGCTTCCGGGCCGCGACTTTGAATTGCGGTTCCGTGATCAGCCGGTTTATGGCTGCCGCAATATCCGGTTCAGAAGCCGTCGGCCCCAATCGAAGTCCCACCCCCTTCGCCTCGACCCGCGCAGCGTTGGCCAACTGGTCTCGCGCCATTGGCAGAATGAGTTGCGGCAAAGCGTTGATCAGTGAACGGGTGACGGTGCCGTGGCCGCCTTGTGATATGACCATGGAAACGTCCCTCATGATGGAGTCATGGGGAGCACCGCGCATCAAATGCACGTTCTGCGGAGCTCGAAAGTCGGCCACGTCCAGACTCGGACCTGTTGTAAACACAGCGTCGATGTCAACCTTTCCGACGGCGTCGATGACGCGCTGGAACAGATCGCGCTGGTTCTGCGCACCCGTGCTACAGGCGATCAGCGCGCGAGAACGATCAGGCTGCCCGGGCCATGGAGCCTGCCACGACTTGGACCAATTCGGCACATCGAGCAACGGTCCAATATAGCGAAAGTTGTCCGGAAGAGAGGTGGCTTCGAAGTCAAAGGCCCGACTGGTCGCGAGCAGAACTCGGTCAGCCCGGTCGAACAGATCCATAACGTCAGGAAGAACGGGAAGTCCGCAATCAACGCGGGCCCGATTGAGGATAGGAAGAGACGCATTCATCGCGGCATCGAGAGCGGCACAGGCTGCTGCCACCTCGGCGTGCTCCTCTGGCGTTTTCGGCTGGCCCAATCCGGACGTAGCCGGCGGCATTCCCGGCAGGATCCGAAGGCTGACGTGAGGCGAAAGAAACGCGAAAGGTACGCCGGACGCTTCCGCCCCAAGTGCCGCTCCGAACAGAAAATCGAGGCTAAGGACGGCATCCGCTGGTAAGCGGCCAATTTCGTCCCAAATATCTGTCGCGTAAGCAGAGCAAGGCTCAAAGACGACCCTGCGCATCCGATCTCGCAGGTTCGAGACATCTGTTGGATCCGCAGCCTCCCCGATGGGGGCGCTTCGCCATGACACGAACTCGAAATCGGCGGCGTCGACTTCTGCACGCATGGCGGGGTCCGCAATGATCCGAACATGGTGACCATGCCCGCGCAACCGCCGGGCCGCGGTGAGCAGCGGACTGAGGTTTCCCAACGTGCCCCACGAGGCGAGGAGAAAACGGTAAGACATCACAGAAGTTCAACTCCTTCGCTTCAAAGAAGGCGGCGCTGTCGCCACTTGCTAAGATCAGCTGCGCGCGTGCGCGGACCTAAGAGGGCCGCAACGTGCCACGCGACCACCCAGTGCGGCGCACGCCTCACCCACATAGGTGCCCCCGCGTTACGGGCGGCCGGCCGCCCCAAGCGCTTCCACGGACTGATTTACCACCACGGCGCACCACTACGAGCCCTCTTAGCTTTGTGAGATCTTCGATCTGCCTTGACTCCGATCTGTTTCGGCCTGCCATCAAGCGAAGTGGCGCGGCTCTCGAAAAGCACGCTGACTGAAAGCGTCACGAGGATGCCCGGGCTTCATGCGTTCGAAGACATGTATCTCTCAATGCTCACATGGCGTGGCACTCAAATGTGAGTTGCCAATGAGCAATCGACGCGCCTGCGGGGGTGTGGCTTTTGTCAACATTTTTCAAGCCTACAACCTAACGCAACGTGAGATTCAAGCTGTTTTTGTTGACTCTCAGAACCTCATTCGATTTCTGCCGCGAGCGAGGTGCATGCTCCCGAAGTGCGATAGGAGGAATCTTCCTGTGACAGGCTCTCTTGATGGCGAGATTCGCGACGGTCGGCATCAAATGCGCGTCCGCGTTTATTTCGAAGACACTGACTCCGGCCAGATTGTTTATCACGCCCGTTTTTTGCGCTTCATGGAACGCGGCAGAACAAATTACTTGCGTTTGCTCGGGATGAATCAGCAGGAGCTCCTGAAAGAAGCGCGGAGAGATGTGCCGGGCTTTGCCTTCGTTGTCCGTTCAATGAGTATCGACTTTCTAAAGCCGGCAATCTTGGATGACCTGCTTGAGGTTATCACGGTTCCAGAAGACGTGAGGGGCGCGTCGATTATCCTGCTGCAGGAATGCAGGCGTGGAGGCGATCTTTTAGTCACGGCCCGCGTGCGCGTCGCCTTTATCTCAGGCGGAAAGGCGCAACGTATCCCGAAGGCGCTGCGGCTCGCCATGGAAGGGGCGTAGAAAAATCTACGCTTGTTCACGCTGTCGCCCTCCAACGCCCCAACGGAATCAAGCAGTAGTATCCTGTTGCGATATCGTCAAACCAGAGTTCGCGCTTTCACACGACACCGTACCCGGGAACACGATCATGTACGCTCGCCGACGCGCGAAGCAAAGCCGCCTCGAGCAGCTCCGAGTCGGTCGGCCGCGGTATCACGTTAGGTATCGCCGGTCTTCAAGGTCTCGGCGCGCGCCTCCCCTCTTGCCGCGCTTCTTGGCGTACGAGCGACATGCCTCCCTATCTACCTCGCCCAACATTTTTGCCCCCACCACTCGTTCAACCGTTCGATCCGCTTCTTGAACTTGCGGATATCGGGGATGGTATCTTCGCGCTCGCTATCGACATTGAAACGGCCGCCAAGCTTGTCCAACTGCGCGTCCAAATAAATCGAGAGAACATCCGCGATAGCCATATCGTCTATGCGGCGAATTCGTCGCTTCGGGGTGTGTTTAGAGCTTATTATGTAGTCTCTTAGCTTTTCCTCCGCGTGCGACAATGGGCGACACAGTGGGATCATCCCGATCGCCGCTGGGCACTGAGCGAGGCATTGATGACAATAGTGAATTCGGTATGGGATGCAGCTCGCGAGGCGCGACGACCCGGCCAATACATCAACGCTGGCGGCTATTGCGGGACGATTATCTGCAACTAAGGCGGCTATTGCCGCAGACCCCGTACAGGCGTTTGATTGCTCCCGTCCTGTACCAGTCGGGAGCGCAATCAATGGCCGATGCGGTCATGCTGATCTGGATGCGGCAATCGCCGCCGCGTACGGCTGGGCGGCTGATATTCCCGAGGAAGAGGCGCTCGCGCGCTTGTTCGCGCTCAACCGACAACGAGCCGCATCATAGGTCGCCGCCTTGTTGCCCGCGAATGGTCAAGAGCGCGCCTGAATTGGTTAGCGAATTGTCAATCGGTAGTCGGCAGGCTTGCCGTCAAGCGCCGCCTGATCCACCCCCAGCCCAAAGGCAGCGCCAGTGGTGGCCGGCGGCCGTGACGCCGCCGGCCATTCCGCTCCGAAATCAAGCTAGAGGCTCAGCCCTAGGCCTGCATAAGGATGCCGTCGAGCGCGTCCGCAAACGTGCCGACAAGGACCTGATGAGGCCGTGATACTAGGGCGCGCCCGGCAGGCGGTATACGGCCGTGTTTAGCGCTTCCATAAGCAACGAGGGCGGTCCAGCCGAAAGAGCGGCGGAACTTTCACGCGGTGGTCGAACGTCTGCGCCTCAGTGCATATCGAGCGCGCGAGCGCGGCGCCACGGACGCAGCAAGCACTTCGCGCCGTGCCGAGTACCGGCACATTCGGCTCCGCCGCGCGGTCGGCTCTGGCGATAGTCAACGTCGTCAGACCGTTAAGAAACCGTTACTTCCGGCGGGATTTGCTAGACGG
Organism: Bradyrhizobium sp. 23AC; assembly: GCF_054863025.1. Lineage (NCBI taxonomy): Bacteria > Pseudomonadati > Pseudomonadota > Alphaproteobacteria > Hyphomicrobiales > Nitrobacteraceae > Bradyrhizobium > Bradyrhizobium sp. 23AC. The sequence goes on from NZ_JAVAYN010000002.1 coordinate 372,283, forward strand.
CTAGCTTAAGCTCGTCTTGATGTGGAGATGCTATTCAAGGCGAGCCATGGAACGACGGATTGCAAGACGTCAGAGGGTGTTCAAGGCGGGCAGGCTGACATTCGCCGGCACCACTGTCGACTGCATCGTTCGCAACCTGTCCAGCGAGGGCGCTCTAATTGAACTGCCAACGTCGGAAGGCGCGCCGCATGAATTGATGCTCAGCCTGCTAACTCACAGGCTCAATTTCAATTGTTTTGTGGTCTGGCGCGACAACAAGCGTTTGGGCGTCGTATTCGGCCCCTCAGTTGTCCAAACTCAGCAAATCAGTGCTACTGGATGAAAGATCGTCAACCGGGTCGATGGGAGCATACGCTGCACGCCTACTTAACCACGCAACCGAACTGTCGTCTCGGATTAATCTATCGTCAGTCGTTCCTCGCTCTACTCTCCACACCGCCGACAGCATCTCCGCCCCCTAGACGAGAATGAATGTTTGAGACATGGAAGAGCGTCGCAAAATCGAGCGTACGGCGGTTGACGAAATAGCCTACGTGACGGGCGATGGCGCGAGCATCAGATGCCGAATGATCAATGTCTCCTCGCACGGATGCGCGATTGAAATCCGCGACCCCGCGCTGATCAGGGCGACTTTCGACCTTATGATCGAGGGGGATCGGATCTACAGGGATTGCCAACTTGTTTGGATATCTGGCAACCGCGTGGGCGTGAAGTTCGCTGACGAATAATCCGAAATCGGCAAGCGATGTGCAGTTAGGAGGCGACTGAGGACAGCGGCTGCGTGTGATGCCTTGCGGGGTCGCCGCGGAGCGCCGGCCAGTCCGGGCGGGACGGCCAACTCGCCTCACTCGTAACGATCGTAGATACCGCTCTGACCGGCCGCGCTCTCTGCCAGCTTGTCCCACTCCGCGGCGAGACGCAACCAACCTTCCTTGTCTGCGTCGCTCTCAGCTTGGGCTGCTAGACGAGGGCATTCTTCGGCTTTGCTCTTGAACCGGTCGGCTTCCGATTGGGACACGGCATCTCCTATCCTTTCGTAACTTGCAACGATCGACAGGCGTTCCGTTCTTTACGCAGCGTGGAACAACTCAGCCCTGATCGTAGTTTTTGTCCCGGTTCCCGTGGAGTTGCGTATGCGTCAATCACCGTCGATTGTGCCGCTCGACCGGCTGGACCGTGACGTCTATCTTGTGCTCGAAGATCTTGGTGCGCGGGCCGGGTGCGCATGGCGCGAGACAGATGAACAAGATACTGACCTTGAAACGGTCCTACGTCACCTTCTCTCCGGGCAGTACACCTATCCCGTTCGGATCGTGGCGTTCAACGCGATCGAAGGATGGTCTCGGGACGCGACGTCGGACGTGGCCGATGCAGTCGCTCAACGTGCAACTGACACGGATGCCGAGATTTCGTCTGCACTGCACGCTTTCATCGAGGCGAACGCGACCAAGCGGTTCGACCTACAACTTACGTTACCGCTTCGCGGGGCGGCCTAAGGCGCAAGGGTCGCGCCGCTGACCGATCAATGCATCAACGGCGGCGGCTGGGGACAGGCCGCTCAGTGAGTGAGAATGAGATAGAGGCACGCGGCGACCAGCAATGCGATCAAGACGGTATTAGCGTTCGCTCGATGCATGGGTTCCGGCATCTCAGACCGAGGACCTCTATGGGCTTAGGTGACGGGGCGACGGGCGGGGCCGCGTCGCTTTCTGAGCCAACCGCGCCTAGGCAAAACTATCGCTGCGGCCCCGCGTTCCTTTCGTATGAGACCAGGATCGTGGCCGCCGGCGCCTTCAGTTGCATGCCGTCGCGGCCGGTGCGCTTTTCAACTGCGCCATGTGGCGCAGTTGTCTTCCGTGTGCGCCGGACGGTGTTGCTACAGACCCCGATCTCAGCCGCAATAGCTCGGTCCGACTTCTCCGGGTTCGCCGCGATTGCCGCTTCCGCACGCTTCCCGGCTGCAAGGTAGCGCGCGCCGCAACGGAAAGACCTTGTGACATTCAAAGCGACCGCGATGTTGGCGCGACGGACCGAACATTTCGCGCAGCACTCTGAAGCTGTCGCTTTGGCGCGTGCGACCTAACTGCTCGCCTACTTCGTCAGCTGTGGTGCCCCTGCCAAAGAGCGAGAGCAATCGAGCCTCCTCCTCGGGCAGCCAAGGTCTAGAAATGCGGCTGTTCGTCATCACAAGGCCTATCAAGGGCGATGCGGCGCCGGCCGCCGGGCCTTATCGGGGATGCGCGGAGGCGTTTCTACCCGCGCCGGCGCCGGCAATCGGCTGGGCCCAGGCAAACGATTACCGCGCGTCATCCACGCGGCTAGCCGGGTAGCTTTGCCGGATGGCCGGCTGGACCAAGCAGTGTCCTCGCGATCCATGCTCCGATGATAATCTCGAACGGTTGAGAAATGATTTCCGACATTTACCGGCGGGGCTGGCCTCAAGATTTTGCGTCGCCGGCCCGTACGATGCCGGGGAACGTGCGGAGCCAACGGTAACACGTCTGAAACTGATCGCGACTAGTCTCGTCATAGCGCTTCGAAGCGCGATACGCATGGCATGAGGAGCCCGCTCCCCGTTGGTGAGCGGGCTTCCTCTTTTGATCGACAGAGATGCGCGTTAACAAGATCACGTGGGATAAGATCGGCCGGGTGACCGAGCCGGGCCGCTACAGGTGCTTTTTCGGCTATCTGACCGTTACGTCAGACGACATCGAAGTGTGGGAACGCTACCCCGAGGCCACATTCACTCTGATCGCGATCCCCACGACGGAGCAATCAATCGGCGAAGATTATCGCCTCGGGATATTTGACATCGGCGGTCCTGAGCAGGAATAGGCGGATCGCCGCCGGGCTTTACGCCGCAATTTTTGTCGAACTCGCGCGCCTCTCCAAAGCGGCGATCGTCGAAAGGAGGTTGTCGCGTCGCGCTCGCAGGTTTTTTGCGAGCAAGGGGTATGTCGGCTGCCGCGTGTCGAACACACCGGCCTTCGCCTCTTCTTCGAGGATATCGGAATTCATAAGCTCAACGCGCCACAAAAGGTCGGCGATGAGCGCGCTAAGCCGTAGTTCTCCGGTGATACCGGCGTGGGACACTTCCTGCATCGTTTGCCTCATCCTGAAACAGGCCTTCGCCAAAGTCCGCCCTTGCCTTCGATCAGAGCAACGGACGTGCCAAGGCAGCGTTTATCAGGCCACCATAAACCTCCCTCGCTAGACACTCGCCAAGGCGCTCGGCGCCGATCTAGACCGCATGGACAAGGGCGCCGAACTTGATGGCCGTGCTGCCGAGGCCGCTAGCGCTTGTTCCAGAATTAACCCGCCACCGCGACATCAAGCTTAATTCCAGACGTTGATTGCAGCAAAACTGCGGAGCGCTAGCTTCTCATGACCGGACATTGCCCTTAGTCCGGGTCCCCAGTGGCGAAGCCGTCACGCCATTATATTCAGACCGCGAAACTCTCGACCTCATTGAGATGCGTCGCCAACTCACGGCCCTACGTTCGCAACACTCGGACAATCTTGTAATTGCGTCGCTCTTGAACCGCTTTCTTGTGAAGGTGGCATTTCTGACGGAGCCAACAGACTTTGCGCACGAGCAATATCTCCGATCGGAATTAGAAAGAACCCTGATGAAGGTCGAAGAGATCAGTGCACGGACTAAACCTGGTTGAGCCGCACTTCCACGCGCGTTGACGCAACCTCCCGAGACAACTTTAACAATAAGATTGCGTTGCTGCTTCGTGCAACCAGCTCGATGCTTGATACAGTTGGCGAGCGCGCCGATGTATCATGTAGCCAGCGTCTTCGAGCGTAGGAGCCGCGGTGCCCAGAAGCCCATCAGCAAGCCTAGTAGGCCCGGCGCACCACGTGATGTAACCGAGGCTGTTTCGGCGATATCCTGTTGGCAATCGCGAGCACCGACATTTCCTCAGTTTCGAGCGCGATCTTCTGGGCAAGCATAACGTCACCAGCCGCCGAGGGACGTTTTGGAACGAAACACCACCCGACCTTAGGCTGCCCTTCTTCATCGAGCTCCAAAACATTGCTCATAGTGCCTTGGTGAATTCGATACCGTCGGCCAGTGTGAGAACCAGTGACTTCGAAATGACCTTCGGCATCAAATTGAGCGCGCTAATCTGGAGACAGCCATTCTCGCAAAAGATGACGCGCACGCGCTTCCGGGCCATTTTGCTCGTTGAAGCTCCGATAAAGCGCGCGGAGGGCACGCAAACGTGCACCACTGGCGACGCCGCTGCGTCTGAATAAAAACATCTTCCGTGCTGCGACGGTTCTAGCCACCGACCAAGCGCGGATAGAACAGCGTTTCCTCCACTGTTGGATCAAATGACCGTATCACCTTGAGATCGCCGGCCGCTGTCCGAGTAGCAGCGGTAAATCCTTGGCCGGATAGCTTCTTGAAGCGCTGCTCAGCCTCGGCCAGCTGCTTGGGGTCGTCTTGCTCAAAAAAATGTCTGCTGTCGCCTGTGTGGTCCATCACGATCTGGGTAACCATGGAAGAGAACTCCGCTTCCTAGTCTCTGATGAGGTAGAAACCTCGCGCCGCCGGATAGTGTTCCTAAAATTCGGTGTGCCTTCCCAGCGATCAGCCGTCGGTCTGGTGACGCTCGAAATCGACGAAAACCTGATCCGCCGCGATCTGACGCCGGCCCAGCGCGCGAAGCTGATCGCGAAGCGCAAGGCCGCTTATGAGGCGGTCCACGGCCCCGCGCAGGCGGTTGGAGATCGGGCGTCTGCCGCTAGGCAAGGCCGGGCCGGGTGAGGCCGGGCGGGAGCATCCGCCAAGTTGGCGGTTGGTTCATTCACCGCCGACACCGCCGCCAAGACCGCAACGAATGGCAAGGTCTCGATCACAGCGCAACCTGATGCCGATAGCGTTCAGGTAGGGGCACTGAGATCCTCCGGCACGGTGATCAAATATTTCGGATCGCTATGGAAGAGCATAGGCAAATATAGCTCTCGTCACGCTGTAGCCTTCCAACGCCCCAATGAAATCAAGCGGTTAGCCTCCTGCTGTTGCGATATCGTCAAATCAGAGTTCTCCGGCATCGTCTATCACGCCAATTATCTGCGCTACATGGAGCGCGGCCGCACCAATCACCTCAGGCTGATGGGCGCCGAGCAGCAGGCGCTGTTCGATCAGGTGGAGACGGAAGGCGCGGGCTTCGCCTTCGTCGTGCGCTCGATGCATCTGGATTTCCTGAAACCCGCGCGGATGGACGACGTGCTCGACGTTGTTACCTGGCCGGTTGCGGTGAAGGGTGCCTCGATCATGCTGGCGCAGGAGGTGCGTCGCGGCGGGGAAGTTCTGGTGAAGGCCGAGGTCCGCGTCGCCTTCATCAGCGGCGGCCGCGCGCAGCCGATCCCGAAATCGATCCGCGCATTGATGAAGGCCGATCTGATTTCGTGATCGCCCGATAGGTGATCGCCCGATTTGTGATGGCCTATCGACTCCACAATTTGCGGCGATAGATTGCGGCCCTGACCAACCGATGAGGCTATCATGTCGCGCCCGCCGCTTCCGCCCTTCAACCGCGAGACCGCCGCGCAAAAGGCCCGCATGGCCGAGGACGCCTGGAATTCACGCGACCCGGTGCGTGTCTCGCTCGCCTATACCGAGGACAGCCGCTGGCGCAATCGCTCCGAGGTCTTGCAGGGCCGCGAGGCCATCGTCGCGTTCCTCACCCGCAAATGGGAGAAGGAGCAGGACTATCGCCTGATCAAGGACCTCTGGGCCTTCGACGAGAACCGCATTGCCGTGCGCTTCCAGTACGAATGGCACGACGCGGGCGGACAGTGGTATCGCTCCTACGGCAACGAGCAGTGGGAGTTCGACGAGCACGGGCTGATGAAACGGCGCGAGGCCTCGATCAACGATATCGCGATTGCGGAGAAGGATCGCCGGTTTCACTGGGCCGCGCCCGGGCCGCGGCCGGCGGACGTTGCGGGATTGGGGACGGATCCGTTCTGATGATCGCGAGATAGCGCGGCGAGCGCGTTGCACCCTCTCCCCTCGTGGGAGAGGGTGGCTCGCTGCGCAGCGGCGAGACGGGCGAGGGGTCTCTCGCCGCGAGTCCGGAATCGTAGGGTGGGCAAAGGCGCACTTGCGCCGTGCCCACGTCGTCTCACCAAATAGGCAGGACGTGGGCACGCTTCGCTTTGCCCACCCTCCGATACTGGACTTGTGGATAGTACCCCTCATCCGGCGCCATAGCCGAAGCTTTGCTTCGGCGTCCATTTAGAACGGCGGCCGAAGGCCGCCTATGCCACCTTCTCCACAAGGGGAGAAGGAAGGTGAGCGCGGCCGTGGCTAGGTGCGCCTTGCCAAAAATCTCGTAATTGCCCCACCGAGCTTCGCATTGTCCATCGGCTCGGCCAGCGATGCTCTTGCCGTCGCCACCACGTTATCCGGCGCCTTGCCGTCGCGCAGATCGCAGCACACTTGCGCAAACGCCACGTCGAACTCCGGGTGCGGCTGCACGGTCAGCGTCGTGCCATTGGCGTAGAGCAGGCCGGCATGCGGGGTGAACTCCGACGACAGGATCGTCAGCGCGTCGTTGGGGGGCTCGATCACCTGATCCTGATGTGAGGCGGCGATGGCGACCTCCTCGCCGGCAATGACGCCGTTCTCCGGCAGCACCTGATAGACGTGCCGGCCGATGCCCCAGCCCTTTTCGGACTTACGCACGGTGCCGCCGAGCGCCTGCGCGATCAGCTGATGGCCGAAGCAGATGCCGACCATCGGCGTCTTGTTGGCGTAAGCGGTGCGGACAAAATCTTCCAGCGGCGCGATCCAGTCGAGCCCGTCGTAGACGCCGGCCGCCGCGCCGGTGATCAGCACGGCCTCGAGCTTGCCCGGATCGGGCAGCGCGTCGCCATTCGGGATGCTGACGACGTCCACCGTAGCCATCGGGTCCTCGGTGCGAACCATGCGTTCGAACATGTCCGGGAACGAGCCGTGCTGCTCCCGATATTTTTGCGGGACCTGTCCGGTCTCGATGATGGTGATGCGTGCCATGTGCCCCCAAGAAGGTTGCGAAGCTCAGTCGCTTTCTGCCCGATATTGCTGGTGTGACGCTGTGCGCTCCAGCAGTGCACTTTCCTTGCGGACCTCGTTGAGAAAGGCCTTGGCCAGGCGCGACAGCGGCTCGGCCTCCGACCATAGCATATAGGCGACCGCGTGCGTCGTCGGCGTGAACGGGCGGACGACGAGGCCGCTGCCGCCGTTCTGTCGCGGCGAGTAGGGATCGACCACGGCGGCGCCGACGCCGGCGGCCGCGAGTACGCAGGCCGTGTTGCAGTAGCGCACCTCGACGGTCGGCTGGAACGGTGCGCCGGCGCGGGCAAAACTGTCGCGCACGGCTTCACCCAGCCGCGTGCCGCGTTCGAGCCCGATGAAAGGCAGGCCGGACAGATCCGAAGCCGAGATCACGGGTCTGTCGGCGAGCGGGTGCCGCGGCGGCAGCACGCACACCATCTCGCCGGTATGCACCACCTCGTGCGCGATGCCGGGATGATGCGTCAGCCCGAGCGCGAAGCCGAGCTCGGCGACGCGGCTGAGCACGCCCTCGATGATGCCCTCGTAGCGGCGCACGTCGAAGAACACGCGCGTCTCCGGGCGGCGTCGCAGGAAGCCTGACAGCGCGGAGGGAATGATGCTGTAGGCCAGCGGTGGCGTCGCCACGATGGCAAGATGCCCGGAGCGGTTCTCGCGCAGATCGCGCACGCGGTTCTCGAGTTTTGCGTGCAGCGCGAAGATCGCCTCGCTCTCCTTGTACAGCGCCATCGCTTCCGCGGTCGGAAACAGCCGGTTGTTGACACGCTCGAACAACGCGAAGCCCGCCTGCGCCTCCATCGTCTTTAGCGCATTGCTGACCGCGGGTTGCGAGAGGGCCAGTTCGTCCGCCGCCGCGACCGTGGTGCGATGGCGGATGACGGCGCGCAGGATTTCGAGCTGACGCAGGTTCATATCACTGCCGATTATACTCAGGGCCAAAACATCATAGCAGAACGAATTGATTTTGCAGCCCCGCTCGCCCGTAATGGCAGCGGATTTGCACGTCGCATCAAAGGGTTCATTCGCCCATTGAGGCAGCACTGCGCACAGATTGGAGGCAATCTTGGTTCGTGTCCTTCGCGCCGCCGCAGCTCAAATGGGGCCGACGCAAAAAGCCGATACGCGCGAGCATACGCTGTCGCGGATGCTTGCATTGCTGGAGGAGGCGGCCGGCCGCGGCGCGAGCCTCGTGGTGTTCCCCGAGCTTGCCTTCACCACATTCTTCCCGCGCTGGCTGCTCGAGGGTGAGGCGCTCGACCGTTATTTCGAGCGCGGAATGCCGAACCCCGCGGTGGCAAAACTGTTCGATCGTGCGCGGGCACTGCGCGTCGGCTTCTACGTCGGTTATGCCGAGCAGACCGCGGACGGCCGCCGCTACAATTGCGCCATCCTGGTCGATCGCGACGGCGAGATTTTGGGCCGCTATCGCAAGGTTCACCTGCCGGGTTCGGTGGAGCCGCGGCCGGGCGCACGCTACCAGCAACTCGAGAAACGCTATTTCGAATATGGCGATCTCGGCTTCCCCGCCTTCCGCGCCGGCTCGGCTTGGGCCCACGCCATCATGGGCATGATGATCTGCAACGATCGGCGCTGGCCGGAATCCTGGCGCGTGCTCGGCCTGCAGGGCGTCGAGCTCGTCTGCATCGGCTACAATTCGGCGGCCTACGATCCCAATGGCGGCACCACCGAAGACGGCGCCCTGCGCACCTTCCACTCGACATTGGTAACGCAGGCCAACGCCTACATGAACGCGACCTGGGCAATCTCGGTGGCGAAGGCGGGCGAGGAGGACGGCTCCGGGCTGATCGGTGGCTCCTGCATCGTCGATCCCAATGGACGCATCGTCGCGCAGGCGCAGACGCTCGCCGATGAAGTGATCGTCGCCGACATCGATCTCGATCTCTGCCGCCAGGGCAAGGACAAGATGTTCAACTTCGCCGCCCACCGGCGGCCGGAGCAATACAGGGTGATCACCGAACGTGCCGGCGTCATCGAGCCGGCCGTTCTCGATGCGGATTGATTTCAAACGGCCGGTCGCGGCGCCAGCCAAAGGAGCTGACATGACACGCCTTTCGCATTTCCTCGCCCTTGCAACCTTGGCTGCCGCGACGTCGGCCCAGGCGGCTGAGCTTCCGGCGGAGATCAAGCAGGCGGGCACGCTGAAGCTCACGGTCAACTCCACCTACGCGCCGATGGAATATCGCGATCCCGCGACCAATGAGCTCGTCGGGCTCGATATCGATCTGGCGAACGAGCTCGCCAAGCGGCTTGGCGGCCTCAAGATCGTTTGGAGCGAGACGCCGTTTGCCGAGCTGATCCCCTCGCTTCAGACCAAGCGCGCAGATTTCATCATTTCCGGCATCTCGGACCGCGCCTCGCGGCGCGAGACCGCCGATTTCGTCGATTACCTCCAGACCGGCCCGCAATTCTTCGTCATGGCGGACAATGGAGCCAAGGATGCGACCGATCTCTGCGGCAAGAAGGTCGGCACCACACGCAGCACCAGCTTCCCGGTCGAGATCGAGAAGTGGAGCAAGCAGAATTGCGAGCCGGCCGGCAAGCCTGCCATCCAGTACGTTCCGGGCGAGAACTCGATCGACGTCCGCAACCAGCTCAAGCAGGGCCGCATCGATGCCGCCGTGCAGGGCAGCGAGACGCTGCCTTACGCGCAAACGCAGGAGCCCGGCAAATACCGCGTCGTCGGCGAGCCCTTCGCCAAAGGCTACCAAGGCATCATGTTCCGCAAGGACGATGCCGCCCTGCGCGAGGTCGTGACCGAGAAGCTCACCGCCATGATCGCCGACGGCTCCTACAAGGCGGTTCTCGACAAATGGGGCTTAGGTGCGAACGCGGTCGCCCAGCCCATGCTCAACGCGGCGCCGCAATGAAGCCGGCGCCGGCACTCGCGGAAGGTTTCCCTGATCTGTCGGGGATGAGCATCGCGCGCGAGCCGCACTGGTTTCGCTGGCTCAGTGCCGCGCTGATCATTCTCGTACTCGCGGCCATTGCGCGCGCGTTTGCGAACGGCCAGATCGAATGGTCCTATGTCAGCCGCTTCCTGACCGCAAAAGTCATTCTCGAAGGCATCGTCAATACCATGGTGATGGCGGTGCTGGCGATGGCGCTCGGCATTGTCCTGGGCATCGTCGTCGCTATCATGCGGCTGTCGCCCAATCCGGTGCTGAAGACGGTGGCCGCCGGCTACACCTGGCTGTTCCGCGGCACGCCGCTGATCCTGCAGCTGCTGCTCTGGTTTAACCTCGCGCTTGTATTCCCGACCATCGGCATTCCCGGCTTGTGGAGCGCGCGCGCCGTCGACGTCATGACGCCGTTCCTTGCCGCGCTGCTCGGGCTCGGTATCAACCAGAGCGCCTACACCTCCGAGGTGATGCGCGCCGGCATGCTGTCGGTCGACATCGGGCAGTATGAGGCGGCGCAGGCGATCGGCATGGGACGGCTGCGCGCGCTGCGCCGCATCGTGCTGCCGCAGGCGATGCGGGTGGTGATCCCGCCGCTCGGCAACGAGTTCATTGGCATGGTGAAGGCGACGTCGCTGGCGAGCGTGATCCAGTACCCGGAATTGCTGCATAATGCCGAAAACATCTACTACGCCAATTCCCGCGTCATCGAGCTCTTGATCGTCGCCGGGCTCTGGTACCTGCTCGTGGTCTCGATCCTGACGCCGCTCCAGATGCTGCTCGAACGCCGTTTTGCGCGCGGCACATTGCGGCTCGCGCGATGACAAAGCCCCTCGTCGCGATCCGCTCCGTCGCCAAGAACTTTGGCGAGTTCCAGGCTCTCAAAAGCGTCTCGCTCGACGTCTGGCCCGGCGAGGTGATGTGCCTGATCGGCGCCTCTGGCTCCGGCAAGACCACGCTGCTCCGCTGCATCAACCAGCTGGCCACGATCGATGCCGGCGGCATCTGGCTCGACGGTGAGCTGTTAGGGGTGCGCGAGCAGGGCGGGCGGCTGCATCGGCTCAGCGAACGCGAGATTGGGCGGCAGCGGCTGAAGACCGGCATGGTGTTCCAGCGCTTCAATTTGTTTCCGCACAAGACGGCGCTGGAGAACATCACCGAAGGCCCGGTCCAGGTGCAGGGACGCAAGGCCGACGAGGTGCGCACGGAAGCGCTCGAGCTGCTGCGCCGTGTCGGATTGTCCGCGAAGGCGGACTCGTATCCCGCACAGCTCTCGGGCGGCCAGCAGCAGCGCGTCGCCATTGCCCGGGCGCTGGCGATGAAGCCGATGCTGATGCTCTTTGATGAACCGACCAGCGCGCTCGATCCCGAGCTCGTCGGCGAGGTGCTCGCCGTCATGAAGGAGCTGGCGCGGAGCGGCATGACCATGATGGTGGTGACGCACGAGCTCGGCTTCGCGCGCGAGGTCGCCGATCGCGTCGTCTACATGGACCAGGGCGCGATCGTCGAGCAGGGGCGCGCATCGGACGTGTTGGGCGCCCCGCGCGAAGAGCGCACCAGGGCATTTCTTTCGGCTGTGATCTGAACGGGAGCGTGTTGATGAAGAGATTTTTGGTTGCGGCAGCGTTCCTCGGCGCCATGAGTGTGCCCGCGATGGCGATCGATCTGCCCGCGGAGATCGCCAAGCGGGGCAGCATCAAGGTGGCATTGGTGCCGAACTATCCGCCGATGGAGTTCCGCGATCCCGCGACCAACGCGCTGTCCGGCTTCGACATCGATCTCGGCGAAGCCATCGGCCGCAAGCTCGGCGTCAAGATCGAATGGACCGAAACCAGCTTTGCCGAGTTCATGCCGTCGATCTCGACCGGGCGCGTGGACGCCATCCTGTCCGGCTTCACCGACTATGCCAGCCGGCACGAGATCGCGTCCTTCGTCGATTATCTGCGCAGCGGTCCGCAATTCTTCGTGCAGCAGTCGCGCAAGGCCGAGTTCAAGGACGCCGCATCACTCTGCGGCAAGAAGGTCGGCGCCAGCCGCCGCACAATGTTCCCGGCGCAGATCGCGGCTTGGAGCGAGAAGAATTGCGGCAGCAGTCCGATTCAGTTCGTCGGCACCGACGGCTCAGCCGACGCCCGCACCCAGCTCCGGCAAGGCCGCATCGATGCCGCCGCCCAGGGCAACGAGACGCTGCCTTACATCATGGACCTCGAGCCTGGCACCTATGCAACTGTGGGCGAGCCGATCGCACAGCAATTCACCGGCATTGCGCTGCCGGTCAAGGAAAAGGCACTGCAGCAGGCGATGCTGGAGGCAGTCGACGCGCTGATTGCTGACGGCACCTATCGCACGCTGCTTGCCAAGTGGAAACTGACTGACAACGCACTCGAGAAGGCGACCATCAATGCTGGACAGTAAAGCACTCCAGAGCATCCCGCTCGTCCCGGCCAACACCGCAGATCCCGCGCCGGAATATCCCTGGCCGAAGCCGTACAAGTCGGCGATGTTCCTGTCGTTCGACGTGGACGCCGAGAGCGCGTGGACCAGCAAGGACGCAGTGCACGCCCAGCGGCTCATCACCATGAGCTATGGCGGTTATGAAGCGCGCGTTGGCACGCCAAAACTGCTGGAGCTGCTCGACCAGCTCGATCTCAAGGCGACTTTCTTCGTCACGGGATGGTCGGTCGATGCGCATCCCGCGATGGCCGAGTCCATCCTCAAGGCCGGCCACGAGATCGGACATCACGGCTATCATCATCTCCTGCCCGATCCCGGCGATCCCTGGATCGAGGAAGAGCTGGAGCGCGGTTTCGAGGCGCTGAAGCGCCGGCTCGGCGTCCGGCCGATCGGCTACCGAGCGCCCTATGGCGAGTTTACCGAGGAGCTGCGCGTCGCGCTGGTGCGTCACGGCATCGTCTACACGTCCTCATTCCGCGATGACGTCAGGCCTTATCGCCATCGTCTGGCCGACGGCAAGCCCGGCACGATCGAGCTGCCGGTGACCGCGAGCTATGACGACTGGATGCACGGCCTCTCCGCCCGCTTCAGCCCGCGCTCGATCTTCCCCAAGGAGCACGTGCTCTCGATCTGGAAGGACGAGCTCGACGAGGTCCGCGACTGGGGCGCGATGGTGACGACGGTGCTGCATCCGCAGTGCAGCGGCCGCCCGATGCGGCTGCGCCTGCTGCGCGAGTTCCTGACCTACGCAAAGTCCTGTCCGGATGTCTGGATCACGACCGGCGAGAAGATCGCGGAGAACTTTTTGCGCCACGAGGCCGGTAACCGCTAGGGAGCGCCATGACCCGTATCCTCGTCATCAACCCGAACTCCTCGGCGTCGGTAACGGCGGCGATTGACGACGCGGTCGCGCCGCTACGCATTGCCGGCGGGCCTGACATCGAAGTGGTCGGTCTTGCCGAGGGGCCGCCGGGCATCAGCTCGCAGCGCGATGCCGATAGCGTCGTGATGCCGCTGGTGAACCGTGTGTCGCGCGACAAGGCCGATGCCTTCGTGCTCGCTTGCTTCAGCGATCCCGGCCTGCATGCGGTGCGCGAGGCGGCCGGTGGCCGTCCTGCGATGGGCATCGCCGAGTGCGGCATTTTTCGCGCGCTGATGCTCGGCGAACGTTTCGGTATCATCGCGCTGTCGCCGTCGAGCATCCGGCGCCAGCAACGGATGGTGCGGGTGATGGGCGTCGACGGCCGCTATGCCGGAAGCTGGTCTGTCGGCGCCAGCGCGGCCGAGACCGCAGGCGCGGACATCCGCGGCCGACTGATCGACGCCGGCCGCGCGCTGGTCACGCAATGCCGCGCCGACGTCGTGGTGATGGGCTGCGCCGGCATGGCCTCGCATCGTGCGGCGATTGCGGAGGCGATAGGCGTGCCGGTGGTCGAGCCGGCGCAGCAGGCAGTCGCAGCCGCGATCGGTGCGGTCTTGTTGAACACGTGAAGCACAAATGATGAAGCCCCGTTTTTCTGACACAGCTCTGGCCGCGCGCTCGCTGCGACCTCTCCCGCTTGCGGGGGGAGGTCGACGCGCGAAGCGCTGCGGTGGGGGCTCTTTCCTCTCGGGGGTCCTCGCTTGCGGAGACACCCCCACCCCAGCCCTCCCCCGCAAGCGGGAGAGGGAGCAAACTGCCGTTGCGGCAGCCTATGACTACACTTAGGAGCCTCTCGTAATGTCTCTCTCCCGCCGTTCGCTCCTCAAGGCTGCCGCAGCAGTCCCGTCGCTGTCGCTGCCGGGCATCGTGCGCGCCGAATCCCAAAGCACGCTGCGCTTCATCCCCGTCATCGATCTCGCTTTCGTCGATCCGATCTACTCGACCGCGCAAGTGTCGCGAAACCACGGCTTCATGGTCTACGACACGCTCTATGGCATGAGTGCCTCGCTCCAGGTCTCGCCGCAGATGCTGTCGGGCCACGTCATCTCCGGTGATGGGCTGCAATGGGATCTCAGCTTGCGCGACGGCCTGTTCTGGCACGATGGCGAGCGCGTGCTCGCGCGCGACTGCGTGGCGAGCATCCGCCGCTGGGCCGCGCGCGACGGCTTTGGCGGCGAGCTGATGGAGGCGACCGACGAGCTGTCAGCCGCCGACGACCGCACCATCCGCTTTCGTCTCAAGCGTCCGTTCCCGCTGCTGCCGCAGGCGCTCGGCAAGGCCGCGATCAATGCCTGCTTCATAATGCCGGAGCGGCTGGCGAGCCAGGATCCGTTCAAGCCGCTGACCGAGGTGATCGGCAGCGGCCCGTTCCGCTACCTCGCCGACGAGCGCGTGCAGGGGGCGCGCAATGCCTATGCCAAATTCGAGCGCTACCAGCCGCGCACCGACGGCAAGCCGGATTGGACCGCGGGCCCGAAGATCGTGCATTACGACCGCGTGGTCTGGACCACCACGCCCGACGCGGGCACCGGCGTCGCTGCGCTGCAGACCGGCGAGCAGGACTGGCAGGAGACCACGCCGCACGATCTGTTGCCGATCATCAAGGCCGCCGGTGACATCGAGACGCGCATCCTCGATCCCCGTGGTTACGCCTGCATGCTGCGCCTCAATCACCTGCAGCCGCCGTTCGACAATCCCGCCATCCGCCGCGCACTGCTCGGCGCGATCGACCAGTCCGCGTTCATGACGGCTGTGGCTGGCGTCGATCCCGCCTTCCAGGTCTCGCCGATCGGTTACTTCGCGCCCGGCACGCCGATGGCGAGCGAGGTCGGGCTCGACGTGTTCCGCGGGCCCCGCGACTACGCCAAGGTCAAGGCCGACCTGAAGGCGGCCGGCTACAATGGCGAGAAGATCGTGGTGCTCGTGCCCACCAACTCGCTGGCGCAGAAGCCGCTCGGCGAGATCGCGGTCGATAGCTTGCGCAAGGCCGGCATGAACGTCGAATATGCCGGGCTCGACTTCGCCGTCGTGTTGCAGCGCCAGCTCAAGAAGGATCCGATCGGGCAGGGCGGCTGGAGCGCGGCGGTCGGCAACTGGCAGGGCATCGACTGGCTCAACCCGGCCGGCAACACCAACATCCGCGGCGAAGGCAAGGTCGCCGGCTGGTACGCGAGCGAGAAGATGGGGGCCTTGCGCAGCCAATGGCTGGCCGCGTCCGAGCTCGCCGAGCAGCAGCGCATCTGCCGCCAGGTCCAGGCGGTGGCGTTCGAGGAAATTCCCTATATTCCGATCGGCCTGTACAAGCAGCCGACCGCCTATCGCAAGGCCATCACCGGCATTCTCGACGGCACCGCCGTCTTCTGGAACGTACGCCCCGCATGAGCACGATCGCAATCTTCGGCAGCTATGTGCTGTCACGGAAGGACGGCGCGCAGGATGTACTGCGCGACCACTGGGTACTGGTCGAAGGCAAGAGGATCGCCGCGGTCACGCGCGACAGGCCGCGCGCGGACGAGGTCTACGACCGCCCCGGCCGCTTCGTGCTGCCGGGCCTTCTCAACCTGCACAATCACTGCTTCAGCGAGGCGGTGGCACGCAGCCACACCGAGGACGGCAACGGCCGCCGCAACAACCAGAGCATCGTCTACACGGTGCTGCTGCCGCTGACCAAGCGCGGCGCCGATCTGCTGTCGGCGGAAGAACGCATGGCGGTGGCACGGCTCGGCATCCTCCAGCTCCTCAAGGGCGGTGCTACCACGGTGATGGAGCCGTTCCGCAATTCGATCCCTGAAATGTTCGACGCCGCCGAGGAGATGGGCATTCGCTTTTATGGCGCGCCCTATCTGTTCTCGACGTCCGACGCCAAGGCCGGCCCCGACGGCGTGGTGCGTTATTCCGGCGATGACGGTGCCGCCGACATGGCGACGTGGGATGCGCTCTACCAGCGCTGGAACAATCGCGGCGACGGTCGCATCGGCCTCGCCATGAGCCCGCACGCCACCGACACCTGCGGCCCCGATCTCCTGAAAGCCTGCGCCGTGCGGGCGCGCGAGCTCGGCGTGCCCATCACGACGCATATGGCGCAGAGCCGCGCCGAGGTCGAGACCATCGGCAAGCGTTATGGCGGGCGCACGCCGGCGGAGTATCTGGACTGGCTCGGCCTGCTCGCGCCCGATTTGATGGCCGCGCATTGCATGTTCAGCACCGACGACGATCTCAAGCTGATGGCCGCGCGCGGCATGACCGTGCTGAACTGCCCGCGCGTGTTCGCGCGCGCCGGCGTCACCGCGGCCTTCAGCCGGTTCGCCGAGCATGGCGTGCGCACCGTGGTCGGCACCGACGGCTACAACATGGATCTGCTCGGTGAACTCAATGCGGCGTCACTGATCTCCAAGACCACTTCGCAGCGCGCGGATGTCGCCAATTCGCCCGAGTTGATCGAAGCGAACACGACTGTCGCCGCCGACGTCATCAAGCGGCCCGATCTCGGCCGGATCGAGCCGGGTGCAACCGCCGATCTGACCGTGGTCGATCTCACCCATCCGCATCTCCAGCCGCTGTTCGATCCCCGCCGCGCGCTGATCGCGCTCGCCAACCGCGCCAATATCGATCAGGTGATCGTCGATGGCCGCGTGCTGATCGATGCCGGCCGCTATCTCGGCGCCGACGAAGCAGCGATCACGGCCGCGGGCTCGGTCGCGATCGGCAAGATCTGGGACCTGCCGGAAGCGCAGGCGGCGTTCAACGGCTGACGGCCGCTTCCAGAGCCACGAAAGAGGTGCGCTCCCTCTCCCGCTTGCGGGGGAGGGCCGGGGTGGGGGCTCTCTCCATACGGGGACACTCCCGATGCGGAGAGAGCCCCCACCCGGCGCTTCGCCAAAGCCGAGGCTTCGCCTCGGCGTCTCCAAAGAGACGGCCGCCATAGGCGGCCTACGCCTCCCCCGCAAGCGGGGGAGGCTGCAGCGAGCCCGTGGCCAGATCGTCCTAACCCAAAGGCATTCGGCTCGATGCCTCGAACTCCATCAGCGCCTTGCGCATGGTCTCCACCAGATCCAGCGCCACCGGCGACGGACTGCGCTGCGCCGGGAAGACGGCGGAGAATTCGAAGTCGATGCGCGGCAGGAAGCGCCGCACGACGACGCCGCGCGTCGCAAACTCCTGTGCAGTGAAGGGGTCGCAGATCGAGACCCCGAGCCCTGATGACACCATCCCGCACATGATCTCCGACAGCGTGGTCTCGACCCTGAGCACGCGGCGGACGTCGCTGCGGTGAAAGACCTGGTCGACGAGGTGCCGGCTCGACGATCCCGCCGACAGCGAGATGAACGTCTCGCCCTCGAAATCGCGCGGCTCCAGCACTTCCTTCTCCGCGAGGCGATGTCCGGTCGGCACGACTGCGACGCGTGCCAGCGCCGGCAGCCGCAGGCTCGGCAGGCCGGAATGGGCAATCGGCACCTCGGCAAAGCCGATGTCGCATTGATTGTTCAAGACCCAGTCGACCACGATCGGCGAGATCACGCCGAAGAAGGCCAGGTTGAGGTTGGGCCGCTCTTTCAGGAAATGCCCGGCAAGTCGTGGCAGATAGCCGTTCGCCAGCGCCGGCAGCGCGGCGATGCGCAGCGAGCCGGTGCGGCGGCCACGGATTTCTTCGGCCGCAGCCGTGATGCGTTCGAGACCGACGAAGGACCGTTCGACCTCGGTGTAGAGCGCCATTGCCGCGGCGGTCGGCACGAGGCCGGTGCCGCGCCGCTCGAACAGCTCCATCTTCAACAGCGCCTGGAAGTCGCGCAGCAACCGGCTCACAGCAGGCTGCGTCACCACCATCAGCTTCGCGGCCTCGGTGACGCTGCCGGTCAACATCATCGCGCGGAAGGCCTCCACCTGCCGCGAATTGATCCGCGCCATTCCAAACCAATCCATAACATTTAGGCATACAGAGGTTGCCATTATTCATTGGACGATGGAAGTATAGGTTGCGATCTTTTTCATCAGGACTGGAGACAGCCCGCTTTTTCGGCAGATTGGAGGGGTTCAAGCCTCCAGATCGCGCCAAAACCCGCCGAATGGGCGCCGGAGCCTGCTTGGAGACGGGATTGCGCGGAAGGAAATGCGGAAGAGGCTTCAGCCAGCGAGACTCGTCGGCACGTCACCTCATTCCGGTATGGAGATCGGTCCACATGAAGACTTTTCGCCTTCTGACCGCGGTCAGCATCGCAGCGCTCATTGCCGCCCCCTCAGTCGCTTCGGCCCAGCAAAAGACGCTCTACGTCGCCGGCTATGGCGGTTCGTTCGAGAAGACGATCCGCGACGAGGTGATCCCCGCCTTCGAGAAGGAGAACGGCGTCAAGGTCGAATACGTTGCCGGCAACTCCACCGACACGCTGGCAAAACTCCAGGCGCAGAAAGGCAACCAGCAGATCGACGTTGCCATCGTCGATGACGGCCCGATGTACCAGGCGATCCAGCTCGGCTTCTGCGGCAAGCTCGAGGGTCTGCCCGCCGATCTCTACGACACCGCGCGCTTCAAGGACGATCGCGCCGTCGCGATCGGCATCGTCGCGACCGGGCTGATGTACAACACCAAGGTGTTCAAGGAGAAAGGCTGGGCGCCGCCGACCTCGTGGAATGACCTGAAGGACACGAAATACGCAAAACAGCTGGTGATCCCGCCGATCAACAACACCTACGGTCTCGAAGCCCTGGTGATGCTATCGAAGATGAACGGCGGCGGCGAGACCAATGTCGATTCCGGCTTCAAGATCTTCAAGGAACAGATCAATCCGAACGTGCTCGCTTACGAGCCGTCGCCGGGCAAGATGACCGAGCTGTTCCAGTCCGGCCAGGCCGTGATCGCAGTGTGGGGCACCGGCCGCGTGCAGAGCTTTGCCAACACCGGCTTCCCCGTCGACTTCGTCTACCCGAAGGAAGGTGCCGCAACGCTGCTGACGACGGCGTGCCCGATCACCAAGCCCAACGCCTCGCCGCTGGCATCAAGCTTCGTCAAGATGCTGCTCGACCCCAAGATCCAGCTCGTGATGCTGAAGGATTACGGCTACGGCCCGGTGCTGAAGTCGCTGGTGATCCCGCCCGAGCTCGGCAAGATGGCGCCGATCGGCGAGCGTGCGGCCAAGCTCTATAATCCGGACTGGACCGTCATCAACGAGAAGCGCGAGGAGTGGACCAAGCGCTGGAATCGCGAGGTCGAGCGTTGATCTGATCGTCGCAGCGGAGACAGCGTATGGCCTATCTCGAGCTCGATCGGGTCGCCAAGCAATTCGGGGCGCAGACTGTGGTCGACGACTTCAGTCTGTCGGTCGGGAAGGGGGAGTTCATCTCCTTCCTCGGCCCCTCCGGCTGCGGCAAGACCACGACCCTGCAGATGATCGCGGGCTTCCTTGATCCCACCCGCGGCGCCATCCGCCTCGAGGGCAAGGACCTGACCGCGATCCATCCGGCCAAGCGCGGGCTCGGTATCGTGTTCCAGAGCTACGCGCTGTTTCCGCACATGACGGCGGCGGAGAATGTCGCCTTCGGTCTCGAGATGCGCAACGTGCCGCGCACTGAAAGAGCCGAGCGCGTTCGTGCCGCGCTCGCGATGGTCGGCCTTGCCGGCTTTGAGGACCGTCATCCCCGCCGCATGTCCGGCGGCCAGCAGCAGCGCGTGGCACTCGCCCGCGCGCTGGTGATCAAGCCGAGCGTGCTGCTGCTCGACGAGCCGCTGTCAAACCTTGACGCCAAGCTGCGCGAGGAGATGCAGATCGAGCTGCGTCAAATTCAGCGCACCATCGGCACCACCACGATCCTCGTCACCCATGACCAGAACGAGGCGATGTCGCTGTCCGATCGCATCGTGGTGATGAGCCAGGGCAAGATCGAGCAGATCGGGACGCCGCAGGAGACCTACGAGAAGCCGGCCTCGGCCTTCGTCTCGCAATTCCTCGGCAAGACCAACGATTTTGCCGCGGTGGTCGATCGGACCGCCACGCCAGCGCGGGTGACGGCGGGCTCCTGGAGTGCGCCGGCGCCGGCGGGCCTCAGCGGCGCCGTCACGGTCAGCATTCGCCCTGAAAGAATCGGCTTCGGCGATGCCGGCCTCAGCGCAAAAATCGTCACGCGCATCTTCCAGGGCAATCACTGGCTGTTCCAATGCGACAGCGAATGCGGTCCGGCGATCGTGATCCGCCAGAATGACGGCAAGGCGCAGCCGGCCGAGGGCGAGACGGTTCGCCTGACCTGGCGACCCGAGGACATGAGCGTGCGCGCGAGGGCTGTCGCATGAGCGCGGCCGCCGAGGAGCGCAGCGCGCGTGCGCCCTGGGCGCTGACGGCGCCCGCCCTGATGCTGTTCGTCGGCGTGCTGCTGATTCCGCTGGCGATGACGGTGATGCTGTCATTCCACGATTGGGGCCAGTACAAGGGCATCGAGCCGGTCTTCATCCTCAAGAACTGGCACGAGATCGCGACCGATCCCTATTACGCCGAGATGTTCTGGCGGACCTTTCGGATCGCGATCCTGACCACGCTGCTCACCGCGCTACTCGGGGCGCCCGAAGCCTACATCCTCAACCGCATGAGCGGCCGCTGGAAGAGCTTCTTCCTGCTGGTCATTCTCGGGCCGCTCTTGATCTCTGTGGTGGCGCGCACGCTGGGCTGGGCGCTGCTGTTCGGCGGCAACAACGGCCTCGTCAACAAGCTGCTGATGTCGCTCGGGGTGATGCGTTCCCCCATTCCCTTCATGTTTACCGAGACGGGCATGATCATCGCGCTCGCCCATGTAATGATGCCGTTCATGGTGCTCTCGGTGTGGGCTGCGCTGCAGCGGCTTGATCCGCAGATCGAGAATGCCGCGATGTCGCTCGGCGCGGGTCCCGCCACCATCATCCGCCGCATCGTCATGCCGCAGATCATGCCGGGCGTGCTGTCGGGTGCGATCATCGTGTTTTCGCTCTCGGCCAGCGCGTTTGCGACGCCCGCGATCATCGGCGGCCGCCGGCTCAAGGTCGCAGCGACGCTCGCCTATGACGAGTTCCTCAACACGTTGAACTGGCCGCTAGGCGCGGCGGTCGCGACGCTCCTACTGGTCGCGCTGGTGCTGATCGTCGTCGGCAGCAACGCGTTGATTGAGCGCCGCTATGCCGAGGTGTTCCGATGAGACGGAACGGCCCGCTGGCGCTGATCTTCCATACCTTCTTCGTCATCGTCATGGTGGCGCCGATCCTGGTGGTCTGTCTCGTCGCGTTCACGCCCGAGGGCTTCCTGTCGCTGCCGACCAACGGCTTTTCGCTGCGCTGGTTCAGGACGATCGCGAACTATCCCGAATTCATCCACGCCTTCTGGGTCAGCCTTGGCCTCGGCGCGCTGTCATCGTTCGTGGCGCTCCTGTTCGCGGTGCCGGCGGCACTGGCGATCGCGCGCTATCGATTCCGCGGCCGCGATGCGCTGGCCGCGCTGTTCCTCTCGCCGCTGATGATCCCGCATGTCGTGCTCGGTATCGCTTTCCTGCGCTTCTTCACCTCGGCCGGCCTCGGTGGTAGTTTTGCCGCGCTGATCATCGCACATGTCATTATCGTGTTTCCGTTCGCGCTGCGGCTGACGCTTGCGGCCGCGACAGGCATGGACCGCACCGTCGAGATAGCCGCGGTTTCGCTCGGGGCCGGCGGCTGGACGCTGTTTCGCCGCGTGACCCTGCCGCTGATCCTGCCCGGCGTCATCAGCGGCTGGGCGCTCGCCTTCATCCAGTCCTTCGACGATCTCACCATGACCGTCTTCCTTGCAGCACCCGGCACCGAGACGCTGCCGGTGCGCATGTTCCTTTATATCCAGGACAACATCGATCCGCTGGTGACGTCGGTCTCGGCCTGCGTGATCGCTGTTACCATGACCGCTCTCATTCTGCTCGACCGCTTCTACGGGCTCGACCGTGTGCTCGCCGGCAAGGGCGGCGATACGGGGCGATAGGAGAACTTATGCGAACGGATTACGACGTCGCCGTGGTCGGCGGCGGATTGCTCGGCTCCGCCATTGCCTGGGGCCTCGGCCGGCTCGGCAAGTCCGTTGCCGTGCTCGACGAAGGCGACATCACCAAGCGCGCCTCGCGTGCGAACTTTGCGCTGGTCTGGGTCCAGAGCAAGGGACTCGGCATGCCCGCCTATACGGTGTGGACCGTGCAGGCGTCGCAGGCGTGGGCTCGGCTTGCTTCCGAGCTGAAGCAACAGACCGGCCTTGATGTTTCGCTTCAGCAGAATGGCGGTTTTCATCTCACCCTTGGTGAAGAGGAGTTCGGCCAGCGTACCGAGCTGGTCAAGCGCATGCACAATCAGGCCGGTGCTGCCGACTACAAGATGGAGATGCTCTCCGCATCCGAGGTGAAGAAGTCGCTGCCGCTGATCGGGTCGGAGGTTTCCGGCGGCAGCTATTGCCCGCTCGACGGCCACGTCAATTCGCTGCGCACGTTCCGCGCCTTCCACACCGGCTTCAAGGCATTCGGCATCGATTATTTTCCGGAGCGACCGGTCTCGGCGATCAGCAAGAGCGGCGGCGAATTCCGCCTGACCACGCCGAAGGGCGAGCTGCGCGCGGCCAAGATCGTGCTCGCCGCCGGCAATGCCAATCAGATGCTGGCGCCGATGGTCGGCCTCTATGCGCCGATGGGCCCGACGCGCGGCCAGATCGTGGTGACCGAGCGCACCATGCCGTTCCTGCCGCATCCGCTGACCACGATCCGCCAGACCGACGAGGGCACGGTGATGATCGGCGACAGCAAGGAGGACGAGCTGGATGATCGTGCGCTGAAGCATTCGATCAGCGCGGTGATGACCGATCGCGCCCAGCGGATGTTCCCGCATCTGTCGCGGCTCAACGTGGTCAGGAGCTGGGCCGGCATCCGCGTCATGCCGCAGGACGGCTTTCCGATCTACGACCAGTCGAAGACGCATCCCGGCGCGTTCGTCGCCTGCTGCCATTCCGGCGTGACGCTGGCCTCCAACCACGCCTTCGAGATCGCGCGCATGGTCGCACAAGGCGCGCTCGAGCCGGAGCTGGTCGGTGCGTTCTCCGCCAGCCGGTTCGGCGACGCGGGCGCTGCGAACAACAGCGGCTATTAGAGATTTCTGAAGGAGCCTAGAGGCATCCCCATGTTTAGACGATCCGAACAGGACAAGCGACCGCAGGTCGAGATCTTCGTCGACGGCGTTGCCGTGGCGGCGCGCCAGGGCGACACCGTCTCTGCCGCGCTGCTGGCCTCCGGCTTGGACGCACGGCGTTCCACCGCCGTGAGCGGCGCGCCGCGTCTGCCCTATTGCATGATGGGCGTGTGCTTCGACTGCCTCGTCACCATCGACGGCGTCGGCAACCGCCAAGGCTGCCTCGTGCCCGTCGCCGAGGGCATGCAGATCGAAATTCAGAAGGGCAAGCGGGAGATCGGAAAATGACTGTGGCTCCCAAGCGCGAAGCCTATGACGTCGTGGTGATCGGCGCCGGACCCGCGGGCCTTGCCGCCGCTGCGACATCGGCCGACGCTGGCCTCTCGACGTTGCTGCTCGACGAGAACATCGGCCCGGGCGGCCAGGTGTTCCGCGCCATCGCGTCCACGCCGGTAACCGATCGCAATCAACTCGGCGCCGATTATTGGGTCGGTGCCGATCTCGTGAAGTCGCTGCGTGCGACCAGCGCCGAGGTCATCCATCGTGCCACAGTCTGGAGCCTCGACCGCAACCTCGAGATCGCCGTCTCGGTCGGCGGCGCGTCCGCCTTCGTCAAGGCGCAGCGCGTGATCCTCGCGACCGGCGCACTGGAGCGGCCGTTTCCGATTCCCGGCTGGACGCTGCCGGGCGTGATGACCGCGGGTGCGGCGCAGACGATGCTGAAATCATCGGCGCTGGTGCCTGATGGCCGCACTGTCATCGCAGGGCAGGGGCCGCTGCTTTGGCTGCTCGCCGCGCAAATCCTGCGCCTCGGCGGCCGCATCGACCGCATCCTCGACACCACCGAGCGCGGCAATTACTTCGCGGCGCTGCCGCACGCCTTCGCCTTCCTGACCTCGCCCTATTTCGCCAAGGGCCTCGCGATGATGCGCGAGGTGAAGGCCAAGGTGCAGGTCGTCTCCGGCGTCACCGAGCTCTCGGCGGCCGGCGAGGGCCAGCTCGCCAGCGTGAGCTATGTTGCGGGCGGCAAGCGCGAGACCATTGCCGCGGATTTGCTGCTGTTGCATCAGGGTGTCGTGCCCAACGTTAATCTCGCGATGTCCGCAGGTGTCGAGCATCGCTGGGACGATCTGCAACTGTGCTGGTCGCCGGTGCTGGATGCCAGCGGCAGCTCATCGGTCGTCGGCATCGCGATCGCCGGCGACGGCGCCGGCATCGGTGGTGCCAATGCCGCCGTGGTGCGCGGCCGCATCGCGGCGCGCGCGGCAGTCGAAGCGTTGGCACCCGCGGCTGCCGCAAAACTTCCGTCGATGGCAGCGTTGCGGGCCGATCTTGCCAAGGCCGAGCGCGGCCGCGTCTTCCTCGACACGCTGTTCCGCCCAGCGCCGCAGTTCCGTATTCCCTCCGGCGACACCATCGTCTGCCGCTGCGAAGAGGTCTCGGCAAAGGACATTCTCGACGCGGTCGCCATCGGTGCAACCGGACCCAATCAGCTGAAAGCCTATCGCCGCACCGGCATGGGCCCGTGCCAGGGCCGGCTCTGCGGTCTCACCGTCACCGAGCTGATGGCGCAGGCACGGGCCAAGAGCCCGCAGGAGATCGGCTATTACCGGCTGCGCGCGCCGGTGAAGCCGATCACGCTTGCCGAGCTCGCGGCGGTTCCGAAGAGCGAGGCCGATATCAAAGCGGTGGTGCGCGGATGACAAGGTGCGTGGATGCGATCGTCGTCGGCGGCGGCATCCACGGATGCTCTACCGCGTTGCATCTGTGCCTCGCCGGCCTTCAACCGGTGTTGATTGAGAAGGATTATGCCGGACGCCACGCCTCCGGCGTCAATGCCGGCGGCGTCCGCCAGCTCGCGCGGCACATCCCCGAGATTCCGCTCTCGATCCGCTCGATGGGAATCTGGGAGAAAATCAAGGATCTCCTCGACGACGATTGCAGTTTCGAGAGCCACGGCCAGGTGCTGGTCGCGGAAAACGAAGAGGAGCTCGCGGTCTGCCGTACGCGCGTGGCCGAACTCAATGCGCTCGGCTTCACCCACGAAGAGCTGATCGACGCGACTGAATTGCGCCGGCTGGTGCCGGCGGTGGCTGAAAGCTGCCCCGGCGGCGTGGTCTCGCGCCGTGACGGCGCCGCCAATCCGGCGCAGACGACGACGGCATTCCGCCGCAAGGCCGAACAGCTCGGCGCGACCGTGCGCGAGGGCGTCGCCGCCAGCAACATCCGGTACAGCGATGGGCTCTGGCATGTCGACGTCGGCACTGAAACCTTTGCCGCGCCGGTGCTGGTCAACGCTGCCGGCGCCTGGGCCGGCAAGATCGCGGCCGCACTCGGCGAGCCCGTGCCGGTCGAGACCGTGGCGCCGATGCTGATGATCACCTCGCGCGTGCCGCACTTCATCGACCCCGTCGTGATCTTGCGCGGACGAAAACTCTCCTTCAAGCAATTCTCCAACGGCACCGTGCTGATCGGGGGCGGCCATCTGGCAACGCCTTATCAGGACCGCAACGAGACGGTGCTGGACTGGAAGAGCCTCGCGACCAGCGCACGCACCGTGTTCGAGCTGTTCCCGGTGATGCGCAGCGCCACCATCGTCCGTGCCTGGGCCGGGATCGAAGCGAAGATGAAGGACGATATTCCCGTGTTCGGACCGAGCAGCCGTCACAAGGGGCTCTATCACCAGTTCGGCTTCTCGTTGCACGGCTTTCAGCTCGGCCCCGGCGCCGGCGCCGTGATGGCGGAGCTGATCGTCAACGGCGGCACCCAGACCCGCGTCGGTGATCTCGGCATCGACCGCTTCCATCCCACTACGCTCTAGCAACAAGAGGACATCATGAGCATCACCCGCAGCATCCGCACGCCCATCATGCACCGGGCCGTCGAGGCCAACGGCTTCGTCTTCCTCGGCGGCACCATTGCCGACGACACCTCGGTCTCGATGGGTGACCAGACCCGCAACATCCTCGGCAAGATCGCCGGTTATCTGAAGGAAGCCGGCACCGACAAGAGCCGCGTCGTCAGCGCCTCGATCTTCGTCACGGATCTCTCCAAGAAGAAGGAGATGGACGCGGCCTGGACCGAATTCTTCGGTGACAATCTGCCGACCCGCGCCACGGTCGGCGTCGCCGATCTCGGCGGCGGCGCGCTGATCGAGGTGGTGGTTACCGCGCTCAAGGGCTGAACGCGATAGGCCGACGAGGGACGTCGGCGCTTCCCGCGCCGTCGTCCCTTCGATCCGCGCCTTGATCTCGCGCTTCGATGGGACTAGTTAAGGAGTCCCCCGATAAGGACCTTCGCAGCCATGGATTTTACCCCGACCGCAAAGCCCATCCGCCTTGCTCACGGGGAATTCCATGCCTGCTTCCATCATCCTGTCGAATCTGTCGCTGTCCACGCCTGACGGCCGCTCTCTCTTCTCCAACACCGATCTGACGTTCGGCGCCGAGCGGACCGGCCTCGTCGGCCGCAATGGCGTCGGGAAGACCACGCTGCTCGCGTCGATCTCCGGGGAGCAACTTTTCCAGGCGGGGCGCGTCGTCGTCAACGGAACCGTGGGGTTGCTGCGCCAGGATGTCCAGCTCCTTGCGGGTGCGACGGTGGCCGATCTGTTTGAGGCGCGAGGTCAGCTCGCGCTGCTTCGCCGGGCCGAGCGGGGAGAAGCCTCGGCCGACGACCTCGCCGAGGTCGATTGGACTCTCGAAGTACGCTTACAGGCTGCGCTTGCACGTCTCGGGTTTGATCTCGCTCCCGACACCGAGCTGTCACGCCTGTCCGGCGGCCAGATCACGCGGGTTCGCCTCGCCGCATTGGTCTTTGCCGAGCCGGACTTCCTGCTGCTGGACGAGCCCACCAACAATCTGGATAGCGACGGCCGCAAGGCGGTGATCGATCTCCTCGCCGCCTGGCGCGGTGGTGCGATCGTCGTCAGCCACGATCGGCGCCTGCTCGACACGATGGATGCGATTGTCGAGCTGACGTCGCTCGGAGCCACGCGATACGGCGGCAATTGGAGCCGTTACCGCGAACAGAAGGCCGTCGAGCTCGCCGCCGTCAGGCACGACCTCGCGCATGCCGAGAGGCGGCTATCCGAGATCGACGGCAAGGCGCAGGAGGCCGCGGAGAAGAAAGCGCGCAAGGACAGCGGCGGCAGGAAGAAGCGCGCCAAGGGCGACATGCCGCGCATCCTGGCGGGGGCGCGCAAGGATCGTAGCGAGGATACCGGCGGCAAGACCGCACAAATCGCCGAGCGGCTGCGCGCGGAAGCGCTTCAAGCCGTCGATACGGCACGCCGGCGCATCGAGATTCTTCAGCCACTCTCGGTCAAGCTGCCCGCGAGCGGCCTGCCGGCGGGCAGGGAGTTGCTCAGGCTCGACGGCGTCAGCGCCGGCTATCGGCCGGAGCAACCGGTCCTGCGCGATCTCTCATTCGCCGTCGTCGGTCCGGAGCGGATCGCGCTGGTCGGGCCCAACGGCTCCGGCAAGACGACGCTGCTGAAACTCATCGCCGGCGAGCTGCGTCCGCTCTCGGGCACCGTGCGGGTCAGGCCGGATTTCGCGCTGTTCGACCAGAAGGTCAGCCTGCTCGTTCCCTCGATCTCCGTCCTTCAGAATTTTGGGCGTCTCAATCCGAAGGCGGGAGCGAACGAATGCCATGCCGCGCTGGCGCGGTTCATGTTTCGCGCCGATGCCGCCTTGCAGGCAGCCGGAAGCCTGAGCGGCGGGCAAATGTTTCGCGCGGGCCTCGCTTGCGTGCTGGGCGGGTCGTCGCCGCCGTCGCTGCTGATCCTGGATGAGCCGACCAATCATCTCGACATCGAGTCTATCGAAGCGGTCGAAGCAGGCTTGAGGGCCTATGACGGCGCACTGCTCGTCGTCAGTCATGACGAAGCGTTCCTGCAGGCGATTGGGGTCACGCGGCGGCTCGACCTCGCCGCCAAGGTGCTGCGCACTCACGGCGGGATCGTCTGATCCCGCCCGGCAGTCCTGATATGGCAGTGATTTTCAAAAACCCGACGCCCTGCCCCCAGCGCGTCGGGTAGAAAAAATGAGTATCAATCCGTGATCCCAACGCAACTGTTGTGACGCGTCCCGCAGCAATTGACCACTCCGGGAAACTACCGCGTCGGAATCGCGCTGAGCCGGCTGGTTTGCAACCTACGATGCTGCACTCCCGCCCGGCTCCAGCGCTTCGCCGATCTCGAGCGGATGGGCCATGGTCTCGTGCAGCGCCTCGCGGTCGAGCTCGCCTTCGGAGATGCTGATGACGACGCAGGCGACGCCGTTGCCGATCAGATTGGTCAGCGCGCGGCATTCGCTCATGAACTTGTCGATGCCGACCAGGATCGCGATCGACTGGATCGGGATGTCAGGCACGATCGATAGTGTCGCGGCGAGCGTGATGAAGCCGGCGCCGGTCACGCCCGAGGCGCCCTTCGAGGTGATCATGGCGATGCCCAAAATGCCGAGCTCCTGCCAGATGGTCAGATGCGTGTTGGTCGCCTGCGCCAGAAACAGCGTTGCGAGCGTCATGTAGATGTTGGTGCCGTCGAGGTTGAAGCTGTAGCCGGTCGGAATCACGAGGCCGACCACGGAGCGCGAGGCGCCAAGATGCTCCATCTTCTGGATCATCTGCGGCAGCACCGTCTCGGAGGACGACGTGCCGAGCACGATCAGCAGCTCGTCCTTGATGTAGGCGATGAAGCGGAGGATCGAGAAGCCGGCGAGCCGCGCGATCGCCCCTAACACCACGAGCACGAACAGCATGCTGGTGAGATAGAACGTGCCGATCAGGGCGGCGAGATTGATCAGCGAGCCGAGGCCGTAGGCGCCGACCGTGAACGCCATCGCGCCGAAGGCGCCGATCGGGGCGACGCGCACGATGATGCGGATGATGCCGAAGAACATCTTCGCGGCCTTGTCGATCGCGTCCGCAATGGGCTCGCCGGCTTTGCCGAGGAAGGCGATGGCGAAGCCGGACAGGATCGAGATCAGCAGCACCTGCAAAAGGTCGCCGCGCGCGATCGCGCCCAAATAGCTGTCGGGGATGATCGCCATCAGATGGGCGACGATGCCTTCTTCCTTGGCTTTGGTGACGTAGGTGGCCACCGATTTCGGATCGATCGTGGCGGGATCGATATTGAAGCCGTGCCCGGGCTGCAGAATCTCGCCGACCAGGAGGCCGACCGCGAGCGCGACGGTCGAGACCGTCTCGAAATAGATCAGCGACTTCAGCCCGACCCGGCCGACGCGCTTGAGGTCGCCCATCGATGAGATGCCGTGCACGACGGTGCAGAAGATCACCGGCGCGATCATCATCTTGATCAGCGCGATGAAGCCGTCGCCGAGCGGCTTCAAGGCCTTGCCGAGGTCGGGGTAGAAATAGCCGATGAGTACGCCGAGTGCGATCGCGATCAGCACCTGCACGTAGAGGATCTTGTACCAGGGCTGTTGCCGGCGATGGATGGCTGGCTGGATCGCGACTTGTGTCATAGAGTGGCCCCGGAACGCATTGATTTTGCGTGATTTCGATCTTGCATGGCTTGCATCATGTGATGGTCGCCGCAGAAGCGACAATCACATTTTTGTCTGTTCGCACGAAAGATCGGTCGCTGCACCGCAACTGGGGGGAACATGTCGACTTCATCAGGCGCCGGCCGGCAACAGCAAGGCTATTTCCCGCGTTGGACGTTGAAGACCTCGGGCGTGATCATGCCGGAGGAGCGGCTGTCATGGGGCCAGACGATCGTCTCCGGTCTCCAGCATTGCGTCGCCATGTCCGGCTCGACGATCATCGCGCCGCTGCTGATGGGGTTCGATCCCAATGTCGCCGTCCTGTTCTCCGGCATCGGCACGCTGATCTTCTTCGTCATCGTCGCCGGGCGCGTGCCGAGCTATCTCGGCTCGAGCTTCGCGTTCATCGCCGTCGTCATCGCCGCCACGGGCTATGCCGGGCAGGGTTCGAACCCGAACTTGTCGGTTGCGCTCGGCGGCATCGTTGGCGCCGGGGTGCTCTATGGCGTGATCGCGCTGATCGTGATGTGGTCGGGGGTCGGCTGGGTCGAGCGGCTGCTGCCGCCGGCCGTCACCGGCGCCGTGGTCGCGGCGATCGGCCTCAACCTCGCGCCCGTGGCGGTCAAGGCGGTGAGCGCCGGCACGTTCGATACCTGGATCGGATTGGCGACGGTTCTGATCATCGGCGTGGTGGCCGTTGCGGCGCCAGGCCTGTGGCGCCGCCTGCCGATCATCCTCGGCGCGATCGGCGGATATCTCTTATACCTGCTGTTCGCCAACGGCCTCGGTTTCGGCAAGCCGATCGACTTCACTCAGCTTTCGGCCGCGCCGTGGCTCGGCATGCCGAGCTTCACCACGCCGACATTCCAGGCCGATGCGATCTTTCTGATCGCGCCGGTTGCGATCATTCTCGTCGCCGAGAACCTCGGTCACATCAAGGCCGTCGGCGCCATGACGGGCCGGAGTCTCGATGCCTATCTCGGCCGCGCCCTGTTCGCCGACAGCTTGGCTACCATCGTCGCGGCCTGCGGCGGCGGCACCGGCGTCACCACCTATGCCGAGAATATCGGCGTGATGGCGGCGACGAAGGTCTATTCGACATTGCTGTTCGCCTTCGCCGCCATCGTGTCGATCCTGCTCGGCTTCTCGCCGAAGTTCGGCGCGCTGATCCTGTCGATCCCGGGGCCTGTCATCGGCGGCCTCTCGATCGTGCTGTTCGGGTTGATTGCGGCGATGGCCGGCCGGATCTGGGTCGAGAACAAGGTCGACTTCGCCAATCCTGCAAACCTGATCACCGTCGCCGTGGCGCTGACCGCCGGAGCGGGCGACCTCACGCTCAAATTCGGCGCGTTCACGATCGGCGGGATCGGCACCGCAACTTTTGGCGCCATCATCCTCTACCAGATCCTGACCTCGCCGCTGGCGCGGCGCGCGGAATGAATCCCAGCGATGCACGAAAGGGGATGGAACAAAACGCGCCGTCCGTCGATGATGAGACATCCCGGAGAGAACCCATGCCGCAAACCGATCGCTCGACCTCCTTTCCCTCGCGCCTCGTTGGCCAATACGCCCTGGTGACTGGCGCCTCGCAAGGCATCGGTCGCGCCGTCGCCATCCGGCTCGCCCAGGAAGGCGCAACCGTCGCCATCAATTATTTCGAGCACGATGAGCGGGCGGAGGAGACGCTCGCGCTCGCGCGGGCCGCTTCGAGCGATCGCGGCCACGGCGCGCCCGATCATCGCATCGTCAAGGCCAATGTCGGCGACGGGCAAGAGATTGCTGCGATGTTCGAGGCGATCCTTTCGCGCTGGAAGCGTCTCGATTGTCTCGTCAACAACGCCGGCTTCCAAAAGGAGTCGCCGAGCGAGGCGCTCGACATCGAGACCTATCACCGGATCATCGACGTCAACCTGAACGGTGCCGTGCTCTGCGCCCAGAAGGCGCTCGCGCATTTCGTGGCGCGCGGGGGAGGGGGCTCCATCATCAACTGCTCCAGCGTGCACCAGATCATCCCGAAGCCCGGCTATCTCGCTTATTCGATCAGCAAGGGCGGCATGGCCAATCTGACGCGCACGCTGGCGCTGGAGTTCGCCGGCCGCGGCATTCGCGTCAACGCGGTCGGGCCTGGCGCGATCGACACGCCGATCAACGCGGCCTGGACCGGCGATCCCGAAAAGCGCGGCGTCGTCACCAGCCACATTCCGATGAGGCGTGTCGGCACGCCGGAGGAGATCGCCGCCGTGTTCGCTTTCCTCGCTTCCGATGATGCGAGCTACATCACGGGGCAGACCCTCTACGCCTGCGGAGGTCTGACGCTATTCCCCGAGTTTCGCGAGAACTGGGCGAGTTGACCTCAGTTTGGGGACTGTGAGGATGGCGGTCGGGCCGGGTAGGGGTCTGCGGCGCCGTGTGCTATCGACCGTGGACGACGCTGCCGCTATTGGCAAGCGTCGACACATGAAGGGCTCGTGACCACAACCATCAACATCAATGCTTACAGCGACGCGCTGGTGGTCCTCGGCACGGCCGGTGTCGTGGTGCCGATCGTCCGCCATTGGGGCATCAATCCCGTGCTGGGCTATCTCGGCGCCGGCGCCATGCTCGGTCCGCTCGGGCTCGGCTCGCTCGTTCGGGAACTGCCGTTCCTGTACTGGGTCACCGTAGCGGACGCGCAGAACGTCGAGGGTATCGCCAATCTCGGCATCGTATTCCTGCTGTTTCTGATCGGGCTCGAACTGTCTTTCAGGCGGCTCGTCACGATGCGACGCCTGGTGTTCGGGCTTGGCGGCCTGCAGGTGCTGGCGACGTCCGCCATGATTTTCGGCGTGACGCTTCTCTCCGGGCAGAGCTCGGATACGGCCGTCATCCTGGGCGCGAGCCTTGCGTTGTCCTCGACGGCGATCGTGCTCGAGCTTTTGTCCACCGAGAGACGACTTGCGACCACTGCCGGTCGCGCCAGCTTCTCGGTGCTGCTGGCCCAGGACCTCGCAGTCGTTCCCATTCTGGTTTTCGTCTCGGTGCTCGGCGCGGGGAGTGGCGGCTCCGTCCTGACGCACATCTCCAGTGCGATCCTGAAGGCCGCGCTGGCGGTCGCTGTCCTCACTCTGCTCGGACGGCTGCTGATGCGTCCGCTCTTCCAGATGGTTGCGGGCACCCATTCGACGGAGCTGTTTGTTGCCGCGACCTTGTTCGTCATCGTCGGCGCAGGGATTGCCGCGCACCAGGCAGGCCTGTCGATGGCGCTCGGAGCATTCGTTGCGGGACTGATGCTGGCGGAAACGGAGTATGGCAAGGCCATTGAGGCCACCGTCGAGCCGTTCAAGGGCCTGCTGCTGGGCATCTTCTTCTTCACCGTCGGCATGGCCATCGACTTCCGCGTGTTCATGCGCGAGCCTGGTTGGCTGCTGGCCGCGGTCATCGGCATTCTCGTCGGCAAGGCGATCGTGCTCATCCTCCTCGGCCGGCTCTTCAAGCTCTCCTGGGCGACGGCGATCGAGATCGGCTTCCTGCTGGGTCCCGTCGGTGAATTTGCGTTCGTCAGCATCGGGATGGCGGTGGCCGGCGGCTTGATCGAGCCGCGTGTGTCGAGCTTTGCCGTCGCCGTCACCGCCGTGACGATGGCCTTGACGCCGCTCTTGAGCATGCTCGGACGCCGACTGGCCGCGAAGCTGGGTCCTGAGCGCTCGCCCGATCCCGAACTGGCGGTTCGGCCGCCCGGCGATCAGGCGCAGGCCATCGTGGTCGGCTACGGCCGTGTTGGAAAAGTCGTCTGTTCGCTGCTCACCAGCCACGGCCTGAACTACATCGCGGTCGATCACGAGGCAGTCGCCGTGGCGCGCGACCGCCGCGACGGTCACAAGGTCTATTTTGGCGATGCGACAGAGCTCGGTTTCCTCGAGGCTTGCGGCCTGATGCAGACGACCGGTGTGATCATCACCATCCAGTCGCGGCCGGCGATCGATGCTGTCGTCGAGCGGATCCGGGCGGTGCGGCCGGATGTGCTGATCGTTTCACGTGCGCGGGACGCCGACCATGCCCGCCACCTCTATGCGATCGGCGCAACCGATGCGGTGCCGGAAACCATCGAGGCAAGCCTGCAGCTTTCCGAAGCGGCACTGGTCGGCCTCGGAGTTGCGGTCGGGAATGCGATAGCCTCGGTGCACGAGAAGCGGGATGAATTCCGACTGACGCTGCAGCAAGCCGCCCGCATTGCCGGACAAGAGAAAGTGCGCCCGCTCGATCTCACGGGGCGCCGGTCCCCGCGATAGCCGCCCATCCGGGTCGCTACGCGCTGCGGACTGCGATGATCTGGCAAAACCCGCCCGCGCAGACTACATCTGCGCCATGGCAAACGCTCCACTGGCAAGCTCCCCGCTCCAGGATTTCGTCGGCCGGCACGAAAAGCTGTTCGTGCTGACCGGCGCCGGCTGCAGCACCAATTCGGGCATTCCCGACTATCGCGACAGCAACGGCAACTGGAAGC
This sequence comes from Bradyrhizobium sp. 23AC, assembly GCF_054863025.1. NCBI lineage: Bacteria > Pseudomonadati > Pseudomonadota > Alphaproteobacteria > Hyphomicrobiales > Nitrobacteraceae > Bradyrhizobium > Bradyrhizobium sp. 23AC. Next base: position 406,788 of record NZ_JAVAYN010000002.1, read on the forward strand.
GGACCCAGCCGGTCAACTTCCAATCCTTCATCTCGGACGAGCATACGCGGCGGCGCTATTGGGCGCGCAGCCTGATCGGCTGGCGGCGGTTCGGCCAGGCGCGGCCGAACGATGCGCATCGTGCACTGGCCCGGCTCGAGGCGAACGGCCGGTGCGAGATGCTGCTGACTCAGAACGTCGACCGGCTGCATCAGTCGGCCGGCCACCGCCAGGTGATCGACCTGCACGGCCGGCTCGACCTGGTTCGCTGCATGGGCTGCGGCCGCAAGACGCCGCGCGATGAGTTTCAGCACGCGCTTGGTCGCGCGAATGCGGCGTGGCTGACGCTCGATGCGGCCGATGCACCCGATGGCGACGCTGATCTGGAGCACGAGGATTTTTCGTCCTTCCAGGTGCCTCCTTGCGAAGCCTGCGGCGGCATCCTCAAGCCCGACGTCGTGTTCTTCGGCGAGAACGTGCCCCGCGACATCGTTGCCACCGCGCAGGATCATCTGGCGCAGGCCGACGCCATGCTCGTCGTCGGCTCGTCGCTGATGGTCTATTCCGGATTCCGCTTCGTACAGGCTGCCGCGCAGCGCAATATTCCGATTGCGGCGGTCAATCTCGGCCGCACCCGCGCCGACGATCTCCTGACGCTGAAGGTCGAGGAGCGCTGCGAGGCGGCGCTTGCATTCCTGCTCTGATCGCGCCAACGCCGAACACGTCTTGCCTATTGCATAGGTGCCAAGCAGAATGGCCGGGCGCGGCGTTGTCCTCGTCGTCCATGGCATGGAAATTGCTGCGCTTTCGACCCCAGTCTTGACGATCAGCGCGGAGAATTTGGAATGCTTGAGGGAGCCGAGGTGCGGCTTGCCGTCGATATCGGTGGTACGTTCACCGACATCGTGCTGGACGTGGGGCAGGATCGCAAGACGCGCAAGCTGCTGACGACGCCGCAGCGTCCCGAACAGGCCGTGCTGGACGGGATGCGTCTCATTCTCGCCGATGCGCGCGCCCATATCAGCGACATCGACGTCTTCATTCACGGCACCACGCTGGCGACCAACGCCATCATCGAGCGCCGCGGTGCCAAGACGGCCCTGATCGCGACCGAGGGCTTTCGCGACGTGCTCGATATCGGCACCGAAAGCCGCTACGATCAATATGATCTCGGAATCGACAAGCCGAGGCCGCTGGCGCCGCGCAGCCTGCGTTTCACCGTGCCCGAGCGCGTCGACGCCCACGGCGCCGTCCGTCTCCCGCTCGACGAAGCGTCGGTGCGTGCACTCGCGCCGAAATTGCGTGAGTTGAGTGTCCAGAGCGTCGCGATCGCCTTCCTGCACTCCTACGCCAACCCCGAGCACGAGCGCCGTGCGGCCGCGATCCTGGCCGAGGAGATGCCTGATATCTCCGTGACCGTGTCTTCGGCCGTTTGCCCGGAGATTCGCGAGTATGAACGCACATCGACAGCGGTCGCCAACGCCTATGTGCAACCCCTGATCGACGGCTATCTCGCCCGCATGGCCGACGCCTTGCAGGTCGAGCAGTTCCGCGGCGCCATTTATCTCGTCACGTCAGGTGGCGGCGTCACCTCGATCGAGACGGCACGGCGCTTTCCGGTGCGTCTCGTCGAATCCGGGCCTGCCGGCGGCGCAATCTTCGCGGCGCAGATCGCGGCACGGCTCGGCGAGAGCAAGGTGCTGTCCTTCGACATGGGCGGCACCACGGCAAAGATTTGCCTGATCGAAAAATATCAGCCCGAGACCTCGCGCGTGTTCGAGGTCGATCGCGCCGCGCGTTTCCTCAAAGGCTCCGGCCTGCCGGTGCGCATTCCCGTGATCGAGATGGTCGAGATCGGCGCCGGCGGCGGCTCGATCGCCCATGTCGACGCGATGAAGCGCGTCACCGTCGGGCCCGAGAGTGCGTCGTCCGAGCCGGGCCCGGCCTGCTATGGCCGCGGCGGCCAGCGTCCGGCCGTGACCGATGCTGACGTCGCGCTCGGCATGATCGATCCCGCTGCTTTCGCCGGTGGCACGATCAAGCTTGATCCGGAGCTTTCGAAAAAGGCTCTGCTGAGCAGCGTCGGCGAGCCGCTCGGCCTGTCGGCAGAGACCGCGGCCTATGCCGTGCACGAGGTCGTCTGCGAGAACATGGCAAGTGCGGCGCGTGTCCATGCGGTCGAGCGCGGCGAGATTGTCGGCCAGCACACGCTGATCGCCTTTGGCGGTGCCGCACCGCTGCATGCGGCGCGCGTTGCCGAGAAGATCGGCGTCTCCCGGGTGATCGTGCCCTCCAATGCCGGCGTCGGCTCGGCCGTCGGTTTCCTCGCGGCACCGATCGCCTATGAGCTGGTGCGCAGCCGCCATGTCCGGCTCGATGATTTCGACACTGAAGCTGTGTCGGATCTCCTGCAGGAGATGGTGACCGAGGCGCGTGCGCTGGTCGAGCCTGGCGCTGCCGGTGCGCCGGTGCGCGAGCGACGTGCCGCTTTCATGCGCTATGTCGGCCAGGGCCATGAGATCTCGGTCGAGCTGCCGAACCGGCGGCTGACGGGGGCCGATCTCGCCGGCCTGCGCCAGAAGTTCGAGGCGGACTATTCCGCGATGTTCGAGCGGTCGATTCCGGGCGCTGCCATCGAGGTGTTGAGCTGGTCGGTGCTTGCGACCACCGAGGCGCGCAATCCGTCCACCGTTGCCGCCGTCACGCGCAAGCCTGCCGGCAAGGCTATCGGCAGCCGCAAATTCTTCGACGGCCGCGCCGGCGAGGTGATCGAGATCCCGCTCTATCGCCGCGAGGACATGGCGCCGGGCGCGACCATCGCTGGCCCGGCCGTGATTGCGGAGGACGAGACCTCCACCTTCGTCTCCACCAGTTTTGACGCCCATATCGACGGTGCCGGCAGCATCGTCATGGAACGAAAGGCGGCCTGATCATGAGCAAGGCAAATGGCGCGAGCCTGATCGACCTTCAGATCATGTGGCACCGGCTGATCGCCGTGGTCGAGGAGCAGGCGCAGGTGCTGCTCCGCACCGCCTTCAGCCCGATCGTGCGCGAATGCGGCGACCTCTCGGCCGGCGTGTTCGACCTCAAGGGGCGGATGCTGGCGCAGGCGGTGACGGGCACGCCCGGTCACGTCAATTCCATGGCGGAATCGGTCAAGCACTTCATCAACCACTTCCCGATCGAGACGATGAAGGAGGGCGATGCCTACATCACCAACGATCCCTGGATGGGCACCGGTCATCTCAACGACTTCGTCGTCACCACGCCCTGCTTCAAGGATGGCAAGCCGGTCGCGCTGTTCTCCTGCACCAGCCACCTGATGGACATCGGCGGCATCGGCTTCGGCCCCGACGCCACCGACGTGTTCATGGAGGGGCTCTACATCCCCATGCTGAAGCTGATCGACCAGGGCGTCGTCAACGAGACGCTGATGGCGATGATCCGCACCAACACGCGGCTGCCGATCGATACCGAGGGCGACACCTATTCGCTGGCCGGCTGCAACGACGTCGGCTGCGAGCGCCTGGTCGAGATGATGACCGAGTTCGGTATCGATACGCTCGACGAACTCGGCGACTACATCTGCGATCGCTCCCGCGAGGCCGTACTCGCCGAGATCGCCAAGCTGCCGAAGGGCAGCTGGCGCAACACCATGGTGGTCGACGGCTATGATGCCCCGGTGACGCTGGCGGCGACGCTGACGATCTCGGATGCGGGCATCCATGTCGATTTCGACGGCACCTCCGCAGCCTCGAAGTTCGGCATCAACGTGCCCTTGTCCTACACCACCGCCTACACCGTGTTCGGGCTCGGCTGCGTCGTGGCGTCGCAGATCCCGAACAATGCCGGCTCGCTGTCGCCGCTGACGGTATCGGCGCCCGCAGGCGCGATCCTCAATGCGCCCAAGCCCGCGCCGGTCGCCTCGCGCCACATCATCGGCCAGATGCTGCCCGACGTGGTGTTCGGCTGCCTGCGCCAGATCATTCCCGAGCGTGTGCCCGCGGAAGGCACCTCCTGCCTGTGGAATCTCAACGTCCGCGGCCAGACCCGCTCCGGCGTCGGCGGCAATTACGGATTCTCGATGGCGGTGACCTCCAATGGCGGCACCGGTGCGCGCTTCGGCAAGGATGGGCTGTCGGCCACCGCCTATCCCAGCGGCGTGCGCGGCACGCCGGTCGAGATCGCGGAGACGCAGACGCCGCTGATCTTCTGGCGCAAGGAGCTGCGTCCGGATTCCGGCGGGGCAGGGCGCACCCGCGGCGGCCTCGGCCAGATCATCGAGGTCGGCAGCGGCGTCGATGCGCCCTTCGACATCCTGGCGGCATTCGACCGCATCGATCATCCGCCGCGGGGACGCGATGGTGGCAAGAACGGCGAGGCCGGCTATGTCGGCCTCAAGTCCGGAAAAAAGCTGCGTGGAAAAGGATTTCAGCAGGTGCCGCCGGACGACCGGCTGGTGGTGCTGACGCCCGGCGGCGCCGGCATCGGTGCTCCCACGACGCGCGATCGCGCGGCGGTCAGGGACGACATCGAAAGCGGCCTCGTGTCCGCCGCCAATGCTGCTGCAGTTTATGGGTACGCGCGCTGAAGTCAGTGCGCTTGTAAATGGAGGGGGAGCAATGATCACGCGACGGAACTTCACCGCGGGCGCAGCGACGCTGCTCGCCGCCGGCCACATCTCGACCCGCGCGCGGGCGGCAACGACGAGCTGGGACATGTCGACGGTCTGGCCCGACGGCAATTTCCACACTCAGAATGCGATGGCCTTCGCCGAGGAGGTGAAGAAGCAGACCGGCGGCTCGGTCGCGATCACCGTGAAGGCCGGCGGCCAGCTCGGCTTCAAGGGCCCGGAGCATTTGCGCGCCGTGCGCGACGGCCTGGTGCCGCTCGCCGACGTCCTCAACATCCAGCAGGTCGGCGACGAGCCCTTCATGGGCGTCGAGAGCATCCCCTTCCTCTGCGGCTCGGTGGACGAGTTGAAGGTGCTGCACAAATATGTGCGGCCGGAGTACGAGAAGATCGCGGCGCGCAACAACCAGAAGATCCTCTACATCGTGCCGTGGCCGACGCAGTATCTGCACCTCAAGGCAAAGGTCGCCGACGTAGAGGGTCTGAAGAACATCAAGATCCGCGTGCCCGACAAGAATGCGGTCGATATGCTGAATGCGATCGGCATGGCCGCCGTGATGATCCCCTGGGGCGAAACGATTCCCGCGCTCGCCTCCGGCGCGGTGGCCGGCGTCTCCACCTCATCGGTGTCGGGCGTCGACGGCAAGTTCTGGGAATTCCTGAAATATGTCTACCCGACCAACCATGTCTGGTCGTCGCAGATGCTCACCGTCAATCTGGATTCCTGGAAGGCGCTCGGCGCCGATCAGCAGAAGCTCGTGGCGGATATCGCCGCTAAGATGGAGCCGGGCTTCTGGGCGAACTCGCTCAAGGCCGATGTCGACAGCCTCAACCGCCTCAAGGAGGGCGGCATGGAGGTGGTGCCGGTCTCGGACGCGATGATGACGGATATCCGGGCCAAGACCGCACCGCAGCTGGATGCCTTCCTCAAGCGCGTGCCGGCGGCCGACAAGCCGGTGCGGGCCTATCTCGCCGACATGAAGCGCGGCTGAGGGCGGGATCGTGGTGAGCGTTTCGCCCGAAGCACCGCAAAGCCTCAATGCAGCGGCACCAGTGCCGCTGCGCATCCTGCTCGATGGCATCGATCGGCTCGGCCGTCTCGACGGCTGGATCGGCGGCGGTTGTCTGTTGACGCTGACGCTGCTGATGCTGTGCGAGGTCGCAACGCGCTTCCTCTCGAATTTCCTGTCGTTCTTCCCGCCGACGATCTCGATTGCCTGGGAGTACTCGTCTTATCTGATGGCGGCCTCCTTCACCTTCGGCGCCGCCATGACCCTGCGTGTCGGCGGCCACATCCGCGTCGTGCTGCTGCTCAAGAATGCACCAGTGCCGGTGCAGCGCGCGCTCGAGATTCTCTCGGCGGCCGCCGGCTTCGCCTTCATGGCGTTCCTGACCTCGGCCATGGCGAAGTTCGCCTTTGCCGCGTACACGCGCGGCCAGGTCTCGACCTCCAGCGATACGCCGCTGTGGTTTCCGGAAGCCGTCGTCACCTTCGGCATGCTGCTGCTCACGCTGCAATTCCTGGCACGCGCGATCCAGGCCGTGCTCGGCCTGCCGCTGGAGGATCATCGCATGAAGGCCTCGCCCGTCGAATGACAGCTCTGCTCGCTCCCGGATTCAAGATCGCATGACCATCGAAGTTGTCGCCCTGTTCGCGATCCTGTTTGCGCTGCTGGCCTGCGGCGTGTGGATTGGCCTCACTCTCGCGCTCACCGCGACGCTTCTGCTCGCGATGTTCCGCTCGATCCCGCTCGACAAGCTGTTGCCGCAATATGCCTGGAACATCCTGACTACGCAGGAGCTGCTGGCGCTGCCGCTCTTCATCCTGATGGGGGAGCTGCTGTTTCGCACCCGTCTGTCGCGCTCGCTGTTTCAGGGGCTGGCGCCCTGGGCGGGGTTGCTGCCCGGTCGATTGCTGCATGTCAACGTGATCGGCTGCACCATCTTCGCGGCGATCTCCGGCTCGTCGGCCGCGACCACGCAGGTGATCGGCCGCATGTCGCTCAACGAGCTGCTGCGCCGCGGCTATTCGCGCGACATCGCGATCGGCTCGCTCGCGGGCGCCGGCACGCTCGGCTTCCTGATCCCGCCGTCCAACATCATGATCATCTACGGCGTGCTCGGCGACGTCTCGATCCTGAAACTGTTCACCGCCGGCGTGCTGCCCGGCCTGCTGCTCGCTGCAACCTTCATGGGCTGGGTGATGCTGCATACGAGCCTCAAGCCCGCGATGGTGCCGGAGACGGAAGCGAAGCTTTCGCAGGTGCCCTGGAGCGAGCGCTTCGCCGCGCTGAAGGACCTCGCGCCGGCGCTGTTCCTGATCGCCTGCGTGCTCGGCTCGATGTATGGCGGGCTCGCGACGCCGTCGGAAGCCGCCGCCGTCGGCGTGCTCGGCGCAGCGCTGGTGGCATGGGCGCAGGGCTCGATGTCGCAGCAGGTGATGCGCGACGTGCTGATCGGCTCGGTCGTGACCTGCTCGATGATCGCGCTGATCGTGCTCGGCGCCTCGATCCTCGGCAATGCCGCGGCCTTCCTCGGCATCCCTCAAGCCGTCGCCGCCTTCGTCAAGGGGCTCGGCCTGTCGCCCTTCATGCTGATCGTGGTGTTGATCGTCTTCTACCTGATCCTTGGCTGCTTCCTCGACGGCTTCTCGATGATCGTGATGACTTTGCCGATCGTGCTGCCCATCGTGAAGGGGGCGGGATTCGACGAGATCTGGTTCGGCATCTTCCTCGTGCTCGCGGTCGAGATGGCGCAGATCACGCCGCCCGTCGGCTTCAACCTGTTCGTCATCCAGGGGCTCACCGAGGACGGCCTCGGCTACATCGCGCGTGTCACGTTGCCGTACCTGATGATCATGATCGGCTTCGTGCTGCTGCTGACGCTGTGGCCGGGCATCGTCACGGTGCTGCCGCGGGTGCTGTACGGGTAGATCGCTCAATGGCGGATGCAGCCGTCAGCCCGAGACCGTCTGCTCTATGGCTTGACCTGCGGATGGTTTGCCTGTGCCTCCTTGAGCGCGGTGTCGAGGTCATCACCCCGGAGCTGATGCAGGATCAACCGTTGCACGCAATCGCCTGGGCCGAACCCCATGACCTTTGATTTCTGCAAAAAGTTCTCGTCGGGTACGCAGTGTGCTGCGCGGCCCGTCAGGAAGAATATCTCGGACGCCGACATTTTCGATAGGCGCCAGCCGAGAGGCAGCGGTATCACGTAGTCGCCGAAATCGACTCGTTGCACCCGACTGATTCGTCCCCGCACGTCCGTGGCATCACGTTTGATGACGCCGAGATCCCGCGTCGCCAGATCGACGGTCGAATAGGTTCGTGCCGTTCGGCTGTTGAACAGTGCGACCACCGGAGATACAGCCTCGCTGAACGCGCTGGAGCTGCCCTTGCTGTACTCGCCCGATGTCAGAACGATGAGATGGAAGCGGGCCTGTTTGCAGCATGTGTCCGCCCGACGCTGAAGACGATTGATGATCTCGACCGCGGTGGTTACGCCGGAATTCTCGAAATATCCGCCGTCGACGACATGAAATCTCGTGATGTCGCTCTTGGCTGGTGGAGTTGCCGTCGACCCGCTGTCCCAAAACCAGGCCGCCGGCGTCAGCCAGGGAAAGCGCGCACTGGCGACTGCCGCAACGCTCAGCGGAATGTCATAGTCCTCGCTCAGGGGCAATAATTGCGCGTCAGTCCGAAAGTCCTTGTCGAAGCCGAACGGCGCGATGACGCGGCGCCGTCCGGACGCGACTTCGGTCGTGTTGAAGAAGAGAGCCGGTTTGAGGCCCGCTGGATTCCAGGACGCCAGCACCCCGCTCTTCAGAGCATCCCGGCCGGTGCCGCCGAAGTTTCGGGTTGCGACATCCGCCCACGCGGCCTCGATCGATCCTTCGAGGGCGCGGGCCCGTGACAAGGCTGGATTGGCCGGCCAGAAGAAACGTTGTGCGAAATCGGGAAAGAGGGCCGAAGCGACCAGCGGCGACAGGAAGTCGTAATCGTTGCGCACGAGCTCAAATGCGGATTGCTGCGCCTCGCGCATTTCCGGGCTGCGGGGACCGCTGCTCCCGATTTCCGCAATGCTGCGGCACTGTAGCGTCGTCGGCTTGAACTCCTCGGTCATCGCGGCATAGAACGCGGCACCGACGCTGCCTCCGGACACGCCGCTGATCGCGAACAGATGCTGGGCGAACCGCTCGCAGGTCGTGTGCAGCTTGGTCAGGAATTGCACGGCCTGCGCGGCCGCGTAGATGCCGCCGCCCTGCGCGGCGACGATGTAGACCGGATAGCCTTGTTCCCCACTGAACTCGGGGTTCTTCTTGTCGGGCCGCAGGTCAAACCATTTCTCGAATTCGCCTTCGACGTCGCCCGAAGGACGAGCCGTAGGCGTGGCGGAGGAACTGACCTTCCTGCCGCTCTTGTCGATGCGGCGCAGCTCGTGATCGTCGTTGATGTCGGTCCACGCCAGGAGGGCCGCCACGGCGAGCAGTGTCGGAATAATGGGAAAGTCGAGACGCCGGGACCATATGCTCAAGCCCGTAGCATTCAGCGTAAGACAGCCAATGAAGATCGCAAATATGGAGATCGACCCCAAGGTTTGACCGATAGGCACTGGAAATGCAGCGATCAGGACGATCGCGACGAGAGACAATATGAGCGAGGCGGCGAAGGTCCGATATGCGATATGTCGGAGCCTCACCTTTTGAGGTGCAGCGAGCCGGCGGCTGAGGCGCACGACAAAAACGCTCCTCAGAAAGAACAGCAGGGTGACGGCGCCTAGAATCCATAGCCCCAATCGGAAGTACCAGTCGCCCCGCTTGGCCCAGTCAAAGAGCTTCTTCAGCTGATCGGCGAAGTCGTGATCCCCGAATGCATTGATCTGATCGATTGATGTCGTTTCGACTCTAAGATTGATTGCGTCTGCGCCGGCCGCAAAGCCCGCGATGGCGGCAACGAGTGGAAGTGTCCCGAACAAGATTGGCAGGAATGGAACAATATAGCGGGCAGAGGCCGTGCGGTACAGGCTTGGCCGGTTTCGATCGACCAGGAGCACCATGGTGCTGAATGTCAGGCACGCGGCCATGCCGAGCAGAAATACGATGGGCAAGACTGCGTCGGCGACGGCGGCACACCGCGTGACGCCGATCTGCTCGGCAAGATTCTCGACGACCAAGCGATAATAGTCGCGCGTCTGATCCGGCAGGAACAGAACGAGCGATGCAAATCCGCTCAGGCAGGCGGGGATGAGCAGGACCCTGAGGCAGACGAACACATCCCGCAGGCCATAGGGAATATACCGCAGCGGGGCCACGGCGTTCAGAAGGGCTCGCAGCATCGTCGCTGCGCGGGTGAGACTCGGCACCGTGTGTCTCCGCTCGCGGACCGGGGTTGGTAACGCTTAGCGAGCGGCGGCTACGGGGGCAGCGAGCAAGGACCGGCCGTTCTGGAATCGCACCACGAAGGGAGTGGATTTCTTTGCCACTGTGCTCTTCGTCAAATCCGCCGACGACACCGTGGCGCATGCGCTCTGGTTCAGCGGGCTGCATCCGTTGCTTGCCGGCACGGAATCCGGGGATCGGAAGAGATCGAAATGAGTTAGCGCGAGTTGGTTCGCCGTGCCCGGATAGACGACAAGGAACGGTGGCTCGGGGAGGGCAGGATTCTCTTGCGCGAATACTTCTTTCGGAATGCGGGCGCAGTCCCTCATGTCCCTCGGCGGATCGCAGGCGGCCCGCGCCTCGCCGACGGAAAACAGCGCAGCGCCAACCGCTGCGCAAGACCAGATGTGAATGATACCCCGCTTCATGGTGAAAATCCTCTGGTTGCAATGAATATATGGCGCAGCGAGTCTCTGGAGACTTCGCCGCCAGCAATTTGGCCGATAATCTTCGGCTGCGAGCATCCTATCGCGCGATTTGCGTTTCGCGCAACTCTTGCGTGCAGAATCTTGACGTGGGCTCCTGCTTCCCCACAGAACCCTCAGCCTTTCCGGAAGGCGGCCGCGCGCCCGGCAAAACGACGTCCACGGCGCCGAGTGTCTCAGGGCCGCCCGCCCCGCCTACCATCCGTTGTGTTGCCCGACGGCCAAAACACGCCAGCGCTGGGTCGAGAGCTCCCTGCAAAAATATTCGAATTTACAGAACTTCGGTTTTGCCGTACAAGCCGAAGCATCCCGCTCGCCACAAGGGGTGTTTCGCGATCGTCACGAAGCGCGGGCCGGGATGCGGTGGCCGCGACGGCGTCGGCGCGCAATGTTGGTTGCAGGGCGGAGATCCCGTGAGCAGCGGCAGGCGCGATACGACACGGCGCTGACAGCATCTTCGAATGGCCTCGACGGCGAGCGCACGCCAGCCGTGGAGAACCCAGCGAGGATGTGCGCGGACGGAGAAGTCGTGTGGTCCTGACGCCCGGGGTCTGTGCGTCAAGTCCTGCGGAGATGTGGCGGCCAACCGGCGCGCGCATCACACATCCGCAAGGCGACGGGGGCAATAGTGCATCGCTCCCCGGGGAGAGCACGAAGGACACCGTGAAAACCATCGCGCAGGGAAGGCCGGGCGACCGGCATCACCTGTCGTCCACCCCGTGCGCGTTCTCTCGCACACGCGGGACTTCGGGTGCCAGCCGGCGCCCGGCCTTCCCTGCGCCCTTGCTTTCGAAGAGGGCGGAAGAAGCCAGCAAAGCTCGGGCGAAACAAGCCGCGAGAACGCGAAGGTATGTGCAGATGAAACGACGTCGTAGGATGGGTAGAGCCCTTGCGAAACCCATCATGTTTCAACGTGGAACAAGCGTTGATGGGTTTCGCTTCGCTCTACCCAGCCTACGGACCATCGCCAAACAACGGTCTCGTGCCCCGGACGCAGCGCAGCGCCGCCGGCGATGCGAAGCATCGACGGTTGCGGTGCGATGCAGAGCCGGGGCCCATGCATCAGCGAAGTGTGTAGCCTTCTGGGTCCCGGCTCTGCGCAATAGCGTTCGACACGAGAGAGGCGCGCCAAACGTCGTCCCGGCTTGTCGACCGGGACGTCTTGCGCGAGCAAGAGCGAAGGGGTGTTCGGCCCAGCCTACGCCGCCGCCTTCTTGCGCGCGAGCTCGGCCTTGTACAGCTCGAACTCTTCCGCAACCGCCTTCGCAACCGACGGCCGCTGGCGCAGACGCTCGTAATAGGCCTTCACGTTCGGCCATTTCGCGAGCTCGATCGGCGGCGTCGCCATGGTCCAGTTGATGACCGTGACCAGATAGGCGTCGGCGACGCTGAAATGGTCGAGCAGGTAGTCGCGCCCCTTCAAGTAGTTGTCGAGATAGTCGAGCCGCGACAGGTTCTTCTCGAGGGCATAGGCCTTGGTCTCCTGCGGCGCCTTGCGGTCGAGCAGCGGGATGAAGAGGCCCTTATGAAGCTCGGTGCCGATGAAGCAGAGCCATTGATGCAGGCGCGTGCGATCGATGCCTGCCGCGGCGCCCAGCCCGGATTGCGGGAAGCGGTCGGCAACATATTGCAGGATCGCCGCGTTCTCGGTCAGAACCACGCCCTCGTCGGTGCGCAGCGTCGGCACCAGGCCGATCGGATTGACGGCGCGGAAGTCGGAGCCATCGCTCAGCACGGTCTTGGTCGGCGGGTCGACCTCGAGATAGTTCGCCTCGGCACCGGCTTCATACAGCGCGACGCGGGTTGCCATCGAACAGGCGAGCGGCGAGAAATAGAGATCCATCTGTAGCCTCCTTGGGCAATTCTTTAGGTTTCGCTCAACCTGGCCAGATTGATTTTTGTACCATCTTGCATAATATGGGATCGGTCAAGGATTAATTTGCGAAATGGTACAAAAATCGAAGCCGCCAGCTGCTGCCAGTGAACCCGAGCGCCGCGGCCAACCTAAGCGCCGCGGCCGTCCGCGCGCCTACGAGCCCGACGTTGCACTCGGCAAGGCGCTCGACCTGTTCCGCAGGCAGGGTTTTGCCGCGACCTCGCTCGATGATTTGAGCGAAGCGACCGGAATGAACCGCCCGAGTCTCTACGGCGCCTTCGGCGACAAGCGGGAGCTCTACATCAAGAGCTATCAGCGCTACCGCGAGGACGCGCGGGCTTCCATGGCCGCGATCTTCCGCGAGGAGATGCCGGTGCGCCAGCGGCTGGAACGCATCTTCGCCTCCGCGCTGAACATCTATCTCTCGGGCGAGACCGGTCCGCGCGGCTGCTTTACGGTGGTGACCGCGGCGTCAGAAGCCGTTGGCGATCCCGAGATTCGCGCCATGGTGCTCGACGGTCTCACCGAGCTCGACAAGGCTTTTGCAAACTGCTTCCGCCGCGCCAAGGAGAACGGCGAGCTGCCGGAGAGCGCCGATCCGGTCGTGCTGGCACAGGTCGCATCAGCCACAGTCCACACCATCGCCATCCGCTCGCGCGCGCGCGTGTCGCGCAAGGAGCTGGAGGCGATCGTGAAGGGCGCGATCGATGTGATGGTGGGGGCCAAGCCCTAGCTGTCGTCCCCGCCTTCGCGGAGACGAGCCGGGATGTGGCGCGATCCCGTCGAGCTACGCCGCGCGAATCTGCGCGAGGAAGCGATCCACCTCGTCCCGCAGTCGCTGCGACTGCTTCGACAGCTCGATCGCCGAACCCAGCACTTCCTCCGCCGCCGTGCCCGTTGCGGCGATGCCGGCAGTGACACCGGAGATGTTCTGCGAGACCTCGCCGGTGCGGGCGGCCGCCTGCTGGACGTTCTGTGCGATCTCCTGCGTCGCCGTGCCCTGCTGGCCGACGGCTGCGGCGATCGCGGCGGAGATTTCGTCGACCTGCTGGATCGTCGCGCAGATCGACTGGATGCCGTCCACAGCGCCTGATGTCTCGCCCTGCACGGCGTTGACCTGCGCCCCGATCTCCTCGGTCGCCTTCGCCGTCTGCGTCGCCAGTGCCTTGACCTCGGAGGCGACCACGGCAAAGCCGCGGCCGGCTTCGCCCGCGCGCGCCGCTTCGATCGTCGCGTTCAGCGCCAGCAAATTGGTCTGGCCCGCGATGCCGTTGATGAAGGAGACGACGTCACCGATCTTCTGCGCCGCGTCCGCCAGGCTCTGCACGCGCTCGTTCGAGCGCCGTCCGTCGCTCGCGGCCTTGCCCACCACTTCGGTCGCGTGGGCGAGGCGCCGGCTGATCTCGGTCATCGACGAGGACAGTTCTTCCGCCGCCGCCGCGACGGTCTGCACATTCTCCGAGGCCAGTGTCGAGGCCGACGACACCGCGCGCGTCTGCTGTCGGGACTGCTCGACGATGGCCGACATCGAGCGCGCCGTATGCTCCATCTCGACCGCAGCCGCGGACACCGTGGTGACGACGTCGCGGATGCTGGCCTCGAAATTGTCGGCAAGCGCGGCGAAGGCGCGCCGCTTCTCCGCTTCGGACTGCGCCTTGGCTTCCAGCTGCTCGGCCTGAAGCTTGCCAAAGTTGACGGCGTTGTCGCGGAACACCGCGACCGCCTTCACCATCGCCCCGACTTCGTCATTCGCCTTGCTGGCGGGGATGGTGACGTCGGTCCGGCCGTCTGCGAGCTCGCGCATGACGGACGTGATGGAGAGGATCGGACGCGAGATGCTGCGGGCGATGAGATAGCCGACGATGGCGGCAAGTACGAGCCCGATCGCGGCGATCGCGATCGCGAGCATCCAGGCACGGTCGGCCGAGGCCTCGTAATCGGCATTGTCCATCACCAGCTCGACGGCGCCGAGCGGCTTTCCGGAAAAATCCTTGATCGGTCCGAGCAGCGCTGCCACCGGCGTGTTGTCGAGCTTGGCCCGCTTCACCGTGAAGCTGCCTGTGGTAGCGCGGCCGTAATCGGCCGCGTCGAAGAAGCTCTTGCCCTTCAGCGTGCCGCCGAACAGCTTGAAGCCCGAGCCGTCGGCGAGGTGGAAGGCGACGTCGACATGGCGGTTGGTCTTGAAATCGTCGAGGAAGGACTGGCCGAAGGTCAGGCCGAATTCGACCGAGCCGAGGTGCTTGCCGGCTTGCGCGATCGGCACCACGCCGCGGATGCCGAGCCCGGCGACGCCGCCTTCGAGGCCGACCACGACCTTGCGATCCTGGTTGGCGACGACGACGGTCTTGCGGAATCCGCTGAGGTCGTCGCCGAACTTGGCGGGCTGGTGCACGCGCAGGAACGAGGTCGCCGGCGCCACATGGAACTGGAACTGCTCGACACCGTATTCCGATTTGGTCGCGGCAAAGACCGGCCCGAACAGGGCTATCAGGGCGTTGCGGTCCTGCTTGGCCATCGCATCCTGCGTCGCCGGCATCGCGGCCACGACCGTGCTCATGGCGGCGGCCCGGTGCGATTCCTCGGCGATGCGCGACTGAAGGGCATCATAATGGCTCTGCAGCTCGCGCTGGTCGGCGCGGTCGATGATCCCCGCGATGATCCACATCGCCCCGAGCACCGCAAACAGGGCGGTTGCCGCCGCCGTCACCGCGAGGGCAACCGTGATCCGCATCCTGAGGCCGAGGCTCGCGCGCATGTTCGACTCGTTGTTTGAGCGTTGGTTAACAACGCTTATCAACTTCTCGCTAAGAGAGGGTGAACGGGATACCGGCGGAGCGCTGTGGTTGTGGGGGAGCGGGGTGCCGGCCAAGAGCACAGCTGTCGTCCCCGCGTGCGCGGGGACGACACTGAACATGAGGCGCCAGCGTTCGCAAAATCCCGAGTGCCTAATACCCCCTGGCCCGGTCCACCACGTTCTCCAGCGCGCCGCCGGCCTCGAACCGTGCGATCTGCTCGGCGACATAGGCCGAGATCGCGTCCGCGTCGGTGTCGGCTGCGTTGTGCGGCGTCAGCACCATCTTGGGATGGGTCCAGAACCGGCTGTCCGCAGGCTGCGGCTCCTGCACGAAGACATCGAGCGAGGCGGCGCCCAGCGTGCCGTCATCAAGGCAGGCGAGGATGTCGGCCTCGTTCTGCAAGCCCCCGCGGCCGGCATTGATCAGCACCGGCGCGCCGAGCGGGCTGTTGCGGTTGAGCTTGGTGAAGACGTCGCGGTTGAGGATGCCGTGCGTGTCGGGCGTCAGCGGCAGCAGGCAGACCAGGATGTCGGTCTTGCGCAGGAAGGCATCCATGCCGGCGGTGCCATGGAAGCATTCGACGCCGTCGATCGTGCGCGGGCTGCGGCTCCAGCCGGCGACGCGGAAGCCGAGCCGGCGCAGCACGTCGGCCGCGTCCGCTCCTAACGTGCCAAGCCCCATGACCCCAACCGTGACCGCGCTCGCAGGCCATTGATATTTCGGCTCCCAACGTTTTGCCCGCTGCGAGTCCCGCAAATAGAGCTCCTGGCGGTGATGCATCAGCACGTGCAGCACGACATATTCAGTCATGCGGCCGGTCAGGTCGGGTACGGCGACCCGGACCAGCGGCACATCGGGCAGGCTCTTGTCCGCCATCAGCGCATCGACGCCGGCGCCGAGATTGAAGATCGCCCGCAGATTGGGAAAGGCGCCGAGATCGCCGGGCACCGGCTTCCACACCGTGGCATAGTGCACCTCGGCGGGATCGAGCGTGGAATCCGGCAGCAGCACCACACGGCGGCCGCCGCAGACAGCATCAAACCGGGCCTTCCAGCGCTCCGGCAACCAGTTCTGCTGCGTGCTGTTGATCAGGACGGCCAGTGTGCCCTTGGTCATTCGAAGTGCCTCGTCGGGTTCCGCTTACGAACGCCCTCCTTGGCACGATCTGCCGGATTTTTCTCGCAAATTTTTTGCGCAGTCCTGTCGGGGCGGGGCATATTGGCGCGTCTTTAGAACAGACGAGGAAAGTGTCGCCTATGCTTTATGCCATCCTTTGCTATCACGATGAGGACTTCGTCGGCTCCTGGAGCAAGGAGCAGGACGAGGCCGTGATGAAGAAGCTCGCCGTGGTGCAGGAGAAGCTCACCCAGCAGGGCCGGCTCGGGCCGGTCGCGCGGCTGCTGCCGACCACGGCAGCTGCGACCTTGCGCAAGGAAGATCCGCCGCTGGTGCTGGACGGCCCCTATGCCGAGACCAAGGAGCAGCTGCTCGGCTTCTACATCGTCGATTGCAAGAATCTCGATGAGGCGCTCGACGTCGCCCGCGACCTTGGCGCTGCCAATCCCGGCGGCGCCTATGAGGTGCGTCCCGTCGGCGTGTTCCGGCCCGGAGGAAACCTAACGTGAGCGAGACCGACACCGGCTGGATCGAGACCGCGCTGACCTCGGCGCGACCCCAGGCGGTCGGCGCGTTGCTGCGTTATTTCCGCGATCTCGACACCGCCGAGGAGGCGTTCCAGAACGCCTCCCTGCGCGCGCTCAAGTCCTGGCCGCAGAACGGGCCGCCGCGCGATCCTGCGGCCTGGCTGATCATGGTCGGCCGCAATGCCGCCATCGACGAGGTGCGCCGGACCCGCAAGCAGCAGCCGCTGCCGGAGGACGATCAGGCGATCTCCGATCTCGACGACGCCGAAGGCGCGCTGGCCGAGCGGCTGGACGGCTCGCACTACCGCGACGACATCCTGCGGTTGATGTTCATCTGCTGCCATCCGCAATTGCCGGCGACGCAGCAGATCGCGCTGGCGCTGCGCATCGTCTCGGGCCTCACCGTGAAGCAGATCGCGCGCGCCTTCCTGGTTTCGGACGCGGCGATGGAGCAGCGCATCACCCGTGCCAAGGCGAAGGTCGCCGAAGCCGGGACGCCGTTCGAAGCGCCCGGCGCAATCGAGCGCTCCGAGCGGCTCGCCGGTGTCGCGGCGATGATCTATTTGATCTTCAACGAGGGCTATTCGGCGAGCGGCGACACCGCGGAGATCCGCAAGCCACTCTGCGAGGAGGCGATCCGGCTGGGGCGCCTGCTGCTCAGGCTGTTTCCGAGCGAGCCGGAGATCATGGGGCTCACGGCGCTCATCTTGCTGCAGCATGCACGCAGTGCCGCGCGCTTTGCCGCCGACGGCTCGCTGATCCTGTTGGACGACCAGGACCGTTCGCTTTGGAACAGCACCATGATCGCGGAAGGGCTGGCGCTGATCGACAAGGCAATGCGGCATCGCCGCAGCGGGCCCTATCAGATCCAGGCCGCAATCGCCGCGCTGCATGCCCGCGCGCCGACGCCGGAGGAGACCGACTGGGCGCAGATCGACCTGCTCTATGGCGCGCTTGAAGTCGTGCAGCCGTCTCCCGTGGTGACGCTCAACCGTGCGGTCGCGGTCTCCAAGGTGCAAGGGCCGCAAGCCGCGCTCGATCTGATCGAGCCGCTTGCGCCGAAGCTTGCCAACTACTTCCATTTCTACGGCGTGCGCGGCGCCTTCCTGATGCAGCTCGGCCGCAACGACGAGGCGCGTGTCGCCTTCGACCGCGCCATCGCGCTTGCCAACACGTCCGCAGAGGCGGCCCACATCCGCATGCACATCGACCGCCTGATCCGGGACAGCCAGCCGAAGTCCGGCGCGCGGCAGGGCGCGAAAGTGAAGTGACGCCGCACGCGTCATTCCGGGATGGTCCGAAGGACCAGACCTCAGGTGCGCACTTGCGCACCGGGGAATCTCGAGATTCTCAGGTGCGCAATAGCGCACCATAGTTCACCCTTCGGGTGTGCCCCGGAATGACGGCAGAATAATTTCGTCTTCAATTGTCGGCCTCCCCCGTTCCCGTTCGTCCTAAGCCCGTATCCACGGAGCTCCTGATGCTGAAAGCCGTTGCCATTATCGCCATCCTGCTCGCCGCCGCACTTGCGGGCGTCCTCGCCTTTGCCCTGACAAAACCTGACACCTTCCGCGTCGAGCGGAGCCTCGCGGTGAAGGCGCCAGCCGGTGCGATCTATCCGCAGGTCGCCGATTTCCGCCGCTGGACCAACTGGTCGCCCTATGAGACCCGCGATCCCGCCATGAAGCGCACCTTCGGTGGATCTGAGGGAGGCAAGGGCGCGACCTATGCCTGGGACGGCAACAACAATGTCGGCGCCGGCCGCATGGAGATCCTCGAGGCGACCGGGCCGTCCAAGCTTCGCATCAAGCTCGATTTCGAGCGGCCGTTCGAAGGTCACAACACCGCCGAGTTCACCTTTGTGCCGCAAGGCGATGCCACTCTGGTCACATGGGCGATGTACGGTCCGGCTCCGTTCATGTCCAAGATCATGCAGGTGTTCATCAACATGGACAGCATGATCGGCAAGGATTTCGATGCCGGCCTCGCCAGCCTGAAGAAGCTGACGGAGAAGTAATAAGCCTCACTGCAAACGAAGAGGAGAGAAACGATGCTCAACGCTTATCTGTTCTATCAGGACACCTGCGAAGCTGCGTTCAACTTCTACGCCAAGGTCCTGGGCGGCAAGATCGACGCCATGATGCGGTCATCGGACGCGCCGCCGGACATGCCCGCCGCGCCCGGCCGCGAGAAGATGATCATGCATGCGCGGATGTCGTTGCCCGACGGCAGCATATTGATGGCCTCCGATGCGCCGGCCGAGCACTTTCACAAGCCGCAGGGCTTCTCGATCTCGCTCACTGTCAAGGACCCCGCAGATGGCGAGCGTAAGTTCAACGCGCTCGCCGAGGGCGGCAGCGTCACCATGCCGTTCAGCAAGACGTTCTGGGCCAAGGGCTTTGGCATGTGCGTCGACAAGTTCGGCATCCCCTGGATGGTGAACTGCCCGGCCGAAGGGATGTGACAGGCGCGACCGCCTGCATGATCTGTTGAGCCGCAATCCCGCAATCCCCTATCTGCACTGTCGCGGGAGAGGGACGCCTGGATTTATCGCGTCAAACCCGGATCGGTCGTGAGCTCGCTCAACGGATCGATCCGGTCGCGTCCTCGCTTTGCTGCGGCGACTGAACGCAGCGAGGGCAGATCACGAGCTTGGTGCCGAGCTGCTTGTCGTTCTCGGCTTCGATCTCGTCATGGATCGCCCACCACGCCTCCGAGTATGGCCGCAAGGTACCGAGCACTCGTTCCCGTTCCTGATTGGGATCAGCTGCCGCGGGCGCGGGGTTCGTCGCGCGCCGTTTCGCGACATGCGGGCGGTTCGAGCCTTTGTTGGGGTCCTGGCCGAGGCCATCCCATGCGATCGGGCGACGCTCCTGCGCCGGTGCGACTGCACATCCAAGCAGCGCTGTGCAGAAAGTAAGCAAGATGAAGCCGCGTCGTATCATGCCGGACCCAAAGTTCGATGCGCAGTGCGCAAGCTTCCGCACGGGAAACTTGCATCGCGTCGGTCAAATGGAACTTAAGGCAAACGATTGGCCGGCGTGGCCGAGGAATGAACGCACGATTCGCATCACTTTGCGGGAGCAGTGAGGCCGCTTCGTGAAACCATGCGGACTGCATCGCACAACAATTGACGCAATATTGGGCTGTAATCTGCACGTCAGAATCGCTATTGGTGACTCACAAAATCTAAAAAGCTGGGGTGGACGTCACTTGGAAGGGGAGCGACCGATGGCGGCGGCGCTACAGATCAATTTTGCCCTGTGGGGGATGCTTATCTGCGTCAGCATGAAGCTGGGGCCGGTGATCCAGACTCTTTACTGACGGCAGCCAAAGCGTGATGGCGTGGAGACCCCGGTGCGCACATTGGGTGCGAGCACAGGGAACCTGCCGTGTGGCCTCGGGCCGGCCAAGCCAAATGCCTTTGATGTGACGTGACGCGGTTCACAGAACTCATTCACGTCACATGCGTGGCGGCTGCCACATTCGTCAGCGACAGCGCGGATAGATCGCGGCGAGATCGCGCCCCTTGAGCAAGAGTAGCCGCGAGGTGAGGCCGCCACGGCGGCTGATCCAGTCGCGCACTGGGCCGGGATAGGCGGCAAGCACCGCGACCGATGCTTCCGGCTCGGCATAAAAGCGCCCGCGCCGGTCGACCGAACGTGCCGCATGGAAGCCGAGCACGGCGCGCTTGGTGACGCAGATGCGCTCGCCCGGCACGATGCTCAGCACCAGGGTACAAGCCGATAGGCAGGGACCATCGATCACCACGCGCTCGCCGCTCTCGCGCACCTTCTCGAACAAATCGAGGAACGGCCCGACCTGTCCGCCCGGAGACTGGATGATGCGGATTTCAGCGGACGCGGGCGCGGTGGCGAGCAGCGCGAATGCAAGCATCAGGGCGTTGAGCAAAGAGATGCGTCGCATGAAGTCTCCACCTAAATCGGTTCCGTAGGGTGGGTTACGCCCAGCGGCCCGCGCAGCGGCAGTGCTAACCCACCCTACAATTTCCGGACCTATCCGTTGCGGCGCTGGCCGCGCAGCGTGGGCAGGCCGATACCTGCCGCATCGAAGCCGCCATCAACGGCCAAAATTTGGCCGGTGATGTAGCTCGCATTTGCCGAGCACAGGAAGTAGATCGCTTCCGCAAGCTCCTCCTCCAGGCCGTAGCGGTTGAGCGGAATGGCGTCGTGATAGTCGGCGCGGATCTCCTTGGTGTGCACCTGCTTCGCCATCGCGGTGTCGACCGGTCCCGGCGCGACCGCGTTGACGCGGATGTTGAGGGAGGCGAGTTCGACAGCGAGCTGCTTGGTCAGGTGCGCGAGCCCGGCCTTGCTGGTGCCGTAGGCCGAGCGCAGCGTCGAGGCGCGCACCGCCGAGATCGAGGTGATGTTGACGATGGCGCCGCCATGGCCCTCGCGCATCAAGGGAACCGCGGCCTTGGTGCAGAGGAACGGGCCGGTGAGATTGACCTCGAGCACGCGGCGCCATTCGGTCTCGGACGTCTCCATCAGCGGTGCGAACACCGCGATGCCGGCATTGTTGACCAGTGCATCCAGCCGGCCGAACCGGCGCTCGACCGCCTCCATTGCATCGCTCACCGCGGCGGCGTCCGAAACGTCGCAGGTCAGCGCCAGCGTCGCCTCGTCCTGACCGATCTCCGTGACGGCGCGGCCGAGCAACTCGCCCTCGATATCGAGCAGCGCCACGCGCCAACCCTCGGCCAGGAACTTCTTCGCGGTCGCAAGCCCGATGCCGCGGGCGGCTCCGGTGACGAGGGCGATTTTTTGCGGGGCTTGCGGCATGGGAGATTTGTCCTCGAGTAGCATATGGGCGCGGGAGTGCCGGCTCCTTTTACTGCGCTTTTGTGCTGACGAGGAAGGGGCAGGCGAGGGCTGCGTACAGCTGGCAAAATGCCAAATCCGTCACCCGAGGCGGCCGCTTCTTCGCGGCCCTCGAAGGATGACGAACATGGAGGGGAAGTCGTCCTTACGCCAGCTCCGCCGAGGCACGCTGCATGTTGGCCGACATGTCCGCGGTCACGATGCTCTGCTCCTCGACCGCGGCTGCGGTGGAGGCGATGAACTCGTTGACGCCTGCGATCGCGGCCTTGATCGCGGTCAGGGAGCTCGCGACGTCGCCGGAGATGGTGTTCAGCGCGTCGATTTCGGACGTGATCGTGTCGGTCGCCTGCTTGGCCTGGCTCGCGAGGTTCTTCACCTCGGAGGCGACCACCGCAAAGCCGCGTCCCGCTTCGCCGGCGCGGGCCGATTCAATCGTGGCGTTGAGCGCGAGCAGATTGATCTGGCTGGTGATGCCCGAGATCATCTCGACGATGCCGCTCATGGCCTGTGCGGCGGCCGTCAGCTTCTGGGCCTGGAGGTCGGCGGACTCGACCCTTGTGGTCGCGACCTTGGACGTCTCGCGCGACTTCGTCATGGTCTCGGAGATTTCGCGGATCGATGCGCTCATCTGCTCGCTGCCGGCGGCGACCGCCTCGATCATCCCGCGCGCGTTGTCGGCCTTCTTGCGGCCGATCGCCTGCGCGGTGATGTCGGTAGCGTATTTCACCACCTTGTACGGCTTGCCGTTGAGATCGAAGATCGGGTTGTAGGACGCCTGGATCCAGATCTCGCGGCCCCCCTTGGCGATGCGCTTGTATTCGGCGGCCTGGTATTCGCCGCGATTGAGCGCTTCCCAGAACTGGCGGTAGGCGGCCGAATTCTTCTCGTTCGGCTCGACGAACATGGAATGGTGCTGGCCCTTGATCTCGGCCAGCGAATAACCCATCGCCTTCAGGAAATTCTCGTTGGCGGTGCGGATCGTGCCGTCCATGTTGAACTCGATCACCGCCTGCGACTTCTGGATCGCGGCGAGCTGGCCGTCATTGTCGGCCGCCTTCATCTTCTGCGCGGTGACGTCGGTGGCGAACTTCACCACCTTGAGCGGCCTGCCCATCTCGTCGAGGATCGGGTTGTAGGTCGCGAGGATCCAGATTTCCTTAGCCCCCTTGCCGAGCCGCTTGTATTCGGCCGCCTCGAACTGGCCGCGGTTCAGCCGCGCCCAGAAATCGGAATAGGCCGAGCTCGCGCGATCCTCCGGTGTCACGAACATGCTGTGGTGCTTGCCCTTGATCTCGTCGAGCGAGTAGCCCATCGCCTTGAGGAAGTTCTCATTGGCGGTGACGATAGTGCCGTCCATGTTGAACTCGATCACGGCCTGCGCACGGCTGATCGCGGCGAGCTTACCGGCCTCCTCCATGGCCCTCATCTTGTAGGCCGTGATGTCGGTGGCGAACTTGATGAAGCTGACCACCTTGCCGCTCTCGTCGCGCAGCGGCGCGTAGGAGGCGTGGACCCAGACCTCCTTGCCGTTCTTGCCGTAGCGCCGGTATTGCGTGGTCTGGAACTCACCGCGGTTCAGGCTGGCCCAAAAATCGCGGTAGCGAGCGCTCTCGCGCTCGGCCGGGCTGACGAAGATGCTGTGATGCTTTCCCTTGATCTCGGCAAGCGTGTAGCCGCTCATCTTGAGAAGGTTTTCGTTGGCGTCGAGGATGGTGCCGTCGAGATCGAATTCAATCACGGCCTGCGAGCGATCGAGCGCCTCGACCTCCGCGATGGCGTGCCTGACCTTCTTGCCCTGGAAATTGAACACGTGAGCCCCGCAATATTCCGGTGATAATCGGGAGCATGATCGTAGTGCTCCGCTGAGACCAAAAGTTGCATGCTCTTCTTGAGCATCTGTAAACCTTGGCGAAAAACCGCGACGGGTCCGCGTTCTCACTTGCTTGGATCATCTATTTCAACTTGCGAGCGTTCTCGCTTCATGTGCACGGAGCAGTTCATAGACGGGCGGTATTTTTACGGAACTGCGCAGGCATCATTTTCGCGGCGTGTTGCCGCAGGCCGGGTCTGTTCGTTGTCGGCTTGGACAATCGCGAACCGTCTTTCATCGGGATGCCACTACGGAGACGATCGATGCCTGACGACAATGAGCGCATGATTCGGAGCCTGTTCGCCGCCTACCTCGCCAACGACCGGCAACAAGTGAGCGATGCGCTCGCCGACGATTTCCGTTTCACCAGCCCGTTCGACGACGAACTCGACAAGCCGACCTATTTCGAACGCTGCTGGAGGGATACCGGCTGGATCGCGCGTCACGAGATCGAGCGTATCTTCGTCCGTGGCGACGAGGCCTTCGTCACCTATCGCTGCCAGGCAACGGACGGCAGGAGCTTCCGTAACACCGAGTTCTTCACCCTGGCCGGGGGCAAGGTTCGCCGGATCGAGGTCTATTTCGGAGCAGCCCGCCAGGACGGTCGTTTCCTGCCCCAGCCGCGCTAGGGCCGGGCCCCTCCAGATTATTTCCGCGGGCGTGTCGGTTCCGTGAGAGTTCGTTCGTCTTGAAGGCGAGCGGGCCTGCGCCTCACGGCGCATCCCGGAACCACCGCAGAAGGCAGGATACGACCCATGCGATTCATGATGTTGATGATCCCGCTCGGCTACGAGGCCGCGCCGCCGGACGTCCAGCTCGATCCCGAGCGCGTCGCGGCGATGATGCGCTACAACGAGGCGCTGAAGGACGCGGGCGTGCTGATCACGCTCGATGGCCTGCATCCGCCGTCGATGGGCGCGCGGGTTTCGTTTGCGACCGGCGAGCCTGTCGTGACCGACGGCCCATTCACCGAAGCCAAGGAAGTCCTTGGCGGCTATTGGATGATCGAGGTCGCCTCGCGCGCCGAGGCGATTGCCTGGGCGAAGAAGTGTCCGGCTTCGGCCAATGAGATCATCGAGATCCGGCAAGTCCAGGAGATGAGCGACTTTCCGCCCGACGTGCAGGAGGCCGCGGCCGGTTTCGGCGACCTGAAGAGGTAGCCACAGCGATCGCGATGAAATCGCGTCTGTCGTCAGTCAATCAGCAAGGAGAGAACCGATGAGCACCGAACATAAATTCCTCGCCGTCTATCTCGGCAGCATGAGCGGCGAAAAGATGAAGGCCTGGCATGCGATGCCCGAGGCGGAACGGAAGGCAAAAGAGCGCGAGGGCATGGCCGCCTGGCACGGCTGGGTCGAGAAGCACAAGGACGTCATCGTCGAGATGGGCGGCCCGCTCGGCAAGACCCGCCGGATCGACGGACGCGGCATTGCCGAGATCAGCAATGCGCTGACCGGCTTCACGGTGGTGCGGGCCGCCTCGCAGGAGGAAGCTGCAAAATTGTTCGAGAACCATCCGCATTTTGCGATCTTCCCGGGCGAGGCGATCGAGGTCATGCCCGTGCTGCCGATTCCGCAGATGTAGCTGCGGACGAGGCGAATTCCGGGTGCGATGCCGTCGCTTCGGCCCGGCATCGCCCGTGAAAGTACGGGGTTAATCACGCCCGATTCCTGCTAGTGACCTTCACCGCCGGCTCATGTAAAGATCGTTCACATGAGCTGGCGCAAGGAGCAGCGCCGCGCCGAGCGCGGCTATCACCACGGAAATCTGAAGGAAGCCCTGTTGCAGGCCGCTCTCGGGCTGATCGCCGAGAAGGGCGCGGCCGGCTTCACCTTCGCCGATGCCGCACGCATGGCCGGCGTCAGCGCAGCGGCGCCTTATCGGCATTTCCGGGACCGTGACGAGCTGTTGTCCTCGATTGCCCAGCGCGGCTTCGAGCAGTTCGAGCAGCGCCTGACCGCGGCCTGGGACGACGGGCGTCCCGACACGGTCACCGCGTTCGAGCGCGTCGGCAAAGCCTATCTCGCCTTCGCCCGTGAGGAGCCCGCGTTCTACAACGCGATGTTCGAATCGGGCGTGCCAGTCGACGCCAATCCCGCACTTCAGGCCGCCAGCGAACGCGCCTTCAACATCATTCGCGCTGCAGCCGAGCGGCTCGCGGCGCTGACGCCGCCGGGTACGCCGCGGCCGCCGGCGATGATGATGGCGCTGCACATCTGGTCGATGGCGCACGGCGTGGCCTCGCTCTTCTCCCGTGGCGACGCCGCGCGACGAAAACTGCCGATGTCGCCGGACGAACTGCTCGAGGCCGAGGTGCTGATCTATCTGCGCGGCCTCGGCTTCCCGACCGACCGCCGTCCTGCAGGCAAGGGCGCCGAGCCGCCGCCGGTGCCCCCGGAGGCGCCCTCCGGTTCAGGCGTGCCGCCCGGCGGCACACCTGGTGGTCCTTGGGGCAAGCCGAAATAAAATTGCGCAAAATAATCACGCGGGCGTGTCTGGCGGCCAGCTTGACAAAATCGCGGGATGGTCTAGCTATGTAAATGTTATTTACATTCACAACGGCGCTGGTGCCGTGATGGAGATGGGAAATGGCCTACACCGCTGACGTTAATCGCTGGCGCGGCCCTTCGGACCAATACCAACAGTACGAACGTCCCCGCATGCTCGATACGCCCTGGCATCCCGGCTGGATCGCCGTGACCATCCTCGGCTTCATCATCTGGTGGCCGATCGGACTTGCCCTTCTCTTTTTCACACTCGGGAGCAGAAGAATGTCGTGCTGGAGCCACCAAGATCGCTGGCAGAACAAGATGGAAAAGATGCAGTACAAGATGGACCGCATGCGCGGCCGCATGGAGCGCCGCGGCTTCGGCTTTGGCTTCGGCCCCCCGTCCTCCGGCAACCGCGCCTTCGACGAGTACCGCACCGAGACGCTGCAGCGGCTCGAGGAGGAGCAGGTCGAGTTCAAGAACTTCCTCGACCGTCTGCGTCACGCCAAGGACAAGGAAGAGTTCGACCAGTTCATGGCGCAGCACAAGACGCGTCCGACCCCGCCGCCGACCGACCAGCAGCAGGGCTGACCTTCAAGGCTGACACCTCTCAAAGCCTTCAGGCGCATGCCCCCAAAGTCCTGATGGCCCCGAGCCGCCCGTCTGCGCAACCCGCAGGCGGGCGGTTTGGTTTTTGGGATCTGCTTCGATCTCTCGCGTGCGCGAGAGCAGGCATCGGCCGGCTTCGACGCCATCGTTGTTCGCATTGCTCGTCGTGCCGCGCCTAGCCCTGTCGCGAGATGCGGGTTGCAATTGATGGCAGTAGCAACTGACAGTCACTAAACCGGACGTTGCTGCAAAATGCCGCCGGGTTGCGGCGATGCGGCCTGTCCCGAAATCGAATCTCCTCTTGCAACCAAAGGGTGCTATGCATAATCTAAGTACGTTTTCAATCGATGATATTTGGCTGAATATTAGGGAGTATTTTCGTGCGGATCGTAACGATCGTTCGGAAGGTAGCCCCTCGCTGCTATCCCAATTACCTCAAGGCTTTTGAAGACGGCGACGAAATCTTCGACCGCTTCAAGATCAACACTCCGCTTCGCATCGCGCACTTCCTCGCTCAGGCGTTATATGAGACCGGCCGCGGTACGGTTCTGTTCGAGAGCCTCAAATACAAAACCACGGCGCGACTTCTCGAGATTTTCGGCATCGGCCATCATAGCGCGGCCATCCGGCCCGAAGAGGTCGATCAATATCTCAACAATGATCGTGCCTTGGCCGAGCGCGTCTATGGACTGGGTAATCCGAAGAAGGCGAAGGAGCTCGGCAATACCAAGCAAGGAGACGGATACAAATATCGCGGCGGCGGCCTGTTGCAGACGACGGGCGGCGCCAACTACCTGCGCATGGGCAAACTCGCAGGCGTGGACTTCTACAATAACCCGGATCTGATTGTCTCACCCGAAGCGGCTTTGCTTCCCGCCCTGCACGAATGGAATGAGGGAGGCCTGAACGCGTACGCGGATCGGAACGATATCCGCACAATCACGCGGCTCATCAACGGTGGCTACAACGGCCTGAGCGGTCGCACGGAGCTCTTCGAGGTCGTGTGGAGCGCAATAGGCAAGAGCGGCGCGAACCAGGTGGCCTGGAAAGCCGCAACCACGTCGGATGAAACGCGCGAGCTTCAGGAAGCCCTGAACGATCTCGGGGCTGAGCCGGCGCTTGTCGTGGATGGACGATATGGTCCCGCCACCGCGCAGGCGGTCGAGTGGTTTCAAAACCGCGCCAAAATCCCGGTCGATGGAAATGCAGGCGTGGTGACGCAGGCGGCGTTGAATCTCCGCCTGAATTCCCGGACGGCTTCAGAGCGCCCCTAAGAGCGTGCCGCCTTTGACGCGCGAAGGTCGCCGGAGCTTCGCAAATAGATGTCTCGATTATTGAGGGTCGAATTTTAGCAAGTCTTATTACGCAGAAGGAATTGAGCATGACCGACGGCGAAAAGATGCTGAAGCTGGCCGAGTCCCGCATCGGCGAGAAATACGTCAATGTCTGCGTTCCCAAGAACAACAAGAACTGGCACGGTCCATGGGACTGCGCGGAGTTCATGTCCTGGTTGGTGTATCAGGTCGGTGGATTCCTGTACGGATGCGTCGACAATAACGGCAATCCGGCAACGGTTGAGGCCTATACCGGCGCCTGGAAGAGCGATTCACAAAAACTTGGAAAGCGCGTGCCGTGGCGGCAGGCAGCCTCAACGGTGGGAGGCATTCTTCTCCGCTATCCGCCCGGACCGGGCATGATGGGGCACATCGTCGTTTGTGACGGCGAGGGCGGCACCGTGGAGGCGATGGGCACCGCCTATGGCGTTCGTCGCGGCAAGGTGTCGGGCCGGAATTGGGATACCGGCGTCTTGCTGCCGAACTTTACGTATGGGGCGGCGGGTGGAGCACTCGACCTGGCTGAGCCGAGCCTGCTGTATGCGCTTGGGCAGCCGAACATGAAGGCGTCCGTCATTCGGGACATTCAACGCGCTTTGAAAGAGCTGGGATTCAATCCGGGGCCGATCGACGGTGAATACAATGACCTGACGGTGGCGGCGGTCGCAGCGTTTCAGGCGACCAAAGGACTCATTGTCGACGGACAGGTAGGACCGCAGACGGCAAAACGGTTGAAGATCGAACTCTAGGGATCGGCGCGATTCTTTCACCTGCCGCGCGCGCGACGGAGGCAGCCCGGCGCCATGACTCGCGCCGGGCTGCATCGCATGACCGCCAGCTTCAGCGCGCGGTGGCGAGCTGCGCGTGAACCGAAGCCAGGAAGTGTTCGTAGGCGTGATCCACGATCTCGTTGAGCGATCGCGTTCGCGCGAACATCGCCTTGGCCTCGGCGAGAAACTCCTCGCGGGTCGGTATCTTCGGCAGATGCAGGTGGGTCAGCGCGTCGACGCCGTCATGCGCGCGGTTGAGGATGTCGTGCAGCGTCGGCAGCTGCAGCTGGGTCGGGTCGGCGCGGTGCAGCGCCGAAGAGATCGCATGTGCAAGCTTCGGCGCGTCGAACCGCCCGGCAAGCTCGCGGGCGGCCCGATTGATGACGCGGGCGCCCAGCGGCTGCTCGTTGCGCAGCACCTGTTCAGGCGGCGCCTTCATGTTCCAGACGATTCCGAACCAGGACAACACCTTCAGCACGTAATAGGTGACGTCGATCTCCCACCAGCGAAAACCCTGCCGCACGCTGCTCTGATAGGCGTGGTGATTGTTGTGCCAGCCCTCGCCCATAGTGAGCAGCGCCAGCAGCCAGTTGTTGCGGGAATCATCGCCCGTCACGTAGCGCTTGCGTCCGTGCACATGGGCCAGCGAGTTGATGCAGAAGGTCGCGTGATAGACCAGCACCGTGCTCCACAGGAAGCCGACGATCAGACCCGACCAGCCCGCCGCCAGGAAGCAGAGCGCTGCAAGCACGAAGGCCGGCAGCAGCTCCAGCCGATGCAGCCACATCAGCTCGGGAAAGACCGTGAGATCGCCGACTTTCACGAGATCAGTCCCATCGTGCTCCCGGTAAAAGATCCAGCCGAGATGGCTGTACAGGAAACCGCGCTGACGCGGCGAATGCACATCCAGTTCGGTGTCGGAATGCAGATGATGATGCCGATGCTTGGCCGCCCACCACAACACGCTCTTCTGCGCGGTGCTTTGCGCAAGGCAGGCCAGGATGAACTGAAACACGCGGCCGGTGGCGAAAGCCCGATGCGAGAAGTAGCGGTGATAGCCCGCCCCGATCGCAAACATCCGCACGACATACAGCGCCCCACAGATCGCGACGGCCTGCCACGTGACGCCTGACCAGATCGCCGCAAAGCAGCCGAGATGGACCAGCACGAACGGTATTGCGGAGGGGTACATGACGTCGTCGTGGTGGTCGTCGGCGGGCGCGTTGGGCGTCATATGTCAGCGTAACCTCGGTTGAGGGGATCAGGAATTCGCGTCGGCGGCTGCCGGGTACGAAAAACCCGCGGATGATGGACCACCGCGGGCTTCGGCCGAAAACCGACTGACTATATGGGCGCGGATGGCTGGCATGCAAGCTCGTAGCCTCACGGGGAGCTGCGGCATGGTGCTCAGGTAGTCACGGCGGCCACCGCGTGGCGCGCGGGTTGTCCGCGGCCTATATTCGACACGTGAAGGAAGCACCAAAGCACCGGAGGCGGCCTTGATGGCAGCTGCGACCGCAACGAATGATCGCCTCTGGCAGAATATACGCGCGGAGGCGGAGCGCGCCTGCGCATCCGATCCCGTCTTCGGCCAGTCGCTTGCCGATGCAGTGCTGGCGCATGATAGTTTCGCCGCGGCTCTGGCCGATCTGATCGGGCGCAGGCTTGGTGGCAACGCCGCCGGGCAGGCACGCTTCACGGCCTTTTCTATCGACGCCTTTCGTGGCGCGCCGGAATTGATCGAAGCGGCCGGCCGCGATCTGCAGGTGATCGTGCATAGCGATCCCGCCATTGCCGGCCCGCTGGCGCCGCTGCTGCATTTCAAGGGCTATGTCGCGCTGCAAGCCTGGCGCGTCTCGAACTGGCTCTGGCGTCATGACCATCGCGATGCGGCGCTGCTGTTTCAGAACGAGGCGTCAAACCTCTTGCAGGTCAGCATTCACCCGGCAGCCAGCATCGGCTCGTCCGTGTATCTCGACCACGCCACCGGCATCGTGATCGGCGCCAATGTGGTGATCGGCGACGACGTCACCATCCTCCAGAATGTCAGCATCGGCCGCAGCAGCGAGCTGCCGACACGCTCGCCGCGTATCGGCCGCGGCGTCTTCATCGGCGCCGGCGCGACCATCCTCGGCGACATCGAGATCGGCGATTTCGCCAAGATCGGCGCCGGGACGGTCGTGATCAGTGACGTGCCCGCCGGCTGCACGGCAATCGGCAATCCCGCGCGTCTGACCAACTGCCCCGAACCCGCTTCCGCGGCCTGAGGCGCCGTCACGTCATGAGATGCGGCGGGGGCGCGACCTGATCAGCAGCGAAGGCATGGTCGCCGAGATCTGCTCCCGGCGACATCCCGTTGCCTCAGGCGGCGCGACGATGGCTCTCGCCGCCATGCTGGGGCGTGACCGGTTCCGCGCTGGTCTGGCCCGGCGCATCCAGCACCGCGACGTGATGACGATAGACCATCTCCCAGCCCTTCCATCCCGTGAACAGGAGGATGCCGACCACGATCAGGGAGAGCACCACGCCCCACGGCTTGATCGCAGCCTCGGCGCCTTGCGCGTAGCGCAGGTAGAAATTGATCAAGGCCAGCACGACCGCCGCGAGATTGCCGACCATGTGGTACCAGGCATCGTTGAGGCGGCGGATGCGGGGCTCGCTGAAGAAGTCCGTAAAGCCGGCCACGGCCGCGACGAGCGCCATGACGATGCCAGCCCCGATCAGCCACATCGCGGCTCTGGCCCAGAAATTGTCGCCGGTTCCGATGAAGGCCAGATCGGCGATGGGCGCGCCGACCAGACATGCGACCGGGAACGGGATGAGCATGGGGTGGAGCGGGTGATCGCCGATGGCGGCGGTCGTCTTGGGGTTGATGGACATGGCAACACCTCGCGGAAAGTGATTTTTGGGACAATTTTTCGGGCGAGGGGTGGTTCCTCGGGACCAGGTGTCCGGGACACAAGCCGATCCAACTGCCTGCGTCGCCTACCTTTCCCGCAGCCAAATTCGCCTGCGGTAACCTCGCATTAACCAACGCCGGGCTCTGGTAAGGGCGGACAGTCGCGCCCAAAGCCCGAAGTCGGGGCCCGTCAAGGCCCGGGGCCAAAGGCCCATAGTTTTGACATCTTGGCAGGGAAAGCAGACGGCCGGCTTTGGACGAGCCCCTGCACCCAGAAAGACAAGGCTTTGAGCGGGCTTGCCGGCCGCGCCGGTTCTAGCGCGGCCATTGGGGGAACCGGCAGCCATTTGCTGGCCGGCACATCGGGTAACGATCGCCTTGAGAGGATACTGCTTATGAATCCGGCCGACGTGGCTCAGTCAGCCCTTCCGGTTGCCGCTTCCGCGGACGTGTCGCTGATCGCGCTGTTCTGGCAGGCTCACTGGATCGTGAAAGCGGTGATGCTGGGACTTCTGTCCTGCTCGGTTTGGGTCTGGGCGATCGCCATCGACAAGATTTTCCTGTTTGCCCGTACCCGCCGCTCGATGGACCGTTTCGAGCAGGCGTTCTGGTCCGGCGAATCGATCGAGGAGCTCTATCGCACCCTCTCGGCCAAGCCGACGCATTCGATGGCGGCCTGTTTCGTGGCGGCGATGCGCGAGTGGAAGCGCTCGTTCGAGAACCAGGCCCGCTCGGTCGCCGGCCTTCAGATGCGCATCGACAAGGTCATGAACGTCTCGATCGCCCGCGAGGTCGAGCGGCTGGAACGCCGCCTGCTGGTGCTTGCGACCGTCGGCTCCGCCGGCCCCTTCGTCGGCCTGTTCGGCACCGTCTGGGGCATCATGTCGAGCTTCCAGTCGATCGCGGCGTCGAAAAATACCTCTCTGGCGGTGGTGGCGCCGGGCATCGCGGAGGCGCTGTTTGCGACCGCGGTCGGCCTTATCGCCGCCATTCCTGCCACTATTTTCTACAATAAGTTCACTTCCGAGGTGAACCGGCAGGCCCAGCGGCTCGAAGGCTTCGCTGATGAATTTTCCGCCATCCTGTCGCGTCAGATCGACGAGCGGGGCTGACGGGCGGCATGTATAGTGTGAAGGGCAATTTGGGCACGCGATCATGGCGATGAACGTTGCGAGTTCGTCCGGAGGCGGCGGGCGCCGTGGCCGGCGCAAGCCCGTCGTGGCCGAGATCAATGTCACGCCGATGGTCGACGTGATGCTGGTGCTGCTCATCATTTTCATGGTGTCGGCGCCGATGCTGACTGTCGGCGTGCCGCTCGACCTGCCGCAGACCCAGGCCAAGAGCCTCGAAAACAACGACCAGAAGCCGATCCAGATGTCGATCGACATCAAGGGCAAGGTGTTCATCAACGACGCCGAGATCGCGATCAACGAGCTGGTGCCCAAGCTGAAGGCGATCACCGACGCGCGCGGCGGGCTCGAGGAACGCATCTATCTG
The DNA here is from genome assembly GCF_054863025.1 of Bradyrhizobium sp. 23AC. Lineage (NCBI taxonomy): Bacteria > Pseudomonadati > Pseudomonadota > Alphaproteobacteria > Hyphomicrobiales > Nitrobacteraceae > Bradyrhizobium > Bradyrhizobium sp. 23AC. The sequence goes on from NZ_JAVAYN010000002.1 coordinate 439,887, forward strand.
CGCGCCGACAAGAAGGCGGATTACGGCACGGTGGCCAGGGTGATGGGCCAGTTGTCCGGCGCCGGGTTCAAGAAGCTCGCCCTCGTCACGGAAGCGGATCAGGGGTAGGCCGTGAAGGTGAAGGTCGACAAGACACTCGTTGCGTCGATTGCCCTGCATGTCCTCGTGCTGGGATGGGGGCTGGTCACCTTTAGCAGCAAGGCCTACGTCGCGCCGGAAGAGTCACTCCCGATCGACATCATCTCGACCGATCAGCTCGCGAAGATGATGGCCGGGCAGAAGACCGGCAAGAAGGAAGAGCCCAAGCCCAAGGTCGAGAAGATCGCCGAGCCCAAGCCGGAGGAAGACGCCGTCGGCAAGGTCACCGAGAAGAAAGAGCTGATCAAGACCAATTCGCAGCCGGAGCCGCCGCCGAAGCCGGTCGAGAAGCCGGTGGAGAAGAAGCCCGAGCCGCCGAAGCCTGTCGCCGAGGCGAAGCCGAAGGAAGAGCCGAAGCCGCAGGAAAAGAAGCCTGATCCGGCCAAGGAAGATCCGATCGCCGAGTTGCAGAAGAAGCTGGAGACCAAGAAGCCGCCGCCCAAGCCCGTGGAGCAAAAGGTTGCGGCGGTGCAGCCGCAGCAACAGCCCAAGCCCAAGGAGCGCAGCTTCGATCCCGCGCAGATCCAGCGCGACCTCGACAAGCGTGCCGCGACCCGGCACGAGCTCACGGGAACGGCGCTGAACGCGTCGGCCTCGCTGGGATCGGCGACCGGCACTGCCGCCAACAACATTGCGACCTGGCGCGGTGCGTTCCAGGCCGCGGTCAAGCGCTGCTTCACGCCGACCTATAACGGGCAGGACGCCGACCAGTACGAAGCCGACATCGACATTCCCATGAAGATCGACGGATCGCTGGCGTCCGAACCCATCGTGGTCGCGGTGAGGGGGCCGTCGCGGTCGATCGCCCAGGCGGTGGCGGAGAGCGCCAGGCGCGCCATCGTGCAGTGTCAGGTCTACGCGTTCATGCCGAAGCAGCAGTACGAGAGCTGGAAGCTCATTCCGATGACTTTCGGCCTGAAAGATATGTTGTGACATCCGAACAAAAGAATTTTGCAATGAATGACGTCCGATCGATGAACCGCCGCCGCTTCATGACCCTGACCGGATCGACGCTCGCGATGCTCGGGGGCGGACAAGCCTTCGCGCAGGCCCAGCCGCGAATTCGTATCGACCCGACTGAGTTTCAGCCTATCCCGATCGCGATCACCGGCTTTGTGCCGGGCTCGCCGTCCGACGGCGACGTCGGCAACGGCGTCACGCAAGTCATCACCAACAATCTGAAACGCTCGGGCCTGTTCGCGCCGATCGATCAGGCCGCCTTCATCGAGCGCATCAGCAACATCGACGTCGCTCCGCAGTTCCAGAACTGGAAGACCATTAACGCGCAGGCCCTCGTCACCGGCCGCATGACGCGGCAGTCAGACGGACGGCTCAAGGCCGAATTCCGGTTGTGGGACGTGGTCTCCGGCCAGCAGCTCGCCGGCCAGCAATATTTCACCTCGCCGGAATATTGGCGCCGCATCGCCCACATCATCTCCGACCAGATCTACGAGCGGATGACCGGCGAGAAGGGCTATTTCGACAGCCGCGTGGTGTTCGTGGACGAAAGCGGCCCGAAGGAGCGCCGCGTCAAGCGGCTCGCGATGATGGATCAGGACGGCGCCAATGTGCGCTACCTGACCCGCGGCTCCGATCTCGTGCTGACGCCGCGCTTCTCGCCGAACTCGCAAGAGATCACCTATATGGAGTTCGGCCAGGGCGATCCGAAGGTCTATCTGTTCAACATCGAGACCGGCCAGCGCGAGATCGTCGGCAACTTCCCGGGAATGACCTTTGCGCCGCGCTTCTCGCCGGACGGCCAGCGCGTCATCATGAGCCTGCAGCAGGGCGGAAATTCCAACCTGTTCGTGATGGATCTGCGCTCGCGCTCGACCACGCGCCTTACCGACACCCCGGCGATCGACACGTCTCCGTCTTACTCGCCGGACGGCACCCGCATCTGCTTCGAGTCCGATCGCGGCGGCAGGTCGCAGATCTATGTGATGGCCGCGGGCGGCGGACAGGCGCAGCGGATCTCCTTCTCCAAGGACGATACCAACGCCAGCTATTCGACCCCGGTGTGGTCGCCGAAGGGCGATTACATCGCCTTCACCAGGCAGGGCGGTGGGCAGTTCTCGATCGGCGTCATGAAGCCGGACGGCTCCGGCGAGCGGCTATTGACCTCCGGCTTCCACAATGAAGGCCCGACCTTCTCGCCGAACGGCCGCGTGCTGATGTTCTTCCGCGATCCCGGCGGCAATGGCGGGCCGTCGCTGTACAGCGTCGACATCTCGGGCCGCAACGAGCTCAAGGTGCCGACGCCCGGCTTCGCCTCAGACCCGGCATGGTCGCCGCTGCTATCCTCGACGGCGGGTTGACAAGAGAGCGCTAAAACATCGCGCGTTCAGACGCGCGATGTTGTCGAAAAACGCGCCGATTTTTTCGACTTTTCTGCGCAAAGCAAGCCTTCCTTCACCTTGTGCCCGGCAAGGCTTGCCTAGTTGCTTGATATTTAAGCGGAAATTGGTTCGCTGATACCGAAAAACAACTCGACTTTAACGATGTTCCCTCAGAAAGACTTCATCTGGGCTGGGTAAGACTACGCGCCAAACAGGACGCGTAACAAGCCAATGCAACTGGCCGACCAGAAGCAGAGTGATCGAGACGAGCTGGAGCCGATACTCTACGCCGCTCTCATCAACTCCATGGTGCAGAATTTCTGGGCGATCTTCTTCGGCTCGGCCTCCGCGGCCGTGGCCGCGGTGATGACTGCGTTGAAGACGGGCGATGTCTGGCTGTGGCCGCTCGCCTTTCTGCTGATCGCTATCGGCACCGCGCGCGCGTTCCAGATGCGCGGATATGAAAACCGCACCCAGGTGCTGTCATTCGAAGAGGCCAAGCACCTGGAGCCGCGTTACTGGATCGGCGCGCTGAGTTATGCGGCGGTGCTCGGTGTGTGGGCCTTCGTCGTCATCTACAACAACAACGATCCGGTCGCCGACATGCTCTGTGTCGCGATCGGCATCGGCTACACTGCGGGCGGCGCCGCCCGCAATTACGGGCAGCCCCGGGTGATCCAGTGGCACGTCGCACTGGCCTGCGGTCCGATGTCGCTCGCCTTGCTGCTGCACGGCGGCTTCTACCACATCGGTCTTGCCATCCTGCTGGTGTTCTTCTTCATCGGGCTCAAGAACATCAACCTCAGTCTGCATGCGATCTTCGTCAAGGCGCTGACCTCGAGCTTCCGCGAATCCGCGCTGGCGAGCCAGTTCGACACCGCGCTCAACAACATGCCGCACGGCCTGTGCATGTTCCGCGCCGACGGCCGCCTTGCGGTGATGAACCACCGTTTCGGCGAGCTGATGGGCTTGCCCGAGGACCTCGTCAAGCGCGGCGCCACGGCCGCCGATATCGCGGCGGCCTGCGTGTCCGCCGGGTCGATCTCGACGGAGAGCGGCAACCACATCCTGGCCGAGATCGAGCATGCGCGGATCTGCGAGATCGTCACCGCCGATCCGGATTCCTCGCGCGGCCGCACCCTGGCCTGGACGTTCCAGCCGATGACCGGCGGCGGCACGGTGCTGCTGCTGGAAGACATCACCGAACGCACCAATGCGGAAGCCCGCATCAGCCATCTCGCCCGTTATGACGAGCTCACCGCGCTGCCCAACCGGGTCAGCTTTCACGACGAGATCGAGCGGCTGCTGAAGAATTCGCATCATGCCGAGCGGCTCTCCGCGCTGCTCTTCGTCGACCTCGACCAGTTCAAGCAGGTCAACGACACGCTCGGTCATCCCTGCGGTGACCAGCTGCTGTGCGCCGTCGCCAACCGTCTGCGCGAGATGCTGCGCCCCGAAGATTTCGTCGCCCGCTTCGGCGGCGACGAATTCGTCGTGTTCCAGCAGAACATCTCCTCGCCCGAGGACGCCGCCGCGCTGGCCCGCCGCATCGTCGAGCGGCTGAGCGAGCGCTACCGCATCGACAATCATTTGGTCGAGATCGGCGCCAGCGTCGGCATCGCACTGACCTCGCCGGGCGATGCCAGTGCCGATACGCTGCTCAAGAACGCCGACATGGCGCTGTACCGCGCCAAGGCCGACGGCCGCGGCACGTTCTGCTTCTTCCGCGACGAGATGGCGGCGACCGTTGAGGCCCGCCGCATCCTCGAGCTCGACCTGCGCAAGGCGCTCGCCAACGAGGAATTCGAGCTGTTCTACCAGCCGCTGGTCAATCTGAAGTCCGGCAAGATCACCACTTGCGAAGCTCTGCTGCGCTGGAATCATCCGGTGCGCGGCACGGTCTCGCCGATCGACATCATCCCGGTCGCCGAGGACATGGGCCTGATCGTCGATCTCGGCCGCTGGATCCTGCGCCGCGCCTGCATGGAATGCATGAAGTGGCCGGAGGGCGTCAGCGTCGCCGTCAACTTCTCGCCGCAGCAATTCCACCAGCGCGACGTGCTGAGCGAAATCCGCTACGCGCTGGAGGTGTCGGGCCTGCCGGCGCATCGGCTGGAGATCGAGATCACCGAGTCCTCGCTGCTGCGCAACACCCAACTGACCCACGACATCCTGTCGCAATTGCATGCGCTCGGCGTGCGCATCTCGCTCGACGATTTCGGCACCGGCTATTCCAGCCTCAGCTATCTGCACAATTTCCCGATGCAGAAGGTGAAGATCGACCGCTCCTTCCTCGAAGGCATCGACACCGACCGCCCGCTGACGCTGTTGCGCGGCGTGGCGCGGCTGTCCGCCGATCTCGGCATGGCCGTCGTGGTCGAGGGCATCGAGACCAACGAGCAGCTCGATCTGATCAGCGCCGACGGCACCGTCTCCGAGGCGCAAGGCTATCTGTTCAGCCGTCCGGTGCCCGCCGTGCGGATGCGCCAGCTGCTCAACGCCTCGCATGGACGGCGCGGTGAAGGCCAGCTCCACGTCGCCAGCTCGCGCTCCTTCGCTTAAGTCCGTTTCTCGAAACGTCCCAACATTTCAGGCTGTTGCAGGGTACCGTAGTGCTACGGAGGTTAACCCTAACCCTTCGATTGCTTTGCATACTTGTTAAGAAGGTGTTAATAAATCATGGCGCGCGCGCAAGTTGTCTTGCGGGAATTGCCTCTGATTTCGCGACGTGAGTGTGGGTAAGGAGTTGGAATGCAGTCCTCAGCCAGATCTGTCATTTCGGCTGTTGGACGGGGAGCGGAGCTTCTGACCGACGTCGATTATCATCTTGCGGAAACCGTCGCGGAGAAGGAGGAGATCTACAATCTCCGCTACCGCGCCTATCTGCGGGAGGGCGCGGTCAAGCCCTCGGCCGATGCGCGGGTGACCGACCGCTACGACGAGCTGCCGAACGCGTGGACCTTCGGCGTCTATCTTCATGGTGAGCTCTGCAGCTCGGTGCGCATCAGCGTGCTGAGTTCGGAATGGCGCGAGTCCACCTCGGCCGATGTCTTCCCCGACATCCTGCTGCCGCGGCTCGATCGCGGCGAGGTCATGATCGACCCGACCCGCTTCGTCGCCGATCCCGACCAGGTCAAGCGGGTTCCGGAATTGCCCTATCTGACGACGCGTCTCGCTTACATGGCCTGCGAGCATTTCAATGCCGATCTCGGCCTCGCCATCGTGCGTCCCGAGCATCAGGCCTTTTACCGGCGGGTGTTCCTGCACGAGACGATCGCCGAGCCCCGCCTGGTTCCCGGCCTCACCAAGCCGTTCGGACTGATGGCCGCGGACTTCCCGACCTTCCGCAAGAAGGTGTTCGAGCGTTATCCGATCATGCGGTCGACTGCCTTCGAGCGGCGGATGCTGTTCGGGCGCGGCGGCCAGCGCCAGGTGCCGCAGCGGCCGGTGCTCGTGGCGGATGCCGCGCACGCCTAAAGTCGGCGGTGGCGTTGACGCGGCTCCAGGTTTGAGTCTGGGCTCGGCCCTTTACCCGTCACGCGTCGCCACGCATCACGCCCTGGGCCCAAAATTCCGGCGAAAGCCGGCGTTTTTGCCGGCCGGCGCGACTTGCCTTCACCCTCGCGCCACATTTACAACCCATTAACCATGACGGGTGCTTTTCGCTGGTTGGGGGCATTTGATCGGCTGAGGCAAGGTTCCGTCAAGGTTGACGGAACGTTCGCTTAACCAACCCCCTGTAGACCGGACAGCAGTGGACTAACGTGAGCGTGGAGGCTCCGGAATGAAACATCCTATGCGTATCCTCCAGGGATTGAAGCTGGTCGCGGTGCTCGCCGTCGCGCTGTCGATGGGCGCCTGCGCCAACAAGAATGCTGCGACGGATGCGATGGCCAATGCGGCAACGCCTGGCAGTCAGCAGGATTTCGTCGTCAACGTGGGTGACCGCGTGTTCTTCGAAAGCGACCAGACCGATCTGACCCCGCAGGCGATCGTGACCCTGGAGAAGCAGGCGCAGTGGCTGCAGACCTATCCGCGCTACAGCTTCACCGTCGAAGGCCACGCCGACGAGCGCGGCACCCGCGAATACAACATCGCGCTCGGCGCCCGGAGAGCCCAGTCGGTGCGTTCGTTCCTGGCCTCGCGCGGCATCGATCCGAATCGCATGCGCACGATCTCCTACGGCAAGGAGCGGCCGGTCGCCGTCTGTAACGACATCTCCTGTTGGTCGCAGAACCGTCGCGCCGTCACCGTGCTGAACGCGAGCTCCTGACGCCGAGATACTGACGCTCAGTCAGGCGCCGTTCATCTTCCAGAACCGATTATGCCGGCGCCCTCTCGGGCGCCGGTTTCGTTTCAGCAAACCGTGACCTAAAACCCCTTGGTTCAAGTCACGGTTTTGGCGTACTCCCTTCCTCATTATGTGGCGCGGCGAATGGTCCGCCGTGTGCCACGTCGCTTTTGTCGTCAGGGCAAGATGTCATCGAAATTCAAGGCAATTACCGGCACCGTGGCAACCGTCGCGCTGCTCTCTTTGTGCTCGCCCGCAACTGCGCAGTCAGTCTTTGCGCAGTCGGATGATGCCGACCCCGAGATGCGGATCGAGCGGCTGGAGAACCAACTGCGCCAGCTCACTGGCCAGAACGAAGAGCTGCAATACCGCAACCGCCAGCTCGAAGAGCGGCTGCGGGCGCTCGAGGGCGGCGCCCAAGGTGCGCCCGGACAGGCGCCCAACGTCGCGGCGATGCCGCCCGCCCAGGTCGGACCAGGCCAGGTCGCGCCCGGCTATCGCCAGCAGCCTCAGCAGCAGGCCGTGCAGCCGAATTACGAGCAGCCGCAGAGCGCCGCTTCTGCGCCGATCGTTCAGGAACAGCCGGCGCCCGGCGCCCCCGGCACCCGTCGCCGCGGCGATGCCTTCGATCCGAACCAGAACCCGAACGCGCCGGGTGCGCCGCGCGCGCTTGGCGGCGGCCCGCAGCCGATGCCGTCGGGAGCACCCGGTGGCCGCGGCGCCGGCGAGCCGCTCGATCTCGCCAATACCGGCCCGCGTTATCAGCAGCAGGCCGCTCCCCCGGCCGCGCAGCCCGGCTATCCGCCGGCCGGCGGCGCCGGCCTGACCACCCTGCCGCCCTCGGCGACGCCGCGCGACGAGTTCGACCTCGGCATCGGCTACATGCAGCGCAAGGACTATGCGCTCGCCGAGCAGACCATGAAGAACTTCACGCAGAAATATCCGAGCGACCCGCTGCTCGGGGACGCGCAATACTGGCTCGGCGAAAGCTACTTCCAGCGCCAGCAATATCGGGACTCCGCGGAAGCCTTTCTCGCCGTCACCACCAAATACGAGAAATCGGCCAAGGCCCCGGATGCGCTGCTGCGGCTCGGCCAGTCGCTGGCCGCGCTGAAGGAGAAGGAGGCCGCCTGCGCCGCCTTCGGCGAGGTCGGCCGCAAATATCCGCGCGCCTCCGCCGGCGTCAAAGCCGCGGTCGACCGCGAGCAGAAACGGGTGAAGTGCTGACGTCGGGGTCCTGACAATGCGGATGGTGCTGCGCTAGACATCGTAACCATCCGCCTGCGACGGTCAGGGCCGCGTCATGTCAGACGACGACAATTCTCCGATCTCGACGCGCGAGGCGAGGCGGCTCTTCGCCGGCCTGAAGAGTGCGCCGGCGCTGGTGCTCGCCGTGTCGGGCGGCCCCGACTCGGTCGCGCTGATGTGGCTTGCGGCGCGCTGGCAGCGCAGTCTTGCGCGCGGCCCAAATCTCACCGTCGTCACGATCGATCACGGCCTGCGGCCAGAGGCGGCGCGTGAGGCGCGCGAGGTCAAGCGGCTCGCCACTGAGCTCGGATTGCCGCACCGGACCCTGCGCTGGCGCGGCGCAAAGCCGAAGACTGGATTGCCGGCGGCGGCGCGCGCGGCGCGCTACCGCCTGCTCGCGCAGGCCGCGCGTGCCGTCGGCGCGAGCCATGTGCTGACCGCCCACACCCGCGACGACCAGGCCGAGACCCTGTTGATGCGCCTGTTGCGCGGCAGCGGACTTGCCGGGCTGTCGGCAATGGCCTCCCTCAGCGAGCGCGACGGGATCGTGCTGGCGCGTCCGCTGCTCGAGGTCCCGAAGTCGCAGCTGATCGCGACGTTGAGGCGGGCCAAGGTCGGCTTTGCCGACGATCCCACCAACCGCGACACCGCCTTCACCCGGCCGCGGCTGCGCGCGCTGCTGCCGCTCCTTGCGGCCGAGGGTGGCGATGCCCGCACGCTGGTGCGGCTCGCGGCCCGGCTGGCGCGGGCCAATGCGGCGGTCGAGCTGCTGGCCGACGGCGCCGAGCGCTTCCTCCGTTTGCGGGATCGCGGCGATGCGCCGCAGGCGGGCGTTCGAAGCTTCGAGGCCGCGACCTTTGCCGGCCTGCCCGAGGAGGTCCGGCTGCGGCTCCTGCTGCGGGCCATCAACGCGCTCGGGCATGAAGGGCCTGCGGAACTCGGCAAGGTTGAATCCCTCCTGGCCGTGCTCGACCAGGCCATCGCCGCAAGCCCTCGCACAGGCGCAAATGGCCGGCCGGCCTTGAGGCAGACCCTTGCGGGAGCCTTGATCAGCCTTGCCGGCGGGCGTATCCACATTGCATCGGCGCCGGCCCGGCGTCGCAAGGGCGGATAGGCGCGCACGAGGGCGGATCATGACACCGGCCAATTCGGCCCCGTGCCGTCAGGACACCTTAACCAGGCAGGAAAAACCCCGGTCAGGTCGCCATTATTTCAGCGGGAATCGCTCTAAGATGGGATAAATAGTCCCATCTCGTTCCCTTGGCAGCGACCGGGGCGGCACCTAAATTGTATGCGTCTAACGATGAGGATTCCTTGGGGATTTCCTCGTAGAGCCCAAGGATGAGGCCGCGATCCGCGCGACCACGAAGGAAGATCGATGAACGCCAATCTGCGCAATTTCGCCCTCTGGGTCATCATTGTCTTGCTGCTTTTGGCGTTGTTCACGCTCTTCCAGAATCCAGGTCAGCGGGCCTCCTCCCAGGACATCGCCTTCTCGCAGCTCCTGAGCGAGGTTGACCGCGGCAATGTGCGCGACGTCGTGATCCAGGGGCCGGACATTCACGGCACCTTCACCAACGGCTCCAGCTTCCAGACCTATGCGCCCAGCGACCCGACGCTGGTGAAGCGCCTCTATGACAGCAAGGTCCAGATCACCGCGAAGCCGCCGGGCGACAACGTGCCGTGGTTCGTCTCGCTGCTGGTCTCCTGGCTGCCGTTCATCGCCCTGATCGGCGTGTGGATCTTCCTCTCGCGGCAGATGCAGGGCGGCGCCGGCAAGGCGATGGGCTTTGGCAAGTCGCGCGCCAAGATGCTGACCGAAGCGCATGGCCGCGTCACTTTCGAGGACGTCGCCGGCGTCGACGAGGCCAAGCAGGACCTTCAGGAGATCGTCGAATTCCTCCGCGACCCCGGCAAATTCCAGCGCCTCGGCGGTCGCATTCCGCGCGGCGTGCTGCTGGTCGGCCCTCCCGGCACCGGTAAGACCCTGATCGCGCGTGCGGTGGCGGGCGAAGCCAACGTGCCGTTCTTCACGATTTCGGGTTCGGACTTCGTCGAGATGTTCGTCGGCGTCGGCGCGAGCCGCGTCCGCGATATGTTCGAGCAGGCCAAGAAGAACGCGCCCTGCATCATCTTCATCGATGAAATCGACGCGGTCGGTCGTCATCGTGGCGCAGGCCTCGGCGGCGGCAATGACGAGCGCGAGCAGACGCTGAACCAGCTGCTGGTCGAGATGGACGGCTTCGAGGCGAACGAGGGCGTGATCCTGATCGCCGCAACCAACCGTCCCGACGTGCTCGATCCCGCGTTGCTGCGTCCGGGCCGCTTCGACCGCCAGGTCGTGGTGCCCAATCCGGATGTCGTCGGCCGCGAGCAGATCCTCAAGGTTCACGTCCGCAAGGTGCCGCTGGCCCCCGATATCAACCTCAAGACCATCGCGCGCGGCACCCCGGGCTTCTCCGGCGCCGACCTGATGAACCTCGTCAACGAGGCCGCCTTGACCGCCGCCCGCCGCAACAAGCGGATGGTGACGCAGGCCGAATTCGAAGAGGCCAAAGACAAGGTGATGATGGGCGCCGAGCGCAAGTCGCTCGTCATGACCGAGGAAGAGAAGCTGCTGACGGCCTATCACGAGGGCGGCCACGCCATCGTCGGCCTCAACGTCGTCGCGACCGACCCGATCCACAAGGCGACCATCATTCCGCGCGGCCGTGCGCTCGGCATGGTCATGCAGCTCCCCGAGCGCGACAAGCTGTCGATGTCTCTGGAGCAGATGACCTCGCGGCTCGCGATCATGATGGGCGGCCGTGTCGCCGAGGAGCTGATCTTCGGCCGCGAGAAGGTGACCTCGGGTGCGTCTTCCGACATCGAGCAGGCGACACGCCTGGCCCGGATGATGGTGACGCGCTGGGGCCTGTCCGAGGCGCTCGGCACCGTGTCCTATGGCGAAAACCAGGACGAGGTGTTCCTGGGCATGTCGGTGTCGCGCACCCAGAACGCATCGGAGGCGACGGTCCAGAAGATCGACACCGAGATCCGGCGTTTCGTGGAAGAGGGCTACAACGAAGCGACGCGTATTCTCACCGAGAAGCGCGCCGATCTCGAAGCTCTCGCCAAGGGCCTGCTCGAGTTCGAGACGCTGAGCGGCGACGAGATCGTCGATCTGCTCAAGGGCAAGAAGCCGAACCGCGAGTCCGTGCTCGAGCCGAGCACGCCGCGCGCCTCCGCGGTGCCCCCGGCCGGCAAGTCGCCGCGCCCGCGGCCCGATGCGGATCCCGGCCTGGAGCCGCAGCCGCAGGCGTAATCGCGAGCGGCAGATGAGGTTGCAAAACGCGGCGGAAACGCCGCGTTTTTTGTTGGCTGGCGGTTCGTGGATGCAGAACGTCCCGGCGGAGCGCGGCACGCGGCATCCGGGGCAAACGCGGGAATCACTAAAGAAGAACTTAACGCTTGCGTCCTATTTTGGCCCGCCATGACTGACCAGGTCGTCCACAGCGCGGTTCAACCGTTTTCGGCACGTGCAGCGCTCCCTTGGGCAGTGGGCCTCGGCGTCTATGCCCTGTTGCTGATCGTTGGGCCGTGGCTGCTCGGTGATCCCGACAGCTATTCTCATATCGAGGTCGGGCGTTGGATCATCGCGCATGGCACCCTGCCGGAGAGCGATCCCTTTTCGTTTTCGAAGCATGGCGCGCCCTGGATCACCTTCGAATGGCTCTCGGAAATCGTCTACGCCGGAGCCTACGCATTGTCCGGCTGGCCCGGCGTCGTCGTCGTCGCAGCAGCGGCAATAGCGCTCGCCTTTGGCCTGTTCACCTTCTTCCTGCTGCGTGAGCTCTCGCCGGCCCTGACGCTGCTCATGGTGATCGCGGCCGTCATCCTGCTGGCGCCGCATATGTTGGCGCGGCCACATGTCCTCGTGCTGCCGGTGATGGTGATTTGGGCGGCGGCCCTGGTGCGCTGCATGGATCGCGGCGGCCCTCCGCCATACTGGGCGCTGCCGCTGCTGGTGCTGTGGACCAATCTGCATGGCAGCGTCGTGCTCGCGCTCGGGCTGATTGGTCCGGCCGTGCTCGAGGCGCTGCTGCGTGAGGAGCGAAGCGAATGGCCGCGCGTGCTGCTGCGATGGCTGCCCTTCTCGGCCCTTGCCCTCGCAGCGTCCTGTCTGACGCCGCACGGGCCGGAGCCGCTGCTGATGCCGCTGACGACACTCGGCCTCGGCTCTGCGCTCGCCTGGATCGGGGAATGGCGGCCGCAGGATTTCAGCCGTGTCGGTGGCTTCGAGTTGCTGCTGCTGGCTGGCATCTTTGCGCTCGCGCGCGGCGTGACGTTGCCGGTCGTGCGGGCCCTGGTGGTGATCGGCCTGCTCCATTTCGCATTGGCGCAGGTCCGCAACGCGGATCTGCTGGCCATGCTGGCGCCGCTCTATCTGGCGGCCCCCTTGGGTCGGAAGTTCGGCGGGCGGATCACGGACGATGCGGAGGGCGCGTCGCGCGGCCTGAATCTGGCCGCGTTCGGTGTCTTGATCGCGATGAGCGGGGCGGCGCTGGCGCGCGACATACGGCCGGCTCCCGTCAACACCCCTCAAGCTGCCGTCGCGCAAGCCGACCTCGCCAAGGCGGGGCGCGTGCTCAACGATTATTCCTTCGGCGGCTATTTGATTTTTGCCGGCATTCCCACCTTCATCGATGGTCGCGGCGAACTGTATGGCGGGCCGTTCATCGACCGCTACAATCGTGCCCTGGCGCTGGTTGACCTCGCAGATTTTCTCAAGCTGCTCGACGAATACGACATCGGCGCGACGCTGCTCGCGCCGCGGACACCGGCGGTCGCGATGCTCGACCGGCTGCCGCAGTGGCAACGCGTCTACAGCGACGACGTGGCGGTCGTGCACAAGCGGCGGGATATGCCGCAAAGATAAGTCAGACGGTACCGAAGGCCGCGTATTGGCCGCCAAGCGACACGCCGCTCAGGGCATCTTCGAGGCGACGCGCCGGTTTGGTGTCCCAGGGGAGCAGCAGAAAATGGCGGGCGCCGATCTCGCGCAAGCCGCCCGCGGCCATCAGCTTTCGGGCTTTGCCGGCACTGAGCAGGACGGCGTCCCGGTCGAACTCACAGCGCGCAACGGCAAGGCGTGTCAGCGGGTTGTAGGGATTGTGCTCGATCACGCAGACGAGCCCCCCGGGGCGCACCACCCGCCGCATCTCGGTGATGAAATGCGTCCATTCGGCCGGCACGATATGGTGCATCACGCAGATGGCCGTGACGAGATCGAAGCTGGCGTCCTCGAAGGGAAACGTGCGGCCGTCAAACTCGCGGTAGTCGACCCCGCTATTGGCCCCGCGGGCCTGCGCCAGGCTGGCCGACGAAACGTCGATACCGCTCAAGCGGCCGATCATGCCCTGCAGCAGGGGATGAAGGCTGCCCACGCCGCAGCCGACGTCCAGCATGTCGGGCCTCTCGGTGTTCAGCCGCTGCGCGATCAGATCGCCCAGGAGATCGGCCTTCGCACGCATGAAGAAATCATGCGGCAAGCCGGAGAAGTCGATCGAGGACTGGACAACGTCACGGTAGTTGGCGTGATAACCGTCGAAGAGTTCGCTCATGCGTCGGCTCACTCGTTGACGGCGCGGATCGCCGGTGCTGCCGCCGCCTCGTTGCGATCGAAGCCGGCGCGCGTCTGCACCACATAAAGCGGGCGGCGCTTCACCTCGGCATGGATGCGGCCGACATACAGCCCCACGATACCGGTCATCAGCATGTTGATTCCGCACAGCAGGGACACGACGACGATCGTCGACGACCAGCCGGTCACGAGATGGTTGTCCTTGCTGAGCCACAGCAGGATCACCCAGGCGCCGTAGAGCAGGGCCAGCCCCGAAACCGTCAATCCGCACCAGATCGCAAGCCGCAGGGGCAGATCGGAAAAGCCGAGCGCGGCGTTCACCGCGAGCCGCACCATCTTGAACAGCGGGTATTTGGTTTCGCCCGCAGCGCGCTCGAGACGGTGGAAGGCGACCTCGGCCTGCCGGAAGCCGAGCCAGGCGATCATGCCGCGCACGAAGCGATCCTGCTCCGGCATCTGCCTGAGTGCGTCGAGCACCTTGCGATCGATCAGGCGGAAGTCGCCGACATCGGCGGGGATGCCGACCGAGGACATCCTGCCGAGAAGCCGGTAGAACAGATGAGCGGTCGCACGCTTGAACCGGCTTTCGCCTTCGCGTGACAGGCGGCGGGCGTGGACGACGTCGTTGCCTTCCTGCCATTTTGCGATCAATTGCTCGATCACTTCGGGCGGATCCTGCAAATCGGCATCCATCACGATGATCGCGTCACCTTCCGCGGCGTCCATGCCGGCGGTGATGGCGACCTGATGGCCGAAGTTTCGCGACAGGCCGATATAGCGAAAGCGCGGATCTCGCTTGGCGAGCGCCTGGAGCACGATCGAGCTGGAATCGCTGCTGCCGTCATCGACGAAGATCGCTTCTGCCGGACCGTCGAGCCGGGACAAGACCAGGTCGAGCCGGCGCAGCAGGACCGGCAGCACGGCTTCTTCGTTGAACACGGGGATGACGAGGCTGTAGCGGATCGATCTGGAATTGGCCGCCATGCGAGAGATTCCGGCTGGGTTGCAGGGGCGGGAGTCTAGTTCAACGGTGGTTAAGGTCGCCTTGCCGCAACTGTTAAGGATCTAGGGCCCTCGGGCGTTTGAGGGCGGAGGCAGACCGGAATGGCGATGCACGATTAACCATGCTTGCGCAGCCGTGGCTTCGGTCTAGGGCCTGCGGCGGATCTTGTAGAGGACAAATCGCTCCGAGGTGTCCAGCACCTCCAGCAGATCCGGCAGCGGGTTCGCGGCCGGCGGTCCGAGCACATAGAGATAGTCGTAGTCCCGGTACCAGGTGCGGACGAACGGCGGAACGTCCGCCGGCGGCTGGCTTGTCGCAATCGCGGTGAGCAAATCCGACGGCACCGGCCCTCCATAGGGAATGGCAAGGCGGCGCACGCCCTCGCGTGGCCGCACGGGCTGCTTGCCCGCTTCCGTGAAGAGGTTGGGCACGAACGCGTTGGCATAATGCACGGCCAGCGTCGGCGCATAGTACATCGGATACGAGGAGAGGTCGGCGAAGGGCGGATCACCATTGTCGCCCGTGCTTCCAACGAGAACGCGTGAGCCGCGCTCGATCTTCTGGAACGAGGCGATGATCGCCGCATAGTCGGCGCGGTAAGGCAGCCACACCGCGAAAACGACCGCGAGATTGATCAGTGTGATCCCACTGATCGCGGCGAGCGCAGCCGTTCTCCAGGCCCGGCTCGGCAGCGACAGCGAGCAGAAGGCCGGCAGGACCAGAGCTGCAGCCGGGATCACGCGAAGGTCCACGAACGAGGTTCCGAACAGCTTCGAGGGAATGACCAGGTAAAGCAGCGCAAAGCCGATCGCGAGCCAGAGGCCGGCCGGCTCGAGCTTGAGGACGCCGCGCCTTGCGGCGAAAAGCAACGAGATCATCAGCGCCAGACCGGTCACTGCCGATGCCGTCAGGCTGTAGCCGTTCAGGATGCGCAACGGCCAGATCGGCTTGAATCCGAGGAACCAGCTCGTCCCTTCGCTTCCGATCGAGCCCGCAGTCATTTGCATGACCCCAAACAACACGAGCGCCGGCAGGGCGAGCGCGCCGAGCCGCGCGGCTGCCACCCGGTACGATATTCGCTGCTGACCAATGCGCGAGAGCTCGTAGAGGCCGAGCGTCGCGCCGTAGATGCCGAGAGAGAAGAAATGCGCCGCATACAGCGCAGCGACGAACAGCACGTTGGCGACGAAACGCAGCGGCCATGGGCCTTCGGCCAGCATCAGGTAGATCGCGATGCCCCAGAGGGCGAGGCCGAGGCCAAACTCGAAATTCACGAAGCCCCAGCTGAACGGCAGACAGTAGAGGAAAGCGAGCGCAGCGAAGCCGGCAAGATGAACCCGTCCCTTCCGCGCCCATTCCAGCAGCAGCGCGCCCCCGACGATCAGCAATTGACTCAGCAGCAGAAACAGCCGTGTGGCGTGCTCGACGCTCATCAGCCGCGCCAGCTGCGGCACCAGCAGATCCATTCCAAGGTTAGGATAGAAGGCCCAGGCCACCTCGTAATACGGATTGGCGTCGGGGGTGCCGTTCCGGCTCAGGATGTACATGCGGGCAAGGTGATTGGGATAATCCACCATCGCGGGAATGGGCGTCAGCAGCACCGGAAGAAAGGAGACCGCCGCCAGCACCGCAAGAACGGCGATCGCCACGGACCGCTCCGAGTCGAGCCGAGCCGGGATTGTCAAAGTCGGCCTGTCAAAGGAAGACATGTCGCGGGATCGCCGGGGTTTGAGCGTGGTGTGCCAGGTCGCGTCCACGTCGCCTTTGGAGGGACATCTCACGGTTACGAATACGCGCCCTCAAGGAGGTTCTCACTTCGAAGGCGTCGCGGTCGCGCTGTCCGCATGGTCTCGCACATGGATCACCGCGATGTCGTCCGCATAGATCCGCTTCCAGCCCTTGAGCTGGTCGAGGATCTGTGGGCCCGGCGCATCGGCAACCAGGAGCGTCGCGTCGATCTTGTACTCGTCGAGCAGGCGCGGCAGCAGCTCGGGCTTCTTGCCCTCCGTCGCCTTGAAGAAGTCCATGACGAATTTCTCGCCATAGAGCTCGGCACGGCCGTCAACGAAGACCGGAATATCGCGCGAGATCAGATAGCCGCCGAACTGGTAGGCATTGAAGACGCGCTGCATCTTGCGTTGCTCGAGCACGTCGACGGCCGCAACCGGCGTGTGCGTCGTCGTGAAGGTGAAGCGGTGGTGCTCCATGTAGAGCGACGTCGAGGTCCAGCTCGCCGCCACGATCATCAGCGCGCCAAGCGCGGTGACATAGCGGGCGGGCAAGCGCCCGGCACCGGTGGCGTCAGGCGCCGGGCGCGGGAACATCTCGCCGAGCGGCTTTGCCAGCACCAGCGGCACCACGAACGCAAATGCCTCGATGCTCCTGACATGGGTCAGCGCGCTCCAGGTCAGGAACAGGATCAGGAAGATCCGGGGCGCCGACAGCACCAGGCCGCGATAATAGCCGAATGCGATCAGGCCGAGCAGGGCGCCTTCGAATGGGGTGAACGTGGAGAAGTTTGCGGGCATCCATTCGAAGATCAGCGACAGAAGTTCGCCGAGGCCGAGAATATTGGTCGCGCCCAGCAGCGTCCGCCAGCCATACGGCGTGCAGCAGCTCGCGATCAGAGCACCGATTCCGAACAACACCCAGCGCATGAACAGCTGGAGCCGTCGTCCCTTCTCGGCGTGCTCGACAGCCTCGAGCGCGATCGGGCCGATCAGCACGAGGCCCAGCACGAAGCCGCCATGCAAATTCGCCCAGAGCGCCATCAGCGGCAGCCAATACCAGGATGGCGCGCTCTTGCGGTCGGCAGCTGCCATCAGCAGGCCGACCCACGCTACCATGACGGGCAGCGCCAGGATATGCGGGCGCGCCAGCACGTGATGGGCCGACAGCAGCAGCGCCAGCATCGCGAAAAGCACTGCGCGCGGTGCCTCGATCTGAGCGTCGAGCAGATAGACGAAGATCGCGACCGTGACCGCGACCGCGACCGCGGTGAGGATGACGGGACCTGCCCAGTCCCATTGCGCATGGGAATAGGCGAACAGCACCTGCGACAGCCACGACGTCGAGATCCATGGCGCGCCCGTTCGCGTGAACGAATAGAAGTCGGTGGTGGGCATGGCGCGGTGATCGAGGATCCACTGCCCGATCTTGACCTGCCAGAACGAGTCGGAGTCCTGTAGCCGGGTGTCGCCGAGGTAGAGGAAGAACAGATAGACGCCGGCGCCGACGCACAGCGGCACCAGGGCCCTCGCGCGGCTCTGCGCCGCGATGCTGTTGGCAAAGGAAAGTGACATGCCGCCTCGTCGTCCTGTTGTTCTTGTCGGTCGGGCGTGATCCGGACCCGGCGGGCCGCGTTGGCGCAAAGTGTGGTGCGGTTTCCGAGAAGATCATGCTCAAGCAATCACTGAAGCGCGATGAACGTTTCATCTCATCGCGCGCCAGTCCGAGCGGGCGGCATTGGATCACGGGCGGTCATAACTTCGGGTAAACCGGCAGGCTACGCCGGTTTCATGTCCCGACAAATTTAACGGATTGTTTTAGATTTCGATTTACCATCGGCGAATACACGCAAACCGCTCGGTGTTTACGCAGACGAATTAACTGCGGCGCAATTCTTTGCCTCTACGTTGGGTTCCATGGTCGGGCGGCGCTGGGAAGCCGAAAAGACCAGATCAGTTGTAGCCTCGTGTACTCATTTGGAGCACTCTATGAAGAACCTCGTTTCGCGTTTCCTGAAGGATGAATCCGGCGCCACCGCCATTGAATACGGCCTGATCGCTGCCGGCATCGCGCTGGCCATCATCACCGTCGTCAACAATCTCGGCACCACGCTGAACGCCAAGTTCACCTCGATCTCGAGCAGCCTCAAGTAAGGCTGGCCGACCTGAGAATTCTGAGAGCCTCGTCCGCGACGAGGCTCTTTTCTTTTGTGCGAGGGCTTGCCGCCCGACCATGCTCAAGAATTTGGTTCGTGGCTCACTGTGACGTGGAGGATTTGGTCGGTGCGTCGTCGCGGACGTGGACCACGGCGATGTCATCCGCGTAGAGCCGCTTCCAGCCCGGCAAATGGTCCATGATCATCGATGCCGGGACCGTCCTGTTCAGCAACGTCGCGTCGATCCGGTAGGTTTCGAGCAGACGCAGCAGGGTCTCGACGTCCTTGCCTTCGACAGCCGCGAAATAGTCGAGCACGAATTGCTCGCCATACAGTTCGGCGCGGCCGTCGATGAAGGTCTTGATGTTGCGGGTGACCAGATAGCCGCCGATCGGCGCGGTGCTGAAGATCCGCTGCGCGTGCCGCCGCTCGAGCAGGTCGACCGCGGCCGCAGGAGACGGATCGCTGATGAAAGCATAGCGGTGCGGCGTGGCATAGGACCGCGTGATGCTCCAGCCGGCCGCGACGATCGCGAGCGCCGCGGTCGCGGTCAGCGCAAAAGAGGGCCGCGTTTCCGTTCCCCTGGGTGCGACGGCCCTCGTCATTCCAAAATGTTCGGCCAACGGTTTCGACAGCACGAGCGGCGTCAACAGCGCAAAAACCTCGATGTTCCTGAAGTGGCTGAGAGCCGCCCAGACCAGGCCGAGCAGCAGTAGAATACGGGTCGCGGTCAGCACCACGCCGCTGTAGTAGCCAATGCCGATCAAGCCGAGCAGGCTGACTCCGAACAGATCGAGCGAGCTGAAGTCGGCTGGCCTCCACTCCCCGATCATCGAGAGCAGCTTACCGAGGTTGAGGATTTTCGTCGACGCGAGGAGCGTGTTCCAGCCATAGGGTGTGCAGCAGCTTGCCGCAAGCGCGGCCAGCCCGAACACGGTCCAGCGTGCGGCCAGTGCAAAGCGCTGCTTGCGATCGGCGGACGCGATCGCATCGAGGCCAACAGCTCCGATCAGCGCTAGACCCATGACGAAGCCGCCGTGAAGATTGGCCCACAGCGCCATCAAGGGCAGCAACAGCCAGGATGGTGCGGTGCGCCGGTCGGCGGCCGCCAGCAGTCCGCCGACAAAGGCCAGCATGACAGGCAGGGCCAGCATGTGCGGGCGCGCGAAAAAATGGCCCATCGACATCACGAGAATTGGAGCGATGAGCAGCAAGGCGCGCGCGGGATCCAGATAGGGGTCGATCAGGTGCGCGAAAATCGCCGCGGTCGCGCCGATTGCGAGCGACGTCAGGATAACCACGCCCGCCCAGTTCGACGGTTCGTAAACCAGCGCGAACAAAACTTGCGACAGCCAGGAACTCGAGATCCAGGGCTCGCCGTCGCGCGTGAACGAATAGATGTCGTTGTGGGGCAGCGCGCGGTGTTCGAGGATCCACTGGCCGATCTTGATCTGCCACAGTGTGTCGGAATCCCGCAGCATGATGTCACCGATGCCGAGAAAGAACAGGTAGGCACCGGCACCGATGCAGAACGGCAAGATCCAGCGCGCTACGCCGCGCGCGGGCGCGCTGCTTGTCATGGAAACCGACATTGAACTCTCGGAGTTGGATCGCCCACGCAGTGACGGCGCATCCGCACATCAGCATGCTCGCGTTTAAGTTGAGGTAAACCGAACTAATCCACCGCGGTCATCCCGCGTAAGGATGCGTTTATTACGCTTACGCTGCCCTCCCGAGGTGCCGGGCGTTCGGATGCTCATTTGCGTCTTGTCTTCCCGCCTGAATAGTTGTTCAGTCCTTGCGGGGCGATTTGCATCTTTTGCGTGACGAAGCGTTTAGCCGCAGGGCGTGCGGCAGGCGTGTGGGACAGGAAGCGCGCCATGGTTTATCGGCGGACGCATCAAGTGGTGAAGCGCCTTGCGGCGCGGCGCAGTGCGATCTTGACGGCGGCACGGGAGACTGCAGCGGAAGGCGGGATGGCGGCGGTGCAGATCGCGCCGGTCGCAGTCCGGGCCAATGTCGCGGCCGGCACGGTCTACCGCTACTTCCCCTCCAAGGCCGAGCTGATCTCCGAGCTCATTGCCGAGGTCTCCCGCGATGAGCTCGCGGCGATCCGCCGGGCGGCCGATGCCGCGCCGGGGCCGTCCTCGGCGCTGGCGGCCGCCGTCACCACCGTGGCGGTCCATACCCTGTCGCAGCGGCGGCTGGCTTGGGGCATTCTGGCCGAACCTGTTGATGTCGATGTCAGCGCCTCCCGCCTTGCCAGCCGGCGGGAGATTGCCGGCGAGATTGCCGCCCGGATCGACGCCGCCGTGCGTGCCGGTCACCTGCCGGCGCAGGACACCGCACTCGCTGCCACCGCCTTGCTCGGCGCGCTGCATGAGGCCCTGGTCGGGCCGCTTGCGCCTGACAATCTCGATGATCCCGTCAAGATGCGCGATGCGGTGCAGACCGTGACGCTGCTGGCGCTGCGTGCGGTCGGCGTCATGGATGCCCGCGCCCGGGGTCTGGTGGTGCAGCAGACGCTGCTGCCGACCGCGAAGGCGCTCGTTGGGGCGTGAAATCGCGGTGCGGACGAAGTGGCCGGCCTGACGGCGCTCAGGTGGTTGACTGAGCGAGCCTTTTCGCAAAACCACAGCAGGCTCGCCGGACCCTCCGGCTACTTTGCATGGGGTTGTTTTTCGACTTTTTGTTTGGCGTGCCCTGGCGGGCCTACATGATCGCGTCGCCCTCGGGGCCGACCGAGGCGATGCGCACCATGTTGGTGGTGCCGGGGATGCCGAGCGGCACGCCGGCGACGATGATCACGCGCTGGCCGGCGCGGACGAAACCGTCCCGGAATGCGATCTGGCCGGCGCGGCCGACCATGTCGTCCTGGTCACGCGCGTCTTCCGCCACCACGCAATGCACGCCCCAGACCACCGCGAGCCGTCGGCCGGCGGTGATGTTCGGCGTGATCGCCACGATCGGCGGCTTCGGCCGCTCGCGCGCCACCCGCACGGCGGTCGAGCCCGATGAGGTCCAGCAGATCAGGGCGGGCAGGTCGAGCGTCTCGGCGATCTGCCGCGCGGCGTCGGCAATGGCATCGCCCGCGGTGGATTCCGGCGCGGGGCGCTGCGCGGTGAGCACGGAACGATAAATCGGGTCGCGCTCGACCTCCTCGCCGATGCGGTTCATGGTCGAGACCGCCTCGACCGGGAATTTGCCGGCCGCCGATTCCGCCGACAGCATGATGGCGTCGGCGCCCTCATAGACGGCGGTGGCGACGTCGGAGACCTCGGCACGGGTCGGCACCGGCGACTGGATCATCGATTCCAGCATCTGGGTTGCGATCACCACCGGCTTGCCGGCGCGGCGCGCCATCCGCGTCATCTGCTTCTGCAGGCTCGGCACGCGCTCGAGCGGCAATTCGACACCGAGGTCGCCGCGCGCCACCATCAGCGCGTCGGAGGCCTCGATGATGTCGGCGAGACGGTCGATCGCCTGCGGCTTCTCGATCTTGGCCATGACCGCGGCGCGGCCGCGGATCATCTTCTTGGCTTCGATCACGTCGTCGGCGCGCTGCACGAAGGACAGCGCGATCCAGTCGATGCCGGTGACGAGCGCCGCCTCGAGGTCGGCGCGGTCCTTCGAAGTCATGGCGGAGACCGGTAGGTCGGTGTCGGGCAGGCTGACGCCCTTGCGGTCGCTCATCTTGCCGCCGACCACGACCCGCGTCACCGCGTGCTCTTTCGAGGTCTCCTCCGCGATCAGGCGCACCTTGCCGTCGTCGAGCAGCAGCGCGTGGCCGGGCCGCAGCGCCGCCAGGATCTCCGGATGCGGCAGGTGGACGCGCGTTGTGTCGCCGGGGGCCTTGTCGGAGTCCAGCGTGAAGGTCTGGCCGTTCTGCAGCTGCACCGAGCCTTCAGCGAAGGAGCCGAGCCTGAGCTTCGGGCCCTGCAGGTCGACCAGGATGCCGATCGGCCGGCCATAGCTGCTCTCGACGTTGCGGATCGTCGCCACCAGCTCCCGCATCTTGTCATGCGGGGTGTGGCTCATGTTGATGCGAAACAGGTCGGCGCCGGCCTCGAACAGGCGGCGGATCATCGCGAGGTCTGAAGAGGCTGGGCCCAGGGTCGCGAGAATCTTGATACGGCGAAGACGCCTCATGGCTTATTTCCAGACGGGGGCGAGGGGGCTGGCGGGAGGCCAGGCGGGGCGGGGGGCGTACCACCGGGCGGGCTATTGGGCAAACCCGGAACCCCGCCCGGGCCAACCGGACCGGGGAGGCCGGGTACGCGTTGCTGCGCCGGCTGTTCGTTGGCATCGGTAAGCTGCACCGTCCACGCCCGCTGCTCACCGGTATCGACCTCGAAATAGCCGGTCCGGTCATAGCCGCGTGCGAGGCAATCCTCGGTGCCGCGGATGGTGAACTCCTTGTCGCGCGAGCACATGAAGGCCTGCCCCGACCACTCGCCGCCGCGGTCATAGTCGATGGCGTAGATGTAATAGTAACGGGCGACCAACGTTCCCCGCAGCAGGGTCTCGCAGGAGCGTGACGAGATGTTCCACCAGCCCTCGGTGGTCCAGCCCTCGGCGTCCTTGTAGCCGAGCGCAATGCCGACCCGGCTCGACGTGTTGTTGCAGAGACGGAAATCGGCGGAGGCCGGGCTGCTCCAAAAGCACAGCAGGCCAACCGCCAGCACCGGGACCAACCGGGCGAGCATGCGAAGGGGGGAGCGGGGAGATTCGGCGATCATTGTCGCGGAAGCTATATCAGATCATTGGCGATTTGGCGTAGGGGGCCGGGGAACTGCCTCAAGTCCGGGTTCGGGTCGGTTTGCGCCGGGATATGGCAAAATCTGTGACAGGACCCACCTGATCCCGTAAGGGTGACCGCAATCGGGGCAGGCCCAAAGGGATATCAAGGGACACAGCCATGGCAATCGACGACAAAACCAGAACGGAGCTCGAGGCGGCCGCTTTCCGGCGTCTGGTCGATCATCTGAAGTCGCGGACGGATGTCCAGAACATCGACATGATGAATCTGGCTGGCTTCTGTCGCAACTGCCTGTCCAACTGGCTCAAGGAAGCCGCCGACGCCCAAGGCGTCGCCTTAAGCAAGGACGAGAGCCGGGAGGCCGTCTACGGCATGCCTTACGAGACCTGGAAGTCGAAATACCAGGGCACGGCCACGCCAGAACAGCTCGAGACGATGAAGAAGGTCCATCCCCACGGCCACGGGCACTGAACGGCCCGGACGTGCCTCGCCTGAGTCGCACCACACAACAGCTTTCTTGGCCTCGCCGCAGGAAGGTGTGGGCGCGCTGTGGACGAGCGCGATGCTGCCTTGAACGCAGTCGGTACCAACCCTAAGGGTCTACCAGCACGCGCGGTGAGGGATGCCGGCGTCACCTCGTTTTGCCAGTTCCATTGGGAGTACCTAGATGGCCACCTCCGCCGCCGTCCGCGACGACGAGCCCGCGACGAAATTTGCCAAGGACCAGCTCAAATCCATCATCGAGCGCATCGAGCGGCTGGAGGAAGAGAAGAAGGCGATCTCCGACGATATCCGCGACGTCTATGCCGAAAGCAAAGGCAACGGTTACGACGTCAAGGCGCTGCGCACCATCGTGCGCATGCGCAAGCAGGACCCCAACGAGCGCGCCGAGGCCGAGACGATTCTCGAGACCTACATGCAGGCGCTGGGCATGCTCTGAGGCGTTCGCGCCTCAAGCACGACTGCCGTAGCCCGGATAAGCGACAGCGAAATCCGGGTTCTCGCAGTGTGAAAGCAATCCCCGGATTGCGCCGCGCTCCATCCGGGCTACAAATTGCGCGTGTTTCGTTTGCGAACGGAGTCGCGAATGACTGCGCCACCGCTGCCGCGCGAGGTGAACCGTGCCTTCGGCGCTCTTCCAACGCCGATCGGCAAGCGGCTGCTTCAGGTGCGGGCGCTGATCTTCGCGACGGCCGCGGCGTATGAAGAGGTCGGCCGGCTCACCGAGACGCTGAAATGGGGCGAGCCGGCATATCTGACCGACGAGTCCGGCAGCGGCTCGACGATCCGGCTCGGCCGCGTCAAGGACTCCGCACACGCCGCCATCCTGTTCAATTGCAAGACGACGCTGATCGATAGCTTCCGCGAACGCTTTCCCGATCGGTTCGAATATCGGCAGACGCGGGCGCTGTTGTTGCCGGTGGCGGGCAGGCTGCCGAAGCGGGAATTATCCGTCTGCCTGTCGCTGGCGCTGAAGTATCATCTGGACCGGCGAGCGAGGAAAGCGGTAGGGCACTTGTAGCCCGGAGATCGAGTTCGTGGAAATCGCCGCTTCTATCAGCGCAGCGCGGCGGTGCGCATGACGAACGACGTCGTCTGGAGCTTCGCGGTCGCGCTGCCCGAAAAACTGTCGCAGGACAGGCCGTGCATCGGGTCATCGACAAAGCCCATCGCGATCACGGCCTGCGGCTTGACGAAATAGCCGCGCAGCGCGGCCGTATCGAGCTCGCCCATCAGCGTGACCGACATCGCGCGGCTGGCGCTCGGCGACAGCATCACGATCTTGAGCCAGATGCTCTCGCCCTTTGCAGCGGAGAGGCGGGTCGCGGTCGCGACCGCGCCGTCGACGCTCTTGCCGACCACGGTGTTGATTTCGGTTGCTTGAGCCATGCTGCGCGACGCGGGACGGGCGGAACGCGGGATCGGTGCCGAGGCGGCGACGACATTGGCGCGGTCGACCGGGGAGGCGGCCGGCGCGAAAGCCAGCGCCTGAAGGGCCGTGTTGGACACGCTCGCGGTCGGTTGCGGATCGGTGGCAGAGGCGAGCGCCTGGCGGGCCTTCAGCGCAGCGATTTGCGCCGGCGTCGCCTGCTGCGGCGCGGCCGGGACATCATCCCAGAAGCCGCGGGCATTGATGATGTCGGCCGGGGTCTCCGGCTTGCCGTCCGCAGATTTGGGTGCCGGCTTGTCAGCCACCGGCGCGGGCTTCGGCTTGGGCGGCGCGACCAGTTGTGCGTCGGCCGAGGCGAGCTGGATCGCGGCGGCGATCTGCGGCTTGGCGCGCGGCGTCGGCACCGGATCGGCGGGCTTGGCTGCGGCTGCGACGACAGTTGCTGCCGCCGGCTTGGCGGCCGGGGCGGGCGCGCCCTCGTCGTCCTCGTCGCTGCTGGCGGCCGGAGCGGCGGACTTGCCCTTGAACAAAGCGGCGAAGAAGTTCGGCTTGCTGCTGCTGGAGTCGTCGCCATTGCCGCGGCGCTCGATCTCGGCCTTGGCGAGCTCATAGCCCTTGAGCGGGTTGCCGTCTGTCGGCAGATGCACCGTCTTTCCGTCCGGGAAGACGCGGGCGAGCTGGTCATGCGTCATGCGCGGCCAGTGCCGGATGCTGCCGGTGTCCAGATGCACGAAGGGCGAGCCCGATGTCGGGTAGAAGCCGACGCCGCCGCGCTGCAGGCGCAGGCCGGCGAAGCGGATCTGCTCCAGCGGCACGCCCGGAATGTAGAAGTCCATTGCATGTCCCAGCATGTGCTGGCTGAAGCGCGCCACCCCGGAGGAGCGGCGGCGGAGCATGGCGTTGGTGGCGGGGGAGCGGTAGGAGGAGATGATCTGGATCGGCTGCTTGGCGTCGACGTCGCGGTACACTTCCCAGAGGATATCGAAGAGGCGACGGTCCATGACCGTCTCGTCCTGGGTACGCCAGTCGCGCAGGAAGTGATTGAGCTGCTTCAGCGCCGCTTCGTCATAACGGCCATCGCGCTTGAAGGTGACGGTCAGGTCTTCGCCGGAATGGGTGTGGTGGAAGGAGAGCGTCTTGGTTTCGCTCAGCGCGGCGGCGTTATGGACTGAGCCCGCGGCAGCAAGCAGCAATACGGCAGCTAGGCCGATCCGGGATCCGGCCTTCACTCCCGCATGGGACAACGACAGCACAGTAAGTTGGCGTGCGAGACCAGTCAGCACGTGTGAGCCCACCCAGTCGACGAGCGTTCAAATGGACTCTCCCGCCAACCCCGTAGCAGTGCGAAAGAGGATGAACGCTTTCTTAAAGCGAGAAGGTTAATTCGAGGTTGACCTTCCCGCGCCCAAACCAAGTCAGACTACAATCCTAACCCGTTGAGTGTGGCAAAAAAACGCCCGGTGCCGGGAGCCAGGTGGACAATGGTTAACGTTAAACGGCCCCATCCATGGGACGGGGCCGTTGATATCGTTGTGGAATTCGAAAAGCTGAGGTCCCGCAGCCTTACCGGGTGAACACCCGCTGCTGGGGCCGGCGGCCGACCGGAGCCGGCGGCGGGGTCGGCGCCCCGCCTCCGAACAGCCGTTCGAAGAAGTTCGGGCCCGACGAGCCGAAGCCACCGCCATTGTTGGCCACGGCCACGCCTGAGGGCAGGGTCGTCGCCGGGCGCGAATAGCTCGGCTGCGAGTGCGCAACGACGGCCTCGAGATCCTTGCCGCGGTTGTTCTTCAGGATGTTGATCATGGTCGCGTCGCGGCCATAGACGTCCTTGCGGAACTGCAGTTTGCCGGCATCGTCCACGAAGGCGGTCTGATAGGTGATGTTGACCGGGACCGGAGTCGGGAATTTCAGGTCGATCTCGCTCTTGCCGTACATGCTGCGCACGCGCTCGGGCGTGTACTTCTCGTTCGGCATGGTGATGTTGAGCAGTACGGACGCGTACTGATCCGGGTTCTGCACGCGCATGCAGCCATGGCTGAAGGCGCGATCTTCCCTGGCGAACAGGTTCTTGTCCGGCGTGTCGTGCTGATAGACCAGGAACTTATTCGGGAAGTTGAAGCGGATGCGGCCGAGCGCGTTGGCTTCGCCGGGCGGCTGCGAGATGTGCACCGAGCCGTCGCGGTTCTGTTCGAGCTTGAGGCCCATGCGCTGCAGCACGGTCGGGTCCTGCTGAAGCGCCGGCAGATACTCGTTGTAGACGATCGACGGCGGTACGTTCCAGGTCGGATTGACCGTGATGTACTTCATCGTCTCGGTGAGCAGCGGGGTCGCGTGCGTGCCCGGCTTACCGGTGACGACGCGGGTGGTCCAGACCTGCTGGCCGCGCTGCATCACCTTCAGCGTGTAGTCGGGAATGTTGAGGATCACATAGGCATCGCCCAGCGCGGGCGCGCCGAGATCGCGCGGCAGCCAGCGCCAGCGCTCCATGTTCACCAGCACCACGTCGATCTGCTTGTCGCGCTTCGGGGTGTTGAGCGCCTTGACCGTCTTGTCGTCGAGGATGCCGGTCGCCTTCATCTCGGCGCCGCTCTGAAATTTTCGCACGGCGTCGGCGACCGCTGCGTCATAGCGGGTGTCGCTGGCGTTCTCGGCAAGGCCGAGCTTGGCGCGCAGTTGCGGCACGCGCGCATCTTCCACGACGATCTCAGCCTGCTTCTTGCTGGCCGGGGTGTATTTCAGCGCCGGACCGTCGGCGATCTCGATCACCGGGCCGTTGCCTTGACCGCGAAGCTCCGCGAGCTTGGCCTTCAGCTCCTTGTAGAGCTTGTGCGGCGGATTGTAGCTGTCGAGCGCAGCGGAGGCGTCCGTCGCGGTCGTGACCTTGGCGAGCACCTCGTTCGGGTCGACCGGATGCTCGGGATAAAGGATGTCGCCGCTGACCTGCGACCAATGCATGCGGCCGCTCTGGGCCTGGCGCGCATAGTCGAACATGCTGGCGGTGAGCTTGAGCTCGGCATCGGCCAGCGCATCGGGCGTGGTGGCGCTGGCGAAGTCCGGCGCCGGATAGTCGGCGGGATTGAGGCCGTCGGACGCCGCGTCCTTCAGCCGCGCGATGACGCCCTTGGCCGCGGTGGTCAGGCTGCCGCCTTGCGTCCAGACCGGCGCGAAGTCGCGTGCGCCATAAAACTTCTCGATCGCCGCGCGCTCGTTCTTGCGATCGAAATGGCGCGAGGTCTTGGCGCCGATGATGTCCTTGAGCTTGTCGGCGACCGGCTGGTCGGCAGCGGGAACGTTGCTCGCGGCCTTCACGGGCTCAGCGGCAGGAGCCGCAGCCGTGGCGGGTGCCGCAGGCGCAGCGGTGTCAGCCTTGGCAGGTTCGGTCTTCGCAGGTTCTGTCTTGGCGGTCTCGCTCTTCGGCGCCTCGGTGGCGGGCGTGGTGGCGACGTCGGAAGGCTTGGTCTCGACTTTGTCGGGGGCCGGCGCGACGTCAGCCCTTACAGGCTCCTTCGCCGGCTCCTTGGCGGAATCCTGCACCGTGGCGGTGGTGTCGAGCTTGATATCGGAGGCGGTCGGGGGCGGGACGTTGGCCGGCTCGGGGCGCGGGATCGCGGCTTCGATCGCGAGCTCGGCAGCGCTGCTGCGCGCCTGATCCTGCGCCAGGGCTGAGCTGGCCGACACCGTGAGGAAGGTCGCTGCGACCGTCATCAAGACACGGTCGAAGCCCGCACGGTGGTTCAAACAGTCACGCATTGTGTCGCACCCCTCGGGTGAACTGTCCCTCGTGGAACAGCTTTGTTATCGCCTATTGAGCTTCGGCTAAATCGCGCCGGCCTCTCGAAAGTTGCACGCCTGCACGCAACGATTCATACGCAGACGATATACAGGCCCCGGTTTTGCAGCCAGCGCTAACCGGGACAACTCACGCCAAACTGACTTCAAGGGAGCCTCTTGGCAACGGATTGTGCGCCTGCACAGCGCGCTTTTCCCTGTGTCTGTCACTTCCAAGTCACGGTTCAAGAAGCAGTCGAATTCTGTCGTCAGGCGAACGGCTTACAGCCGCTCCCGCATCGCCGCGCGAACCCTCGTTCGCATGAGGCTCAGTGCGTCTCCTCGCCGCTTTTCCCGCCATGTCCGGGAACCCCGGCCTCGTCGAGTTTGCGGTAGAGGGTGGACCGGCCGATTTTGAGGCGGCGAGCCACCTCGGACATCTGGCCGCGGTAGTGCGAGATCGCGAAGCGGATGATCTCGTTCTCCATGTCCTCCAGCGAGCGGACATCGCCGGTCGCGGTGAGCAGGGCGAGCGTGCCCACCGCCGGGAGCGGCGCGATTGGTATTTCATTACCCGATACCACCGAAGGGGTCGCCGCCGGCTCGAGCATCAGCGGAGCGGTCGGAATCTCGGTTACGGGATGCGGCTGCGAAGCGAGCAGAGGGAAGTCGCCGAGGCCGAGCTGGTCGCCGTCGCTCATCACCACGGCGCGGTAGACTGCGTTCTCGAGCTGGCGGATGTTGCCGGGCCAGTCGAGCTGGGCAAGATGGGCCATGGCCTCGCCGCTGATGCCGGTGATCGCGCGGTTCTCCTCGGCGGCAAACCGCGCCAGGAAATGCCGGAGCAGATGCGGGATGTCCTCGCGCCGCGCCCGGAGCGAGGGGATCGTCAGCGGCAGCACGTGCAGGCGATAGAACAGGTCTTCCCGGAAGTGTCCTTGTTTCACCCGCTCCAGCAGCCGGCGATTGGTTGCCGAGACGATGCGGACGTCGACCTTGACGGGCTTGCGGCCGCCGACCGCCTCGACGGCGCCTTCCTGGAGCGCGCGCAGCAGCTTGACCTGCGCGGTCAGCGGAAGCTCGCTGACCTCGTCCAGAAACAGCGTGCCGCCATGGGCCTCGACGAACTTGCCCATGTGCCGCTCGGTCGCGCCGGTGAAAGCGCCCTTCTCGTGGCCGAACAGAATGGACTCGACGAGGTTGTCGGGGATCGCGCCGCAATTGACGGCGACGAAGGGCTTGGCCTTGCGCTCGCCGCTGCCATGGATGGCGCGCGCGAACATCTCCTTGCCGACGCCGGACTCGCCTTCGATCAGAACGGGAATCGCGGAGTTCGCCGCCTTCTGCGCGGCGCGCATCACGCCGGCCATCGCCTCGGCGCGGGTGATGATGTCGGAGAACGTCAGCCGGCCCTCGCGGCTGTGCCGGATGCGTTGCAATTCGCCCTTGAGCGCGGAGGCGTTGAGCGCGTTGCGCAGCGAGACCTGGAGCCGCTCCACACCAACTGGCTTGACCACGAAATCGGCCGCGCCGGCGCGCATCGCCGAGATCACGTTGTCGATGCCGCCATGGGCGGTCTGCACGATGACGGGGACGCTGAGACCTGCTTCGCGGATTTTCGCCAGCACGCCCATGCCGTCGAGGCCGGGCATCACGAGATCGAGGATGACGGCGTCGATGGCCGGCGCGTCGGGGGCGGTAAGGGCGGCGATCGCGGCGTCACCGGAGTCCACGACGACCGTCTCATAGCCGCATTTCTGCACCATGTTCTCGACCAGCCGGCGGGCTACGGCGTCGTCGTCGGCGATCAAAATACTGGCAGCCATGGTGTTCCCCGCACGCTACTACTATCTGTCTCGAATCGGGGCACTCTGGCCGAAGCCGATTAACGCACTCTTAAACCTTGATGCCTCCGCCCGCCGTCGCGCTTGTTGAACACAGGTTTCCCACACAATGAATTCGCGCTCCAAGCCTGCCCTTAAAAAGTCCGCTCTCCACAAGCCAGCCACCAAGAAATCCCCCGCCAAGAAATCTGCCGCCAAGAAATCTGCCGTCAAGACGAAGTCCTCCGGGTCTTCACTCGCAAAGCCCGCGAGCAAGACCGGCAAGCTTCCGGAGTGGAACCTTGCCGATCTCTATTCCGGGATCGATGCGCCGGAAGTGGCGCGCGATCTCGAAACGATGGATGCCGACTGCGTCGCGTTCGAGACGGACTACAAGGGCAAGCTGGCGACAGGGACAGCAAACGAAGATGGCGGAAAATGGCTCGCGGAAGCCGTGCGACGCTATGAGGCAATCGACGATCTTGCCGGCCGGCTCGGTTCCTATGCCGGGCTCGTCCACGCCGGCGACAGCGTGGATCCTGCGATTTCAAAGTTTTACGGCGATGTGTCGGAGCGGCTGACGGCGGCGTCCACGCATTTGCTGTTCTTCGCGCTCGAGCTCAATCGTGTCGATGACGATATTTTGAACCGGGCCATGCAAGCGCCCGAGCTCGCGCACTACCGTCCCTGGATCGAGGATCTGCGCAAGGAGAAGCCGTATCAGCTCGACGACAAGCTCGAGCAGCTCTTCCTGGAGAAGGCGCAGACCGGCTATTCCGCCTTCAACCGGCTGTTCGACCAGACCATCTCCGGACTGCGCTTCAAGGTCGGGGCCAATGAGCTGGCGATCGAGCCGACGCTCAATCTGCTGCAGGACCGCGACGGCGCCAAGCGCAAGAGCGCGGCCGAGGCACTGGCAAAAACCTTCAAGGCCAATGAGCGCACCTTTGCGCTGATCACCAATACACTCGCCAAGGACAAGGACATCTCCGATCGCTGGCGCGGCTTCCAGGACGTCGCGGATTCCCGCCATCTCAACAACCGCGTCGAGCGCGAAGTGGTGGATGCGCTGGTCGCCTCGGTGCGGGCGGCCTATCCAAAGCTGTCCCATCGCTATTACGCGTTGAAGGCGAAGTGGTTCGGCAAGAAGCGGCTGGCTTATTGGGATCGCAATGCGCCGCTGCCTTTTGCCGCGACCGATACCATCGGCTGGCCCGACGCGCGCAACATGGTGCTGACGGCCTATCGCGGCTTCTCGCCCAAAATGGCCGATATCGCCGAGCGCTTCTTCACCGATCGCTGGATCGACGCGCCGGTGCGTCCCGGCAAGGCGCCCGGCGCATTCTCGCATCCGACCACGCCGTCGGCGCACCCTTATGTGTTGATGAACTACCAGGGCAAGCCGCGCGACGTGATGACGCTCGCGCACGAGCTCGGCCATGGCGTGCATCAGGTGCTGGCGGCGAAGAACGGCGCGCTGATGGCGCCGACGCCGCTGACGCTGGCCGAGACCGCCAGTGTGTTTGGCGAGATGCTGACGTTCAGGCGGCTCCTTGCCCAGACCAAAAATGCAAAACAGCGCCAGGCGCTGCTCGCCGGCAAGGTCGAGGACATGATCAACACCGTGGTGCGGCAGATCGCGTTCTACTCGTTTGAGCGCGCGGTCCACACCGAGCGCAAGAACGGCGAGCTCACCGCGACGCGGCTCGGCGAGATCTGGCTGTCGGTGCAAGGCGAGAGCCTGGGTCCGGCGATCGAGATCAAGGCGGGCTATGAGAACTACTGGATGTACATCCCGCACTTCATCCATTCGCCGTTCTACGTTTACGCCTACGCGTTCGGCGATTGCCTCGTGAACTCGCTCTACGCGGTCTACGAGAACGCGAACGAGGGCTTTGCCGAGCGTTATCTCGACATGCTCGCTGCCGGCGGCACCAAGCATTATTCCGAGTTGCTGCGGCCGTTCGGGCTCGATGCCAAGGACCCGAAGTTCTGGGACGGCGGCCTGAGTGTCATCGCCGGGATGATCGACGAGCTGGAGGCGATGGGCTGAGGGTAGGGCCGTAAAACATTTGTTGAACAATTGGGCGGGTCGTGTTATACAAATGTATAACGAGGTGCTGCCATGAACGAGAACGCGAGCTCTAAGGATTTGAAGAACGAATCCACCGTGCTTCAGGTGCGCAAGATAGGCAATTCGATCGGTGTTATCCTGCCGAAGGAGCTCGCGGGTCGTCTGAATCTCAAAGAGGGCGACAGGCTGTTTCCGGTCGAGCAGTCGGACGGTGGCGTGTTGCTGACGCCACATGATCCTGACTTCGAAAAAGCAATGGAAGTCGCACGGCGAGGCATGAAGCGTTATCACAACGCTCTCGCCGAGCTTGCCAAGTGAATGAGCCGTTCTGGCTGACGCGTCGGATCATCATTGCGATCCACGACGAACAACTGGCGATCCATGGCGGCGCAAGCGGCCTTCGAGATGAAGGCATGCTCGAATCCGCGCTCGATCGGCCCAGAAACAAATGGTCTTACGAGAGCGCCGATCTTCCCGAATTGGCGGCGGCGTACGCCTTCGGCATCGCGCGCAACCATCCGTTCGTCGACGGCAATAAGCGCACGTCGCTGCTGGCGCTGTACACGTTTCTCGGCGTGAACGACATCGACTTCGTTGTACCCGAGGCTGAAGCGGCAGCCATCATCCTGTCGCTCGCTGCCGGCGAGGTCAGCGAGGAGAACCTGACGCGCTGGATCCGCGACAATTGGGATTCCAAATGACCTGATTTGCGGGAAAACCGCGTCCCGGTGCCGTTGCCCTGCCCGAAACTTTGCGGTATCCCAGCCCAAGAATTCGACTTTCGACTGGGGACAATCCATGGCTGATCATAGCGAAGTGGCGTACAGCACCGCCGACGGCAACGACTACGTTGCCCACGAGCAGACCTACGAGGGCTTCATCAAGCTGGTGAAGTACGGCACGGCCTCGGTCGCGCTCATCGTGATCCTGATGGCGATCTTCCTGACCTGATCTGTCGGCAGCTGCACACGCCAGCGGCAGCAGCTGCCCAGAATATTTGCATCCAAGCCGGTGCCAAAACCGGTATCGAACGCCGCGGGAGTAACGCTTAGTTTGCGCGCGCGCTGTCCCGCGCCGCCGGAGGACCTATGAAGATCGCCGTTGCCAAGGAAATCGATCCGCTCGAGCCGCGAGTCGCCGCTTCGCCCGATACGGTGAAGAAGTTCAAGGCGCTTGGCGCCGAGATCGCCGTCGAGCCGGGCGCCGGCCTCAAGTCGGGCCTGCCGGATTCCGAATTCACCGCCGTGGGGGCCGCCGTCAGCGCAGACGCGCTGAAGGATGCCGACATCATCATCAAGGTGAAGCGCCCTGAAGCCTCCGAACTCGCGCAGTACAAGCGCGGTGCCCTCGTCATCGCCATCATGGACCCCTACGGCAACGAGGCCGCGCTGAAGACGATCGCCGATGCCGGCGTCTCCGCCTTCGCGATGGAATTGATGCCGCGCATCACCCGCGCGCAGGTGATGGACGTGCTGTCATCGCAGGCGAACCTCGCCGGCTACCGCGCGGTGATCGAGGGCGCCGAGGCGTTCGGCCGCGCCTTCCCGATGATGATGACCGCTGCCGGAACCGTGCCTGCCGCGAAGGTGTTCGTGATGGGCGTCGGCGTCGCCGGCCTCCAGGCGATCGCGACCGCGCGCCGTCTCGGCGCCATCGTGACCGCGACCGACGTGCGGCCCGCGACCAAAGAGCAGGTCGAATCGCTCGGCGCGAAATTCCTCGCCGTCGAGGACGAGGAGTTCAAGAACGCCCAGACCGCCGGCGGCTACGCCAAGGAAATGTCGAGGGAATACCAGGCCAAGCAGGCCGCCCTCACCGCCGAGCACATCAAGAAGCAGGACATCGTGATCACGACGGCGCTGATTCCGGGCCGGCCCGCGCCGAAGCTCGTCTCCGGCGAGATGGTCAAGTCGATGAAGCCGGGCTCGGTGCTGGTCGATCTCGCCGTCGAGCGCGGCGGCAATGTCGAGGGCGCCAAGGCCGGCGAGGTCGTCGACCTCGATGGCATCAAGATCGTCGGCTACACCAACGTTGCCGGCCGCGTCGCGGCCTCTGCCTCCAGCCTCTACGCGCGCAATCTGTTCTCCTTCATCGAGACCATGGTCGACAAGAAAGAGCAGAAGCTCGCCGTGAACTGGGACGACGAACTGGTCAAGGCGACCGCGCTCACGAAAGACGGCGCCGTCATCCACCCGAACTTCCAGCCGAAGGTTTAAGGAGACCCGCCATGGAGCATGCTGCACAGGTCGTCGACCCCTTCATCTTCCGGCTGTCGATCTTCGTCCTCGCCGTCTTCGTCGGCTATTTCGTGGTGTGGTCGGTGACACCGGCCCTGCACACGCCGCTGATGAGCGTGACCAACGCGATCTCCTCGGTGATCGTGGTCGGCGCGTTGCTTGCCGGCGGCGTCGCGAACGTCTCGAGTGGCTCGGGCTGGGCCCGCGCCTTCGGCTTTGTCGCGCTCATTTTCGCCTGCGTGAACATTTTTGGCGGCTTCCTTGTCACCCAGCGCATGCTGGCGATGTACAAGAAGAAGTCGAAGTAAGCGGCCACCTCGGGCTGAAGGGATCAATGGGGACCTGAGATGAGCGCCAACCTCTCTGCATTTTTGTATCTCGTGGCGGGAGTGCTGTTCATCCTGTCGCTGCGCGGGCTGTCGAGCCCGGCTTCGTCGCGCCAGGGCAATCTGTTCGGCATGATCGGCATGGCGATTGCGGTCGCCACCACGCTGGCCAACCATCCGCCGGCAGACGGCCTCGCCTGGGTGCTCGTCATCGTCGGTATCGCCATCGGTGCCGCGATCGGCGCGGTGATCGCCCGCCGCGTGCCGATGACCTCGATGCCGGAACTGGTCGCCGCCTTCCACTCGCTGGTCGGCATGGCCGCGGTGCTGGTCGCCGCCGGCGCGTTCTACGCGCCCGAGGCCTTCGACATCGGCACTCCCGGCAACATCCATCCGCAGAGCCTGGTCGAGATGTCGCTCGGCGTCGCCATCGGCGCGCTGACCTTCACCGGCTCGGTGATCGCGTTCCTGAAGCTGTCCGCGCGGATGAGCGGCGCGCCGATCATCCTGCCCGCCCGTCACATCATCAACATCGCGATTGCGGTGGCGCTGGTGTTCTTCATCGTCCGCCTGGTCCTGACCGGCGGCGCGCTCGACTTCTGGCTGATCGTCATCCTGGCGCTGGCGCTCGGCGTGCTCATGATCATCCCGATCGGCGGCGCCGACATGCCGGTCGTGATCTCGATGCTGAACTCGTACTCGGGTTGGGCTGCAGCCGGCATCGGCTTCACGCTCGGCAATTCCGCGCTGATCATCACCGGCGCGCTGGTCGGCTCCTCGGGCGCGATCCTGTCCTACATCATGTGCCACGCGATGAACCGGTCCTTCATCTCGGTCATCCTCGGCGGCTTCGGCGGCGAGACCGCGGCGGCCGGCGGTGGCGGCGGCGAGCAGAAGCCCGCCAAGCTCGGCTCGGCCGACGACGCGGCCTTCATCATGAAGAATGCCCAGAAGGTCATCATCGTGCCCGGCTACGGCATGGCGGTGGCGCAGGCGCAGCACGCGCTGCGCGAGATGGGCGACATCCTGAAGAAGGAAGGCGTCGAGGTGAAGTACGCCATTCACCCGGTCGCCGGCCGCATGCCCGGCCACATGAACGTGCTGCTCGCCGAAGCCAACGTCCCCTATGACGAGGTGTTCGAGCTCGAGGACATCAACTCCGAGTTCGCGCAGGCCGACATCGCCTTCGTGATCGGCGCCAACGACGTCACCAACCCGGCGGCCGAGGAGGACAAGACCTCGCCGATCTACGGCATGCCCGTGCTGCAGGTCTGGAAGGCCGGCACCGTGATGTTCATCAAGCGCTCGCTCGCCTCCGGCTATGCCGGCATCGACAATCCGCTGTTCTACCGCGACAACACCATGATGCTGCTCGGCGACGCCAAGAAGGTCACCGAGAACATCGTCAAGGCGATGTAGCACGCGAAGGAAACGGACCGTGGCCATCAACAAGGAATGGCACCGGTCTCATCGCATGCCGCTCAAGGCGACGCGCGAGCAGCGCGTCGCATGGCATGCCGCCCACAAGGCGGCGTGCGGCTGCCGCGACGTACCGGGGAGCCTCCGGCCCGACGTCATGAAATTGCTGCGGAGCCGTCGCAAGCCCTGAGCCTGAACCGGGGGCCGGCCGCGCAATGATCACCATCGCCAAATGGACCGTCATCCTGCTCGCGACCGTCTATCTCGCCGGGCTCGTCTTGCTCTATGCCCGGCAGCGCGAGATGCTGTTTCCGATACCGACCGCCAAGCGGACCCCGCCTGAGGCGGCAGATTGTCCCGAGGCGGAGGAGCATGTCCTGACCACCTCGGATGGCGAGAAGATCATCGTCTGGCACGTGCCGGCGAGGCCCGGTCGTCCCGTGATCCTGTATTTTCCGGGCAATGGCGATTTTCTCGCCGGCCGGGTCAGCCGCCTCAAGGCCATGACGGCTGATGGCACCGGCCTCGTCGCGCTGTCCTACCGCGGCTATGCCGGCTCGAGCGGCGCGCCGAGCGAGGAGGGTCTGCTGCGCGATGCCGCTGCCGCCTACGCCTTCACCACGGCCCGCTACACGGCGGAACGAATCGTCGCCTGGGGCTTCTCGCTCGGGACCGGCGTGGCGGTCGCGCTCGCCTCGGAACAGCGTGTTGGAAAGCTGGTCCTGGAGGCGCCTTATACGTCGACGGCCGACATTGCATCTTCGTCATTCTGGTACGTGCCGGTGCGCCTCTTGATGCGCGATCCGTTCCCTTCCGACGAGCGGATCGCGCGCGTCACGGTGCCGCTCCTGGTGATGCATGGCACCAATGACCTTGTCATTTCGATCGTGTTCGGAGAGCGTCTGTTCGCGTTCGCGCATGAACCGAAGCAGTTCGTTCGCTTTGCGGGCGGCGGACACGACAATCTCGATGCGTTCGGTGCGATCGAAACGGCAAGGCACTTCATTGGATCCTGAACGGCTCGTCACCCGGCTCCGGGGCATATCCCTCGCCGCCATCCTCGCTTTGTTGCCGCAGCAGGCCTGGGCCGCAACCGGGCTCGATGGTGCTGCGATGCGCTGGCCCTATGCGCTTCCCTTTGCCGGCCTGTTGCTGTCGATCGCGCTCGGACCGCTGCTGTTTGCAAAAGTCTGGCACCATCATTACGGCAAGATTGCTGCGGCCTGGTCGCTGCTGGCGCTGGCCTCGCTCGTCATTTTTGCCGGGAGCATGGCGACGCTGGCGGCTTTCGTCCATGCCATGCTCGCTGAATATCTCGGCTTCATCGTGCTGCTGTTCGCGCTCTATGTCGTGGCCGGTGGCATCCTCATCACCGGCGACATCAAGGCCACGCCGGCGACGAATGCCGGCATCCTCGCGCTCGGCACCCTGATGGCAAGCATCGTCGGCACCACGGGAGCCGCGATGATCCTGGTCCGTCCGCTGATCCGCGCCAACCGGCCGCGGCGCTACAACGCCCATGTCATCATCTTCTTCATCATCCTGGTCGCCAATGTCGGCGGCGCGCTGAGCCCGCTCGGCGATCCCCCGCTGTTCGTCGGTTTCCTGCACGGCGTCGACTTCTTCTGGACCACGCGGAGCATCTGGCTGCAGACCGCGATCGTCGCCGGATTGCTGCTCGCGATCTTCATCGCCATCGACTTCTGGCGCTTCCGCAGCGAGCCTGAGCTCAGCGACGCCGGTCCTGCGGATCCGGTCCGCATCCGCGGTCTCGTCAACCTCGTGCTGATCGCAGCCATCGTCGCGAGCCTGCTGGCCTCGGCGATGTGGAAGCCTGCTGTTGCTTTCGACATTCTCGGAACGAAGCTGGAGCTGGAAGACATCGCGCGCAATGTGGCGCTGCTTTCCATTGCGGCGCTGTCGGTGTGGTTGACGCCGGACGAGCACAGGCTGGCCAACGGCTTCACCTGGGAGCCGATCCGCGAGGTCGCAAAACTGTTCGCGGGCATTTTTGTCGCCATCATCCCGGTCATTGCCATGCTCAATGCCGGCCATCTCGGCGCCTTCGCCTGGCTGTTGTCGGCCGTGACGGCACCGGACGGCACGCCGCGCGAGGTCGCCTATTTCTGGTTCACCGGCCTGATGTCGGCGTTCCTCGACAATGCGCCGACCTATCTCCTGTTTTTCCAGCTTGCCGGCGGCGATCCGCAAACGCTGATGCATCAGCTGTCGGGCACGCTCGCGTCGATCTCGATGGGCGCCGTCTACATGGGAGCGCTCACCTATATCGGCAATGCGCCGAACTTCATGGTCAGCAGCATTGCCAGCGAGAACGGCATCAAGATGCCGAGCTTCTTCGGCTATCTCGTGCGCGCCGGCGCGGTGCTGATCCCGCTGTTCATGCTGCTGACGCTGCTGCCGGTCGCGCCGATCCTGCGCTGGCATTGAATCTGCCGGCCGATTTGCTACTGCTCGTATTGAGTGATTGGAGCCGGTAGATGAGCGCGCATAGTCCGATGCCCCGGTCGGCCTGGATCTTTCCGGCGCTGGCCGTGCTGTTGTTCGCAGCCGTCAGCGCGACGGGCTACGTCTTCACGCTGTCGCTCGGCGGGCTCGTCTTCGCCATCGTCCTTCTGGTTATCCTGTTCGGCACGGTGTTCGCCGCGGTTCACCATGCCGAAGTGATCGCCGAGCGGGTCGGCGAACCCTATGGCACGCTGGTGCTGACGCTCTCGGTGACCGTCATCGAGGTGGCGCTGATCACCACGATCATGCTGGGCGACAAGCCCGCCCCGGAACTGGCGCGCGACACCGTGTTCGCCGTGGTCATGATCGTCTGCAACGGCCTCGTCGGGCTCTGCATCTTCATCGGCGGCCTGCGCTATCGCGAGCAGGGCTTTCAGCTCTCGGGGGCCAACGTCTATCTCAGCGTCCTGTTCGCGCTCGCGACCATCACGCTGATCATGCCGAACTACACGACCACCGCGCCGGGGCCGGTCTATTCGGCGGTTCAGCTCGGTTTCGTCGACGTGGTCACGCTCGCGCTGTACGGGGTGTTCCTCTACACCCAGACCGTCCTGCACAAGGATTACTTCGTCCATGAACGGGCGGACGGCGGCAGCGGCGAGGCGCATCTGTCGGGCCGGATGTTGGTGGTCAGCGTCGTGCTGCTGCTGATCGCGCTGCTGGCCGTGGTGCTGCTCGCCAAGAAGTTCTCGCTGGTGGTGGACGCCGTCGCGGCCAAGATCGGCGCGCCGCAGGCCTTTGCTGGCCTTCTGGTCGCCCTTCTGATCCTGATGCCGGAAGGCGTCGCGGCCGTATCGGCGGCCCGCAAGAACGACCTCCAGAAGAGCATCAACCTCGCGCTCGGCTCGTCTCTCGCCACCATCGGGCTGACCATCCCGGCCGTCGGGGTCGCCACCTACGCGCTCGACAAGGAGCTCACGCTCGGCCTCAGCGCCCAGGGCAGTGTGCTTTTGCTCCTGACCTTCTTCCTGAGCATGCTGACCTTCGGCACCGGCAGGACCAATGTCCTGTTCGGGCTGGTCCATATGGTGGTATTTGCCGTCTACGTGTTCATGGTTTTCGTGCCCTGAAGCGCGATGTCCCAGGAGAGGTTCCAGATGCTTGCCGCCAAGTCCGAGGTCCAGGTCGACAACGAGGAGGTCCGGGTGACCGAATGGCGGCTTCCGCCCGGTGGCGCCACCGGGCATCACACCCACGGCATGGACTATGTGATCGTTCCCGTCGTCGCGGGGGAAATGACCATCGTGGCGCCGGGCGGCGAGCGGTCCAAGGCGCAGCTGGCAGCCGGGAAATCCTATTTCCGCAAGGCGGGCGTCCAACATGACGTACTTAACGAAACCTCAACCGAGATCGTGTTCCTTGAGATCGAGCTAAAGCCGTAGGTCCGGCCTTAACACTTGCCATCGATCCGTCGCACTTGATCCCTTACAATGCCCCAAAGTTCCCGCATCAGATCGCGCGGGGAGTGGCCGGAATGCTGAAATACCTCGCTAAAATTTCGATGGATATTTTCCCCTCGGTGCTCGCGACGATCATCGGGGCGTACATCGTTAACCACTACATCAACGCCAAGCCGGCGGCTGATGCCCCTGCGGCCGTCGTGGCCCCTGCCGAGGCCGGCAAGAACGGCAAACCCGCCGATGTCGCCAATCTCCCTGCACCCGGCGTCAAGGCCAAAGGCATCCCCGAGAAGAGCGTGACGGACAAGCCGGCGGCCGAAAAGGCTGCCGATCAGCCGTCCGCCGAGCACAAGGCTGCGGATGTGGCCCCGGCCGAGGCCAGCCCGCGTGGCAAGCCGTCGGCGCGCGAGAAGGCGGTCGCCAAGTCGACCCCGGCCGCCAGCACGCCTGCTCCCGCTGCTCCGGTGGTAGAGGCCAATTCGGCGCCGGCTGCTGCGGCTCCGGCCCCCGACGCCAACGACCTCGTGCGTGCCGCGATCGAGCGCCTGCGCAAGACTCCTGAGGGCAAATCTTCCGAGGGCAAGTCTTCCGAAGGCAAGTCTTCCGAAGGCAAGTCTTCCGAAGGCAAGTCTTCCGAAGGAAAGTCGTCTGCCGAAACCAAACCTGCCGAGGTTAGGCCGTCCGAGACCAAGTCAGCCGAGAGGCCGACTGAGCCTGCCGTGCGGGAAGCCGCCCGCACGCCCGAGGCCCCGCGGGTCGTCAGCATGGAGCCGGCTACGGTCCGTCCGCTGCCGCCGCCGATCACGGTATCG
Organism: Bradyrhizobium sp. 23AC; assembly: GCF_054863025.1. Classification (NCBI taxonomy): domain Bacteria; kingdom Pseudomonadati; phylum Pseudomonadota; class Alphaproteobacteria; order Hyphomicrobiales; family Nitrobacteraceae; genus Bradyrhizobium; species Bradyrhizobium sp. 23AC. Next base: position 481,447 of record NZ_JAVAYN010000002.1, read on the forward strand.
ACGCCCTCACCGGAGGCCTACGGCAAGGATGGCTCCTCGCCGGCCAATCCGCCCTACACGGCCTCGGTCGGCAACGATGATCCGAATCGGATGACGCCGCCGGCTGACATTCCCGTGCCGGTGATCGCGCCACCGCTCGATCTGCGCGCCGACGCCGGTGGCTCCATGCCGCGGCCCAAGAAGACCAATGTCGCCGACGAGATGCTGTCGGGCATGAAGTCGATGTTCCACTCCGTTCTGCCGAAGAGCGCCACCCCCGATTAAGACGGCGCCCCCGCCGCCAAAACCGTCAGCCGCCGACGCGGGCAAGACCGCTGCGCGCGGCGTCGTCGCGTGGGCGAAGCGAGACAGCCCTGGTGTAGGACGCCGCCGCCTTGGCCCTGTCGCCCAGCCGCTCATAGGCCTGTCCGCGCGTGGTCCAGACCTGCGCATTGTGCGGATCGGCCTCGGAGGCCTCATCCAGATCGGCCGTGGCCTCCTTGACCTTGCCGAGCGCGAGATAGCTGGTGGCGCGGCCGAGCAGCGGCTCGACCTTCTGGGGGTTGAGTCCGCTCGCAGCACTGAAATCTGCGATGGCGAAGTCGTGCTGATTGTTGCCCTGGTAGATCAGGGCACGGCCATACAGCGCCTGCGCATTGTAGGGATCGAGCCCGACCGCGCGATTGAACTCATCGAGCGCTGCCGCGACCTCGCCTGACTTGGCCAGGGATTGGGCTTTTGCGGTGTGGGTCTGAGCTTCGGTGACGTTGCCGGCGCTCACCGCGCTCTCGGCGGGCGCGGCCGCCTTGGGGGCCTCCTGCGGCTTGTCCTTCTCCGGCATCAGCGATCCCAGATCGAAGGAGCAGCCGCACAGCGCAATCCCCATCAACGCCAGCGCGAACGGCGGCCGCCAGATCGGGCGTCGCCACGCCAAGCCGTGCTGGGGGAAGGGGGAGGCCATCTACGATTCGCTCGCGCTAGAGCATGATCCGGACCCGAAGGGCCGCGTTGGCGCAAAGTATGCAGCGGTTTTCCCTCGCGACAAAGGCGGAACGCGCTTGCGTAGAGATCAAGGTCAAACAACAAATTAAAGCGCGACGACGTTCAATCCAAATCTCATCGCGTTTGCGTGCCGCATCCGTGGTGCCCAGCTCAGAAGGGCAGCGCGCACAAACAATAACGCGGGCCAAAGGCCCGCGTTATCGAAATTGAAATCTCGCAAAAATCGGTAAATCAGCGCGGTCCGCGCGGACCTGCACCCGGGCCGCCACGACCGCCGCGATCACCGCCGGGACCTGCGCCGAACACCGGCTTCGGCTTCATCGGCAGCAGGCCTTCGCGCTGCAGCTTCTTGCGGGCCAGCTTGCGCGCGCGGCGCACGGCTTCGGCCTTTTCGCGGGCCTTCTTCTCGGAGGGCTTCTCGTAATGACCGCGGAGCTTCATCTCGCGGAAAATTCCCTCGCGCTGCATCTTCTTCTTCAGCGCCTTGAGGGCTTGGTCGACATTGTTATCGCGAACGAGAACCTGCACGCGGCATCCTCTTCAGTGGATCGGATTTGAATTCTGGTAAGACGAAGGGGATGGCGAAAACGCGCAAGCCCTTAACCTTGAGGGCGCGGATGTATCAGACAAATCCCGGGATGTCCACCGGACAAGCGAGTATTCGGGCCAAGTTCAGCCATTAAATGAGGCGAAAATACCTCTGTGCGGCCCTGATTTGGGCGATTCGACGCCCGGGATGGGGCCGTTTCCGGAGCTTTGTTCCGGAATCTTTGAAAGCAGGGGACGACACATGGATATCAAGAAATACGCCGCTGAAGCCATCGGCACCTTCTGGCTCACATTCGCAGGCTGCGGAAGCGCGGTGATCGCTGCCGGCTTCCCGCAGGTCGGAATCGGTCTGGTCGGTGTCTCCCTCGCATTCGGACTGAGCGTGGTCACCATGGCCTATGCGATCGGCCATATCTCGGGCTGCCATCTCAACCCGGCCGTCACGGTCGGTCTTGCCGCCGGCGGGCGTTTTCCGGCCGGGCAGATCCTGCCCTATGTGATCGCGCAGGTGGCTGGCGCGATCGTGGCCGCCTGGCTCCTCTACGTCATCGCGAGCGGAGCTCCCGGATTCGATGTCAGCAAGGGCTTCGCATCCAACGGCTATGATGCGCATTCGCCCGGCCAGTACAGCATGATCGTGTGCTTCCTCACCGAGGTGGTGATGACCATGATGTTCCTGTTCATCATCATGGGCGCGACCCATGGCCGCGCGCCCGCAGGCTTCGCGCCGCTCGCGATCGGGCTCGCGCTGGTGATGATCCATCTCGTCAGCATCCCCGTCACCAACACCTCGGTGAACCCGGCGCGCAGCACGGGTCCTGCGCTGTTCGTCGGCGGCTGGGCGACGGCGCAGCTCTGGCTGTTCTGGGTCGCACCGCTGATCGGCGGCGCGCTGGGCGGGGTGATCTATCGCTGGCTCAGCGAGGAGCCCACGGGCGTCGTCGCAGGCGCGAAGACGGCCTAAAGCATGATCCGGAAAAGTGCTAAGCGGTTTTCCGGAAAGATCATGCGCAAACAACAACCTAAAGCGCGATGACGATTCATCCAAATCTCATCGCGCTTTAGAGCGTTTTCGAGCGAAGCGGGATCGCAGCAATTGCTGCGGTCCCTCACTTGCCTTTCGTCGGCCTGACTTCGGTGACGTGGCCCATCTTTCGGCCGGGACGCGGCGCACCCTTGCCGTAGATGTGCACGGTCGCGCCCGGCACGCTCAGCCACTTTTCGTAATCGTTGATCTCGTCGCCGATCAGATTGGTCATGGTGACGATTTCGCCGTGGCGCACGGGCTTGCCGAGCGGCCAGCCGGCGATGGCGCGGATGTGCTGCTCGAACTGAGAGACCGACGCGCCGTCGAGCGTCCAGTGCCCGGAATTGTGAACGCGCGGGGCGATCTCATTGACCAGCACCTTCGGGCCGGTGCCGTTGGCGAGCACGAACATCTCGACAGCGAGCACGCCGACATAGTCGAGCGCGCTTGCGATCTTGCCGGCGATGCTGCGTGCTTCCTCGGCGAGCGCAGCCGGGATCGGCGCCGGCGCGCGCGATATCTTCAGAATGTGGTCGCGGTGCTCGTTCTCGGTGACGTCGAAACACTCGACCTGGCCTGTGACCGAGCGTGCGGCGATCACGGAGATCTCGCGCTCGTATGGCACGAAGGCTTCCAGGATCGCGGATTTGGTCGCGAGGCTGGTCCACACCTTGGCGATATCGTCGCCCTCGCGGATGATGGCCTGGCCCTTGCCATCATAACCGAAGCGGCGGGTCTTGAGCACGGCCGGAAGGCCGATCCTGGCGATCGCCTCGCGTAGCGAGGACACCGAGGTGACGTCGGCATAGGCCGCAGTGCCGATGCCGAGCCGCGTCACGAAATCCTTCTCGGCGAGCCGGTCCTGGGTGGTCTCGAGAATCTTGCGGTTGGGCAGCACGGGTCGGCGCGCGTCCAGCACCATCGCGGCGGCCGATGGCACGTTCTCGAATTCGTAGGTGATGACGTCGACGTCGTTGGCGAACAGTTCGAGCGCCTCGACGTCGGCATATTCGGCGCAGGTCGCGTTCAATACGACGTCGAAAGCCGGCGAGTCCGGATCGGGCGAGAACACCTGGCAGCGCAGGCCGAGCCGCGCCGCAGCCATGGCCAGCATCCGGCCCAATTGTCCGCCGCCGAGAATTCCGATGGTGTCACCGGGCTTCAGCTTCACCTGCCTGGTGTCGGTCACGCCTTGTCCTCCGGGCGCTCGGCGACCGCCTCGGTCTGCGCCTTGCGCCAGGCGGCGAGGCGATCGGACAAGGCCGGGTCGGACAACGCCAGGACGGCCGCTGCCAGCAGTGCGGCGTTGGTTGCGCCGGCCTTGCCGATGGCGAGGGTGCCGACCGGGATGCCGGCGGGCATCTGGACGATCGAATAGAGCGAATCGAGGCCCTTGAGCGTCTTGGATTCGACGGGAACGCCGAACACCGGGAGTTCGGTCAGCGCCGCCGCCATACCGGGCAGGTGCGCAGCGCCACCGGCGCCGGCGATGATGACCTTGTAACCCGCGGCCTTGGCACCCTTGGCGAAAGCAAAGAGACGGTCGGGGGTGCGGTGGGCCGAGACGATGCGGGTGTCGGCGGCGACGCCGAGCGCGGCAAGCGTGTCGGCGGCATGCCGCATCGTGTCCCAGTCCGACTGGCTTCCCATGATGATGGCGATCGGCGCGGTCATGACGTTAATTGTGCCCGAAAAACAGAAAGATAGGCCAGATTAACGGTTCCGGCCGGCGGCTCGCAAGGCGGTGGCAAGGAGAAGGGAATCCACTATCCTGTCTTGGTGAATCCCCGCAAGCCTTCATTGAGCAGGATGCCCATGAAGAAACCAAAAAGGGCAGGCGCTGCGAAGGCCAAAAAGGGCCGGAAGACCAGCGCCGGCCGATCCAAAGCCGCCGCCAAAGGGCTGACCACGCGTTCGGCGAGGCCGCCGGGGCGCGGCGCGTCGAGCGATGGGGTCAAGGATACCGGCAGGGCGACGATCCGGGGCTTGCGGACCAAGCTTAAGGAGGCGCAGCGCCGAGTCGCGGAACTGGAAGCTGCGGCCGACACCGATTTCCTGCTGGAGATTCCGAACCGGCGCGGCTTCGAGCGCGAGCTCGCGCGCGCCATCGCCTACATGAAGCGTTACCGCGCCAGCGGGGCGCTGATCGTGCTCGACGTCGATCGGTTGAAGCCGATCAACGATTCGTTCGGTCATGGCGCCGGCGACGAGGTGCTCAAGGCGATTGCCGCCACGCTGACGCGGCAGGTCCGCGCCTCCGACGTGGTCGGCCGGCTCGGGGGCGACGAGTTCGCGCTGCTGCTGTGGAATCTCAGCGAGACCGACGCCAAGGCGAAGGCGGCCATCTTCGAGCAGGCGGTCGACGAATTGTCCTTTGTCTTTCGCGGCCAGGAGGTGACCGCGGGCGCCTCCGCCGGTGTCGCGTTGCTGGGGGCGCAGTCCGACGCGGTCCGCGCCCTGGAGGAGGCGGATGCCGCCATGTATGTGCGCAAGGCGCACCGGCGGCACGAGCCGCGGGTCAGGCTGGTCGGCAGCTAAAGCGCGCTGAGATCTGGCGGTACGTTACCGAATTTCTGCAGCAATTTGGCGTCGCCAAACTCGCCGGTCAGGGGATCGCCGCTGCGGCTGAAGGCGACGGCGCCGATATGGCCGGCGCCGTGCGCCAGCATTTCCGCACGACGCAGGGCGGCAGCCGATGTCTGGCATTCCTCGGCAGCACCCGCCACCGGCGATCCGTCCTCGTCGATCAGGAAGGGCAATGCAACGTAGTAGGTGACGTCGGGCATGATCGGCTCCGATAGCTGACGGTTCAGGCGGCGCTGCTCTTGCTCCGCATCTTGCTGCGCGAGGTGTCCGGAATGCAGCCGGCGGAAATCGCCGCCTGCAATTCCTCCAGCTCGGCCTCCAGATATTCGTTGGCCATGATCAGCGCCTTGATGGTGCTGCGCAGATTGCCGTCGCACATCGCGATCGCCTGATCGCAGGCCTGTTCATAATGGCTGTTGTCGAGAAGGGCGGCTGTCGACATCTGCATTGTCCTTGTCAGTTGTCCTGGGCGTTTTCTGGAGGCGCTGGGGTTCGCAAATGTTCCTATTTTGTTCTTTTCGAGTCAAGCGGATTCATGCGCGCGAGCAAAAGCCGGCTCGCAGGTCAGGCGATGATGTCGGGGGTAATCTGGTCCTCGATGAACGCGATGCGGTCTCGTAACAACAGCTTGCGCTTCTTCAAGCGCTGTAACCGCAATAGGTCGGGGGCGGGCGATTGATGCAGTGCATCGATCGCCGCATCAAGATCTCGGTGTTCCTGCTGCAACCGGGTGAGCTCGGCTTCGAGCTCACGCTCGTCTTCATTGGTCATGTCTGCGGTGGCCGAAAACCGATAGGCGTGGGATTAAGGCTGTGGATGCCCTGTGGAAATTATCGTCCTTGCGCGGCGTGATCGCAAGCGATCTGCGACCACCGTTCGCCGATCTCCAGCGACATATTTCCGCTGATCGCCGCGACGCTGCGCAAGCGCATTGATATCATGGATTTTTCCCGCGCGGTTCCTTTACTCACGCTTCGTTACATATGAATTTTCAAAAATGAAGCTGCGGCGACGGTTACCCATCGACAGAACGGATCGCTGATGTACACTTCCTTGTCCGGATCGAATCCTGAGGTTCAACCCTACCGAGGAGGTTTCGAATGACAATTCAGGCACATCTCGTTGAATTGGAGCGGAAGCACAAACTTCTCGAAAACGAATTGCACGAAGCTCTCGTGCACCTTTCAACAGACGACCTGCAAATTGTTGAGTTGAAGCGCCGGAAGTTGATGGTCAAGGATCAGATCGAGCGTCTGAGGCACGGCGACACGCTCCACTAGTAACCCCCATAACAGCGTAGAGTTGAACGTACCCTTATCCCGCAGGGGTGAGAGCTTTTGCGCTCATCCCTGCAGCAAGGTGCGAAACCGTGCAAAGAAGTTTGCGCGGTTTTTGGTTTTTGTCGCAACGCGTTGTCTTGCCGCGAACTGATATCCACGTCGCTCGAAAACGCTTCAGATATCTGCGAGCTCGGCGACGTGATCTGCGATCGCGAGCGACGACGTCAGTCCCGGCGATTCGATGCCGAACAGGTTGATCAGGCCAGCGACGCCGTGATCGCGCGGGCCCTGCATCAGGAAGTCCTGCGTGGCCACCGCGGGCGGTACGATCTTCGGCCGGATACCCGAATAGCTCGGCATCAACGCGCCGTCAGGCAGCGTCGGCCAGTATTTGCGGATCGCCGGGTAGAACCGCTCGGCGCGTGACGGGTCGACCTCGTAGTCGATCGTCTCGATCCACTCGACGTCAGGGCCGAAGCGCGCTTGGCCTGCCATGTCCAGCGTCAAATGCACTCCTAACCCGCCGGGTTCGGGCACCGGATAGATCAGGCGCGAGAACGGCGCCTTGGCATTGCAGCTGAAGTAATTTCCCTTGGCGAGATAGGCGCGCGGAATTCGGTCCAGCGGCATGCCGTCGATGTTGCGCGCCACATTGGTCGCCGAGAGCCCCGCGGCGTTGACGAGGAGGCTGCACTGCAGCGTCATTGGCGCCTCGCCGCCGGCGTCGATCTCGATCAGGCCGTTTGCCGCCTTGGCGCGGATCAGCGGGGTGTGAAACGCGAAGGCCGCGCCGGCTTCCTCGGCTTCGCCGCGCAGCGAGAGCATGTAGGCGTGGCTGTCGATGATGCCCGTCGAGGGCGACAGCAGCGCGGCGTCGCAGGCCAGCGCCGGCTCCAGCGCGCGTGCCGCCTCGCCCGTGAGCAGCTGCATGTCGAGCACGCCATTGGCCTCGGCATGCGCCTTGATCGATTGCAGCTTTTCGGTCTCCTTCGGGCTGGTCGCGACGATCAGCTTGCCGCAATTCTTGTGCGGGATGCCGCGCTCGGCGCAGTAGCGGTAGAGCGCGTGCTTGCCGTCGACGCACATGCGCGCCATCCAGCTCCCGGCGCGATAGTAGATGCCGGCATGGATCACCTCGCTGTTGCGCGATGAGGTGATGGTGCCGATCGCCTCGGCCTCCTCGAGCACGATGACCTCGCGTCCGGCCTGCGCAAGCTTTCGAGCCACCGCGAGCCCGACCACGCCGGCTCCGATGACGACGCAATCGACCTTATCCATGGTTGTGCAGGAGGCCCGCTGGAGGCGCCGGTGGCATCAGGTCTGGAGAGAATGCCGCGGGGCCATTTTCCGTTAAGGAAGAATTTATCATGTCAGGGCAATTGCCGTATTTCACGTCACATTTTTCTGTTGCGCGTACAGGCGTTTACCCGATCCAAACGCGTGAAGCCAGACAATCCGACGTTGAAATCGCGGGTGGCTGATGGCTGAGAAGAACTGGCACGAGGGCAGCACGCTTCCGATTGCTGTGCAGGCCGTTGTGTGCCTGGCCGGCACGGTTGCGCCCGCGCGCGCCTTTGCGCTGTCGGACAGCTTCGCCGCGCCGAGCTATCTCGGCCAGCTCGATCCCAACGTGGTCTGGGAAGTCCTGATCGCGGGCATCGTCGTCTGCGCGTTCCTCGCTGCAATCGTGCTGTGGATCCATTCCTCGCTGCGCCGGACCAGGCGTTTGCAGTTGCGGCGCAACGCCTTCGTCTCCTCCGCCATGAACAATCTCAATCAGGGCGTGGTGATGACCGATGCGCAGCGCCGCATCATCTTCTGCAACGACCGCTATCTCGATATCTACGGCCTGATGCGGTCGGAACTCTGGGCCAATATGGACGGCTATGAGCTTCTTGAGCTCAGGCGCAAGCGCGGGGTGCTCGGCGGCATCTCCGACGATGAATTCTACGAGAAGGCGGCAAGCCACAACGGCCTGATCACCGAGCTGCCCGACGGCCGAGCCATCCTGGTGAAGTTTTTCGTGCTGCCGAACGGCGGCTCGGTGGCAACGCATCTGGACGTCAGCGAGCAGCGCAAGCTGTCGCGACAGCTCGCTTCCACCAAGCAATTCCTGGAATCGGTGCTGGACCATGTGCCGGCCTGCGTGGCGGCGAAGAACATCGAGGACGGCTGCTACATCTTCGCCAACAGCGCCTATGAGCGGTTCTGGGGGTTCTCGCGGGATCATGCCGTCGGCAAGAACGCACGCGAACTGTTTGCGCCGGTCTCGGCAGCCAGTATCGAGGCGACCGACCGGGCGGCGCTCAACTCCCCGGACGGCCAGTTCCGTAACGAGTTCGAGGTCGACCGCGGCGGCGAGCGGCGCATGGTCGCCTCGATCCGGATCGTGGTCCGCAACGAGAGCAACAAGCCCGAGTTTCTGCTGCTGGTGTTCGAGGACATCACCGACCGCCGGTCGCTGTCGCAGGAGCTGGAGAGCACCAAGAAGTTCCTCGAGCTCGTGGTCGACAACATCCCGGTGGCGCTGATCGTCGAGCAGGTCAAGGACGGCCGCTATCTGCTTGCCAATCGCAGCGCGGAGACGATCCTCAACCGCCGGCGCGAGGAGGCCACGGGCCTGACCGCGTCCGACATCTTCAACCCCAAAGAAGCCAAGCTGATCATCGCGCGCGACGAGGCCGCGATCAAGAAACGTGGGATGATCACCGAGGAGCATCCGATCTCCACCAAGGACGGCCTGCGGCTGTTCCTGACCCGCCGCGCCACCGTGCTCGGCGATACCGGCGAGCCGCAATACCTGATCAAGACCCACGAGGACGTCACCGACCGCCGGCAGACCGAGTCGCGCATGGCGCACATGGCCTATCACGACGGCCTCACCGATCTGCCGAACCGCGCCGCCTTCCTTCAGGCGCTGACCCAGATGATCGAGGCCTGCGAAGGCACCGGCGAGGAGTTCGCCGTCCTCTGCGTCGACCTCGACGGCCTCAAGGAGGTCAACGACGTTTTCGGTCATGCGCTCGGCGACAAGCTCCTGATCGAGGTGGCCCAGCGGCTCCAGGACTCCGCCCGTGGCGGCGTGGTGGCGCGCCTGTCCGGCGACGAATTCGGCCTGATCATCGACGGCAAGCAGCCGGACGCGGGTCTTGCGCTGGCGCAGCAGATCGGCGACGCCGTCGCGAAGGACTTCCAGATCGACGGCCGGGCGGTCCGCGCCGGCGTCACCACCGGCATGTCGATCTTCCCACACAACGGCACTGACGGCGCCTCGCTGCTCGCCAATGCCGGTGCGGCGCTGTTCCGCGCCAAGCAGAAGTCGCGCGGCACGATCAGCCTCTACCAGCCCGAGATGGACCATCAGATCCGCGATCGCCGCGTGCTGCACCAGGATCTGTCGGTGGCGATCAAGAACGGCGAGCTCTCGCTTGCCTTCCAGCCGCAGGGCGCCGCCGGCCACAGCGTCGCCGAGAGCGAGATCATCGGCTTCGAGGCGCTGGCGCGCTGGCAGCATCCGGTACGCGGCCAGGTCTCGCCGGCCGAATTCATCCCGATCGCCGAGGAGAGCGGCCTGATCGTCGAGATGGGCGAGTGGATCCTGCGCCAGGCCTGCCGCGAGGCGGCGTCCTGGCCGAAGCCGCTCCAGGTCGCGGTCAATCTATCGCCGGCGCAGTTCATGCACGGCGACGTGGTTGGCCTCGTCCATTCGATCCTGATCGAGACCGGCCTTGCACCCGGCCGGCTCGAGCTGGAGATCACCGAGGGCGTGCTGATCGAGGATTTCGACCGGGGCCTTGCGTTGCTGCGCCGCCTGAAGGCACTCGGCGTGCGCATCTCAATGGACGATTTCGGCAGCGGTTACTCCTCGCTGAGCTATCTCCAGGCGTTCCCGTTCGACAAGATCAAGATCGACCGGGCCTTCATCACCAATCTCGGCCGCAACCCGCAATCGGCTGCGATCGTGCGCGCGGTGATCGATCTCGGCCACGGCCTCGAAATGTCGATCATCGCCGAGGGCGTCGAGACGGTCGAGCAACTCGCCTTCCTCGCCAAGGAGGGCTGTGACGGCGTGCAGGGCTATCTGCTCGGCAAGCCCCTGCCGATCGGGAAATATGCCGGGCTGGTCGGCCGCGCTGAAGTCATGGAGCTTGCGCTCAAGACCGGTTAGAGCGTTTTCGAGCGAAGTGGACACCGGTTTGCGTCAAGAAAAAGCGTCAATCTAGAGCCCCGTTCCGATTTCATCGGAACGGAAATGTCTCTAGTGATGATGGGGCGCTTTGCTCCCATTCGACGGCTTCATGGCGGATTACGATCTCGCGATCATCGGCGGCGGGCTGAACGGTGTCAGCCTCGCGCGCGATGCGGCCGGCCGCGGCTTGCGGGTGATCCTGTTCGAGCAGGGCGATCTCGGCGGCGCGGCATCCTCGGCAACGCCGCGTTTGATCCACGGCGATCTGTCGGTGCTGGAGCGGCGCAGGTTCCGGCGGGTGCGCCGGGCCCTGGCCGAGCGGCGGACCTGGCTCCGGATCGCGCCGCATCTGGTCCGGCCGATGCGCTTCGTGATCCCCGCGCATTCCGACGAGCGGCCGCCCTGGCTGCTGCGCGCCGGCCTGTATGTCTATGACGGTCTCACGAACCGGGGCGGCCTGCCGCCATCGGCCACCCTCGACATCACGCATCATCCGGTCGGCAACGCGCTGAAGCGCCCGTTCGGCACGGCGTTCGAATATTCGGACTGCGTCGTCGATGACTCTCGCCTGGTGGTGCTGACGGCGCTGGATGCCGCTGAGCATGGGGCGGCGATCCGGACCGGTGCGCGTTGCGTCCGTGCCGACAGAACCGATACCTGGCGGCTCGCGGTGGTCGATCGCGGCCACCGCCGCACCATCACGGCGCGGGCACTGGCCAACGCCACTGGCGGCTGGACGCCAATGGTCGCTGAGACCGTGCTGCGGCAGCCGCAGCCCGCGATGGCGGCCACGCAGATGAGCCAGATTATCGTGCCCAGGCTGTTCGACTCCGAGAACGTGTACGTCTTTCAGAACAATGATGGGCGGCTGATCTTTGCCCGGCCCTTCGAGCGCGACTTCACGCTGATCGGCACGGTCACACACGCCTTCACCGGCGATCCCGCAATTGTGGCGATGCCGGGGGCCGACGTCGGCTATCTCTGCGAAGCGGCGAGCCGCTATTTTCGTGAGCGAGTCGCCCCGACCGACGTGGTCCGGACAGTCTCCGGCGTCAACCTGACGCTGGCGTCCGCGCGCGGACGCGACGGCACGATGCTGTTCCATGCGCGCCGGCGCAAGGCGCCGCTGCTCACGGTGTTCGGTGGCGACGTCACCACCTCGCGCCTGCGCGCGGAGTGGGCGGTGACCAAGCTGACGCCGTTCTATCCGATGTCGCCGCCCTGGACTGCCGGCGTCGCGCTGCCCGGCGGAGATTTTGCCTGGGACCGTTTCGACACCGAAGTCGACCTCGCGCGCGATCGCTGGCGCTTTCTGTCGGAGCCCGAGGCGCAGCGTCTGGTCGGGGCCTATGGCTCGCGGTTGTCCACAGTGCTCGGCGAGGCAAAGAGCCGTGAGGAGCTTGGTCCCGCCTTCGGTCCCGAACTGACCGGCGCCGAGGTGCATTATCTGATGGCTCGCGAATGGGCCCGCTTCCCCGAGGACGTCCTGTGGCGCCGCTCCAAGCTGGGCTTGACCATGCCTGCGGCGGACCGCGACGCGCTGGCGTCGTTCATGGCGAATGTAATGTGATCGATCTCTCCCGGCACGGTTGAGCTGGGGACGATCGGCGGCTAGCGTGCGGCGGAATCGGGGTTGGCAGGATCATGACGGATGAGTTGCCCAGAACAGGGGCCGCGGCTGATGCGGCCGGCGGAGATGCGCTTCCTGCGGCGGGCCAGCCGCTGCTGCGCATCGAGGGCGTCGTCAAAACCTTTGGTACCTTCCGCGCCGTGGATGGCGTCTCGCTCGACATCAAGGCTGGCGAATTCTTCGCGCTGCTCGGGCCCAGCGGCTGCGGCAAGACCACTCTGCTGCGTATGCTCGCCGGCTTCGAGGCGCCGGACGAGGGCCGCATCCTGCTCGGGGACAAGGACATCGCGCAGGCGCTGCCGCATGAGCGCCCGATCAACATGATGTTCCAGAATTACGCGTTGTTTCCGCATCTGTCGGTGCGCGACAACATCGCCTTCGGCCTGAAGCGCGCCGGCATGGCACGCGCCGACATCGCCGCCCGTGTGGCCGAGATGGTCGCCCTGGTGAAGCTCGAAGGGCTCGAGAAGCGCAAGCCGGACCAGCTTTCCGGCGGCCAGCGCCAGCGCGTCGCGCTCGCCCGCGCGCTGGCGCGCCGCCCGCAACTGCTGCTGCTCGACGAGCCGCTCGCGGCGCTCGACAAGAAGCTGCGCGAGAATACGCAGGGCGAGCTGATGGAGCTGCAGCGCCGGCTCGGCATGACCTTCATCGTCGTCACGCACGATCAGGAGGAAGCCATGACGATGGCGGGCCGGATCGGCGTGATGAACGCCGGCAGGCTTGCTCAGGTCGCGAGCCCCCGCGAGCTCTATGAAGCTCCGCGCTCGCGCTGGATCGCGGAGTTCGTCGGCGACGTCAATGTGTTCGACGGCGAGACCAGATTGCGCGACGGTCATCGTCTGGTCATTGGCACGCGTGATGCGGGTACGCTGGTGGTGGCCGAGCCGCGCGAACCGGTCGGTGCGGGAAGATTCTCGATCGCAATTCGTCCCGAGAAGATCAAGTTGTCGCGCCGCGCCCCGGTGAGCGAAGCCGGTCGTGAAACCACGATCAACAGCCTGGACGGCGTGATCGCGGACATCTGCTATCTCGGCGGCACCACCACCTATAAAGTGAAGCTCGATACCGGCGGAATCGTCCGGGCCTCCGTCGCCAACAGCGCGCGTCTGGACGTCGACGCCTATAGTCTGGGCCAGCAAATCGTCGCCTGGTTCACGCCCGATGATTGCGTGGTGCTGCCGTCATGAGCGCCCGCCGTATCTTCGCGCGCCCGGCGCGCTTTGCCGCGATCGCGCCCTATGTCTGGATGGCGCTGTTCTTCCTGGTGCCATTCGCCTTTGTGCTGAAGATCAGCCTGTCCCAGACGGCGATCGCACAGCCGCCTTACGAGCCGGTATTCGACCTGACCGCGGGGTGGGATGCGCTCAAGGCGGCCTTTGCCGCACTGTCGATCGACAATTTCAAGCTGCTCGTCTCCGACGACATCTATGTGTTCGCCTATGTGCGCAGCCTCACCGTCGCTCTGACCGCGACTGCGCTGCTGCTGCTGATCGGCTATCCCATCGCCTACGGCATGGCGCGGCTGCCGAAGAGTTGGCAGGCGGTGGCAATGGTGCTGGTGATCGTGCCGTTCTGGACCTCATTCCTGATCCGCATCTATGCCTGGATCAACATCCTCCAGCACGACGGCCTGCTGAACCAGATCCTGCTGGCTCTGCACCTGGTCAGCCAGCCCGTGGTCTGGCTCTCCACCGACAGCGCGATGTATATCGGCATCGTCTATTCTTATTTGCCGTTCATGATCCTGCCGCTCTACGCCACGCTCGCCAAGATGGAGCCGGTGCTGGAGGAGGCGGCCTCCGATCTCGGCGCGCCGCCGTGGCAGGTGTTCTGGCTCGTCACCTTCCCACTGTCGCGGCCCGGCGTCGGTGCCGGCGTGCTCTTGTGCTTCATTCCCATCGTCGGCGAGTTCGTCATTCCGGACCTTCTGGCCGGCTCCAATTCGCTGATGATCGGCCAGACCCTGTGGCTCGAGTTCTTCACCAACAAGGACTGGCCGGTTGCCTCTGCCGCCGCCATCGTGCTGCTGGTGGTGCTGCTGGTGCCGCTGCTGCTGTATGAGCGACTTCAGAAGCGGCAGCTGGAACAGGGGCGCTGACGCGATGCGCAAGGTCTCACGCCTGTCCCGTTTCAACGTCGGCTCGCTCGCGCTGGGGTTGGCGTTCCTTTACTTGCCGATCCTCATTCTCGTCATCTATTCCTTCAATGCCTCCCGGCTGGTGACGGTGTGGGGCGGCTGGTCGCTGCGCTGGTATCACGAGTTCTTCAACGACCGGGCCATGATCGAGGCGGCCTGGATGAGCTTTCGCGTCGCGGTCTCCTCCGCGACCATCGCCACGCTGCTCGGCACGCTCGCCGCGGTCGCATTGTCGCGCGGCGAGCGCTTCCGCGGCCGCACGCTGTTCTCCGGCATGCTCTACGCGCCGCTGGTGATGCCCGAGGTGATCACGGGGCTGTCGCTGCTGTTGCTGTTCGTGGCGCTGAACGCCGAGCGCGGGTTCTGGACCGTGACGATCGCCCATACCACGCTGACCATGTGCTTCGTCGCCGTGGTCGTGCAGTCCCGGCTCGGCTCGCTCGATCGTTCGCTGGAGGAGGCGGCGATGGACCTTGGCTGCGACCCTGTGCGCGCCTTTCTTTCGGTCACGCTGCCGCTGATCGCTCCCGCGATCGTCGCGGGCTGGATGCTGGCCTTCACGCTGTCACTGGACGATCTCGTCATCGCGAGCTTCACGACCGGGCCGGGCTCGGCGACCTTGCCGATCCGGATCTATTCCGAGGTGCGGCTCGGCGTGAAGCCGGAGATCAACGCAATCTGCACGCTGGTGATCGCCCTGATCGCGGTGGTCATCGTGATCGCTTCGCTCGCCTCAAAACTGTCGAGCTCGCAGGGCGAGAGCGCGGCGCCGCTGTAGGCCGAGGAGGGCGACCATGACGATGGCCTACCAGATCCTGACCCATACGCCGCTCTGGGTCTGGGTCTTGCTCGCTTATCTGGTCTGGCAGGGTATCCAGTCGATGCAGCCACGCACGACGCCGATCTGGCGCGCGCTGATCCTGCCGGTCGTGTTCATCATCTGGGGGGTGTCCCGGATCGGCTTCGGGCCTCAGGGCAGCGCGTGGCCGCTGATCGCGTGGATCGTGGCCGCGCTGGCACTACTGCCGCTGGGCCTGCTGACGCCGCGTCCTTTCGACGTCGATCACAAGACAGGTGAGATCATCCGCCCGGGCAGCGCGTTTGCCCTGATCCGCAACCTTGTCGTGTTCTCGCTGCAATATGCGGTCGGGGTGATCTCGGCGATCGATGCGAGCGACCGCGCACTGGCAATCATCGTCGGCCGCGCGGTGTCGGGCGCGACCGCCGGCTACTTCATCGGCTCGACGATCGCGCTGGTGATTGCCTATCGACGAAAGCGCGCCTTCGGATGATCAGCGCGACCGGGGCGATCGTTTCGAGCCTCTGGTGCCTGTGGGACGCGGCCGCGTTGCGGCGGCTGCGACGGGGGCGGCATACCGCGCGCGCACTGCGCCCTGCACCGCCGCCCCGAGCTGCCGCAGCGCCAGGGCGTCGAGCGGAAATTCCAGCAGGATATGGATCAGGCTCAGCGCCAGCAGGAAGGTAAAGCCGAACGCGTAGTCGTAGAAATAGAGCGCGGTGGAAGCTGCGCTGGCGGCGGCCATCGCCGCCAGCCGCGCCTTCGGGACTGCGGTCCAGCGGATGACGTCGGCTTTGATGAACCAGTTGAGGTAATGATAGGTATAGACGAAGGCGAGCAGGCTCGTCAGCCTGGTGTCGAGGACGAGACCGGGCACGCCGAACAGCCGGCTGAGGGCCGGGCCGACATTGCCGAAATAATCCTGTCCGACCCGCGCAAAGCTCGCGATCCGGATTTCAGCGGTTGGCGGCAGCAGCAGGATCGTAGCGATCGCGACCAGGTAGACAGCCACCAGCGCAGCCTGGACGCGGCTGCCGGATCGGTGCGCGCCGAGCACCATGAAGATCACCGTGAACAGCGAGACGTGAATCAGGGTCGGAATCAGGATGCCGATCACGGCGAGAGAGGATCCGCTCGAATACATGAGCGCGGACAGCGCAATCGCCGTCATGAACAGCAACATGCTCTCGATCGCCGAGGTGGTGGCCGCGAGCATGGCGCAGACGATCAGCGCGCCCCACATCGCAAAGCCGAACCAGGAGGCGTTGTCGATCAGGGCCGCGACCACGGCGATGATTGCGAGAGCCGCCGCAATCCCGCGATGTGGCAGGTAATAGCTGCGGTCGTGCAGCCACGAAATCTCGGTGAAGTAGTGCGCGGGCCCGAGCACGACATAAGCCAGCAGCAACAGCTCGAACGGCATCAGATAGGCCGCCGCGAGCGCCAGCAGCATCAGGCCGAGATGGATCGCGTCGTTGCTGCGCATGATGCCGTGCCCTGCATTGGGGCACGGAGGTTAGAGCAGGCGTGGACAACCCGCAATTGTCCACGTTGTCGCTCGAACGTCCTGCTTGCGGCGACTCGATGCGTCCTGTCGCGTCAGGACTTCACCGCACCTGCCGTGAGCCCGCCCACCATGTAGCGGCGGAAGGCATAGTAGATCGCGGCCGGCGGCAGCGCGTAGATGAAGCCCGTGGTCATCAACAGCTCCCACGGCGAGTCGTCGGCGGCGAGGAAATTGCCGAGTGCCACGGGCAGCGTGATGTTGGTGTCCTTGGACAGCAGCAGGAACGCGTAGAGATATTCGTTCCAGGCAAGCAGCACCGCATACGTACCGATCGCGACCAGCGAGGGCATCATCAGTGGCACATAGACCAGGCGGAACAGCTGCAGCGTGGTCGCGCCGTCCATCACGGCGGCCTCGTCGAGCTCGACCGGCAGCTTGTCGGACGCCTGCTTCAGCACCCAGATCGCGTAAGGCGAGGCGATCGTCACCATGGCGAGGATCAACGACCAGTGATTGTTGAGCAGGCCGTAATTGCCCATGGTGCGGTACATCGGCACGGCGAGGAACGCGGCCGGGATGAAGTAGGTGAACAGGGCCAGGTTCATCACCCAGCGGCCACCCGGCACCCGCAGCCGCGAGATCGAGAATGCGGCGGCGGTCGCGATGAACAATGTCAGCGCGCCGGCGGACAGCGCGATGACGGTCGAATTCCAGAACTGGATCCAGAAATCGCGCAGGAAATAATGCTCCTGGTAGAACACGATGTGGAAGTTGTGCAGTGTCGGATGATCCGGCCACAGCTTGCCCGAGAACGCGTCCTCCTTCGGCGAGATCGCGAACAGGAACATGTGGTAGATCGGAACCATGGTCCAGATGAAGACCGGGATGCCGATCAGCAGCAGCTTGGCTTCCTTGCCAACTTCTTGGAGGGTGGGAAGCTTCATCGCGACAACCGTTTCATCATGAAATAGACCAGCGGCAGCACCAGCGGCATCGCGACGACGATGGATGCCATCGCGAGCGAGAGCTGGTCGAGCCGGAGATAGCGGATGCCGAGCGTCGATAGCACATGCGTGAGATCGGCCGGGCCGCCGCCGGTGAGCAGATAGACACTGTTGAAGTCGCCGAGCGTCCAGATCATCGAGAGCAGCGTGCAAGTGACATAGAGTGTCTGCATCGACGGCCAGGTGATGAAGCGGAATTTCTGCCACGGGTTGGCGCCGTCGACTTCGGATGCCTCGTACAGATCGTGGGGGATGGCGAGCCGTCCGGTCAGCAGGATCAGCGTCCAGAAGGGCAGTGACTTCCAGATATGCACGGCGATCGCCATGGTCAGCGCCACCGCCGGGTTGTTCAGCCAGTTCGGGCCGTCGTCGCCGGTGAAGGAGAAGATGAGGTGGTTGATCACGCCCCATTCGGGATTGAGCATGAATCGCACCGAGAGGATGGTCGGGATCGACGGCACCGCCCAGGGCAGGATGAAGATCACCGAGAGCCATTTGATCCAGGGCCGCTGCTGCGCGAAGAAGCCGGACAGGAACAGCGCGATCAGCATCTTCACGTTGATGCCAATGACCAGGAAGATCAGCGTGTTGACCGCGGCGCGCGCGAAGATCGGGTCGTTGTACAGCGCAACATAGTTTTGCGGATCGCGCGCCAGCCAAAGACCGTAGCAGACGGGATAGACGACGAAGGCCAGGAAGACGAGCAGATAGGGCGCGAGCAGCACGATGCCCCAGACCTGCGCCGGAGTCAGCCGCGACGACAGGGGAGGGGCGGGGATTGCCTGGTCGCCAGAGAGCGTGATCGCCATTCTTTTCGGACTCTTCAAAGAGATGCCGGCCGCGAAACGCGGCCGGTGTTGTTCTTATACCTCTCCCCGCACAGCGGGGAGAGGGAAAGGACGATTTAGCCCGCGACCTGCTTGATGCGGGCGATCAGTTCGTCGACGGCCTTGTCGACCGGAACCTTTTCGCTGACGACGCGATTCATCGCCTTCGCCCACACGTTCTCGTTGTTGAGGATCGTGAACTTCCAGTTCTTGGTGAAGTCGAACGCGGCGGTGCCGCCCTTGAACTGCGTGTAGACGGCTTTGCGGTGCTTGTCAGCCTGCCAGAACGGGCTTTCCTGGCTTTCCTTCGTCACCGGGAACCAGCGGCCGAGCGCGCCCTCGATGTAGGGGCGGACGTTCTCTTCCTGGAGCAGGAAGGCGATGAACTGCTTGGCCTCAGGCTTGTTCTTGGCGACGTTGAAGACCAGCCCGGTCTTGACGTCGGAGCGGTAGCGGATCGTCGAGCCGTCCGGAGCCTTCGGGAAGGACGCGGTGATGATGTCTTCCTCATACGCCTTCTTGCCGGCCGCGCGCTGTTCGGGCGTCAGCGTCTGGTTGCCCGAATCCTCGAACCACTTCGCCGCGATCGAGATCGTGAAGTTGTGGGTCATCACGATGGTCTTGTTGTGGAACGCGACGTTGTTGTCGGGATCCTTCCAGGTCGTGGAGGACGGTGGCGTGCAACCCCTGATATAGGTGTCGGTGTAGTCCTTCATCGCCTTGATCAGGTTCTCGCGAACCTTGGGATCGTCGACGGTGAGCTTGCCGTCGTCGTCGACCAGCTTGACGTGGTAGGCGTCCATGAAGGTGTAGAACGACTGGAAGGCGTCGGTGGATTCCACGCCCATCGGCTGGCCGACGGCATAGATGCGCTGGCCGGTGGCCTTGCGGATCCCCGGCTGCACCTTGTCGCACCAGAACGTCCAGTAGCCCGTCCAGTCGTTCGGGATATCGGCGAGCTTGAAGCCGGACTTCTCCAGCATGTCGTTCCAGATCTGGACGTGCATGCTCTGCTGCTTCAGCGGGAAGCCGTAATAGGCCTTCTTCTTGGTGACGTCGTTATAGAGGATCGACGCATCCAGCGTGTTCTGCACGAACCGGCCCTTGATCGGCTCCATCACGTCGGAGAGATCCTCGAGCTTGCCTTCATAAGCCCACTTGCCCTGCGCCTGCACGTCATAAGAGTCGGAATAGGCAACATCAGGCACGGTGCCGGAATCCAGTGCGGCCACCGTCTTCGGAATCATGTCCTGGATCGCGTATTGCGACAATTCGACCTTGATGCCGGTCTTGGCTTCGAACTTCTTGATGGTCTCGATCAGTGCGTCGTCTTCGGAGCGATAGAAGCCCTTGCCCCACCAGACCGTGATCGTCTTCTGCTGCGCAAATGCGGGTGCAGCGGCTGCAAACAGCCCGGCCGCAGCGACCGCCAGTGATACTGCGCCAATAACCTTGGATTTCACGTTTTTCTCCCTCAAACGGCCGGTGTTTTTAACCGGTCGTATAAAACACTAGCGCATGGCGGTAGCTCGATCTAGCGGCTTGTTGTCAGACATAGGTCGTGGGGATAGGCCTTGCGGAGATGCTTAACCCGTGCATCGATCCAATCGCCGCATCAATTCGCGGCAATCAATTCGCGCCAGCCGAGGAACTCCAGTTTGGGGAACGGTCTCGTCCCGCTCTGGCGATCCGTCAGCGTTTCCGCTTTAGACCCGTCGATATCGTGTTCGAACTTGCCTCAGCGGATCGGGGCCGCGGCTTGCCATGCCCGCTGGCTCGAGCAGGAGAGCGCCATGCCTCGAGGAGCATCTTCAAAAACTGGCTGGCATGCGGCGATAGTGTCGCCCCGCGCCTGCGCACGATTCCGATCGTCCGCGACACTTCCGGCTCGATCAGCCGAACGGTGTGAATGATCGGATGACCGGCGGCGGGCGTCGCGAGCCTCGGCAGCACGGCGATGCCCAATCCCTCCTCGACCAGGCCAAGCGAGCCGGAGAGGTGGGCGACTTCATAGGACCAGTTCAGCTGCAGGCCCTGCCGCGCCAGCGCATTGTCGATCAACGAGCGATTGCCGCTGTTGCGACCGACAGTGATGACCCGGTGCGACACGATCTCCGACCAGCTCACCTGCTTGCGCGATGCCAGCGGATGGTCATGACGGCAGGCCAGGACGAAAGGGTCCTCGACCAATTTCTCGAATTCGATTTCGGCATGCGAAGCGCCGATGAAATTGATGCCGAAGTCGGCTTCTCCGCGCGCAACCGCTTCCAACCCCTCATTGGCGCCGATATCCAGAATGCGGATGCGAATGCGCGGATACGCTTCGGCGAACCGGCCGATCGCTCGCGGAAGAAAATAGAACACCGCCGTCGGCACCGCAGCCACGGAGACCAAACCCGAACTTCGCGCGCCGATATCGTGGATGGCTAACACCGAAGTCTCAAATTCGTCGATGAGGCGGCGGACCTTCGGCAGGAAGTCGCGGCCCGTCATGGTGAGATTGACGTGGCGCGTGGACCGTTCGAGCAGCGGCGCACCGAGACTTTCCTCCAGCTTCTGAATGCGTCGGCTGAGCGCCGGCTGGGACAGATTCAGCGCCTTCGCGGTCCGGACGAAGCTGCCCATCTCCGCGACGGTGATGAACGCCTTGAGGTCGAGCAGTTCTGCGTTCAT
Source organism: Bradyrhizobium sp. 23AC (assembly GCF_054863025.1). Taxonomy (NCBI): domain Bacteria; kingdom Pseudomonadati; phylum Pseudomonadota; class Alphaproteobacteria; order Hyphomicrobiales; family Nitrobacteraceae; genus Bradyrhizobium; species Bradyrhizobium sp. 23AC. Next base: position 502,636 of record NZ_JAVAYN010000002.1, read on the forward strand.
GACAAGGCTCCCATTATGTCGATTGACGAAATAATACCTCAGATATTTGCATTTCACAAAAGAGTTCGGAGGGAGGATGCTCTGGTTCAGGCGAGCATGTCGCCGAACGGAAGAACATCATGAACGATCAGATTGCCATTCCCTGCGTGGTCATGCGCGGTGGGACCTCGCGCGGACCGTTTTTCCTGGCCCGCGACCTTCCGGCCGACCCCAGTTCGCGCGACGCGGTCCTGTTGTCGGTAATGGGAGGTGGGCACGATCTCGGAATCGATGGAATCGGCGGCGGCAATGCCGTGATCAACAAGGTCGCGATCATCGGACCGGCAACGGTGCCCGGCGCCGATGTCGACTACCTGTTCGCCCAGGTGCGAGTTCGCGAAGGGATCGTCGATACCTCGCCGAACTGCGGAAACATGCTGGCGGCCGTCGGCCCATTCGCAATCGAAGCCGGCCTCGTCGCCGCTAGCGCAGATCGCACGCATGTACGCATTCACAATGTCAACACCGGCAAGCTGATCGACGCGACGGTCGCCACTCCGGAAGGACGGGTGACCTATGAGGGCGAAGCGCGGATCGATGGGGTACCGGGAACGGCCGCGCCGATCGAACTGTCGTTCCCCAACGCCGCCGGCGCACGCACCGGTCGCCTGCTGCCGACAGGACGTCCGGTCGACCGCATCGGAGGGATCGACGTGACCTGCATCGACGCAGCCATGCCCGTCATGCTGGTCCGCGCGGCAGATCTCGGATGGACCGGCCGCGAGGCCCCTCCGGCCTTCGCCGACGGCGCCTTCCGCGGGCGGCTCGAACATTTGCGCATCGAGGCTGGGCGCCGGATGGGTTTTCCGGATTCCGCGTCAATGGTGATTCCGAAGCCGGTTCTGATCGCGCCCGCAAGCGGGGCGACGTTGAACGTCAGGTACTTCATGCCGCACGACTGCCATAGCGCGCTGGCGGTGACCGGTGCCGTCGCGATCGCGACCGCCTGTGTGACGCCCGGGACGATCGCCGCAGAGATGGTTGGATCGCTGGCACCGCCGGTACCGATCACGCTCGCCCATCCCTCCGGCCAGCTCGTGGTTCGGCTGGAGCCCGGTCCGATTGCCCGGGTGCAGCGGACAGCCCGGCGAATTCTCGAGGGCCATGTCTTCGCCCGTCGATCGCACGTCCCTCATTCGGTCCTGGCGGCCTGAAGCCGGACCGCTTTCAAAGCCTTCAAAAATCAGAGCCATGAAAAATCAGAGCCATGGGAGAAACGAGAATGCAGAAGCAAGCGCTAGTCGGGCCCGAGAACAGTGAGGCGCGAAAACCATTCTACCGGATCCTCTACGTCCAGGTGCTGATTGGCCTCATGCTGGGCGTCCTCACCGGCCACCTCTGGCCTGAGTTCGGTGCCGCGTTGAAGCCCTTCGGCGACGGCTTCGTCAAGCTGGTCAAGATGATGATCGCGCCGATCGTGTTCTGCACCATCGTCAGCGGCATCAACAGCATCAGCGATTCCCGCGAGGTCGGCCGCACGCTGGTGAAATCCATGGCGCTGTTCTACCTGCTGACCGTGCTCGCACTGCTGGCCGGGCTGGTCGCCGTGTCGCTGATCCAGCCGGGCGTCGGCATGCATGTGTCCGTCAGCACGCTGGATCCGTCGGTGGCCGCGAAATTCACCAAGCAGGCGAGTGCGCCCGGATTTGCGGACTTCATGCTGCACATCATCCCGCATTCCTTCTTTGGCGCGTTTGCCGACGGCGAAGTGCTGCCGGTCCTGCTGGTCTCCATCCTGATCGCCTTTGGCCTGAGCCGTGCCGGCGATGGGGGCGCCGTGGTGACAAAGGCGGTCGATTCGTTCTCTCAGGTCCTGTTTGTATCCTTCGGCTTCGTCATGAAGCTCGCTCCGCTCGGCGCCTTTGGCGCCATGGCGTTCACGGTGGGCCGCTACGGCATTCGATCGATTGGCTCGCTCGGACTGCTGATCCTGACATTCTATATCGCCTGCTCATTCTTCGTGGTCGTCGTGCTCGGCACGCTGGCGCGGCTGAACGGCTTCAGCCTGTGGAAGACCATTCGCTACTTCAAGGAAGAGCTGCTGATCGTGCTCGGCACGTCATCGTCGGAACCGGCGCTGCCGGGAGCGCTGCGCAAACTGGAGCAGCTCGGATGCCGGAAAGGCGTGTCCGGCCTCGTGTTGCCGATGGGCTATTCCTTCAATCTCGACGGCAGCGCCATCTATCTCACCCTGGCGTCCATCTTCATCGCGCAGGCCTGCGACATCCACCTGTCGTGGGGGCAGATTGCGGCGATGCTCGGACTGATGCTGCTGACGTCGAAAGGCGCGGCCGGCGTCACCGGCAGCGGCTTCGTGGCGCTTGTCGCAACCCTCTCCGTCATGCCGGATCTGCCCGTGACCGGCGTGGCGCTGCTTGTCGGCATCGACCGTTTCATGTCGGAAGCGCGCGCGCTGACCAGTATGATCAGCAACTGCGTCGCAGCCGTTACCGTTTCACTGTGGGAGGACGCTTGTGACCGCGAGGTGTTGGCTCGCGAACTGGGAGGGAGTGGCTCTCTCAAGGTCGCGGCCGGATCGAAGATCGGCGGAGGAGCAGTGTTGCAGGGGGACAAGGCCTGGATTTCGACGACACAATCGGCCGCTTAACGCCACCTCCGGGATGCAATCGGCAGCACTGCTCGATTTGGATTTGGCAAGTCGCAGGCATGCCGAGCGTCTCGAGCTCGGGCTACCGAAATCCGCGAAGGCTGCGTCGATCAGCCTAGTTGGATTTGGCGTTTTCCTTCGCGTTCTCTTTGGCGTTCTCCGCCGTGGGCGATTCCGCCGGTGGAGGACGCTTTCCGCTGCCGGTGATGCGCTCGATCGCGGAGCGCACGGCGTCGCCCCCCTTGCGATCCTTCAGCATGTCGAGCAGCGGCGCGGAGGCCGGCGAGCGGCGGATCAGGCTTTCCGGATCGGGGAAGATCAGGGGATCGTCCCAGGGACCCTGCACCACGAATGGCAATTCGAATCCCGACGTGCTGTTGAGGCTCGCCACGCCCTTCATGTCGTATTCGCGCGTCGGCACCGAGGCGGTGCCGGTGAGCGTGATCTTCGCCGCCGGCCCTTCGACACGGATGTCTTCGGCGGTGGCGACCCCATCGGAGAATTTCACGGCGATGGTGAGATTGTTGTATGGCGTCGAACCGTTGCGGAAATTGCCGCCGCCCGACAGCGGCCGCCGCTCCAGGCGCTTCAGCAGCTGCTCGGCATTGAAGCCCGAGATCGCGCCGTCGTGACCGGTGACGGTGGCGCTGCCGTCGAGCGACTGCACGAGGCCGAACGGGCTCGAGCCCGAGGCGAAGAGCGACACGTTGATGTTGCCGCGACCGGATAGCTTGCTGAGGCCGAACAGTTCGGTGGCGCAGGCCTGGAGATCGACGTCGGTGAACTGGAATTGCGCCTTGATGTCGGCGACGGTGTCGGAGCGCGCGATGCCGAACGAGCCCTTGGCGATGCCGCCATAGACCTGCGCCTCGCCGACCGAGAGCGCCAGCGTGCCGTTGCGCAAATTGGCGCCGATCGCGGTGCGGCCGAGCCTGGTCGGCCCCACTGTCAGCTTTGCTGCCGACAGGCGCATGTCGAGGTCGGTCGTCGACAGTCCGTTGAGATCGAACAGCTGCCGGTTCCAGTCCCGCGCGCCGCTCGCGAGCAGGCGGAAGGTGGAGATATAAGGTGTGAAGTCGAGCGCGTCGGCGGCAAGCGTCGCCTGCAGCGTCTGCCGGCCGTTATTGGCGTAGGTCATGACGCCCTCGGCGGCGTTGCCGTCGAGCTCGACATTGACGTTGGTGAGCGCAATCGAGGCGCCGACGACGTTGGCGCGCGCCTTCAGCACGAAGCGGCCGAAGCCGCCGCTGGCGGGTTGCGGCTGCCCGGTCCAGCGCAGCGCGTTGCGCAAGGAGGGGCTGTCGATCGTCAGCGTCCCTTCCATCATCGGGCTGGTGCGGTTGGCGACGCTGCCGTCGAAAGCGAGCTTGAGCGGTGCGCTGGCGATCCGCGCCTTCAACCCCGAGCGCTCGCCCGAGAGGGCGGCGACGAAATCGGAAAAGCTGATCGAGCCGTCGACACGCTCGCCGCGCCAGTCGAACTGTCCGGTCGCGGCGAAGGAGCGCGAGATCGAAGGCCAGGCCAGCGACAGGTCGATGTCCTCGAACTTCTCGGTGCCGTGCGTGGCGGCGTCCTGGTAGTCGAGCACGCCGTCCTGGATCCGGATTTCGGAGAACGAGAGCTGGTTCTCGGCGCCGGGCTTCATGGTGCGCGCGATGGTCTGGATGAAGGGCGTCCAGTTGCTCTGGCCGTCCGGCTTCAGGCTGACATGGATGCGCGGCCGCAGCAGCGTCAGGTCGGCGATCTCGAACCGTTGCAGCAATAGCGGCAGCAGCCGCAGATTGGCGGTGAGCACGTCGACCTGGAGCGCGGGATCGCTGGTGCCGCCGCCCTTGAGGCCGACGTCGCGGAAAGAGATGTAGCTCGCCGGCAGCACCGAGATGTCGATCGCGCCCGCGACACTGAGCTCGAGCCCGGTGACGTCGCGGATCTGCGCTTCGACCGCCTTGCGCAGCGCGTCGCGGTTGATGAGCCAGGAGGTCGCGATCAGGGCGATCAGCGCGACGCCGAGCAGCGCCGCGATCGGCGTCCCGAGGCGCTTCATTCCTTGGGCCATGGTCAATGGCATGTCCTGATCGGGTTGGTCGTTGGAGCCAGGAGGGCGGGTCGGGAAACCTGCGTGCCCACGCCCAACCCCCGCAACTTGATGGGTTTTCTTGTCGCTTTCAAGGCCGGGGACGGTTCTGCCCACGGTGTGGGCAGCTTCTATCACCCGGGCGCGGTGCGGAGAACCCCGTATCATTGACGGCTTTGGAGGATTTCGCCTAATAATCGCCGCCAATAGGGCGCGCCGCCTCCAAGCCGAAGGTTCAGTCGAAGGTTATTTGCATGAACAAGGTCTATCCCGACGCCAAGTCGGCTCTGTCAGGCATTTTGAAAGACAACATGATGATCATGTCGGGAGGCTTCGGCCTCTGCGGCATCGCCGAGGAGCTCTCGGACGCGATCCGCGAGTCCGGCGTCAAGGGCCTGACGGTGGTCTCCAACAATGCCGGCGTCGACGGCATCGGGCTCAGCCGCCTTTTGGAAACCCGGCAGATCAAGAAGATGATCTCGTCCTATGTCGGCGAGAACAAGCTGTTCGCCCAGCAATTCCTCGCCGGCGAGCTGGAACTCGAATTCAATCCGCAGGGCACGCTCGCCGAGCGCATCCGCGCCGGCGGCGCCGGCATCCCGGCCTTCTACACCAAGACCGGCGTCGGTACGCTGATCGCCGAAGGCAAGGAAGTGAAGGAATTCGACGGCGAGAAGTATCTGATGGAACGCGGCCTGTTCGCCGACCTCGCCATCGTGCATGCCTGGAAGGGCGACACCGCCGGCAACCTCATCTACCGCAAGACCGCGCGCAATTTTAACCCGATGATGGCGACCGCCGCCAAGGTCACGGTCGCCGAGGTCGAGCATCTGGTTCCGGCGGGTGAACTCAATCCCGACCACATCCACACGCCCGGCATTTTCGTGAAGCGCATCGTCGAGGTCGGCACGGCCAAGAAGCGCATCGAATTCCGCAACACCCGCCCGCGTACCGCCGCTTAAGCGTATCAGGAGACACACATGGCCTGGACCCGTGAACAGATGGCCGCGCGCGCCGCGAAGGAACTGCGTGACGGCTACTACGTCAATCTCGGCATCGGCATCCCGACGCTGGTTTCGAACTTCATCCCCGACGGGGTTGATGTCAGCCTGCAGAGCGAGAACGGCATGCTCGGCATGGGCCCGTTCCCCTATGAAGACGAGGTGGACGCGGACCTGATCAACGCCGGCAAGCAGACGGTGAGCGAGCTGCCCTCGACCTCGTATTTCTCGAGCGCGGATTCCTTCGGCATGATCCGCGGCGGCCACATGGACCTGTCGATCCTCGGCGCCATGCAGGTGGCCCAGAACGGCGATCTCGCCAACTGGATGATCCCCGGCAAGATGGTCAAGGGCATGGGCGGCGCGATGGACCTCGTCGCCGGCGTCAAGCGCGTCGTCGTGGTGATGGAGCATTCGGCCAAGGACGGCTCCAAGCTCCTGAAGAAGTGCAATCTGCCGCTGACCGGCGAGCGCGTGGTCGACATGGTCGTCACGGATCTGGCGGTCTTCACCATCGACAAGCACGGCGACGGCGGCATGGCCCTGATCGAGCTCGCCGACGGCGTCTCGCTCGACGAGGTCAAGGCGAAGACCGAAGCCGAGTTTCGCGTGGCGCTGAAGAACACGTAAGGTCTTCGAGAATGGGGCGCGTATGACGATAAGGTCAGCGCGTCCCGAGGACGCTGCTTTCATTGCAAGAACCATCCTGTACTCGATGCGCGGCTATCGGCCGCGCGGCTGGTTCGACGTGGCGCTCGGCTGGCCGGAAGCGGAGTGCCTCGATTTCATCGCGCGCGTCGCCGTCGCACGCGCGGTGTCGATGTGGCATGTGTCGCAGTTCCTGGTCGCCGAGATCGATGGCAAGCCTGCTGCTGCACTTTGCGCCGTGCCTGCGGCCGGCACCGGACCTGCGGCCTGGCGCGCGCTCGAGGAGGTCGGTCTCTCAACTGGGATCACGGCGTCAGAGCTGGACGCCATCCGCCGGCGCGGCGCCTATTCGCGGGCTTGCTGGGTCCAGGGCGGCGAGGGCGACTGGATGATCGAGCATGTCGCGACCGATCCTGCCCATCGTGGTCGCGGCCTGATGCAGGTGCTGATCGCGCACGCGCTGGACAAGGGGCGGGCGGCCGGGTTTGCCCGGACGACGATATCGTTCCTGATCGGCAACGAGCCCGCCGAGCGCGCTTACGCCAAGGCCGGATTTGTCCTTGCGGAGGAAAAGCGCGATCCCGCTTTCGAGGCGATCATCGGAGCACCGGGCTTTCGCATGTTCGTGCGCGAGATGTGACGTGTCCGTAGCCCGCATGAGCGAAGCGATATGCGGGACCTTCCCGGGTGTCGCATCGCTCACCCGGGCTACGCGGCGATAATCTTGGCTACGACCTCACCGCCCACACCTTGCTCCACCGCGCCGACACGCTCGCGACCCAGGAGGTCTCCTCGCGCACCAGGCGGAAGCCGAGATTGGCGGGCGGCACGCCCTGGGCGCAGCCGCCGGCGCGGGCGTCGCGGATGAAATCGGTGACATAGGCGCGGTGGGCGCCCTCGGCGACACGGACGCCGCAGTTCACGGTGGGGCGGCCGGCATTGCCGGCGGCGTCGACGCGCGAGCGCACGAAGCAGGTCGAGGTCCATTCCCAGACGTTGCCGGCGAGATCCTCGACGCCGTGCTCGTTCGGGCCGAACTTGCCGAAGGGATAGGCCGTGGTGTCGGAAAGATCGCGTTCGGACTCGCGCTCATAGCGGCTGATCCAGCGCTTCGAAGGATCGTCGGCATCGACAGCGACGCCATCGTCCTTGAATCTGGAGCCTGCTGCAAAGGCCCATTCCGCATCGCTCGGCAGGCGGTAATGGTGGCCTGTCTTGCGCGACAGCCAGCCTGCATAAGCCTCGGCATCGTGCCAGTTCACCTGCACTGCGGGGCGATCGGGGGCGACCGTGACGTCGCGATCGAGCGCGCGGCAGGCGCCATCCTGCACGCAAAGCTGATAGTCGGATGAGGAGACCTGATTTCGCATGATGTGGAGCGGCCGGTCGACGCGCATCGCGCGCAGTGGCGCTTCCGCCTGCTGCCCGCCGCGTGTGAAATCGCCGGCCTCGCGATAGGACAGGCTGCCCGCTGCGACCCTGACGATCGCAGGATCCGACGCCGTGCCGTGGACGGTCATGTCCGAGACCAGCGGCGCAATCGCGATCGGCCCGGCGAGTCCGGCGGCGCAGGCGAGTGCCAGTTTGAGCTTGAATGCGATCAGCATGGTCATTCCTCGAAGAAAGAAGGGGCCGGTGATGACCGGCCCCTTGTCGCGTTTAGTTGGTGTTGGCTGCCGGTATTTCGGCAGGGGCCTTCACCTGCATCATCAGATCGTCGTTCCATTTGCCTTCGACCTTGAAGTGCGCGGTCGCGCCGAGGTCGGCGGCCTCGATCAGATTGTGCGTGACGTAGGCGTAGATGCCGGGCTGCTGGAATTTGTACAGCGCGGCTCCCGCCGAGCCGCCGCGGATGAACCAGGTCTCGAGCCCGACTTCCGGCGCATTGCCGAACTTGCCGGTCTCCCAGACGTAGTCGCCATGGCCGCCGATCAGATGCGGGCGGCTGTCGCGGTTGGCCTGCGAATGCACCATCAGAACGTTCTCGCCGACATTGGCCGTCAGCGCGTTCTTGCCGGTCAGTGCACCGGCCTTGCCGTTGAACACGACATGGGTCGGGATCAGCTTCTTCATCACCTCTTCGGTCTCGGTGAAGGCTTCGCCAGGCGATTCGTAGGACTTGAAGTTGCCCTTCTCGTCGCGCGGCACGTACATGTCCTGCTCGCCGATGTAGTAGACCTTGTCGTATTTCAGCGCGCGGCCCTTGCCGTCGTTGAGGCCGTCACGCGGCAGCACCATCACGGCGCCGTTCATGCCGGAGACGACGTGCCAGGGGATCATCGGGCCGCCGGGGGCGCAATGGTAGACGAACACGCCGGTCTTGGTTGCCTTCCAACGCAGCACGACCTGCTCGCCGGGATTGACCAGGGTGAGCGCGCCGCCGCCGAGCGCGCCGGTCGCGGAATGGAAGTCAATGTTGTGTGGCATGGAGTTGGTCGCAGGATTGACCAGCGTCGTTTCGACGTAGTCACCCTCGTGCACGACCATCAGCGGGCCCGGCATCGAGCCGTTGAAGGTCATCGCCTGGAAGGTGGTGCCTTTCTCGTCGATGACGACCTTCTTCTCCTCGATCGTGAGCTTGAACTCGATGATCTTGGGACCCTGCTTCGTCGCCTGCTCGTGCGCATGCACGAACGGCGGAGCGACCAGCTCTACCTTTTGACGCGGCAGTTTGAGATCGTCGCCAGCCAAAGCGGGGGTCGCCAGCATCAGAGCTGTCGCGGCGGCGCCGATCAATGCGACTCTGCGGGTGAACATCGGAAGCATCCTTCATCTGGAAAGGTTTTTGATGACGGATGCAGTGTGCGCCTATCTCGGCAAGAGTGTTTGCGCTGCGACAAGGTTTTGCCGGATTCGCCTCCGCTACAGTCCTTAGGTGCCTCAACGGAGCAGGATTGGCGACACGACGTTGACGGCATCCGTTGGCGTGATGCGGATGTCGAGGCCGAGCGACCAGCGGCCAGACAGCGGTGCCGACATTCTGACTCGCCACTGATCGTTGCCGACGCGTTCGGCGTTCGCGGTGATCGGCGCGACGCCGTGCTCGGGGTTGCCGAGCGTGACCGCAACCGCATCGGCGCTCAGCGGCAACTCATTCGCATCTTCAAGCTGGATTGCGATTTCGACCGGACCGGCGCGCCCGGGCGAGACCGTGACGTTGGCCATGGCCTTTTCAGCATGGAGATGCGTGAAGAAGCTCTCGTCAGCTTCGGTCGTCGACGCGGGTGGGACCGCCGCAGCCTGCTCCACGCGATGTGCAGGCTCTGCGGCCGCCGTTGTCTTCGTGCTTTCGGGAGCCTGTGCGCCGATGGCCTGCACGTCCAGCGTCACTTTCACCGCGCCGGCGTGCTGGAACGACAGCGTCACGGGCATCTGGTCGCCGGCATGGAGCGGCACATCGAGACCGATGAACATCAGGTGTCCGCCGCCGGGCGCAAGCGTCACGATTTGTCCGGGTGCGATGACAAGGCCTTTGTCGAGCGGACGCATGGTCATGACACCGTCGTTGACGGTCATCTCGTGGATCTCGGTTCGAAGCGCATGGGCGGCCGATGCGGCCTGCAGCCGCTCCGGCGTGTGGCCCCTGTTCTCGATCGTCAGATAGCCGCCGGCGACCCTGGCTCCGCCGGGCGTCGCCCGGCTCCAGGCCCTGGTGATGACGAGATCGCCGCTGGCCGTGTCGGCTGCGAAGGCGGGTGCTCCGACAAAGAATGCCAGCACGACCGCGCCGGCGAATGCGCGCTTGGATGAGATCATGATCGAGGCCTTCGCGAAGACGCGATTAGAAAAGATATGTGGCAAGCCAGACCGTTGCCCAGATCGCCAGCGACAGCATGACGAAGACGCCGATGGCTGCGGCCAGAGCGCCCACGGTGCCGGCCGGGGCCGGTGCGACCGGGGGCGGCCGAAAGTCGTCGAAACGCGGGATATGGCCGCGGACGTCGAGCAAGGAAAGAATCAGTTCGAGTGCGAGAAGCCTCATGGGCAAACGCTCCGGATGGCGTGCGAATTGCCATGATCATGGCCCCGAACCGGCCGCTGCGCTTTGCGCGAGCGCAATGTCTGCTGCACCCCCGGCCGACTTTGCGCGAGCGCAAGGTCGCCTCCGCGGATCCGGGTTATTGGAGTGCATTCCGTGATTTGCCGTGATGTCTGCGCACGGCGGAAATTTACGAATGGGTAAGACATGAGAGCTGATCTTGCGGCGAGCTACGGCGAAGAACGATTGCCACGCTACACGAGCTATCCGACCGCACCGCATTTTTCGACGGCGGTCGGACCGGACGCCTACGCCAGCTGGTTGGCGGAGCTGCCGGCGGGCGCCAGCGCGTCACTCTATCTCCACGTGCCGTTCTGCCGCGAGATGTGCTGGTATTGCGGCTGCCATACCCAGATCGTCCGCCGCGACGAGCTCATCGCCGGCTATCAGCGGACGCTGCGCAACGAGATCGTGCAGGTCGCCGAAACCATCGGCCGCCGCATCAAGGTGGAGCATATCCATTTCGGCGGCGGCACGCCGACGATCATGCAGCCGGAAGCTTTCGCCGAGTTGATGGCGACGATGCGCCAGAAGTTCTTCGTGCTACCCTCGGCTGAGATCGCGGTCGAGATCGATCCCCGCACATTGACCGCCGACATGGTCGATGCCATGCGGCTCTCCGGCGTCAACCGTGCGAGCCTTGGCGTGCAGAGCTTCGATCCCGTGGTGCAGCGGGCGATCAACCGCGTGCAAAGCTTCGAGCAGACGGCTTCCGTGGTCGACATGCTCCGGCGCGCCGGCATCGAGGGTCTCAATTTCGACCTGATCTACGGGCTGCCGCACCAGACCGTCGCGTCGTGTCTGGATACGGTCCGGCGCAGCCTCACGCTCGCGCCCGACCGCTTCTCCGTGTTCGGGTACGCTCATGTGCCCAGCTTCAAGAAGCACCAGCAGATGATCAACGAGGCCGTGTTGCCGGACGGACTCGCGCGCCACGACCAGGCTTGCGCGATCGCGAATGCATTGAAGGAGGCCGGTTACGTGCAGATCGGGCTCGATCATTTCGCACGACCCGACGATTCCATGGCAGTGGCCTTCGAGGAACGGACGCTGCGGCGCAATTTTCAGGGCTACACTACTGACAAGAGCGAAGTCCTGCTCGGTTTCGGCGCGAGCGCGATCGGGCATTTGCCGCAGGGTTACGTCCAGAACGAGGTGCAGATCGGCGCCTATGCGCAGAGCATCGCCGCCGGCCGTCTCGCCACCGCCAAGGGCTATGGGCTCACCGACGACGACCGGCTGCGCGCGGACATCATCGAACGCATCATGTGCGAGTTCAGCGCCGACCTCGGCGACATCTGCGCGCGCCATGGCGCGGAGGCGGGGGCGATGCTGAATTCGGCTGCGCGTCTGAAGCCGCTGATCTCCGACGGCATCGTGAGGCTGGATGGCAACCGCCTCGCAGTTGCAAAGGATTCGCGCTTCCTGGTCCGCAGCGTCGCGGCCGCGTTCGACGCGCATCTCAATCCGGCGAAGCAGCTGCACAGCCGGGCTGTGTAACTGGTCATTCCGGGCCGCGCGAAGCGCGAGCCCGGAATCCATTCCTCCATGTCATCCGCTGCACGATGGATTCCGGGCTCGCGCCAAAAGGCGCGCCCCGGAATGACGGCGGAGGAACGGGCAACAGCTTGCGCTCCAACAAAGAAACTCAGGTCACCTCCGTTATCGTCGTGTCGGAACGGAGTTGTCCATGTCTTTTGGATCCGACGATCTGGTCGATGACATCATGCGTACCGCGCCGCACACGATCCGCGTGTTTCTGGCCTTCAGGATGGCTTGTGTCGGTTGCCCGATCGCAACCTTCCACACGGTGGATGATGCCTGCCGCGAGCATGGCATCGACCGCGAAAAATTCCTCGCCGCGTTGTGCGATTGCGTACCGGCGTGAAGCGGTCCGGAATTCGCGCGGGCGCGCGCGGATTCCCGGGTGAGGGACGGCTTTCGCCGTAAGCGGAAGCGCCCCTCACCCCTATCTCGATCCCTATCTTAATCCCTATCTTGAGCGGAGACGTCCCGGCGCGGCTGTCACGCCGCGCCGCTGTCGGCGCTCCGCTCCGCCAACATGACGATCCTGTGCGGATCGCGCAGGATGATGCGCTGACGGCCGCTCTCGACGAGGCCTTGGCTCTCCCAGCCGCTCAGGATGCGGCTGACGGTGTGCAGTGTGGTTCCGGTCATCTGCGCGATGTCCTGGCGGCTGATCGGGAAGTCGATCTCGATGCCGTGGTCGAGCTTCTTGCCGGACTGCTTGGCGAGGCGCAGCAGCGCATGCGCGACGCGCTGTTCGACTTGCTGCGTCGACATTTCCAGGATGCGGGTGTGGCTTTCCTGGAGCCGCGTGCCGACGGTCTGGAGCGTGTTGGCGGCCAGGGAGGGAAATCGCTCGATCAGCCGCGGCCAGGCCGAGGTTGGCCAGATCAGCACCACGCTGTCATCGACCGCCATCGCCGTCGCCGGATACTGCACGGCTCCGATCGCCATGGCGAGCCCGAACGTTTCGCCGGGCGCGACGTAGCGGACCACGATCTGCTCGCCGGTCGGCGTGGTCTTGGCCGCGCGGACATGGCCGTGCAGCAGCAGGAAGAAGGACTGCGCATCCGCCCCCTGCTCGAAAATGGCGCTGTTCTTGGGATAGCGCGCCGAACGGGCCTCACGCAGGATTTCGTCCAAAGCTTCCGGCGTGACTCCGGCAAACAGCGGCAAATGCGCAACCAGCGATGTGTCGACCTTGGCCATTCTGCCTCCTTGGCATCAGGGAGTGTGATGGCACCTGCAATCGTTCGATAGTTTGCGATAGCGCAAAACGGGACGGCTGAGTGGCAGTATTTTTCCAGACAACGACTGAATTTATTGGAGTTGACCCATGGCTGGCGCCCGATCCCGCAACTTTGAGGGCTGGCCGCTGTTTGCGAACAGTTTTCGGCCCTTTTTCCTGCTCGCCGCGATCCAGGCGGGGCTATCGATCCTGGCCTGGCTGCCGATGTTCTACGGCGAATTGTCGGTGAGTTCCGCGTTTGCGCCGCGTGACTGGCACGTCCACGAGATGCTCTACGGCTTCCTGCCGGCGGTGATCACCGGGTTCCTGTTCACGGCCATCCCGAACTGGACCGGGCGGCTGCCGATCCAGGGCACCTCGCTGGGGGCGTTGGTGATGGTCTGGCTTGCCGGACGTATCGCGGTGACGTTGTCGGCCGATACCGGCTGGGCGTTTGCGCTCCTCGTCGATGCCGCCTTCCTGGCGCTGGTGGTCGCCGCCGCGGCGCGCGAGATTATCGCAGGCGGCAACTGGCGCAACCTGCCCGTGGTGGCACTGGTGTCCGTTCTGCTCGCCGGCAACGTCGCTTTTCATCTCGAGGCGCACTACCAGGGCGCGGCTGATTTCAGCATCCGCGTCGGCATCGGGGTGGTCATGCTGCTGATCTCGCTGATCGGAGGCCGCATCATTCCGAGCTTCACTCGCAACTGGCTGGTCAAGTTCAATCCCGGCCGCCTGCCGGTGCCGTTCGGACGCTTCGACGGCGCAGTGATCGGATGCAGCGCGCTCGCGCTCATCTTCTGGATCGTGGCGCCGCTGAATGTCGTCACCGGTGTCCTGATGGCGCTGGTCGGCGGGCTGCATCTGGTGCGGCTTGCGCGCTGGGCCGGCGATCGCACTTTTCGCGAGCGACTGCTGGTGATCCTGCATATTGGCTACGTCTTCGTGCCGCTCGGCTTTATCCTGCACGCCGTCGCGGTTTTCGGAGCGCTGCCGCCAAGCGCCGGCATCCACGCCTGGATGACGGGCGCGGCGGGAACCATGACGTTGGCGGTGATGACCCGCGCGAGCCTCGGTCACACCGGACAGGCGTTGACCGCTTCGCCGGCGACCCAGGGAATCTATGCTGCGATCATCATCGCGGCCCTGGCGCGGGTCGCCGCCGTGGTGTTGCCCGCGCACAGCGATCTGTTGTTGCACATCGCCGCCTGCGGCTGGCTCGTCGCGTTCCTCGGATTTGCCGTCGCGTTCGGCCCGCTGCTCGCCGGCAGCCGGCGGCGTGCCCTCGCCACGATGGGCGTGCCTGCTCCGGCGCGCTGAAACTCAGGCTGCGGTCGCCGAGGGCGCATCGGGCGGCGGTGTCGGAGGCCGAACGCCCTTGCGCCAGTCGGTGACGGTGCAGCCGAACCGGCCGCGGAACCAGCGCGCCATGGCGCTCTGCGCGGAGAAGCCGAGTTGGGTTGCGATGTCAGCCAGCGGCCGGTCGGGGTCCTCGATCAGCTGGATCACGAGATCGGCGCGTTGCGCATCCAGGATGGCCGAGAAGCTGGTGCCTGATGCGGCCAGATGCCGGTGGATGGTACGGCGGGTGCAGGCAAGATGCTCGGCGACGCGCTCGACGGTGCAGTCGCCGCCGGCGAGCAGGGTCCGCACGACCTCGTCGACCTTCCCTTCCCAACTTGCCGGCCGGGTCTCGATCGCCTCGATCCGCTTGCGCAGATAGCTCGCGATCAGGGGATGCGCGCTCGGGATCCGGCGCTCCATGTCGCGCGCCGAGAGCAGCATCGCATCGTGTTCGGCGTTGAAGGTCACGCGGCAGCCGTAGAACTCGCGATAGCGCTTGCGATCGCGCGGCGGCGGGTAATGCAGGTGGACCTCCTGCGGCCGCCAGTCATGGCCGTACAGCGATTGGATGATGCGGTGGATGCTGCCGAGCACCATGTCGATCGCCTGGCGCGGCGCGCTCGGCCGCCGGCCGCGCAGGTGCAGCGTGGCCGTCACGATCTGCCCGTCGCGCGCAACGTCCAGCCGCATGCCGTCATGATGGATGTGGATGAAGCGCGAAAATGCGTCGATCGCCTCGCCGACAGTCGCCTGTTCGCGCACGATCAGGCCGACCGCACCGAAATTGGTCAGGCCGCCACGCTCGGCGAGACGCAAGCCGAAATCTTCGGCGCCGGAGGCCTCCGCCGACAATTCGAGCAGACGGCGCAGGCCGGCGACGGCAATGGGCGTATCGGGCTTGTCGAGGCAGGCCAGCGGCAGCCTGGCCTTGCGCATCATCTGTTTGGGATCGAGCCCGACCGACCGGGCGATCTCCGGGTAATAGCTCAAGCCTGCGCTGCGAACGAGGTCGGTCATGCGAACCGTTCCTGCCAGCCATTCCCGCAGATGTCCCGAAATGTAAAGTTTCTGTCTCGATCCGTCAAATCCAGGAACCGGCCGGAACATACATAGGGGAAACCGAAGCATTGGCGTGAATGCCGTGCTCACGACGGCGCGGCAGGGCGACGCGGCCCGCTTTCCGTCTCGGACCATTTGACCAAGACATTGCTGGATCGGAATTATGCCGGGAAACATGCTTTCCAAGGGCGAGGTATTCGTCATCGACACCGACGCTGCCTCCCGCGAACAACTTTCGACTGCGCTCCAACAGAGCGCCTATGACGTGATCTGCTTCGCTGACGGTGCCGCACTCCTGTCCGAAGCAAAGGCGCGGATGCCGGCCTGCGTGCTGATGGAGCTGCCGCCCGATCGCTCCGGCCTCGACATGCTGAGGCGACTGCGCGAGGAGAACTGCATGGCGCCGGTGCTGGTGACCTCGGCGAATGGCAGCATCGCCATGGCGGTCGACGCCATCAAGAGCGGCGCGGCCGACTTCATCGAAAAGCCGTTCCGCACCCACGACATCATCGGCCGGATCGATGCCGCCATCGACGAATTCGCGCAGCCCGGCACGAGCCGGCGGCGCTGGCTCCCCGGCTGCGAGCCCTTGACCGAGCGTGAGGGCGACGTGCTCGAGCACCTCGCTGCCGGCCTGACCAACAAGGAGATCGCCCGGCGCATGCATCTGAGTGCACGGACCGTCGAGGGCTATCGCGCCGGCGTCCTGAAGAAAGCCGGGGCCAAGAACGTGACCGATCTGCTCCGCCGTATCTTCGGCCAGGGGGCGTCGACCCAGGCCTGAGGCCTGCCGCGGGGGACTGCGATACGTTCCGCAGCCTTGGTGCCGCCGCCGCGGCGCCCCACGGAAACCCCAATCGAACCAGTTCCTTCCCTGCCGCGTCCAACCATGTTGGCGAGGCATTCGATCGCGCGCGTCCGGCTGGCGGCGCGGCGATACGGCAGGAGGGACTTCATGCGCATCACCGCAAGATATTTGGCAACGACGAGCCTGGTTCTGGTCACCATGGCGGCGGCGTCGCCGTCATGGGCCGCCGATCTGGACGCCAATTCGGCGATCGATACGGTCACGGTTTACCCCGATGGCGCCACCGTCACCCGCGTCATCACGGTCGATTTGCCGTCCGGGGATTCGACGCTTGTTGCCAAGGACTTCCCGCTTGGTCTCGATGCCTCCTCCATCCGGGTCGAGGGTGAGGGCGGCGCAAAGCTCACTATCGGCACGATCGATGCGCGGTCGCCTCGCGCCGCGCCGGTCAATCTGCCCGAGCTGGAAAAGCGCATCGAGGCCTTGAACGATCAGCGCGCCGATTTGCAGGGCGCGATCGACTCGGCGAATGCCCGGCGCAAGTTTGCGGAGCACTTCGCGGAAACCTCTCCCGCGGGGATCGGCGACAAGGGCGAGGCGCGGCCGATCGCCGAATGGCGCACGGCCTTTGCTGCGGTCGGCGAAGAAATTGCGAGCGCCGATACCGCCGTTCGCGACGCCACGCGCAAGACGCGCGAGATCGACCGGCAGATCGCCCAACTCGAGGTCGAGCGCAAGGCCAAGCCGCCGAGCAAGCTCGAGGTTCGCATGGACGTTGCCGCGACTGCTGCGACGAAGGCGACGCTGCGCGTGACTTATGCCGTACGCAATGCGCGCTGGATGCCGCTCTATGACGCCCGGCTCGACACCGGCGCCAAGGATCGCAAGCCGCAGCTCGAGCTGATCCGCCGCGCCGAGATCACGCAATCGACCGGCGAGGATTGGTCCAACGTGACGCTCGGCGTCTCCACGACCCGCATCAGCCGCGGCGGCAGTGCGCCGGAGCTGCATTCGCTGGTCGCGCAATATCCCCAGGTGCCGAAGCCGCTGGCAGCAGGCTCGGTCTCCGATCTGGCGCGGCCCGCGCCGGTCCTGCGCCAGATGCAATCGCCAGCGATGGCCAAGATCGCGGAGGCGGCCGAGCCGCGCGAACGTGCCGACGAGCAGCAGGCAATTGCCGAGATCGGGGATTTCCAGGCGACGTTCAAAATTCCCGGCCGCGTCAGCCTCGGCGCCGCCGAGGGCGCCAAGAGCCTGCGGATTGCAGCGATGACGGTGCCCGCCGACCTCGCGGTCCGCGCCGCACCGGTGCTGGACCCGACCGCCTTCCTCGAAGCCAGCTTCAAGCAGACCGATGATACGACGCTGCTGCCGGGCAAGGTCGCGATCTACCGCGACGGCGTCTTTGTCGGTCGCGGCAAGCTCTCCGCTTCCGCCAAGGACGACATCGTGCGGCTCGGCTTCGGCGCCGACGACAAGGTGAGAATCGAGCGCGCGGTGCTCAAGCGCAACGAGGGCTCGGCCGGCCTGCTGGTCACGACATCCAAGACCGACGAGCGCACGTTCAAGACCACCATCCGCAACGGTCATGATTTCCCGATCAAGGTTGCGATCGAGGATCAGTTGCCGGTCAGCGAGAGCGAGGACATCGTCGTCGAAATGCTGCCCGCGAGCACGCCGCCGACCGCCAGCAACATCCGCGACCGCCGCGGCGTGCTGGAATGGTCGTTCGACGCCAAGCCGGGCGAAGTCAAGGATATCAACTTCGCCTGGCGCATCCGCTGGCCGAAGGACAAGAGCATGGTGATCGTCCCGGCGGGGTAGGTTGCTAGCCACGAACGAGGTGCGCCCCCTCTCCCGCTTGCGGGGGAGGGTTCTCTCCCCTTGGGGAGACTTCGTTGTCGAGACACCCTCTCCCCACCCCTAAGCGGGGGAGGGAGCGCACCTTCATCGTGGCGGCACCATCGCCCGCATCGACTGCGGCAGCACGTAAGGCACGCCGTCGTCGCCTTGATGGACGACGGCATCGATCTCGAAGATGTCACGGATGATCTCGCGGGTGACGACATCCGCGCGCGGGCCATCTGCGGCGAGCTTGCCGCCGGCCAGCACGACCAGCCGGTCGGCGAAGCGGATCGCGAGATTGAGGTCGTGCAGGATCGCGATGACTGCGGTGCCGCCGGCCGCACGGCGGCGCGCGGCTTCGACGAGGTCGATCTGGTGGCGCAGATCCAGGCTCGAGGTCGGCTCGTCCAGCAGCAGAAGTCCCGGGCCATGCTCGGCTTCGCCGCAGGCGAGCTGCACCAGCACGCGGGCGAAATGGGCGCGCTGCTGTTCGCCGCCTGATAGCGTTGGCAGTTGCCGTTCGCGGAAATGGGCTAGCCCAACCTCGTCGAGGGCAGCGTCGACGAGCGCGCCTGCTTCACGCGCGCTGCGCTCGCCCGCGCCCATCAACACGATCTCCTCGACGGTGAAGGGGAAGGTGACGTTGATGTGCTGGGACAGCATCGCGCGGCGCGCGGCGAGCTCCCGGGGCGTATAGCTGCTGATATCGCGCTGCTTCAGGCGCACCGCGCCCTCGTTCGGGCGGAGATCGCCGGAGAGCAACCGCAGCAGCGTCGACTTGCCGGCGCCGTTCGGGCCGATGATCGCGACCATCTCGCCGGCCGCAACCGTCAGGCCGACGCCATCGAGCAGCGTCGCGCGGCCGGCGCGCTTGCTCAAGGCGCGCGCCTCGATCACGGCGCTCATAGCGAGGCCAGCCCGCGCTGCCGCAGCAGGATGAAGAGGAAGACCGGCGCGCCGACCGCTGCGGTCAGGATGCCGATCGGCATCTCCGCCGGTGCCACGATCGTGCGGGCCAGTGTGTCGGCGCCGACCATCAGGATCGCGCCGAGCAGCACCGAGGCCGGCAACAGCAGCCGATGCGCAGGTCCAATGACGAGACGGAGCAGATGCGGCACGACGATGCCGACGAAGCCGATGACGCCGCTGATCGACACCGCGACGCCGGTCATGGCGGAGACCATGACGATCGAGATCCGCTTGAGACGCTCGACGTCGACGCCGCCGTGAAAGGCGTCGGCCTCGCCGAGCACCAGGAGATCGAGGCCGCGCGCGATGAAGGCGCAGGTGGCAAGCCCGATGATGAGGACCGGCGCCAACACGGCGGTCTTGGTCCAGGTCACCCCGCTCATGGAGCCTAGCAGCCAGAACGTGATGTCGCGGAGCTGGCGGTCGTCGGCGATGAACACCAGAAGCCCGATGCCGGCATTGGCGATGGCGGTGATGGCGACGCCGGCGAGCAGGAAGACCGCGATCGAGGTGCGGCCCGAGCGGCTCGAGATGCCGTAGAGCATCGCGGTCGTGGCCAGCGATCCCGCGAATGCCGCGAGCGGCAGGAGCTCGGTCTGAAGGAAGCGCAGCGTCTCGCCGAAGCGCGAATCGGTGAAAACGATCGCGCTTGCCGCTGCGAGCGCGCCGCCGCTGGAAACGCCGACCAGCGCGGGATCGGCGAGCGGGTTACGAAACAGCCCTTGCATGATTGCGCCGGCCGCGGCGAGCAAGCCGCCGACCATCGCCGCCGCCGCGATCCGGGGGACGCGGATCGACCACAGCACGAGCTGGTCGCGGGCCGTCATCGCCGTGCTTTCGCCTGATAGCCCGAGTGCGGCAGGCAGGCGGGAGAGGGGAATGCCGGCGGCGCCGAAACTCAGCGCCACGATCGCGGCGACCGCGAGCACCGCGATCAGAAGAGGGATTGCGAACGATGCGAACCGCCGCCGCGCGCTGGGGCGTCGTTCCGAGCCGCGCACTTCCGTGCCGATCGTCACGCTCATTGCCGGCAATTCGCCGCCGACAACGCCGAGGTGAATGCAGCGCCCGGTTCGGCCAATGCCGGATAGAGTTTTACCGAGAGATCTCGCGCCGCCGCCGCCGTCCGTGGCCCGAAGCCGAGCAGATAGAGCCCGTCCATGGTGATGAGGCTCTTGTTGGCCACGACCGGCGTCAGGGCGAAGCCGGGATGAGCATAGATCGCGTCGGCCTGCAGCGAGTCCTTGCCGCGCTCGATCGACAGCACCACGTCGGGCCTTGCCGCCGCGATCGCCTCGTCACCGATGATCTTGTAACCGTCAAAATCGTCGACGGCGTTGGCGGCGCCGGCGAGCTGGATGATCTCGTCGGCCGCGGTCTTGTGGCCGGCGACCATGGCGCGCCCGTTCTGGAGCGACATCACGAATATCACGCGCACCGGCTTGGTCACTTTGGCGCGCAGGGCGCGCAGCTGGGCAAAATCGGCGCCGACCGCGGCGCTGAGGCACGCGGCGCGCGCGTCGACGCCCATGGCGTGGCCGACCAGCCTTATCTTCTCGATCAGGCCGTCCTCGGAGAAGGTGTCGGGCACCAGCACCAACGGCACTTTCGCCGCTTCCAGGATCTCCAGGGTCGCGTGCGGCCCCGAGCCCTGGATCGCCAGGATCAGGGTGGGGTTGAGGCCCAACACGCCTTCGGCGGAGATCTGGCGCATGTAGCCGACATTGGGTTTGTCGTGCAGCGCCGCCGCTGGATAAAGGCTGGTGGTGTCGACGCCGACCAGCCGGTTCTCGAGTCCGAGCGCATAGATGATCTCGGTGATGGCGCCGCCGATCGAGACCGTGCGCGCGAAGTCGGTCACGGCGACGTCGCGATTGCGCGCGTCATGCACGGTGATGCCGGCGGCGTGCGCGGCAGAGGCGAGCGCGATCGTGCTGGAGAGCAGGAGGCTTGCGAAGGTGCGACAAAATGTCATTACAGGTTACTTCGTCAGGATCAGCTTGTTCTGCGAGGTCAGTCGAAGCCGATAGCTGTCCTCGCCATGCGCGATGATGATCTCGCGCTCGGCCGCAAACAGCTCGCGACTGTCGATCCGGCTCCCACGCATGGTGAGGGTTCTCGTTGTCGCAGAAGGGCTTCCTGCCGATCCCGCCGTGCCGCCGCTGCTGTCTCCTGATGTTGCTGACATGTGGGGTGTGATGCGCTTTCGAAACTCTGGAGTGCTGCTTGCTTGTTTGTATAAGCGGCACGAAGCGCATTCCAACGGCTGCAATTTACAATCGATATAAACTGCAACCTGATGTCATTGACCCCCAGAGTGTTGCCACGTAACCAATTATGGCGGCGGGGTGACCTGCCCGCGTTTTGAGAAATCAGCCAGCCAGTCGTTCACGTTGCGAACGCACGCCAGCCAAAAGACCTGAAATAATAGAGTGAAGTGCAGGCTGGGGCTGATATGGCTGACGGGGCTAGGTATTCGCGCGCCTTGATTTTGGGCGCGTCGGTAATTTCATTTGCGGCAATGACGACGGAGAGTGGTCTTGCACAGACCGCCGAGCCGCAGGCTGAACGCGCGTCGACGGAACGGCCGAAGCAGGCCAAGCGCAAGCCGGCGAAGCCGCTAGCCGCGCAGCAGGCAACGCCGGAGGTCCTCAACGCCCGAGCCCAGGCCGGCGGCACGGCGCAGGTTCAGGCGCTCGACACCATCACCGCGGCTGCAACGAAGACCAAGGAGCGCGCCATCGACTCGCTCGCACCGGTCAGCTCGATCTCGCTCGACCAGATCCAGGGTCTTCAGCCGAACCGGCTGTCGGGCATCTTCTATGCTGTACCCGGCGTGTCGTTCCAGGAACGCGGCGATGATCCTGCGACTGTCATCAACATTCGTGGTCTGCAGGATTTCGGACGCGTCGCTGTCGTCGTCGACGGCGCGCGGCAGAATTATCAGCGCACCGGCCACAACGCCAACGGCTCCTTCTTCCTCGATCCCGAATTGATCGGCGGCGTCGACGTCGTGCGCGGTCCGACCGCCAACATCTACGGCTCCGGCGCAATCGGCGGCCTGGTCTCGTTCCGCACCAAGGACATCGACGATGTGCTGCGTCCCGGCGAGCGCTGGGGCGTCGATCTCTCCGGCTCCTACGGCTCCAACAACAATCGCGGCCTCGGCTCGGTCTTCGGCGGCGTGCGCGCCACGCCCGACGTCGATATCTTCGGCGGCGCGGTCTATCGCACGCAAGGCAATTACAAGGACGGCAACGGCACCGAGATCGGCAACACCGGCAACCAGGTCGAAGGCGGGCTGATGAAGCTCACCGTGCGGCCCGCGATCGGTCACGAAGTCAAGTTCGGGGCCGTCTTTCAGGACTACCAGTACGATGTCGGCCAGTTCAACCGCGGCCCGGTCGCGACGGCGGCGCAGCGCGCGCTGTATCAGGGCTCGTCGGTCTATGCGTCCGACACCAAGAACTACACCGGTACGATCTCCTGGAACTATTCATTGCCGAGCGACAATCTGTTCGACTCGCACATATCGGTCTACGGCAATCGCACCGACAACGACCAGACCAAGACCTATCACTACTCGACATCCGGCTCGGCCTATTGCGGCGCCGGCAATGTCGGTAACAACATCTCCGGCTGTGTCGGTGACAAGCGCGGCTATGTCCTCGATACGTTTGGCTTCGACGCCAACAACACCACGCGCTTCAACGTCGGCGACTGGCGCAATGCGGTGACCTACGGCGTCGACGCATTCCAGGACGACGTCATCACGACCGACAGCCGCGGCAATTCCAACATCACCACGCCCGGCGGCATCCGCACCGTGTCGGGCGGCTTCATTCAACTGAAACAGAACTACAACACGTGGTTCGAGGCGGTGAGCGCGATCCGCTATGACCGTTACAATCTGCAGTCCGGCGGTACCAATGCGAGTGGCGATCGCTTCTCGCCCAAGATCACCCTCGGCGTGACTCCGGTCCCGGGCTTCCAGCCTTATGTCAGCTACGCCGAAGGCTATCGCGCCCCATCGATCACCGAGACGGTGATCTCCGGCGCGCATGCGACCGGTGGCGGACCGGCCTTCTTCCCCTGTCCGGACAACACCGTCGGCCTGTTCTGCTTCCTGCCCAACCCGAACCTGCGTCCTGAGGTCGGCAAGAACAAGGAGGTCGGCTTCAATCTGAAGTACGACAACATATTCAGCGCCAGTGACTCGTTCCGCGGCAAGATCAATCTCTTCCGTAACGACGTCAGTGACTATATCGACCTCGTCGCCTCGGCGCCGGTCGCGGTGCCGCCGTTCGGCTCATTCAGCCAGTTCTACCAGTACCGGAACATCGCGCAGGCCCGCATCCAGGGCTTCGAAGCGGAGACGATGTACGATGCCGGCAACTGGTTCATCGGCGTCGCCGGTCACTACATCCAGGGCAAGAACGCTGTCACCAATGTCGGGCTCGCGACCATCACCCCGCGCAAGGTCGTCACGACCGGCGGCGTGCGCCTGCTCGATCGCACCCTGATCCTGACGGCGCAATGGGCCTCGTTCGGTGCCAACAACGATGTACCCGTCGGCTATCTGCCTGCGACCGGCTACGAGCTGGTCAATTTGTACATGACTTACAATGCGACCAGGGACATCGTGTTCACGGCTTCGATCGACAATCTCTTGAACCAGTACTACCGGCCTTACGCCATTCCCGGCAGCTCGACCGACGGCACATCGCAGAACGACGTGCTGTGGTCAGCCCCGGGACCGGGCAGGGTCTACAAGGCCGGCATGAAGATCCACTTTGGAGGTGCGTAGCCGCCAGCTTCGCAGCGCCACATCTCCGCCGGGCCGCGCTGATGCTCCAGCGCGGCTTCGGCGTGTTTCGTTTTGATCAGAAGGAGAGACTTTGATGTTCATCGCCATGAATCGTTTCCAGGTGAAGAAGGGCGCGGAGACCGCGTTCGAAACCGTCTGGGCCACCCGTGAATCCTATCTCGGCAGCATGCCGGGCTTCGTCGAGTTTCACCTGCTGAAGGGCCCGGAGGCCGAGGACCACACGCTCTATTCGTCGCACACCACCTGGGTCGACAAGGCGGCGTTCGAGGCCTGGACGCGCTCGGACCAGTTTCGTCGTGCCCATGCCCGCGCCGACAACTCGACCGGCGAGAGCCTGTATCTCGGCCATCCCAAGTTCGAAGGCTTCGAGGTGATCCAGAGCGAGCGCAAGGCCGCGGCCGCTTAGATTGCAATGGAGAGGAGCCGGACATGTTGAGTACCGATCTTGCCGATCTCAAGGTCCATATGGCCGACAATCCGGGCGCGGTGATCGAGGACGTTGCGCGCGAGCGCAAGGTCAGCCCGCGCAGCGTGATCGAGGCGCTTCCATCCTCCATGGTGCACATTGGCGGCGGCGAGCATTTTGCCGCTGCTATGCAGGACATCGCGGAGTGGGGCGAGGTCACGCTGATCGTGCACACCGATGATGCGATCTTCGAGTTCACGGGCGCTATTCCTGCGGGCGAGATCGGCCGCGGCTATTTCAACCTGATGCAGCCGAAGGGTCTGCACGGCCATCTTCGCCACGAGCGCTGCGCAGGCGTTGCCTTCGTCGAGCGCCCGTTCATGGGCAAGTCATCGGCCTTCGTCGCGTTCGTGAACGTCGAGGGCGGCATCATGTTCAAGGTCTTCGTCGGCCGCGACGAGACAAGGGCGCTGCGGGCGGATCAGCTGGCGCGGTTCCGGCAGCTCGCGGCCCGGATCGCAGCACATCCCATGGCGTAGCTTCCCTCTGTTGTCGGGAGATCAGGATGCAAGGCAAGTCCAGGCTTCGGCACGTGGTCATTGCAATCGCGCTGGCGCTCGCGCCGACACCGGCCTTCGCGATCGACGAAGCCCTGTTACCGCGCAATTTGTCGCCCTGGGGCATGTTCGTTAGCGCCGACATCATCGTGAAGACGGTGATGATCGGGCTCGCCGTCGCCTCGCTGGTGACATGGACGGTCTGGCTCGCCAAAACCATCGAGCTGCGCCGCAAGGGCGCGCTCGCCTTGCAGCGGACGCGCGCGCTCGAAGGCAACATGACGCTGGCCGAGGCATCGACACGGGCCGGTGACGCGCACGACGCCGTCGCCCAGCTGATCCAGTCCTGCGCCAGGGAAGCCGAGCTCTCGGGCGGCATCCTCGACGACGGCCTTCAGGAGCGGGTGGCGCTGCGGCTGGAGCGGGTGGAGGCGGCAATGTCGCGGCAGATCGCGCGCGGCACCGGCGTGCTCGCGACCATCGGCGCCACTGCGCCCTTCGTCGGCCTGTTCGGGACCGTCTGGGGCATCATGAACGCCTTCATCGGCATCTCCGAGAGCCACACCACCAGCCTTGCGGTGGTCGCGCCCGGCATCGCGGAGGCGCTGCTCGCCACTGCGCTCGGACTCGTCGCGGCGATCCCGGCGGTCGTGATCTACAATCACCTGGTCCGCGGCATCGCCAATTATCGCGCTCTGCTCGGCGATGCCTCGGCGCAGCTCATGCTGCTGGTCAGCCGGCAGCGCGACCATAGAGAATTCCGTCTGGCTCGGGCGGCGGAGTAGGCCATGGGCGCAAAGCTCGGCGCACGCTCGCCGCTCAAGCGTGGCGACCCGGATGATCTCGAGGTCACGCATGAGATCAACGTCACGCCGTTCATCGACGTGATGCTGGTGCTGCTGATCATCTTCATGGTGGCGGCCCCGCTCGCCACCGTCGACATCGGCGTCGATCTGCCGGCAACCGCGGCAGAGCCGGCGCCGCGGCCCGACAAGCCGGTCTTCGTCACCGTCAAGGCCGACCTGTCCATCGCAGTTGGCGAAGACGTCGTCGCCCGCGACGCACTCAGCACCTCGCTCGATGCCGCCACCAAGGGCCGCAAGGACGAGCGCATCTATCTGCGTGCCGACAAGGCGGTCTCCTATGGCGACCTGATGGCGGTGATGAACACCTTGCGCAATGCCGGCTATCTCAAGGTCGCCCTTGTCGGCCTCGACGGACGCAGCTGATGAACGCCAACGCCTTCACCCTGCACGAGCCGCTTCGAGAGCGCGAAACCGCGCGCTGGGGCCTCTCGGCGGCGGTGATCGTGATGTTGCATGTGGCTGCCGCGTTGCTTGCGATGAATTGGATCAGGTCGCAACCGGAACTGGGCGTCAGCCTGCCGGCGATCATGGTCGACATGGCACAGGTGACCTCGGCGCCGCAGTCGACGCAGGACGACGCCGCGCCGGGACCGGTGATGCAGGAGGCCGACGCCTCGCCGCCGGAGCCGGTGCAGCAGCAGATGGCGGAGGAGACCATTGCTCCGACGCCGCCTCAGGAGAAGCCTGATGTCGTGGCGCCGCCGGAGCAGAAGCTGGAACCGACCCCGGCCAAGCCGGAGCCCGCGAAGATCGTGCCGATCGAAAAGCCCGCCCCAGCGAAGCCGAAGGTGGTTCGCCGCGAGGCCAAGAAGCCGTCGGATGCGACGCCGGCGCCGCGCACCAGCGCCCCACCGCGCGCCGAGCGTGAGGCGCCGATGGCATCGGCCCAGAACGCCGGCGCGGCGGCCTCCGCGATTGCATCCTACAATCAACGCGTCCGCGCGCATTTGATGCGCTTTCATCAATATCCGAGCGGTGGCGGCGGTCAGCGCGGCGTTGCCAGGCTGAGCTTCACCCTCAGCCGCAGCGGGCAGGTCACGTCCAGCCGCCTTGCCGGCTCATCCGGCGTTGCCGCCTTTGATGCCCTGGCCATGTCGACGGTGCGTCAGGCCTCGCCGTTTCCGCCGTTCCCGGATGAGATCAAGAACGGGTCGATGAGCTTTTCGATACCGGTGGAGTTTACGGTGAGGTGAGAGCCTCCGCTGTCGCCACAGCTTCAGCTGTCGTCCCGGACAAGCGAAGCGCTGATCCGGGACCCATACCCACAGGACCGAGTTTGGCGAAGGCTCGTAGCAACCATCTCGTGCCACGATTTCGGTCCGGGGTTATGGGTCCCTGCTTTCGCAGGGACGACGGCGGAGTTTGTGGCGGCTGAAAGGCAGGCGATCCGCTCACTTTGCCTTCAGGAAGTCCGCGACCTCGAGCAGCATGAACTCGTCGTCGTCGGCCTTGTTGGGATCGCGGCTGGAGGAGAACGGCAGATTGTTGTCGTTGCCGACGATGATGTGGGTGTCGTCGACGCGATCGACGTTCTCGATGGTGAAGAACGGGAAGGTGTAGACGCCGTCGTTGAGCGGCTTCCTCGCTTTCTTGTCGGGATCCCTGATCTTCATGAGATCGATGTAGCCGATCTTGCGCACGGGCTTGCCGACATTGGCCTCCGTGAGCTCGATCTTGTAGATGCGCTTGAACTTGGCAAGATCCGGAAAACAGTTCTCGCCGCGTTGCCCCTGCGGGCAGGCCTTGTCGGCCGTGCCTTCGCCGTTGTCCCGCTCGATAATGAGGCCGGAGGCCTGATCGA
This sequence comes from Bradyrhizobium sp. 23AC, assembly GCF_054863025.1. Taxonomy (NCBI): domain Bacteria; kingdom Pseudomonadati; phylum Pseudomonadota; class Alphaproteobacteria; order Hyphomicrobiales; family Nitrobacteraceae; genus Bradyrhizobium; species Bradyrhizobium sp. 23AC. The sequence continues at coordinate 530,283 of NZ_JAVAYN010000002.1, forward strand.
TCATGTTGAAATCGCCGATGGCGTTGCCGTTCTGCTCGAACACATACTGCCAGTAACGGCCGGTGAATTTCTCCGCAGCGATGTCGAATTCGAGGATGCGGGAGGCTTCCTTGCCGTCGACCTTCTCCCAGTCCTTTTTCTCGGCGTCCCACAGCGGTCCCTCGAGCAGGCCGTAGAGGAACTTGCCGTCCTTGGAGGACGCAAAGCCCTCATAGCCCTTGGAGCGGCGGAGGTTGACGTTGGTGTAGGTCGCGCCCGGCGCGCCCGGCGTCGCCACGGCCCAATTGTCCGGCGACCGCACCGGCTTGCCGTCGGCAACCGTATCGAACACGGCCAGGATCTTGCCTGATTTGTCGGCCTTCAGGATGTAGGGACCGAACTCGTCGCCGATCCAGAAGGTGTCGCCGATGATCTGGAAGCCTTCGGTGTCGAAGTCGGACCCGGTGAGGTAGCGCTTCTGCGTGTCCTCATGCACGATGCGGAACGGGACCTTTCTGTCGGGATCGTGCAGGAAGATCGTCTCCAGCCGCTCGATCTTGCCGCCGGCCCAATCCATCTTGTAGCGGTTGAGGTACAGCATCGAATCCGGCGAGTTGGCGCGCGCGCCCATGCCGTTGTCGGTGATGACCCAGAAGCTGCCGTCGGGCATGGTCTTGATGCCGGAATGCCCTTGCAGCGGCTGGCCCTTGAACGGCAGCGACACGCCGGTCGCGCGCTCATAGGACTTGCCCATCACGGTGCCGAGCGCGTCGACGCGCTTGCCGGTGGTGTATTTCCCTGAAGTCTTGAGATCGGCGGGAGCATCGGCGGGGGCGTCGATGAACGTGGCGGCCGGCATCACCACGTGGCCGGCGAGCTTGGCGGGGAATTCACCTTCGCTCTGCGCGAGCGCTGGGCTCGCGGCGAGAATGATCGTTGCGACGGTGCTGAGAAAAGTCGCGCGCATGTGCGTCTCCTGTTGGCGGACGCACGCGTTATGCGGATCGCGTGTTGCAGTTTTGTGAAACCGGGCCAAACGCCGCAGCCGCGATCTACTCGCCTCACACGCCTTGATAGACCAGCCTCGTGAAGTAGCCGGGATCGACGAGGAACTGGCCGAACTTTGCATCGAACGCGGCCGTGGGCTTGGCGGCAACCGCTTCGTCCCGCGTCTTTCCCTGCTTCTTGAGATTGCCGACATTGTCCCTGATCGCGACCAGCATGTCGCGGAATCCCTGGAGGTCGGCCTTGTTGCTGACCGGCTTGCCGTGACCGGGGATGATGATGGTATCGCTCCTGGCGATCGCCAGATTGGCGTCGGACGCCGCGATCATGCCGTCGATGCTGCCACCGGTGGTATAGTCGATGAACGGGTAGATGCCGTTCCAGAAGGTGTCGCCCGCGTGCAGGATGTTGGCCTCGTCGAACAATACCGAGACGTCGCTGTCGGTATGGGCCGGCCCGTAATACTTCAGCGCGATCGATGCGCCGTTGACCTTGAGATGATGCTCCTTGGCAAAAACCTGGGCCGGGAGCGCGCTGGCCGGCAAGGCCAGAAAATTGTAGTCCCAATCCTCGACCCGCTGCACGACGGACAGGTGCTTGAGGGTGTTTTCGTGCGCGATGATCTTCGCGCCGGCTGCGTGCAGCCATTCATTGCCGTCGGCATGGTCGAAGTGCCAATGCGTGTTGATCAGATGGGCGACCGGCTCGCTGCCGAGCTCGGCGAGGGCCTTGCTGAGCTGAGGGCGCGAGACGCCGATGCCGGCATCGACCAGCAGCTTGCCGTCCGGGCCCGTCAGCACGGCGATGTTGCCGCCGGATCCTTCGAGCACGCTGATGTTGTTGCGCAGCTTGTAGGTCGTGATCGGCGATGTCGCGGCGCTGTCCTTGATCAGGCTGACGAGGCCGCGTGCCTCGGCATAGGCCTCGCGCGGGGTGAGCCAGCCCGCGGTGGCTGCGAAGGCGCCGCCGATGCAGCACAGGCAAAAGCCTCGTCGGGACAGTGAAGGAAGTTTCGGCGATCCCATGGAATCCTCGCTTTCTGGAGCGAGTATCGGTCCCGCCAACGCTTACCCGCCGCCGGTGCAGCAGGTAGCACCGGAGCAGGGATGCGATCTATCACGATAGCACGATCGCCTGTGCGGGGCGGCCGGCTACTCCTTTACCGCGCCGGTCAGCGAGGACACGTAGTAGTCCACGAACAGCGAGTAGAAGATCGCGACCGGCAGCGATCCCAGCAGCGAGCCCGCCATCAGCGCGCCCCACTGGTAGACGTCGCCGGTGACGAGCTCGGTCAGGATCGCGACCGGCACGGTCTTGTTGGCGCCGCTCTGGATGAAGGCGAGCGCGTAGATGAACTCGTTCCAGGACAGCGTGAATGAGAAGATGCCGGCGGAGATCAGCCCGGGTACCGCGAGCGGCAGCGTGATCCGTCGCAGGATCTGGAGCCTCGTGGCGCCGTCGACCAGCGCGCATTCCTCGAGCTCGTAGGGGATCGACTTGAAGTAGCCGATCAGCAGCCAGGTGCAGAACGGCACCAGGAAAGTCGGATAGACCAGGATCAGCGCCAGCGGTGAGTCGAACAGGCCGAACTGCACCACGACGGTGGCGAGCGGAATGAACAGGATCGACGGCGGCACGAGATAGGCCAGATAAATGCCGAGGCCCACGTAAGGACTGCCGCGGAAGCGCAGGCGCTCGATCGCATAGGCCGCCAGCGTGCTCGCGATCAGGGACAGCGTGGTCGAGCCAATCGCCACCGTCATCGTCGTCCACAGCCAGCGCGGATAGGCGGTGTCAAACAGCAGATGCTTGATGTGGGCGAGCGTCGGCGAGGAGATCCAGAACGGATTATGGTCCTTGTAGTTCATCAGCTCCGCGTTCGGCTTGAACGAGGTGCTCGCCATCCAGTAAAACGGGAACAGCAGGATCAGCACGAAGCAGCCGAGCGGCAGATAGATCATCATCAGCCGCCGCAGCCCGGAATCCCAGGCCATGGTGTCGGGTGGCGCTTTCGCGTCGGCCACGGTGGCGGTTTGCGCGACGGTGTCAGTCATTGGCCTCTCCCTGCTGCCATTTGCGGCGCGCCAGGCCGAAATAGGAGAACAGCGTCGCGAAGATCAGGAACGGGATCATCGACACCGCGATCGCCGCACCTTCGCCGAGCTCGCCGCCGGCGATGCCGCGCTGAAACGCCAGCGTCGCCAGCAGATGGGTCGAGTTGACCGGCCCGCCGCGGGTGATGGCGTAGACCAGCTGGAAGTCGGTGAAGGTGAAGATGATCGAGAACGTCATGACGATCGCGAGGATCGGCATCATCATCGGGAATGTGATGTAGCGGAAGCGCTGCCAGGCACTGGCGCCGTCGAGCATCGCGGCCTCGTAGAGCGAGGGTGAGATGGTCTGCAGGCCCGCGAGCAGCGAGATCGCGACGAAGGGAATGCCGCGCCAGATGTTGGCGGCGATCAGCGAGAAACGCGCCGGCCAGGGCGAGCCGAGGAAGTCGACATTGCCCGATCGCCAGTGCAGCACGTCGACCAGCAAATAGGAGATGATCGAGAACTGCGGATCGTAGATCCACCAGAACGCCAGCGCCGAGAGCACGGTCGGAACGATCCAGGGCAGCAGGATGATCGCACGCAGGATGCTCTTGAACGGAAAATGGTTGTTGAGCAGCAGCGCGAGCCAGAAGCCGAGCGCGAACTTCCCGAAGGTCGCGATGCCCGTATAGACCACGCTGTAGAACACGGCGTTCCACCACAAGGGATCGGTGAGCAGATACTGGAAATTCTCCAGGCCGACGAAGACGCCGCGCCGGCCGATCGTGGTGTCGGTGAAGGCGAGCCAGATACCGAGGCCGAGCGGATAGGTCAGGAACACCGAGAGCAGCCCGATCGCGGGCGCCAGGCACATCACGATCAGGAACGGCTTGTAGTCGAACAGCCGCACCAGCCAGTTCGGTTGCCGCTGGGCAAGTACGGGAGAGGAGAGTGTCGTCACGGACATTAATGTGTTGTCCTATCGTTGAACGTCACCACACCGTCATTGCGAGCGAAGCGAAGCAATCCAGTCTGTCGCCGCGGCTGCAGTCTGGATTGCTTCGTCGCAAGTGCTCCTCGCAATGACGACGGCTCTATCGTCGCGCGTTACCGCTGTCGCCGGAAGTACCGCTTGCAGCGCTGCTCCGCTTCCGCGGCGGCGGCCTCCGGCGTGGCCGCGCCGGTCGCAACGGACGCGCACATCTGAATCAGCACGTAGTCGGCGCTGACAGCTCCGGTCGCCGTCGAGATCGGGCCTTTGTAGCCGTCATAGTAGGTGCTGTTCATCGTGTCCTTGAACAGCTTCACCTTGGGATCCTGCGACCAAACCGCGGCCTCGGCATAGGCGGCCAGCGGCTGCGACCAGTAGCCGGAGTTGGCGTTGAGCCAGGGCTCGTACTGGTCCTTTTCCAGCATGTATTGCAGGAAGGCCTTTGCGGCGTTGGGGTACTGGCTGTGCTTGAACACCATGGCATTGAGGGTCAGGCCCGCCATCGGAGAGACCTTGGCCAGGCCCTTGGGCAGCAGCTGATGCTCGCTGTCCTCGGCGATCGCCTTGGTCGCCGGGTCGTTCTTGAGCGAGAAGTACAGCGAGACGCCGTTGGCGGTCAGAGAGATCTCCTGCGAGGAATAGGCGCGGTTGTTGCTGACGTCGTTCCACGACGGCGTGCCGGCGATGAAGGTCGGGTAGATCTGCTTGACCCAGTTCAGCGCCGCGATGGTCTCCTTGCTGTTGATGACGACATTGCCTTCCTCGTCGAGCAGGGAAGCATTGTGCGACCACAGCGACCAATTGGCGAAGCCGTTGCCATCGCCCTTGGCGTTGCCGAGCGCGAAGCCGGCTGGTTTGCCGGCCTTGTGCAGCTTCTGGCACAGGTCGAGGATTCCGGCATGGTCTTCCGGCACCTTGTCGAAGCCGACCGATTGCAGGATCGACTTGCGGTAGATCAGGGGCCCCGCGGTTGCACCGAACGGCAGGCCGATCCAGGCGTCGCTCTTGTTCTTCTTGCCGTAGCGCTGCGCCAGCGGCAGCCAGCCGCCATAGCGCTTGCCGACATAGTCGGCGACGTCGGTCAGCTCGATCAGCTTGTCGACGTAGATGTGGGGGGCGTCGGAGAAGCCGATGATAATGTCGGGGCCCGCGCCGGAGTTCGAGGTGACCGCGGTCTGCTGGTTGATGTCCTCCCAGCCGACGAAATCGACCTTGACCTCGACGCCGGTCTCCTTGGTGAACTTTGCTGCATTGGCGCGGAACACATCCTCGTCGGCCTGGACGAAGCGCACCGGGCGCAGCATGCGCAGGGATGCGCCCTTCTCGATCTCGCGCTTGGGCGCCGTCACGTCGGCGGCCTTGATATTGGATGTTTGCGCTGCAGCACCGGTGGCGGCGAACGTTGCAGCGGACAGGCCCAGCGCCAAGGCATCACGACGGGTGATGTCGTTCCTCATCAGTTCCTCCCTATGATGTCTCCCTTCCCGGCGTTGATCGCCGGTGAAGGGTCGTTTCGGATATCGGCGCCTCGGCGCCTGCCGCTTAGCTGTTCGGCCCGCGATCCATGCTGACGGGTTGCCAGCGACGGAGCGTGGTGTCTTGCAGCACCGACGGATTGACGCAGCTTACCGGCCACATGCCCTGAAGCACCAGTGACAATTCGTAGCCCACCCGGCGCTTGCGCGCTTCGTCAAACCGTGCCGAGGCCGAAGCGACGTGTGCGGTCAGGGTCACGTTCTCCATGCCGAGCAGGGGATTGTTGTGCGAGGGCGGTTCCTTCTCCAGCACGTCGAGGGCGGCGTGCGCGATCCAGCCTTCCTGCAGCGCCTTGATCAGGCTCTCCTCGTCCACGGTTGCGCCGCGCCCGGTGTTGATGAAGATCGAGCCCTTCTTCATCTGCCGAAAGTGCTTCTCGGTCAGCATGTGATGCACCTCGGGCCTTGCCGGGGCGTGCATCGAGACGAAGTCGGATTGCGACAGCACCTCGTTCAGCGTCGCCGGGATCACGCCGTGATCGTACATCAGCGTTTCCTGGATGAAGGGATCGTAGGCCATCATGCGCAGGCCGAACGGCGCCGCGCGTTTCGCAACCGCACGCGCCACGCGGCCGAACGAGACGAAGCCGAGCGTCTGGCCCATCAGCCTCGGGACCTTGAGCAGCGCCGGCCGGCCCTCGGCCCAGCGGCCGCTGCGCACCATGCGGTCCTGCTCGACCAGGCGGCGGAAGCCGGCGAGCAGCAGCATCATGGCGTGGTCGGCGACCTCTTCGATGAAGGTGTCCGGAATGTTGGTGACGGGAATGCCGCGCGCGGTGGCGGCCTTGACGTCGACGCTGTCGACGCCGACCGAGCCGAGCGTGATGACCTTGCAGGTCTGCAAGCTGTCGATGATGGTCTTGGTGATCGGGATGCCCTTGGCATAGATGGCGTCCGCGGTCCTTGCGGCGGCGATGAACCCGGCCTCGTCGGCGGGAGCCTCGATGATCTCGGCGTCGATCGGATCGAGCGCTTCGCGCTCAAAGGAATAGTCGCTGCCCGCGACCGTGAAGCTCGCGCCCTTCGGCGTCACCACCCTGTATTTCGGCATTTTCTCGCTCCCGATTTGGTTTGTCGGTTCTTGTTGTGACCCGCCTCCGCGGGCGGGCCTTTGCGTCTTTTACGCGAAATCGGCGCGGCCGCGTACAATCGTCGGTTGCCGGCGCGGGGATAAATTGCCGTTTTTCGCGGCTGCGTCCGGGCTTCTACGGAGGCACGTAAGTAACTTGCTAAGGCTCTCTCCCTAAAAGTTATTTTGATTTCGATCGATCTGTCGCGCGCCCGTATCCCATTATTGCCGGAGCTAATCGTGAAATTGAGCAATCTGAAGATCGCCCCGAAGCTCGGCATCCTTGTCGGCGTCACCTTGTTCGGCCTGTGCATCTCCGGTGTCCTCGCCGGCTATCTGATGAAGCGCGAGATGGTGAATGCGCGCATCGATCAGGCCAAGGCGATCGTCGAGCTGGCACGCAATTATGCGGGCGCTCTGAAGAAGCGCGTCGATGCCGGCGAGCTGACGAAGGACGCGGCCATGGCCGAGCTTCGCCGCTACGGCAATTCGATGACCTACGACAACGGCGCGGGCTATCTGTTCGGTACGTCGTATGAAGGCATCACGCAGCTCGCGCCGGATCCCAAGCAGATCGGCACCAACCGCATGGATGTCGTGACCAACGGCCGCAAGCTGTCCGTCGAGCTGATGGACGGCGTCAAGGCCAACGGTTCGATCCTGCTGCATTATGAATATATGAAGCCCGGTCAGCCGACGCCGATCCGCAAGATCGGCTACGCGGTGGCGGTGCCCGGCTTCGACATGTATCTCGGCACCGGCGCTTATCTCGACGACATCGACGCCAAGATGGGCCCGGTCTACTGGCTGCTCGGTCTTGCCATGCTCGGCATTTTCATTGTCGCCGGCAGCGTCGCCTGGCTGATCGGCCGCGGCATCAGCCGCCCGCTGGCGCTGCTTGGCGCCCGCATGAAGGATCTCGCCGACGGCAAGCTCGAGGGCGACATTCCCGGCGTCGGCCGCGGCGACGAGGTCGGCGCGATGGCCGCCACCGTCCAGATCTTCAAGGACAACGCGGTCCGCATCCGCGACCTCGAAAGGACCGAAGCCGATGCCAAGGAGCGCGTCGCGGCGGAACGTCGCAGCGCGATGGAGGGCATCGCCAACGACTTCGAACGCAGCGTCAACGGCATCGTCCGCTCGGTTTCTTCGGCCGCGGCCGGCATGCAGACGACGGCGCAGTCGATGACCGCGACCGCCAGCGACGCGTCCTCGCGCGCGGCGACGGTCGGCGCTGCCTCGCAAAAAGCCTCCGGCAATGTCGGCACGGTCGCGGCGGCCGCCGAAGAGCTGTCGAGCTCGGTTGCGGAAATCTCCCGCCAGGTCACGCGCTCGACCGAAGTCGCCAGCCGCGCCGTCAGCGACGCCGAGCGTACCAACGCCACCGTGCAGGTGCTCTCGACCGGCGCCGAGAAGATCGGCGAGGTCGTCAAGCTGATCCATTCGATCGCCGCGCAGACCAATTTGCTCGCGCTCAACGCCACCATCGAGGCGGCACGCGCCGGCGAATCCGGCCGCGGTTTCGCGGTCGTCGCCTCCGAGGTCAAGGCGCTGGCCAACCAGACCGCCAAGGCGACCGAGGAGATCTCCGCGCAGGTCGCGGCGATGCAGACCTCGACCAGCGACGCGGTCACGGCCATCTCCGGCATCACCCAGACCATCGCCGAGATGAGCGAGATCACCGCCGGCATTTCCGCCTCGATCGAGCAGCAGGGCGAGGCGACCCGCGAGATCGCCCGCAACATCCAGTCGGTCGCGGCGGGCTCCAGCGAGATCAACGCCCATATCGGCAGCGTCACCTCCGCTGCGGAAGCGACCGGTACCGCGGCCACCGACGTGCTCTCCAACGCCCGCGAGCTGGATAACCAGTCCGGCGCGCTGCGCAGCGCCGTCGACGGCTTCCTCGCCAAGGTGCGCGCGGCGTAAGGCCAAACGCTCGAAATTCGTAGGGTGGGCAAAGGCGCGGAAGCGCCGTGCCCACCTTTCTTTTTTGCGACGACCTAACGGTGGGCACGCTTCGCTTTGCCCACCCTACGAGAGCCTGGGCCTTGCGCCGTCATTCCGGGGCGATGCGAAGCATCGAACTACGGTGCGCAATTGCGCACCTGAGAATCTCGAGATTCCGGGTTCGCGCTAGCGTGCGCCCCGGAATGACGGAGCTCACTGCTTCTCGATCTTCGCGTTGGTGATCAGCTTCTCCCACAGCACGAGCTGTTCGTTCACGAACGTGCCGAGCTGCTCCGGCGTGCCCGAGAACGCGTCCATGCCGAGGGTGGCGAGCTGGGCCTTGATCTCCGGCTTCTCGACGATCTTCCGGATCTCGGCGTTGAGCCGGGTCACGATCTCCTTCGGCATGCCGGCGGGGCCGAAATAGCCCTGCCAGGACGAGATGTCGAAATCAGGCACGCCGGCCTCCTGCATCGAGGGCAGGTTCGGCACCAGCGGCGAGCGGTCCTTGGTGGTGACCGCGAGCGCGCGCAGCGCGTTGCCGTTGACGTGGGGCAGGCCGGTCAGGATGTCGACGAACATCATCGAGACGCGGCCGCCCATGACGTCATTGAGCGCCGGCGGCGAGCTCTTGTAGGGCACGTGCAGCAGGTCGAGCCCGGCATTGTGCGCAAAGGTCGCACCCGACACGATCGCGGAGGACGATCCCGAGGCGTAGCTCAGCTTGCCCGGATTGGCCTTGCCGTAGGCGACCAGCTCGGCGACGGTCTTGGCCGGCACTTCCGGATTGACGACCAGCATGAAGGGCAGGTCGCCGGTGCGCGCGATCGGCGTGAAGTCCTTGACCGGATCGTAAGTGAGGTTCTTGAGCAGATAGGGATTGGCGGAATGCGTGGTGTTGGTGGTCACCAGCAGTGTGTAGCCGTCGGGGGCGGCCTTCGCGACGTAGCTTGCGGCGAGCATGCCGTTGGCGCCCGCCTTGTTCTCGATGATGATGCCGACGCCGAGCGCCTGTGACAGATGCTGCGAGATCAGCCGTGTCGTCGTGTCGGTGCCGCTGCCGGCCGCGAACGGCAAAACCAGCGTGATGTTGCGGCTCGGCCAGGTATCGGCTTGCGCAGTGGATGCGGCGGCGAGGCACAATGCGGCCGCGCCGGCGGTCCACAGGTTTCGAATCAGCCCTGAAAGCATCTTGAGACGTTCCCTCTTTTTCGTTGGCGGGGAACCTAGCGTCTCTTCGTTGAAATCGGAAGACGGGAGTTGCTTGCCCCGGACGCGGCGCAGCGCTTCTTCAGCGGTGCGCTGCAGAGCCGGGGCCCATGCTGCGGCAATCTGGGTCCCGGCTCTGCGATGTATCGCTGACGCGCTGCATCTTGTCCGGGACACGAGCACGCGCCGTCCGCCGCGCGGAATTACTTAACCGCCGAGCCCTGGCGTGAGGCGATCACGACGCCGGCGAGCACCAGCGCGTAGCCGATCAGGTGAAACGGCTGCAGCTTTTCGCCGAGCAGCACGATCGCCATCGCCGAGCCGAACACCGGCACCAGATGGAAGAACGGCGCGGCGCGGTTCGGGCCGATCAGCGCGACGCCGCGGTTGAAGAAGAGATAGGCCAGCGTCGAGGGAAAGATCAGGATGTAGCCCAGCGTCGCCAGCGTCGTCCCGTCGAATTGCAGCACGCGGCCGCTTGCCGCCTCCCAGATCGCGGTCGGCAGCAGCATCGTCGCGCCGCAGCAGGTGGTGAAGGACAGGAAGGAGAGCTGGTGGATCTTGGGCCGGCGCGGGATGAAGGCCGAGTAGATCCCGAACGCCACCAGCGAGGAGGCGAACATGATGTCGCCCCTGTTGAAGCTGATGCTCGCGAGCGCGGCGAGGTCGCCGCGCAGAATGATGATCAACACGCCGAGAAGCGAGATCGCGATGCCGGCGAACTGCCCGCCCGTCAGCCGCACCCCGAACAGCACCAGCGACCACAGCGCCACGAACAGCGGTCCGGCCGACTGGATCAGCAGCGCGTTCAGCGCCTCCGTATATTGCATCGCCCAGTACGAGATCGCGTTGTTGAAGGCGAAGCCCACCAGCGACAGGAACAGCATCAGCGGCAGGCTCTTGCGCAAGGCGGGCCAGTCCCGCTTGAGATGCGGCCAGGCGAACGGCAACAGGATCAGGAAAACGCCGAACCAGCGGATCGTGGTCACCGTCAGCGGCGGCACATGCGCGCCGACATGGCGTGCGAGCACGATGTTGCCGGCCCAGAACAGCGAGCTCAGGCTGAGCAGCAGATAAGGCTGGTTGTTGAGCCAGCTGGCCGGACTGGAGGCGCGTGGCGCGGGCGAAGCGGTCGTCATTGGCGTTAGATACGAACTTGCGCCGGATCGGCGTCCTGGCACAAGTCACGCGGCCGCAATGCTACAATGCAGGCAAACCCTGAGGAGGCGCCTTTGGCGGTTAATATGTTGAACATCGAGGGCCTGGAGCGGCTCGATCCGGAGGCGCCGGTGGTGATGCTGAACCTGATGCGTTTCCACGCGCGCTCGCGCGACAGCGACGGATCCGGCTGGGACGCCTATTTGCGCTACAGCGCCGTCACCGTGCCGATGATCAAGGCGCGCGGCGGTACCTTGCTCTGGACCGGCGAGGCGAAGGCCATCGCGCTCGGACCGCACGTCGGCAACGACTGGGATTTTGTGGCGCTGGTCTATTATCCGACCGTCGCGGCCTTCCTCGACATGATGACGTCGGAAGCCTATGAGCGCGAGGCCGATCCGCATCGCGTTAACGGCTGCGCCGAGCACGTCATCATTGCTACCAACGAAGCGTACAGCAAGTTCAAGACGACGTAGCCCCATACGCCGCCGAGCTACTTCAACCCGTCCACGGCGGCGCGACACGCCGTCTGCAACAGCCGGCAAACCTCCTCGGTCGGCCGGCGCGGGCTCAACGCTGCAAAGGTCGGATAGCTCGTCAGCACGAAGATCAGGTCGACCGCGTCCCCGACGGCGCGGTGCTTGCCGACGATTCGGGACAACAGAGCGGTCAGCATTTCGCGCCGTCGCTCGTTCCGCTGGATCAGCGCCTCGCCGAATTCGGGATCGGTCGTGATGGCTTGGTTGAGCCCGCCGATGGCGGGATCGTGCCCCCAGAACGTGCAGAAGATTTCGACGAAGCGATCGAGCGCGGCGCGGGGATCCGCTATCGCCATCACCCCGGCCAGTTCGAACAGCCCGCCCTGCTGCGCGATGTTGTCGAACACGGCCTCCAGCAATCCGCGCCGCGATCCGAACTGGTTGTAGACCGTGAGACGCGTGACGCCGGCCGCCTTAGCGACGATGTCGAGGGAGAAGTTCGCAATGCCAGCCTCCTTGCGCAGCAGGCGCGCGCCGGCCGCGACGATGCGCTCGCGCGTCTCCGCCGCCGCAGATGCCCGCGCAGGGCTCACATAATTGCGCTTCGGCATGGCGTTGCCATTCTGTTGACGTATTGACTATACATATTGTATATCTAATTTAGAATCCGGTTCGGAGCTTGCCATGCAGACTGCCCTCGTGATCGCCCTGTCGCTTCATGTGTTGTCATCCGTGTTCTGGGCGGGATCAAGCTTCGCGCTGGCCCGCACAGGGGGATCGGGCGGGGAGCTGCTGGTCTTTCCACAACTCGGCGCGGCGGCGATTGCCATTCTGACCGGCGGCTATCTCGGGCACCTCGTTCACTCCGGCAGATTCGGCACGGCCGAGCAGGTGCTTGCGGTGGGCGCGGTCTGCGCATTGGTCGCTGTCGGCGTTCAGGCAGCGATCGGCCCCCGTGCGCTCGCCGCCCTGCGTCGTGGCGTCGGCGATCTCGCGGGCGTGCGTTCACGCATCGCGACCGCGCAGCGCGTGGCGGCGGCGCTGCTCGGCATCACCGCGCTCTGCATGGGCGCTGCGCGCTATGTTTGAACGCAGTTTGTCACGAGGGCTCGATAAGCGGCGTCTTATGGAGGTTTGGAAGTTCACTGTTCGAGCTATCAGACGATAGCGCCTTCCAGCATTATTGAAGGAAAAGCAATGTCCAGGATGATTTTAGTAAACCTGCCTGTACGCGACCTCGCTGCATCGACGGCGTTCTATTTGGCGCTAGGTGGCACAGTGAATCCCCAATTCTCCAGCGCAAATTCGACCTCGCTCATGTTCACGGAGGCGATCGGCGTGATGCTGCTGACCCACGACCACTATCGCGAATTCACCCAACGCGAGATCGGCGACGCGCGGCGCGACAGCCAGGCAATGTTCGCTCTTACGGTCGAGGACCGCGATGCCGTGGATGCGACGCTGACTCGGGCGGTCGCTGTAGGCGGTCGCGCCGATCCCAACCCGGCACAGGATCTCGGCTTCATGTACAACCGACACGTTGAAGACCCTGATGGCTATGTCTGGGAGATGGTATGGATGAACCCATCAGGGAACGCTTGATCGCAGACAACTGAAAAATGAGACAGGCTCGGGCCCACCCCGACATGCGCAACCTGGGCCTGAGCCTAACTCGCCTGCTTCCTCGACGCCACGAACACGCCCGACAGCACCAGCGCAAATCCGATGAAATGGAACGCCTGCGGGTGTTCACTCAAAAACGCCATCGCCATAATCGAGCCGAACACCGGCACGACGTGGAAGAACGGCGCGGCGCGGTTGGCGCCGATCAGGCGCACGCCGCGATTGAAGCAGAGATAGGCCAGCGTCGAGGGAAACACCGCGACGTAGAATAGCGTCAAGAGGTTCGGCCCGTCGAGCTTCATGACCGGGCGCGCGGACAATTCCCAGATCTCGAGCGGAATGAGACAGGCCGCGCCAACCCCGAAGGTGAAGGCGAGGAACGACAGGCCGTGCATCGGCGGCCGCTTCAGCGTCAGCACCGAATACAGCGCGAAGATGACGAGCGCGACGATGAAGATGAGGTCGCCCTTGTTGAACGCGATGTTCGACAGCGTGGTGAAATCGCCGTGCAGCAGAATAGTCAGCACGCCGCACATCGACAGCAGCACGCCGAACGCCTGCGCCGCGGTGAGGCGGATGCCGAGGATGGCCAGCGACCACAGCGCCACCACCAGCGGCGCGGCCGACTGCAGCAGCAGCGTGTTGAGGGCCTGGGTATGCTCCAGCGCCCAATATTGCAGCGTGTTGAAGGCGCCGATGCCGGTAACCGAGAGCGTGATCATCAGGCCGAGCCTGCTGCGGATCGCGGGCCAGTCCTGGGCGAGATGTTTCCAGGCGAACGGCAGCACCAGCAGGAAGGCGAAGAACCAGCGCAGGAACGACAGCGTGACCGGCGGGATGTGGCCGGCGGCGAGCCGCCCGACGATGGCGTTGCCGGCCCAGCACAGCGCGGTGATGCTGAGCAGCAGATAAGGCTGGTTGGCGATCCAGCTGTGGCCGGATGTCTCCGCGCTCGTGGTCTGGCCGGTGGCGGACATTGGGATTGGCGTGCCCCGCGTGCGCCGAGGCTTCCAGCCCGGCGGGATCCGGGCCGGCTGATCGCCCGGCGCTGTCCAAAGACACGGAAATCGGGGCTGCATCAACGGGGGGCGGACGCATCGCGACCATGCAGCGGCGGATTGAGCCTCTCACGCTTTGGTCGAAGCCTCGCGCGCCGCCGCGAAGGTTTCTGGATTTTCCGGGGATATCAAAGGCTTGGAGTGGCCCCGAAGCCCTGAAAATGCCCCGTTCTTGCTTGCCTAGAGAGGCTGCTTCCTTTATCCGGTTGGGCTGCCTCGGTGCGAACGGCCTCTGGCCGGGAATTGGGCTGGGCGCAGGCATGATTCCGGAAGAATGGGTACCAATTTTCCGTTCGGATCGTGCCACCTACAGAGAAATCTTCGAAGGATTACCCGCGAATGGCCAATGTTGTCGTCGTCGGCGCCCAGTGGGGCGACGAAGGAAAGGGCAAGATCGTCGACTGGTTGTCGGAGCAGGCGGACATCGTCGTCCGCTTCCAGGGCGGTCATAACGCCGGCCACACGCTGGTGATCAACGGCAAGACCTACAAGCTCGCTCTGCTGCCCTCCGGCGTGCTGCGCGAGCAGAAGCTGTCGGTGATCGGCAACGGCGTGGTGTTCGATCCCGCCGCCTTCCTCGACGAGGTCTCCAAACTGCGGGCGCAGGGCGTCGCGGTCTCGCCGGAGAACCTGCGTATCGCCGAGAACGTCACGCTGATCCTGCCGCTGCACCGCGAGCTCGATGCGCACCGCGAATCCGCCAGCGCGGCGACCGCGATCGGCACCACCCGCCGCGGCATCGGGCCCGCCTATGAGGACAAGGTCGGCCGCCGCGCGATCCGCCTGATGGACCTTGCCGATCTCGACACGCTCCCGCACAAGATCGACCGGCTGCTTGCCCACCACAACGCACTGCGCCGCGGCCTCGGCCTGCCCGAATTCGACGGCAAGGTGATCTTGAAGGAGTTGAGCGCGCTGGCGCCGGAGCTGCTGCCCTACGCCGAGACGGTGTGGCGGCTGCTCGACATCAAGCGGCGTGAAGGCAAGCGCATGCTGTTCGAAGGCGCGCAAGGCGCGCTGCTCGACGTCGACCACGGCACCTATCCCTACGTCACCTCGTCCAACACGGTGGCGGCGCAGGCCGCGACCGGCGCCGGCCTCGGACCGGGTGCGGTCGGCTATGTGCTCGGCCTGTGCAAGGCTTACACCACGCGCGTCGGCCAGGGCCCGTTCCCGACCGAGCAGGACAACGAGACCGGCCGCCGGATCGGCGAGCGCGGCCGCGAGTTCGGCACCAACACCGGCCGTCCGCGTCGTTGCGGCTGGTTCGACGCCGTGCTGGTCCGTCAGGCGGTCCGGACCTGCGGCATCAACGGCCTGGCGCTGACCAAGCTCGACATCCTCGACGGCTTCGACACGATCGAGGTCTGCACCGGCTACAAGCTCGACGGCAAGGAGATCGACCACTTCCCCGCCGGCGAGGGCGCCCAGGCCCGGGTCGAGCCGATCTACGAGACCATCGAGGGCTGGAAGGAGCCGACCGCCAATGCGCGGTCCTGGGCCGACCTGCCGGCCCAGGCCATCAAATATGTCCGGCGGATCGAGGAATTGGTGGGGTGCCCGGTTGCGCTGCTTTCCACCAGCCCCGAACGCGAAGATACTATCCTGGTGCAAAATCCGTTTGAGGCTTAACGATATCTTACCGGGACGCGCGTATAGTTGAGTTGAAATGGCTGATTACTATCCGCTGATCGCCCGCGCTATTGCCGCCCTGGACCCGAACGCTCCCGGCGAAAGCCGCCGCGCGCTCTATGAGCGGGCGCGCACGGCGTTGATCGCGCAGTTGCGTAGCGTGCAGCCCCCGCTCTCCGAATCCGAGATCACCCGCGAAAGGTTGTCGCTGGAGGAGGCCGTCCGCAAGGTCGAATCGGAGGCTGCCCAGCGCGCCCGCGAGGCCTCGCGCCCCGGTGGCGGCGCCCGCAGCGGCAGCAGCGGCGATGCCTTCCGCCGCGCCAGCACCCGAGCCGCCGAAGGCAGTCCGACTGCGGCCGCGCCGGCCCCGCCGCGGACGCGTCCGGCTCCGCCGCCGCCGCGCGCCGACCGTCCCTCCTTCAACGTCGATGACCAAGGCGAGGCCCCGCGTCCGCCGCGCGCGCCCCGTTTCGACGCCCCGCGCCAACCGGGACCGTCCGCCCCGCCACCGATGCCGGAGCCGGCGGCCGGGCGCGATCGCGCCGGTGCGCGTCGTCCGCCCGATGTCGGACCTCCGCCGCCGCTGCCGCCGGCACCGGGCGTGCGCGGCTTCCGCGACATCACGGCCGACGCCAACGATCTCGGCGGCGCTGCCGCGCAGGCCAGCCGCGCCGCGCGCCGCACCTACGCCAACGTGCCCTCGCCCTCGCCGGAATTCGACCGGCTCGAGCCGAGCCTGGAAAACCGCGCCGGCGAGCAGGACGCGCCCTATTCCTACGACGAGTCGGTCGAGGAGGCCGAGCGTTACGCGCCGCAGCCGCCGTCGCCGCGTCCGCGCATCGCGCCCGAGCGCGACGCCAAGAAGCGCGCCCGGACGCGCTCCGCCTTCCCGTTCAAGAGTGCGATCGCCGTCGGCA
This sequence comes from Bradyrhizobium sp. 23AC, assembly GCF_054863025.1. Taxonomy (NCBI): domain Bacteria; kingdom Pseudomonadati; phylum Pseudomonadota; class Alphaproteobacteria; order Hyphomicrobiales; family Nitrobacteraceae; genus Bradyrhizobium; species Bradyrhizobium sp. 23AC. The sequence goes on from NZ_JAVAYN010000002.1 coordinate 546,921, forward strand.
TCGTGCTGATCCTGGTCGGCGCCGGCATCCTCTGGGGCAAGCAGCTGGTCCAGATCGCGACCAACCTGATGAAGTCCTCGCCGACCCAGGTGGTGGAGGCGCCGAAGGATCCGTCCCAGCCGCAGAGCAAGCCGAAGATTCCAGATCGCGTCGGCCAGCCCTCGGCCAGCGACCAGCCGGTCGCGCCGGTGGCGCAGAAGGTCGTGCTCTATGACGAGGATCCGTCCGATCCGAAGGGCAAGCAATATGTCGGCTCGGTGGTATGGCGGCTGGAGCCGATCAAGGCGTCCGGCAACCAGAAGGCCGACGTCGCCGTGCGCGCCGACATCGAGATCCCCGACCGCAAGTTCAAGATGACGATGTCGTTCCGCCGCAACACCGATTCCTCGCTGCCGGCGAGCCACACGGCGGAGCTGACCTTCATCCTGCCGCCGGATTTTCCGGGCGGCAGCGTCTCCAACGTGCCGGGCATCCTGATGAAGTCGAACGAGCAGGCGCGCGGTACGCCGCTCGCCGGCCTCGCGGTCAAGGTCACCGACGGCTTCTTCCTGGTCGGCCTGTCCAATGTCGACGCCGACCGCTCCCGCAACGTCCAGCTCCTGAAGGAGCGCTCGTGGTTCGACGTGCCGCTGGTCTATGCCAACCAGCGCCGCGCCATCATCGCCATCGAGAAGGGCGCCCCCGGCGAACGCGCCTTCAACGACGCCTTCGCGCAGTGGGGCGACTGAGACAAGAGCGCGCCACCTTCGTCATTCCGGGGCGTGCGCAGGGCGAACCCGTGCAGCAGCGGGTGACGTGGAGAAATGGATTCCGGGTTCGGTGCTGCGCACCGCCCCGGAATGACATCCTGGATGGGTGACTACTGCGCCGCTGCTTCCCGCTTGCGCGATGCGACCGCCTCGCGGTCCATCACGGCGCGGCAGCCGGGGCTGACCTGCGCCTTGTTCCGCACCATGCAGGCCCTGACCCTGGGAATGTCGGGGATCTCACTGGAGCACAGCCGCATCGCGTCACCCGTGCACATCTGCTGCGCTTCGGATGAGAAGGCGAGGCCGGGTGAGGTCTGGAGTGCGATGGCGGTGGTTGCTACGGCCAACAGCGAAGCGGTGGTCTTAAGCAGCGAAGCGATGGTCTGATAGCGTGTCATGCAGAATGCGTCCCCGAGTTCCGTGGGCTTGAGCCACTTGGTTTTTGGGGCGCCGCACACGGCTTGATCTGCCGCATGTCACAGCCTTCACGTCGGGAACTCTAGTCCCGCATGTGGTCGCTCGATTTCATGATGTACGAATCGAAAAGTGCTGCGCCGCCCGAGCGAAGTATGCGCCATTGTCACGCGGCTGCAATGGCAGGCGCAAAGGAATTTGCAATTGTTGCGTGGACGTCACGCACAATGCGTGCGCGCGATCAGATCATCCGATCGAAGGAGGCGCTCGCTTGTTCCACATCGCTCGCGCCGAGCGCGGCGGCGTGTTCCTCGACGGCGGTGACGCCTTTGGCCGTCAGCTCGAACAGATCGCCGTCCTTCATCACGTAGCCGTCGGCGATGAGCTCGCCGATCTTGCCGTGGCGGTCGTCGGCGAAGGCAACGGACTGGCTGATGTCCCGCAGGATCGAGAGCTGTTCGTCGCGCAACATGGCATCACTCTCCGTTCGCTGGGGATGGTCGCGGTCCTCACATGCCGTGGCTCTGAAACACCTTGCTGCAAGAGCGCGACAGCTTGGCCCGGTTGGCTTGCAGGCAGCCCTGCACGGCGCCGTCATTGCCGAGGTCCTTGCGGCAGAAGCGCGAGGCGTCGCGCGAGCAGGCCTGCTGTTCCTGCGGCGAGCCCATGTGGCCCTGCGCAAGAGCGGGCGCGTTCGACAGGCCACTCAGGGCTGCCAGCGTGATCGTCGCCAGGAGAAATTTGCGGGCCATCGGCGGCTCCAATCTGACAGGGATAATTCAGGTCCTGTCTGAACTCGTCGCCTTGTCACTTGTTCCCTTAAAGGCTAGGCCCGCCGCGCTATTCAAGGTTCCCGCGGCGCTGCTATAACACCGGCGAAGTGAAAGGGTGTTTGATGAAACGCTATCTGGTGTTTGCGCTGGTTGGACCGTTCGTCGGCGGGTTCCTGCTGCTGCTGACGACGACCTATCAGTCCGGCTATTGGGCCCAGACCAGTCTCGGCGAGGTCGGCAAGCTGTTCGCGGTATTCTTCAAGACCCTGCAATACAGCTATCTGTTCGGCCTCCTGCCTTCGCTGATGATCGGCGCGGTCGATGACATCCTGACCCATGTCAGGCGGATCGGCCCGGGCTTGCGGATGCTCCTGGTCGGCCTGTCCGCCTTCGTGCTGGCCTCGCTCACCTACAGCTCGCGCGGGCCGGATTCGGGTGCGGTGCAGTTCATCCTGTACGGCCTCGTCGGGTTCGTGCCGGCGGTGATTTCGTCCTGGCTCGTGCATAAATACATCAAGGAGCCGCAACCGGTGGCGGCGCCGACCTGAGCGCGACGTTCGGGCGCGGCGCAGCAACCTCCGCCGCGCTAGCGCGTTCCCTGAAGGCCATGACCATGTCCGACGACGATATCCTTGCTCCACGCAGATCCCGTTCGGGGAGCTCGCGCGCGACCTCGGCCACCGAGGCACGCGGGCCGATCATCGATCAGGATGGCCGGGAAATCCGCCCTGAAACGCTGGAGCAAGGCTTTCGCGAATTCGGTTTTGAGCTCGGCAAGGACAATCCGTTCGCCGGGAGCCCGTTCGGCAATCTCACGCGCGAGCAGCGGATCGCGCGGATCGAGGCGATCGCCAAGCTGCTCGACGTCGCCTTCATCCTGCCCGGCACCAACATCCGCTACGGCATCGACGGGCTGATCGGCCTGATCCCCGTCGTCGGCGACATCATCACCACGGCGATCTCGCTGTGGCTGGTGCGCGAGGCCCGCGCGCTGGGCGCGCCCTGGTACCTCACCGCCCGCATGCTCGGCAATGTCGCGCTCGACGGCGTGGTCGGCATGGTCCCGTTCGCGGGCGACGCTTTCGACGTCATGTTCCGCGCCAACATGCGCAACGTGCGCCTTTTGCGCCGCTGGCTCGACAAGCAGCCGCGGATTTAGCGCGGCGGCTGGGAGCGCTTGCCGCGAGTCCATCTGGTCGATGATGCGCCGCTGCGGGGAGACCCCCCAAACGCAAAAAACGCGACAGCCTTTCGGCCATCGCGCTTTCTGCGCACATCGTAAGGCTCAGCGAAAACTTAGGCCGCGTCGGCGGCGTCGGTCTCGGCCGGCGCCGGCTTGGGACGGCGGGGCAACGGGAAGGCTTCGCTCTCATAAAGCGAGCGGATGCCGTTCTGGTCGAAACGCGCTTCCTCGACCTGGAGATAGGCGCCGTTCAGCGAATCCGTCGGCAATTGCTCCATCGCGAACTGCACGGCTTCAGCCGCAGTGCCGAACCGGCGATAGGTGAAGCCTGCGCGCTTCTTCTTGCGGATCGCGGCGGGGAAGAGTTCGGCGGAAGTGTTGAAGTTGAACGGACGCAGTGGACGCATGGTCAAAGACCTCGTGATCTCTCTGGGGCTTTAAGCGCGTGGGGTTTGGGAGGGCAGGGGCCGCAATCGAGCGAGCCCGCCGCACATGCCATTTTCGCCCTCTAATATAGGCCGATTTGACAAAAATGCGACCCCCGCGATGGGAGATGATGAATCCGCGCATGGCAGCTCCGCGGATGAAATTAATTAAGTTATTCCAATGACTTATATGGCTTACAATTTGCCAAGCAGCAGCAGGACGACCAGCACCGCCAGCACGACGCCGCCGATGCCCATGCCAGAATGGCCCATCCCATAGCCGTAGCCGCCGACGCGGCCGGACAGGCCGCCGATCAGATAGATGATCACCAGGATGATCAGGACGGTCCCGAGTCGCATGGCATCCTCCCTGGCGGCCGCCAAATGCGATGATCGGCCGCACCGCCAGACGAGAAAAGCACATCGCGCGGCCGGGTTCCATGAAGGAACCGGGCCGCGCGCAACCTTATTTCGGCTCCAGCTTCAGCGCGGCCGAGTTGATGCAGTAGCGCAGGCCGGTCGGCCCGGGGCCATCGGGGAAGACGTGGCCGAGATGGCCGCTGCATTTGGAGCAGAGCACCTCGGTGCGGATCATGCCGTGGCTCACGTCCCGCTCCTCGTCGATATGGCTCTCGACGGCGGGCTGGGTGAAGCTCGGCCAGCCGCAGCCGGAATCGAACTTGGCGTCTGACTCGAACAGCACATTGCCGCAGCCGGCGCACGTGTAGGTGCCGGCGCGGTGGTCGTGCTCATACTCGCCCGAGAAGGGACGCTCGGTCGCCTTCTCGCGCAGGACCGCGTACTGCATCGGCGACAATTCGCGCCGCCACTGCTCTTCGCTCTTGATGACCTTGTCGTCCGTGGTTTTCATTTTGGTGTCGGGCATGGGTCTCCCGTTTGTTTCGGTGATCTCGCGATCAGTTGGTGGCCTTGCTGGCACTCACCAGCGTCGGCTTTTCAATGTAGTTATCCGCGAACAGCTTTTTCAGGTTCTCGACCTTGGGCAGGTCGTTATAGGCGATGTAAGGCTGGTTCGGGTGCAGCGTCAGATAGTCCTGGTGGTAGGCCTCCGCCGGGTAGAAGGCCTCCAGCGCGCCGACCTTGGTCACGATCGGCTTGCTGAAGACCTTGGCGCCGTTGAGCTGGGCGATATAGGCCTCCGCCACCTTCTTCTGCTCGTCCGTGGTGGTGAAGACGGCCGAGCGATATTGCGTGCCGACGTCGGGGCCCTGGCGGTTGAGCTGGGTCGGGTCGTGCGCCACCGAGAAGTAGATCTGGAGGATCTTGCCGTAGGAGATCTTCTTCGGGTCGTACTTGATCTCGACCGCCTCGGCATGGCCGGTCCGGCCGCTCGAGACCGTCTGGTAGTCGGCGGTCGCCTTGGTGCCGCCGGCATACCCGGAGACCGCGTTGACGACGCCGGCGGTGTGCTGGAAGACGCCTTGCACGCCCCAGAAGCAGCCCCCGGCGATCACGGCGGTCTGGATCCCGCTCGCAGGTGCCGCATCCATGGCGGGGGCGGGGATCACGACCGCATCCTCCGCAGCCCGGGACGGCGCGGCAAAGGCTAGCGAAAGGGCGGTGGTTGCGGCGAGCAGGGAGGCGAGGGCAGGTCGGCGCATGGCGGATCCTCTTTCGGAAGGTCTGACAGTCTAGGGCGGTCGGGGCCGGACGAACAGTTGCCCGGCTGCGTTTTCGCACCATCCGAGGTACGGACGCGGCCGCCGATTGTTACGGCGGGACGGACACGAGTCTGTGAAACGCGCCGCGCGGGATAGCCGGGCGCCAGCAGCTTGGCGAGACCGGGAACTCCGCGCTAGATGAACCGGTGCGATCGATGATCGACTTAAGAAGAATCTGGCTGGAGCAGGCCTGACCCATGTTGCGCGTCGTTTCCCTCGTCATCCTGACCTCCGGCCTGTTCAGCGCGGCGGCCGACCCGCAGGCCGACGATCTCACCCTCTGCCGCGACCGCCAGGCGGAGGCCCAGGCCCGCGCGAGCGCCTGCGACAATCTGCTGAAGGCCGACAAGCTCGGCGGCAAGGACAAGGCCATCGCGCTCTCCGTGCGCGGCAACACGCTGATCAGCAAGCGCGATTACGACCGCGCGATCGAGACCTTGTCCATCGCGGTCGATCTCGATCCGGACTACGTCATCGCCCTCAACCTGCGCGGCCTCGCCTATGAGCGCAAGGGCCAGGACGACCTCGCAATGACGGACTACAACCTCGCCCTTCAGAAGCGCCCCACCTATGGTGTCCCCTACAACAATCGCGGCGTCATCTACGCGCGCCGCGGCGCGTTGCAAAGCGCGATCGACGATTTCAGCCTGTCGATCAAATACACGCCGAAATTCCTGCTCGGCTGGACCAATCGCGCCCGCGCGCGGACGCTGATGAAGGATTTCGACGGCGCGATCGCCGATTTCGCGGAGGCCGAGAAGATCGACCCGACCGCGCCGCAGATCGCCAGCAACCGCTGCATCACTTACGGCATGATGGGCAAGTATGCGCAGGCCCTTGCCGACTGCAACGGCCTGATCGAGCGGCAGCCGAAAAACGTGTTCGCGATCAACAACCGCGCCGACGTCAGCATGATGAAGGGCGACCTCGACGCCGCGCTGAAGGACTACAACACGGCCATCCAGATCAATCCGAACAACATCCGCGCGCATTCCGGCCGCGGCCAGATCTACGAGCGAAAGAAAGATCTCGCGCAGGCGCGCGCCGATTACCGCGCGGCCGCCTATTCGCTGACGAAGTTCGACGAGCCCGACGTCGCCCGCGCCCGTGCCGTCGCGCAGGAGCGGCTCGCCGCGCTGACGCTGCAGGCGCCGGCCGGAGCAACCGGGCGCCGCGTGGCGCTGGTGATCGGCAACGGCGCCTACAAGAACGTCCATGCCTTGCCCAATCCGCCGCGCGATTCCAAACTGATCGCGAGCGTGCTGCGCGACGTCGGCTTCCAGAGCGTGATTTCCGTCAATGACCTCACCCGCGACAAGTTCTTTGACGCGTTGAAGGCCTTCGCGGAGGAAGCGGAGAAGGCCGACTGGGCCGTGGTCTATTACGCCGGCCACGGCTTCGAGATCGGCGGGGTGAACTATCTCGTTCCCGTCGACGCCAAGCTCGCTGCCGACAAGGACGCCGAGACCCAGGCGGTCGCCCTCGAGCAGGTGATCGCCGCGGTCGGTGCCGCGCGAAAAATGCGCCTCGTGGTTCTGGATGCCTGCCGCGACAATCCGTTCGCGCCGAGCATGCAGCGCACGCTGTCGCTGAAGCTGGTCGACAAGGGCTTTTCCAACATCGAGCCCGGCGCCGGCTTCATGGTGGTCTACGCCGCCAAGCATGGCGAGACCGCAATGGACGGCGACGGCAGCGCCAACAGCCCGTTCGCCACCGCGCTCGCCCGCGAGATCAAGCAGCCCCGCATCGAGATCCGAAAGCTGTTCGACATCATCCGCGACGACGTCTGGGCCGCCACCAGGCACGAGCAGCAGCCGTTCACCTACGGCTCGCCGCCGGGCCGCGAGGATTTTTACTTTGTGGCGGGGAAGTAAGGGGCGCGATTCCGGCGCCCCATTCTCCGTGCCGTAGGGTGGGCAAAGCGAAGCGTGCCCACGCCTTGTTGCTTATGGAGGGAGATCGTGGGCACGGCGCTACGCGCCTTTGCCCACCCTACGGGGCCGGAGTTTCAGACGACGATGCTGAGCCGCTTCGCCGCCCGCGTGATGCCCGTGTACAGCCACCGCGCCCTTGAGTCCTGAAACGCAAAGCTCTCGTCGAACAGCACGACGTCGTCCCATTGCGAGCCCTGCGACTTGTGCACGGTGAGCACGTAGCCGTAGTCGAACTCGTCATAGGGCTTGCGCTGCTCCCAGGCGATCTGCTCGACGCCGCCCTCGAAGCAATCGGCGCGCACCGAGACCTTGGTCACCTTGTGGCCAAAATCCTCGTCCGGCGACAGCCGCATCGAGAGAATGCGCGATTTCGAGCGCGAGGTGTTGCGCGACTTCACGCGCCACAGCCCGCCGTTGAACAGGCCCTTCTTGCGGTTGTTGCGCAGGCACACCAGCTTGTCGCCGGCGACCGGAAAGGCGTCCTCGATGTTCTGGCGCTGGCGCACCCGCATATTGTACGCGCGCCTTGTGTTGTTGCGGCCGACCAGCACCTGGTCGGCGCCCATGACGCGGTCGGGATCGAGCTCCTTGCGCGACACCACCTCGCTCTCGCCGTAGCGGCCGATGTCGAGCTCGCGTCCCTCGCGCACGTCCATCGACATCCGCACGATCGGATCGTCCTGGGCCTGGCGGTGCACCTCTGTCAGCATCGCGTCGGGCTCGGTGTTGGTGAAGAAGCCGCCGCCCTGGATCGGCGGCAGCTGCGCGGGATCGCCGAGCACGAGCAGGGGGCAGTCGAACGACATCAGGTCGCGGCCCAATTCGGCGTCGACCATCGAGCATTCGTCGATCACGATCAGCTTCGCCTTCGAGGCCGGCGCGTCGTCCCACAATTCGAAGCTCGGCTGCTCCTCGCCGGATTCGCGGGCGCGGTAGATCAGGGAGTGGATGGTGGAGGCGTCGTCGCACCCCTTGTTGCGCATGACGAGGGCGGCCTTGCCGGTGAAGGCGGCGAACTTCACCTCGCCGTCGACGCCGTCGGCGATGTGCCGCGCCAGCGTGGTCTTGCCGGTCCCGGCAAAGCCGAACAGGCGGAAGATCGGCGGCGTGCCATTGCGGCCCGGCTTGGCCTTCAGCCAATCGCCGACGGCCTTGAGAGCGGCATCCTGATGCGGTGTGAAACTGGCCATATCTGTCTTGAGGAAGGGCGAAACGAGGCGATTCGCTATCCCCCAAAACTAACCATTCGCCCCGCCGGTTCAAGCGGGGCGAATCTGGTTGCTTTTGGTCTTACTGCCAGCCGGGAACGCCGCGCATGTCGGGCAGCTGGTGGGCGATGCCCTTGTGGCAGTCGATGCAGGTCTTTTCCTTCGTGAACAGGAAGCGCTGGTGCGCCACCGAGGCCCGCGGCGACTGCTTGGTGATGTCCATGGAATCGGCACTGTGGCAGTTGCGGCATTCCAGGGAATCGTTGGCCTTGAAACGCGCCCATTCGTGCGCGGCGAGCTCCAGCCGGTGGTCCAGGAATTTTTCCCGCGTGTTGATCGTGCCGAAGATCTTGCCCCAGACCTCCTTGGAGGCCTGCATCTTGCGCGCGATCTTGTCGGTCCAGTTGTGCGGAACGTGGCAATCCGGGCAGGTCGCGCGCACCCCGGAGCGATTGCTGAAGTGGATGGTCGATTTCAGCTCGGCGAAGACGTTGTCCTTCATCTCGTGACAGCCGGTGCAGAATTTCTCGGTGTTGGTCAATTCCAGCGCGGTGTTGAAGCCGCCCCAGAAGATCACGCCGGCGATGAAGCCGGCCAGCACCAGGGTGCCGAGGGCGAACACCGAGCTCGGCCGGGTCAGCACCCGCCATAGCTCCAGCGCAAAGCCCCAGCTTCGCGCGATGAAGCCGCGCTTGGTTTTCAGCTCTGCATTGGGCTCGTCAGCAGTCGTCGTCATCGGCGGCCACCCGGGCTTGCGCGCGACAGCAGCGTGTCGATGTCGACGAAGTCGTTGCTCACGGGCGGATTGGCGGTGTTCTGCGGCACGTGGCATTCCGTGCAAAAGAAGCGCCGCGGCGAGATCGAGGCGAGGAACTGGCCGTCGCGGTCCATGAAATGCGTGATCGAGACCATCGGCGCCTGAGATTCCGCCGTGCGTGCCCGCGCATGGCAGGACAGGCATTTGTTGCCGTTGAGGTCGATCTGATAGCCGTCGATCGTGTGCGGGATGACCGGCGGCTGCTCCGGATAATTGCGCACCTCCTTCTCGGACGTGTTGCGGTTCGGCAGCATCGGTGGCGCCGGGCCCTCGTCATTGAGTGGGGCCGGACCGCGCAGGCCCGAGGTGACGGTCTGTGCGGTCAGCGAGCTCGAGGCCGCGGCGATCGCGAAGGCGAGCAAGGCGATTGCAGATCGTTTCATCATGACAGGTTCACCCGCTCGATGCGCACGGCGCATTTCTTGAAGTCGGTCTGCAGCGAAATCGGATCGGTCGCGTCCAGAGTCACCTTGTTGATCAGCTTGGACTCGTCGAACCACGGCACGAAGACGAGGCCCTTCGGCGGCCGGTCGCGACCGCGCGTTTCGACCCGGGCGCGGATGAAGCCGCGGCGGGAGACCACCTTCACCTCGTCCCCGCGACGGAGCTTGGCATCCGCCGCGTCGTCCGGATGCATGAAGCACACGGCTTCGGGGAAGGCCTTGTACAGCTCGGGCACGCGGCGCGTCATGGTGCCGGAATGCCAGTGCTCCAGCACGCGGCCGGTCGAGAGCCAGTAGGGATATTCGTTGTCGGGCGATTCCGCCGCCGGCTCGAATGGCAGCGCGAAGATGCGCGCCTTGCCGTCGGGATAGCCGTAGAACTGCACCTCGGTGCCCTGCTTGACGTAGGGGTCGCTGCCCTCGCGGAAACGCCACTTCGTCTCCTGGCCGTTGACGACGGGCCAGCGCAGGCCGCGCTCGCGGTGATAGGTGTCGAACGGCGCGAGGTCATGGCCATGGCCGCGGCCGAACTGCGCGTATTCCTCGAACAGGCCCTTGTGGACGTAGAAGCCGAAGGCCTTGGACTCGTCGTTGAGATAGCCCGGCTCGATGTCGGTCACGGGGAATTTGTCGACCTGGCCGTTCCGGTAGAGCACATCGAACAGCGTCTTGCCGCGAACCTCCGGCTTCTTGGCGATCAGCTCCTCGGGCCAGACCTCCTCGATCTTGAAGCGCTTGGAGAACTCCATGAGCTGCCAGAGATCGGATTTCGACTCGCCGGGCGCGGGGACGAGCTGGTGCCAGAACTGGGTGCGCCGCTCGGCATTGCCGTAGGCGCCTTCCTTCTCCACCCACATCGCGGTCGGCAGGATCAGATCGGCGGCCAGTGCCGTCACCGACGGATAGGCGTCCGAGACCACGATGAAATTGTCGGGGTTGCGGAAGCCGGGATAGGTCTCCTCGTTGACGTTGGGGCCGGCCTGGAGGTTGTTGTTGACCTGCACCCAATAGGCGTTGATCAGGCCGTCCTTCAACATCCGGCTTTGCAGCACGGCGTGCGCGCCGTTCTTGTCGGGAATGGTGCCTTCGGGCAGCTGCCAGATGTGCTCGGCGTGGTCGCGATGCGCCTTGTTGGTCACGACCATGTCGGCCGGCAGCCGGTGCGAGAAGGTGCCGACCTCGCGCGCGGTGCCGCAGGCCGAGGGCTGGCCGGTCAGCGAGAACGGGCTGTTGCCGGGCGAGGAGATCTTTCCGGTCAGAAGATGGATGTTGTAGACGAGGTTGTTGCACCAGACGCCGCGAGTGTGCTGGTTGAAGCCCATGGTCCAGAACGAGACCACCTTGGTCTTGGGATCGGCGTAGAGCTCGGCGAGCGCCTCCAGCCGGTTCAGCGGGACGCCGGACATCTCGGCTGCCTTTTCCAGCGTGTATTCCGACACGAACTTGACGTACTCGTCATAGCTCATGTCGGTGGAGTCGTTGGCCTTCGCTGCACCCGTTGCCTTTTTCTGGAGCGGATGCTCCGGCCTCAAACCGTAGCCGATATCGGTCTGCCCCCGCCTGAAAATCGTATGCGCGGCGACGAAGTCCTTGTTGACCCGGCCGGTCTTGATGATGTGGTTGGCAATGGCGTTGAGGATGTAGAGGTCGGTCTGCGGCTTGAACACCATGCCGATGTCGGCGAGGTCGAACGAGCGGTGCTCGAAGGTCGAGAGCACGGCGACGCGGACATGCGGCGCGGACAGCCGGCGGTCGGCGAGGCGCGTCCACAGGATCGGGTGCATCTCCGCCATGTTGGAGCCCCACAGCACGAAGGCGTCGGTCGCCTCGATGTCGTCGTAGCAGCCGGGCGGCTCGTCGATGCCGAAAGTGCGCATCATGCCGGCGACGGCGGAAGCCATGCAGTGCCGCGCATTGGGATCGATGTTGTTGGTGCGGAAGCCGGCCTTGAACAGCTTCGAGGCGGCATAGCCTTCCCAGATCGTCCACTGGCCGGAGCCGAACATGGCGACGCCGTTCGGCCCGCGCTTCTTGAACGCCTCCTTCCACTTCACCTCCATGATGTCGAAGGCTTCGGTCCAGGACACGGGCGTGAACTCGCCGTTCTTGTCGTATTTGCCGCCCGTCTTGCGCAGCATCGGCTGGGTCAGGCGGTCATGGCCGTACATGATCTTGGAGAGGAAGTAGCCCTTGACGCAGTTGAGGCCGCGGTTGACCTCGGCCTTGATGTCGCCGTGGGTGGCGACGACGCGATTGTCCTTGGTCGCGACCATCACCGAGCAGCCGGTGCCGCAGAAGCGGCAGGCGGCCTTGTCCCATTTCATTTCGTTGTTGTCGCGCTCGGTGACGAGATTGGCGGCGAGCGCCGGAGCCGGCATGCCTGCTGCGGCGGCCGCAATCGCGGCGGCCTCGAGCTTCAGCATCTGGCGGCGGTCGAGCTTTGGCGATGTCATGATGGCTCTCCCGGCCCTTAGGCGGTTTCGATGGCGTGGAAGACCAGCGCCGCGGAATAGACGTTGGGCAGCGACTGGATGGTGTTGAGCAGGGTGCCAAGGCTGCCGGCGTCCGGCGCCTCAGTGACGACGACGAGCTTGCCGCGCGCATCGCGGCCATGGATCTCGCAGCCGGGCAGCGCGGCGATCTCAGCTTCGAGTTCGGCGAGGCGCTCGGGCCTTGCCTGCACGATGATGCTGGCGATCTCGCAGCCTGGCGGAGAGATGACGCGCTCGGCGCTGAGCACCCGGCCGGTGATCAATGCGCGGCGGTTCAGTGAAGCTTGGGCCATGATGCCTGTCTTTCGCTTGGAGGAGATCAATGCGGGGAGGGCGGCGGGCCGGGAGGACCGGCAAACATCTGGTAGATCCAGACGCCGAGCCCATAGGAGCCGACTGTTCCGACCGCGAGGACGGGCATCACGATCGCGGTCAGGAACAGGAAAGCGAAAATCTCCATGCGCTTGCGGCGCACGCGCGAAGTCGTGTCGTCAGGGGCCGACATATTCGGTCTCTTCGGGATGGTATGGGAAGCGGGACGGCATCCGGGCCGTTGCCTTGCAGCCCTTTTGCTGCAATCGGCCCGCGGTGGCGTTGATCTGGATCAACCTGTCGACTTGCGCGGATGTCGCAGCGGCGGCGCCGAGGCGGGTATGCGTCGCCATGCCAGGCTCGGGATCAGTCTCCCGCGCGGCGGAATTGCTGCTCCGTAGACAGCTCCGCCTCACACCTTAAGATGAGCTCAACAAAAATAAGCGGGAGAGCGACGCCATGAAGTTCGGCATCTTCTACGAGCTGCAGCTGCCGCGGCCCTGGGTGGCGGGCGACGAGCTCAGGCTCTACCAGAACGCGCTCTCGCAGATGGAACTCGCCGACAAGCTCGGCTACGACCATGCCTGGGTGGTCGAGCATCATTTCCTCGAGGAATATTCGCACTCGCCGTCACCGGAATCCTTCCTCGCCGCCGCAAGCCAGCGCACCAGGAACATCCGCCTCGGGCACGGCATCCTGCAGCTCACCACCAATCACCCGGCGCGCGTTGCCGAGCGTGTCGCGGTGCTCGATCTGCTCTCGAACGGCCGCTGCGAGTTCGGCATGGGCGAGAGCGCCTCGATCACCGAGCTCACCCCGTTCGGCCGCGACATGGAGACCAAGAAGGAAGTGTTTGAGGAAGCCGTTGCCGCGATCTTCCCGATGTTCAAGGACGTGGGCAGCGAGCATCACGGCAAGTATTTCGATATCCCCTTGCGCAACGTCGTGCCAAAGCCGGTGCAGAAGCCGCATCCGCCGTTGTGGATGGCGTGCTCGCAACTACCGACCATCGAGCGTGCCGGCCGCCATGGTTTTGGCGCGCTCGGCTTCCAGTTCGTCAGCGCCGACGCGGCCCATGCCTGGGTGCACGCCTATTACAACGCGATGACCAAGCGGCTGCATAAACTGGCGGACTACCAGATCAACCCGAACATGGCGTTGGTGTCGTTCTTCATGTGCGCCAAGACCGACGAGGAGGCGCGCGCCCGCGCCGACGGCGCCACCTTCTTCCAGTTCGCGCTGCGCTTCTACGGCGCCTCGCAGAACCGCCAGCGGCCCGCGCCCTACACCGTCAACATGTGGGACGAGTACAACAAGTGGAAGCGCGACAATCCCGAGGCACAGGAAGCGGCCTTGCGGGGCGGCCTGATCGGCTCGCCCGAGACCATCCGCAAGAAGCTGAAGCGCTTCCAGTCCTCGCATATCGACCAGGTCATCCTGCTCAACCAGGCCGGCAAGAACAGCCACGAGCACATCTGCGAATCGCTCGAGCTGTTCGGCCGCGAGGTGATGCCTGAGTTCCAGAACGATCCTGCGCAGGAGGCCTGGAAGCAGGGCGTCATGAGCGGCGAGATCAAGCTGGAGGAGATCGACACCGAGGCGTTTACGGACCGCTACGGCAAGCTGGCGATCAACGTCGCACCGGCGAATGCTGCCGGGTAGGGGGCTCTGTTGCCAAAACACCGGATCTATACAACCAGCTTCGCGAGCGTTTACCCACTCTACGTTGCGAAAGCGGAGAAGAAAGGGCGTTCGAAGGCTGAGGTCGATCAGATCATCTCATGGTTGACGGGCTATGGTCAGAAAGAGCTGCAAATCCAATTGGAAAAACAAACGGACTTCGAAGCCTTCTTTGCGGAGGCCCCGCAATCAACCCTTCGCGCGCCCTCATCAAGGGTGTGGTGTGCGGCGTTCGGGTGGAGGACATCAAGGAGCCCACGATGCGGGAAATCCGCTACTTGGATAAGTTGATTGACGAACTGGCCCGGGGAAAAACAATGGACCAGATTCTGCGAAGAAAGTGATTTCGAGCAGCCACATCTGTCCATTCGGCTCAGCGACTTCCGCGCAATCTGCTACGCAGAGCCGGCACTTCCAGCGTGCCGCCATTGCTGGTAGACCATGTCAAAAGCGACAGGGAGAAGACGATGCACCCTCGCGGGACACCTACAACTCCAGCGGCTGGTGACATCGCGCCCGCGGTGCTCGCCATCGGCCGCGCCGATTTCCCAAAAATCCTTATCGACACGCTGCGCCGCCACGCCGATGTCGGCCATTGCATGGTGTTCGCACTGTCCCGTGGCGGTGCTGCGACCTGCCTGCTCGATGCCGGCAACATCCCGATCGGCGGCGATCTCGGCGCCGCCTATGCCGGCCAGTTCCACGAATCCGATCCCAACCGCGATGCGCTGTTCGAAGGCGAGGGCACCGCGCCGATCATGCTGCCGGCCTTCGCGCCGCGCATGTACGGCGCGCGCTACCGCAAGATCTTCTTCCACGATTCCGGCATCGTCGACAAATGCGCGACCGCGATCTGGACGGGCGACACCTGCTTCTACGTCAACTTCTATCGCATCACGTCCCAGGGCCGTTTCAGTGCCGCCCAGCGCGAACGGCTCCAGGCGATCGCGCCCGCGATCGGCGCGAGCATCGCGCGTCATTTTCAGGAGAAGCTGGCGCCCGATCTCTCGACACTGTTCGCGACGCGCGCGCCACTCTCGAACCTGACACCGCGCGAGCAGGAGGTCTGCCGCCGCATCCTGCTCGGTTTTAGCTCCGAAGCAATCTCGCAAGGACTCGGCATCAGCCTGCATTCGACCCTGACCTACCGCAAGCGCGCCTATCAGCGGCTCGGCATCTCCTCGCAGAACGAATTGTTCTCGATCGTGCTGCGCCTGCTGGCGGGGCCGCGCGGCCTGAACTGACGAGACTCTAAGCCCGCGATACCTGCTTCCGAGAGCAAAGCGGACACGCAGTCCGCCAGCGAGGGTTGGGGCCTTTTGACCCAAAGGAGACGTCTGGAGGGCCAATGGTGTCTATAGTCATACTGTTCGGGGCAGAAATACAACCGACGGCTCGATCTCGATAAGGAACTCATCCCTGGCGAGGCTCGTCACTCCGATCCAAGTTGTGCACGGTGGATTATCGCCAAACACAGCCTTGAGCGCGCGAGATATGGCGTCACCTTGGTGCAAGTGGGTTTGCCTAATATAAATCCGTAGCGATCCCACATCATCAAGTCTGGCACCAACGGAAGCCAGGGCCGCGCTGAGGTTTTCCAAACTCTTTTCTAATTGGCGTCCAATGTCGCCAGTGCCGACGATGTTTCCATTCGAATCCCACGCGACTTGACCGGAAATGTGTATCGCGTGGCCTAAGGGCGTGGAAGTAACGGCCACTTGGGCAAAACCGAATTTCCGACTGTCAAAAAGCTCGGTTGGAATTTTCAATGACCGGGTCATTACAACTCCCTAGTTGGGTCAGATCACGGCGTTGTAGCCGACAATTCAAACCAGGGCTTGCTCAGGGAGCACTTCCGCCCGGCGTTAACCATCCCCGACGGTTCCAGCCTGAGCGGCATTGCTTCGAAGTTTCTTAAATTTTGCTGGGTACCTCTTCAGGGCATAGTGACCTGGGGAAACAGTATGGGTAAGCGGGCGAAACGTGGAAGGGCCGAGACGCTCGCAATACCCATGGCCGCGAGAGTTGCCATTGGCGCCGTGGCTGTCGCCGCATTGGGCTACGGTTTGCTGTCCGGCCCGGCGAGCGTGCAGCCGGCGCGCAAGCCGTCCGCACAGGAAGCCAAGGCGTCGTCAAGTCCGGTTTACGTGGCACCTCCGGTTCATGCAGCAGCGCCGGCTCCGGCACCGGCTCCGGCACCGGCGCCTCTGATCGAACCACCAAAAGCCGACGCTGATGGTCCCGGAGCATTGGTTCGGCAGGTGGTTGATTACGCCAGCCGCCAGACGCCCGGCACCGTGATCATCGATACCAAGAACACATTCCTCTATTTGGTTCTGAACGACACCCAGGCGTTGCGCTATGGCATCGGTGTCGGCCGCGAAGGTTTCACCTGGTCCGGTGAGCAGACTGTGGCCCGTAAGGCGGAATGGCCGGATTGGCATCCGCCTACGGAGATGGTCTCGCGTCAGCCTTATCTGCCGCGGTTCATGGCAGGTGGCCCCGGCAATCCGCTCGGCGCCCGGGCGATGTATCTGGGCGAGACCGAATATCGCATTCACGGCACCAACAAGCCCGATACGATCGGCAAGCGGGTGTCGTCCGGCTGTATCCGGCTGACCAATGAGGACGTCATGGACCTCTATGAGCGGGTGAAGGTCGGAGCGAAAGTGATCGTGCTTCCGGCAAGCGTTGCCCGCCGCCCATCCCAGGGCACGCCGGCTGACGCCGCGTTCCGGTTGCCGGACCCTGCATCGCCATCGAGGCGGCCCTTGGCAGCCAACGCGCAGATGCTGCCATCCGGAGAGAAGATCGCCGAGGCCCGGTAACTCGATCCGTCCCTATCGCTAGGGACAGACGCCGGCCGCGGAGTTCGCTAGTCTGGCCTCAAGGATACGACAATCCGAGGAGGCCGCTTTGAGCACCGCGCCGCGCATCGACATCGACCCTGCCGCGTTCTGGGCCGATCCCTATCCGATGCTCGCGAAGATGCGGAAAGAGGCGCCGATCGCGTTTGTGCCGCAGCTCGGCTCGACACTGCTGACCAGCCGCGACGACATCTCGATCTCCGAGAAGCAGGTCGACGTGTTCTCCTCGCACCAGCCTGCGGGCCTGATGAACCGGTTGATGGGCCACAACATGATGCGCAAGGACGGCGAAGCGCACCAGGTCGAGCGCCGCGCGATGTTTCCGACGGTGTCGCCGAAGACGGTGAAGGCGCACTGGACCGCGCTGTTCCAGGCGCATGCGGACCGCATCCTCGATGCGATCGAGCCGGGGCGGATCGACTTCATGCGCGATTTCGCGCTGCCGTTCTCCGGCGAATGCCTGAAGTCGATCACTGGCCTCACCAATATCGACTTTGGCGACATGGACGCGTGGTCGCAGGGCATGATCGATGGCATCGCCAACTATGCCGGCGACCCTGAGGTCGAGGCGCGCTGTCACGCCGCGACCTCGGGCATCGATGCCGCGATCGACGACATCCTGCCGGCGATGCGCAAGCATCCCGACCAGAGCATTTTAGGCGTGCTGCTCGCCTCCGGCATGCCGATGGAGAGCGTGCGCGCGAACGTCAAACTCGCGATCTCGGGCGGTCAGAACGAGCCGCGCAAGGCGATCGCCGGCACGGTGTGGGCGCTGCTGACTCATCCCGAGCAGCTCGATCTGGTGCGCAGAGGCGAGGTGACCTGGCTCGAGGCGTTCGAGGAATATGCCCGCTGGATATCGCCGATCGGCATGTCGCCGCGCCGCATCGCCAAGCCGTGGAGCATCCGCGACGTCGCCTTCGAGACGGACGAGCGGGTGTTCCTGATGTTCGGCTCCGCCAATCGCGACGAGAGGCATTTCGAGCGCGCCGATCAGTTCGACGTGCGGCGTGATACGACCAAGAGCGTCGCCTTCGGCGCCGGCCCGCATTTTTGCGCCGGCGCGTGGGCCTCCCGCGCGATGATCGCCGACGTCGCGCTGCCGACCGTGTTCGCGCGGGCCAGGCATCTCGAGATCGCCGCCGACGAGCCGGTGCGGGTGGGCGGCTGGGCGTTTCGCGGGCTGCAGAATCTGCCGGTGAGATGGCTGCAATAAGCCGGTTGGTGCCGCTGCACGCACTTGCGGGATTGCGCGCGCCACTGTCGGTGTCATCGCCCGGCTTGACCGGGCGATCCAGTACGCCGCGCCCGTCGTGTGAAGCACTGACGCCTCTGGAATACTGGATTCCCCGCCCTCGCGGGGAATGACGGCGGAAGTGGTGGAGGCGTTTTGCCGTCCCGCTCCCTGCGCATCTCACATTCGCGTGCGAAAAAAATCCCTCTGCATCATCGTGCGCACTTGAAAGATTAAGCATGCGCACTGCCGCGCGCGCAGTGCGCGCATCGCTATTTTTCTGAACGTCTCGACAGTTTTCCCGGCGCGCACCATCATTCTCGCAACGCAATGGACGTGCGGCCGCGAGGTCGGGAGTTTTTGATGCGACGTCGGGACTTTCTCAAGCAATCTGCTGGAACCGCTGCGCTCGCGGCGTTTTCTGCGCCCGCACTTGCGCAAGGCGCGGTGAAGGAAATTCGTATCGGCTATCAAAAGAACGGCGTGCTGGTCATCACGCGCCAGCAGGCGGCGCTGGAAAAACATTTCGCGACCCTGGGCATCGAGGTGAAATGGGTCGAGTTCTCCTCGGGCCCGCCGATGATGGAAGCGATGAATGTCGGCAGCGTCGATTACGGCGCGGTCGGCGATTCCCCGCCGGTATTCGCGCAGGCCGCAGGCGCCGCGATCGTCTATGCCGCAGGCCAGCCCATCACCAACGGCCAGGGCATTCTGGTGCCGAAGGATTCGCCGATCCGCGGCATCACCGAGCTGAAAGGCAAGCGCATCGGCTTCACCAAGGGCTCCAGCGCGCACAACATCGTGGTGCAGACGCGGGAAAAGGCGGGCCTCACCTACGCCGACATCAGCCCGGTCTATCTGACGCCGCCGGACGCCGGCCCCGCCTTTGCCAATGGCAGCATCGAGGCCTGGGCGATCTGGGATCCGTACTTCGCGATCGGCGAGACCAGGCAGAACGGCCGCATCCTGATCAATGCGCGCGAGGTCACCAAGACCAATTCCTTCTACATCGCCAACCGCGACTTCGCGAAGAACCACGGCGCGATCCTGCAGCAGATCGTCGACGTCACCACCGCGACCGCGAGATGGGCCGAGCAGCATCGCGACGAGGTCGCGAAGTCTCTCGCCGCGGTGACCGGCATTCCGCTGGAGATCCAGACGATCGCGGCGAACCGGTCGTCCTTCGTCGTCGGCCCCGTCACCGACGACATCGTCGCGACCCAGCAGGGCGTCGCCGATCGCTTCTACAAGCTCGGCCTGATCCCCAAGCCGATCGCGATCCGCGACATCGTCTGGCGCAATCCGGCAGCCTGATCGTGCCGACCAGCCTTCCCACACACAGGGGTTTGAACATGAGGCGTATCATCCAGCGTCTGATCGCGGCCGTCGTGCTGTCGATCGGCATCGTCGCCGCCGCGGTCGGCACGTCCTATGGTCAGGACAAGGTGGTCCGCATCGGCTACCAGAAATACGGCAAGCTGGTGCTGCTCAAGAGCAAGGGCACGCTGGAGCCGAAGCTGGCGGCCGACGGCTACAAGGTGGTGTGGACCGAATTCCCCTCCGGACCGCCGCTACTCGAAGCGCTCAATGTCGGCGCGATCGATTTCGGCAACACCGGTGAAGCCCCGCCGATCTTCGCGCAGGCCGCTGGCGCGCCGATCCAGTATGTCGCCTATGAGCCACCGGCGCCGAAGGGCGAGGCGATCCTGGTGCCGAAGGACAGCCCGCTGAAATCGGTCGCTGAGCTCAAGGGCAAGAAGGTTGCGCTCAACAAGGGCTCCAACGTCCACTATCTCCTGGTCAAGGCGCTGGAGAAGGCGGGCGTGAAGTATTCGGAGATCGAGCCGGTCTTCCTCGCGCCCGCCGATGCGCGCGCGGCCTTCGAGCGAGGCGCGGTCGATGCCTGGGTGATCTGGGATCCGTTCCAGGCCGCCGCGGAAGCCGCCATCGGTGCACGCACGCTCTCCGACGGCACCGGCATCGTCGCCAACTACCAGTTCTATTTCTCCTCGAAGAAATTCCTCGACGCCAATCCTGAGATCGTCGACGCCGTGCTCGCCGAGCTCAGCACGGTCGACGACTGGGCCAAAGGCGACATTCATGCGGTGGCCGAGCAGCTTGCTCCGGCGATCGGATTGTCGGTGCCCGTGGTCGAGGTGGCGTTGAAGCGACAGTCCTACGGCATCAAGCCGATCACGGATGCCGTCGTCGCCGACCAGCAGCAGGTGGCCGACGCGTTCTTCGCGCTGGGCCTGATCCCCAAATCCATCAAGATCTCCGACGTCGCTCGGAAGTCAGGATCGTGAGCAAAGTCATGAGCAAGCAACCGAACGCCAACATCCTCTGGTTCCTGCCGACCCACGGCGACGGCCGCTATCTCGGCACGGGCGTCGGCGGCCGCGAGGTCAACTTCAACTATCTGCGCCAGATCGCGCAGGCGGCCGACCAGCTAGGCTATTTCGGCGTACTGTTGCCGACCGGGCGATCTTGCGAGGATTCCTGGATCGTCGCCTCCTCAGTCGCGCCGTTCACCGAACGGTTGCGCTACCTCGTCGCGGTCCGTCCCGGCCTGCAATCGCCTGGTGTCGCCGCGCGCATGACCGCGACGCTCGACCGCGTCACGGGCGGCCGGCTGCTTGTCAACGTCGTCACCGGCGGCGATCCCGTCGAGAACAAGGGCGACGGCATCTTCCTCGGCCATGACGAGCGCTACGAGGTCACCCGCGAGTTCCTTAACGTCTATAGCGACCTGCTCGCCGGCAAGACCGTCAATGTCGAGGGCAAGCACATCCATGTCGAGGGCGGCAAGTTGTTGTTCCCGCCGGTGCAGTCGCCGCGACCGCCGCTCTATTTCGGCGGCTCGTCGGATGCCGGCATCGACGTCGCCGTCGACACCGTCGACAAATATCTCACCTGGGGCGAGCCGCCGGCCCTGGTTGCCGAGAAGATCGCGAAGGTGAGGGAGGTCGCGAGCGCGCGTGGCCGCAAGCTCTCCTTCGGCATCCGCCTCCACGTGATCGTCCGTGAAACCAACGAGGAGGCCTGGCGAGCCGCCAACGATCTGATCAAGCATGTCGACGACGATACCATCGCCAAGGCGCAGAAGAACTTTGCCCGCATGGATTCCGTCGGCCAGCAGCGCATGGCGCAGCTTCACGGCGGCAAGCGCGACAAGCTCGAGATCGCCCCGAACCTCTGGGCCGGCGTCGGCCTCGTGCGCGGCGGTGCCGGTACGGCGCTGGTCGGCGATGCCGAGACCGTCGCGGCCCGCATCAGGGAGTATCAGGACATCGGCATCGATACTTTCATCATGTCGGGCTACCCGCATCTGGAGGAGGCCTATCGCTTTGCCGAGCTGGTGTTCCCGCTGCTCTCGCTCGAGCAGCCCTCCAACGTGACCAAGCTGCACTTCAACGGCGGTCCGTTCGGCGAGACGGTTGGCAGCGACTTCCGTCCGCAGCACAGGGTGTCGCAGTCATGAGCGTGATCGACAGCATTTCACTCCCGCGCAGCCTGCGTTTGCCGCGGATCGACGGCCTGATCCAGTGGATCGTGCCGCTCGCGATCATCGCGCTCTGGCAGGCCGCCAGCGTCACCGGCTTCGTCCCGACGCGGGTGCTGCCGGCCCCGAGCGACGTCCTGCTCGCCGGCTGGAAGCTACTGCTCTCCGGCGAGCTCGTCCGCAACATCTGGGTTTCGTTCTGGCGCGCTTCGATCGGTTTCCTGATCGGTGGCAGCATCGGCTTCGCGTTCGGGCTTGCCAACGGCCTGTCGCAGCTTTCGGCAAAACTCACCGACACCACGTTGCAGATGGTGCGCAACGTGCCACATCTGGCGCTGATCCCGCTCGTGATCCTGTGGTTCGGCATCGACGAGAGCGCAAAACTGTTCCTGGTGGCGCTGGGCGTGTTCTTCCCGATCTACCTCAACACGCTGCACGGCATCCGCACCGTCGATCCGCAGCTGATCGAGATGGGCCGCATCTACGGCATGACCGACGGCGAATTGTTCCGCCGCGTGATCTTCCCGGGCGCGCTGCCGTCGATCTTCGTCGGCATCCGTTTCGCACTCGGCATCATGTGGCTGACCCTGATCGTCGCCGAGACCATCGCGGCGTCCTCAGGGCTAGGTTACATGGCGATGCAGGCGCGCGAGTTCATGCTGATCGACGTCGTCGTGCTCTCAATCCTGATCTACGCCCTGCTCGGCAAGCTCGCCGACAGCGCCTCCCGCGTGCTGGAGCGTTTGACGCTCTCCTGGCACCCCGCCTTCCAGAAAAATTGAGCAGAGATACTGGGAATCACATGCAGACAGCCGTTCGTACGTCCCTTCCCGAGACCGAGCTCGCCAGCCGCGCCAATTTTGCGCCTCACGCCCGAATCGTGCGCGAGGCGCAGAGCAGCGGCCTGCCGCTCAGCATCCGGGGCTTGCGCAAATCCTTCGGTAGCAACGAGGTGCTCCGCGGCATCGATTTGCACATCCCCGCCGGCCAGTTCGTCGCCATCGTGGGAAAAAGCGGTTGCGGCAAGAGCACGCTGCTGCGCTTGATCGCGGGCCTCGACAAGATCGACGCCGGCAGCATCAGCTTTGGTCAGGACATCCAGCCCGAAGACATCCGCGTGATGTTCCAGGAGCCGCGGCTGTTGCCCTGGGCCCGCGTGCTGGGCAATGTCGAGGTCGGTCTCGGTCGAGATCGCGCCTCCACCGATGCGCATGCGCGCGCAGAGAAGGCGCTGACGGAGGTCGGCCTTGCCGACAAGCGCGACCAATGGCCCTCGGTGCTGTCGGGCGGCCAGAAGCAACGCGTCGCGCTCGGCCGCGCGTTGGTCTCCCGTCCCCGCGTGCTGGCCTTCGACGAGCCGCTCGGGGCGCTGGATGCGCTGACCCGGATCTCGATGCAGCGCCTTTTGGAGCGCGTCTGGCGCGATCAGGGTTTTACCGCGATTTTGGTGACCCATGACGTCGCCGAAGCCGTGGCGCTGGCGGACCGGGTGCTGGTGATCGAAGAGGGCCGCATCGCCCATGATGTCGTGATTCACGCAGGCCGGCCGCGCCAGCGCAGCTCGGCCGAGCTTGCGGGTCTGGAAGGCTCGATCCTGAGCCACCTGTTGTCAGCGGACGATCGTACCTAAATACAAGGGAACCCCACCTCGGGGACCATGCCATGAATGTAGTGCCCCGCGATCTCATGACTGAAATCCCCGTCTCGCCCGCCGATTTCCGCGGCGCCATGCGCCATCTCACCGGCGGCGTCAGCGTCATCACGGCCGGGCGGGGCAAGGACGTCACCGGCATGACGGTGACCTCGGTCACCTCGCTGTCGGTCGAGCCGCCGACGCTGCTGGTCAGCATCAACCGCGATGCCTCCTCGTTCCCGCTGATCCGGCGGCACAGCGCCTTCGGCGTGAACATCCTCAATGCCGACCAGCTCGATGTCGCCGAACGCTTTGCCGGCAAGGGCGGGCTGAAGGGCGCTGACCGTTTCAAAGGCGCCAAATGGGTGACGGCGGTCTCGGGCGTTCCGCTCTTGGTCGGCGCGCTGTCGGCCTTCGATTGCGAGGTCGAGGAGATCGTGGAGCGGCATTCGCACGGCATCGTCATCGGCCGTGTCAGGGGCATCAGGAGCTCGACGCGGACTGCGGCGCTGGCCTATTGGCACGGCCAGTACGTGGCGGTCGACCAGGATGAGGACGCCGCGAGGCTTGCGGAAGTGAGCGTTCCCGCGCACGGCCGGCGCGGCCTTTGATCGCGCGGGCAGGCGGGCCGGAAGGCTGGCCTTTTCCCCCTCATCGCTCTAGAAGCGCCTGAGCCTCCCGCCGGGACGGCAATGGAGCGGATCGATGAAGCGCGTCGCGACCTTCGCGTTCTATGCCTTCGGCGCGCTGGCGATCGCCTATCTCGCGCTCTACGCCTACGCGATGTTCTCCGGCCAGCCCGTGATCATCCCCGGCGATCCCATCCACATCTTCCGCAAGCCGGACGCGCCGAGTTATTCGTAGGCGAATGCGCGCGGTCCCGTAGGGTGGGCAAAGCGAAGCGTGCCCACGATTTCCATCCAGCGCAGGCAAATCGTGGGCACGGCGCAAGTGCGCCTTTGCCCACCCTACGGCACCTCCCATCATCCCCGCAAAATCGCCAGCGCCAGCGTTTGCGCGCGCGGCACGATGCTGTCGATATCGAGATACTCCTCCGGCGTGTGCGCGAGCCCGCCGACCGGGCCGAGGCCGCAGATGGTCGGTGTGCCGACCGCGGCGGTGAAGCCGGAATCGGCGCAGCCGCCGGAGAACTCCCCCTGCAGCGTGGTGAGGCCGACCTGCTTTGCTGCGGCCTGATAGCTTTCGAACAGCGCCTTTGAATCCGCGCTCTGCACCACCGGCACGAACTCGCCCTTGATCGTCAGCGTCGCACGCGTGCCCGGCACGAAAGATTTCGCGACGATGGTCTCGATCGCGTCCATCACCCGCGCACGATCCGCCGGATCGACATAGCGCAGATCGATCTGGCCCTCGGCGTAGGGCGCCGTGGTGTTGACGGACTGCCCGCCCGAGACCAGGCCGACATTGAGCGTGATGCCCTTGTCGAGATCGGTCAGCGCATGGATCTGCACGATCTTGTGCGCGAGCTCGCCGATCGCGCTGACGCCGGCGGCAAAATTGGCGCCGGAATGCGCGGCCTTGCCGGTGATGGCGAGATGCATGAAGATGCCGCCCTTGCGCCCCGTGACGATGTTGCCGGTGGGGCGGCCCGGCTCGGAATTGAACACGGCGCGGGCGGTGCGGCCCTCGCGCTCGATCACGGGCCGCGAGGAGGGCGAGCCGATCTCCTCGTCCGAGGTGATCAGCAGCTTGATCGGGTGCGGGTTGCCGCCGAATTTGTGGAAAGCGGTGGCCACGAAGATGTTCATCACGACGCCGGACTTCATGTCGGCGACGCCAGGCCCATAGGCGCGGCCGTCCCTGATCGTGAACGGGCGCCGCTCTGCCTCGCCCTTGCCGAACACGGTGTCGCGATGCCCCATCAACAGCACCGGCTTCTCGTTGCTGCCGGGTTTTGCGACGTCGGCATGGATGGCGTCGCCGAACGTGGCATTGGCCTCGCGCCGAAACGGAATGCCATGCTCGGCAAAATGCCGCTCGAACCGCGCACCGACCGCATCGACGCCTTCCTTGTCATAGGATCCGGAATCGATGTTCACGACATCGCGCAGCAGATCGATCATCGCCTGCTGCTGCGATGCCAGCCAATCCGTGATTTGAGCTTGAGACATGTGGTTCCTCGCGTGTTCTCACGCGGGGTTATAGGACCTTGTGCAGGGGCGGCCTAGTCGCTGGATGCGGTGCGGCCATGTGTTCGGTTCGGTAGCTCCCGTAGCCCGGATGAGCGAAGCGATATCCGGGGAAGCGGGCGAGCCGTCCCGCATGTCGCTTCGCTCATGCGGGCTGTGGCGTTCAAAGAGGCAGGACTACCGGCTCGGCTCGGCCTTCGCCTCGGCACCGCGAAGCTGCGTCGCGACGACCAGGGCACCTATCTTTCGGCCCATGTCCTTGCCGACCTCGGTCGAGAACCGGTAGTGGAAGCCGGCGTAGATGCGGGCATTGGCGACTTCCTCGCTGTAGTCCTGCAGCCGCGACCATTTGCGTGTGACCCCCGGTGCCGTCGGGCTTGTCAGGGAGAACTCGCCGAAATCTCCGACGACAGTCTGGAGCACGGTCGAAATCGCGGCCGAGACGATGCAGTGCGCGCAGGGATATTCCGGATGCATCGGCGTGTCCCCGAGCGGCAGCCAGGACGGATCGCGAGGTGTCGCGGCATTCGAGGTTAGATCGGCGTTGCGTATGGCCGTGATCGGACGCCAGAAATTGTAGTGATACTTGGCCTCGAACACGGCGACGATGGCATCGTTGCCGGTCATCGACGTCAACGCGAACAGGCGGGCGCAGTCGACGAGGTCCATTCCCTTGGCCAATGCCGCCTGCCTGACGATGGGATTGTAGGTGCGGGCGCCGACGAAGAACCAGAAGCGGCCGATCGTCGTTTGCTCAGGCGTCCGGGTCGGGCTGCCGCGGCCGCCGACCTCGCGGATTTCGTTGACGTCCTTGGTCCAGACCTCTGAATCGAGCGCCGGTGGCGGTCCGGGACGGAATTGCGATCCCGACGCCATGACCCAGGGCGTCGTCGCGCCCGTGGTCTGGAACAACGGAACGGCGGTTGGAGCATAGACGCCCGTTGTGGTGAGGGGGCGGTAGGACTCCGGAGCGTTACTGCCGTCGTTGGCGCGAAGCTGGATGATCTGCACCGCGGCGTCCTTCCCGAGCGCGATGCCGGCGATCTTGGACTCGCCCTCGGCAATCGGCGCCAGAGAGCTCGTCAGCGCCGAATCCAGATCGGGTTTGATATCCGGATAGATCGACAACAGCACATCGTGAGCCGCAGCCGCCGCCGCGGCTTCCCGCGAGGTCGAACGCTCCGCGGACAACGCGAGCTTGTAGGGCGCGTAGCGGCGGTCGATCGCGTTGACGGCCTCGAACATCGCAACGTGCATCATGGACAAGGCGCGGCTGTGGGGCGCGGGAAGAATTTGTTTCTCGGCGGCGATCGCGTCGGCCTTTGCATTCCAGTCCATGATCACGTCGGCGCGTGCGAGCGGCGCCGTGGCTGCGATCAGCGTTGCAATCAGCGATAAGCGGGAAATCGTCCACGAAGTGCATTTCATGGCGTGCCCTTTCAGTTGAAGGAGGTTCGCAAAACGCGGATGCGGCCCCTCGCCGGCATCCTGGCAAGCGGCCCCGGGACTCTAGCGATGTCGCGGCGTGGTGATTGTGAACTGCTTCACGCGCCGTACCTCCCGGCGTCGTCCGGCCCCCTACGCCCTTGCGCACGAGGCCGGGACGGCGCCAGCATAGCACCAACCCTTACTCCGCAAAGGAAATGCCCGGGACTGGCCCGGGCATCGCATCCTCAATCTTGTCAGAAGCCCTTACGCTCCCATCATCGGCATCCGCGGATATTCGCCCGGCGTTCCCGCCGGGGTGATCGGGATGCCGCCGTCGGAATATTCGTTGAGCTTGTTGCGCAGCGTGCGGATCGAGATGCCCAGGATGTTGGCGGCGTGGGTCCGGTTGCCGAGGCAGTGCTTCAGCGTCTCCAGGATCAGGTCGCGCTCGACGTCCGCAACCGTGCGGCCGACCAGCGCGCGCGTCACCTGCTCGGCGGCCATCGTGGCGTGCGCCACCGCCGGCGCGGTCTTGGCGAGGTCGAGGCGGTCGCCGTCCGGGGTGATGATGGCATCGGGGCCGATCTCGTCGCCCTGCGCCATCAGCACCGCGCGGTGCATGGTGTTCTCGAGCTCGCGGACGTTGCCCTGCCAGCGGTTGCTGGAAAGCACGCGGCGCGCGTCCGCCGAAATCGGGCGCATCGGTACGCCGTTGGCCTCGGCATATTTCTTCACGAAATGCTGGGCGAGCTCCAGAATGTCGGCGGGGCGCTCGCGCAGCGGCGGGATCTTCAGGTTCACGACGTTGAGGCGGAACAGGAGGTCCTCGCGGAACGTGCCTTCGCGCACCGCTTCCGCGAGGTTGCGGTTCGAGGTCGCGATGATGCGGATGTCGACCGGCACGGGCTTGGTGCCGCCGACGCGGTCGATCACGCGCTCCTGGATGGCGCGCAGGAGCTTGGATTGCAGGCGGACGTCCATCTCGGAGATTTCGTCGAGCAGCAGCGTGCCGCCGGTCGCCTCCTCGAACTTGCCGATGCGACGCGCGACCGCGCCGGTGAAGGCGCCCTTCTCGTGGCCGAACAGCTCGGATTCCAGGAGATGCTCGGGAATGGCGGCGCAGTTGATCGAGATGAAGGGGCGCTTGGCGCGGGCCGAGCGGGTGTGGACGTAGCGGGCCAGCACTTCCTTGCCCGTTCCGGATTCGCCGGTGACCATCACCGATGCGTCGGAGCCGGCGATCTGCTGCGCCAGCTTGATCACCTTCGCCATCGCCTCGTCGCGATAGACCAGCTCGCGGGAATCGTTGGCGACCGCGGCCAGCACCGCGGCGATCAGCTCCGGCTCCGGCGGCAGCGGGATGTATTCCTTGGCGCCGGCGTGGATCGCGGCGACCGCGGCGCGGGCGTCGTTGGTGATGCCGCAGGCGACGATCGGGGCATGGATGTGCTCGGCCTCGAGCCGCATCACGAGGTCGCGGATGTCGAGGGCGACGTCGACCAGCAGGAGGTCGGCGCCCTTGCCGCCGCGCAGCACGCGCATGGCCTGCTCGTGATCCTCGGCATGGGTCACGGTGGCGCCGTTGTCCATCGCGATCTTGGTGGCGGTGGTGAGCTGGCCCTTCAATGTGCCAACGATGAGAAGCCGCATGTCAGTCTCCTGTCCGTCTGGTCGCGCGCGCTATCAGCTGCGTTCGGTCTTGATGATTTCGGTCATGGTCACGCCGAGCTTGTCCTCGACCAGGACGACTTCGCCGCGGGCTACCAGCTTGTTGTTGACGTAGATGTCGATGGCCTCGCCGACGCGGCGGTCGAGCTCGAGCACGGTGCCGGGTCCGAGCTTCAGGAGCTCGCTGACGTCCATCTTCGAGCGGCCGAGCACGGCCGAGACCTGCACGGGAACGTCGAACACCGCTTCGAGATCAGCGGCGGCACGTGCCGCGTATTCGTCCTCGTTGTAGCCGACGTCCGTGCCGGTGGGCGGCATCGGGCCGTTGAGATCGGGCAGCGGGACCTGTCCGTCGGTGTCGCTCATGGCTTAGTTCCCCCTGCGGGACGCGACATAGCGTCCAACCATTTCGTCGATCTTGGCCGCGATGGCGCCGCGCTCCAGCACGACGCCGCCATCGGCCCATTCGATCCGGCAGTCGCCGGTCGCAATCTCCGGCTCCGCCAGGATCACCAGCCGTCCTTCGAATCCGCTCTGCTTGGCGAGCCGCTCGATCTTCTCGCGGGCGCTGTCGTAGAGCGCGTCGTTGATGCGGACCACCAGATGCGGCGTCGCGACCAGATGCGAGAAGCAGTCCTTGACCAGCGCGACGATCTCGCCGAGCGGCTCGGCGGCGACCAGGTCGGCGCACAGCTTGCGCGCAACCGCCACTGCGACGTCGACCGCCTCGGTTTCCATCTTGGATTCGATGTTGCCGATGCCGGATGCGATGCCGCGGATGCCGATGTTAATCTCTTCCATGGCAAGCGCGACGCGGCGGTCGCTCTCGGCCTTGGCCTCCTGCTGGCCGGCGGCAAAGCCGTCCTGATAGGCGCGCGCCTCGGCTTCGGCGACCTTCTGGGCGATTTCCGCGGCGGTCGCGGCCTTCTCGCGCGTCGTCCGCTCGGGCGCCGCGAAGTCGGTATCGAACAGGAATTTTGCCGGAGCGCCCATCAATACACCAGCTCGTCGTCGGCGCGGTTCTTGGTCAGCATGATCTCGCCCTTGGCGGCGAGGTCCTTGGCGAGGTTGACCAGCAGCGCCTGGGCCTCGTCGACGTCGCGCAGCCGCACCGGGCCCATCGCCGCCATGTCGTCCTGGAGCATCTTGGCGGCGCGCGAAGACATGTTGCCGAAGAAGAAGTTGCGGACGTCCTCGTTGGCGCTCTTGAGCGCGACGCCGAGCTTGTCCTTGTCGACGTTGCGCATCAACGTCTGGGCCGAGCCGGAATCCAGCTTCACCAGGTCGTCGAAGGTGAACATCAGCGCCTTGATGCGCTCGGCCGATTCGCGGTTGTCCTCTTCCAGCGAGGTGATGAAGCGGGTCTCGGTCTGGCGGTCGAAATTGTTGAAGATTTCCGCCATCACCTCGTGGGCGTCGCGGCGGCGGGTCTGCGACAGGTTGGACATGAATTCGGTGCGCAGGGTCTTCTCCACGCTCTCGATCACCTCCTTCTGCACAGCCTCCATCTTCAGCATGCGGTTGACGACATCGAGCGCAAGCTCCTCGGGGAAGATGCCGAGCACGCGCGCGGCGTGTTCCGGCTTCAGCTTCGACAGCACCACCGCGATGGTCTGCGGATATTCGTTCTTGAGATAGTTGGCGAGCACCTCTTCCTGCACGTTGGAGAGCTTCTCCCACATGTTGCGCCCCGCAGGACCGCGGATCTCGTCCATGATGCCGTTGACGCGCTCGGGTGCCAGATATTGCTGCAGCAGCCGCTCGGTGGCGTCGAAATTGCCCATCAGCGCGCCCGATGCCGACATGCGCGAGACGAATTCGAGCAGCATGTCCTCGACTGTGTCGACCTCGACGGTGCCGAGCGTCGACATCTCCAGCGAGAGCTGGCGCACCTCGTCGTCGTCGAGCAGTCCCCAGATCTTGCCGCCATATTGCTCGCCGAGCGCCAGCATCAGGATCGCCGCGCGCTTCGGCCCCGACACCGTTTCGACCGGCGCGCCCGCGCGGCTGCCGGCGCGCTGACCGAGCGTGGAAATGACGCTGGTGATGTCGTTCGAGTTGGCGTTTTGCAGACTGGCGGCCATGTCAGATCACTTCTTGATTCACTTGGCGAGGGATCACTTGGTGTGGATTACTTGGTTGGTTCGGTCAGCCACTGGCGGATGATGGCGACGGTTTCGTTGGGGTTGCGTTCGGCGAGCTCGCCGACGCGATGAACGGACTGGGCGTGGACCTGGCCCTGGATGGTGGCGACGTCGATCGCGCTGGCGGCACCGCTCGGCAGCAGTGCCTGGCCGGCCGGCGCGCTCTCTTCCGAGGCCGCCGGGCCGGCAAGAACGCCGGAGATGGCGGCGGCGACTTCGTCGGAGGCCAGGATGCGCTTGACCAGCGGGCGGATCACCAGGAACAGCACGATCAGGCCGAGCAGCATCATCACGCCGAGCTCGACGAAGTACATGACGTCGTCTTTGGTGAACTGGAGCATGCCGAGGAAGCCGCCGGGCTCGCCGATCGGGGCAGTGGAGGGCGCATCCGCAAAGCGCAGATTGACGACCTCGACCTGGTCGCCGCGCTTCTGGTCGAAGCCGATCGCCGAGCGCACCAGCGTGGCGATGCGGTCGAGCTGCTCCTTGGTGCGGTCCTGATAGGCCAGCTCGCCCTTGTCGTTCTTGGAGTAGATGCCGTCGACCAGCACTGCGACCGAGATGCGGTTGACCCGGCCGGCTTCGGTCACCTCGGTCTTGGTGGTGCGGGAGATCTCGTAATTGTTGGTCTCTTCGGACTTCTTGCTCTGGTCCTTGGCCGCGACGCCGTTGTTCTGCTGGTTGCCGGGCAGCTCGTTGTTGACGGTGACCTGGCCGTTGTTGTCGGCGGTCATGCTCTGCTCTTCGCGGGTCTGGCTCGAGCGCAG
The DNA here is from genome assembly GCF_054863025.1 of Bradyrhizobium sp. 23AC. NCBI lineage: Bacteria > Pseudomonadati > Pseudomonadota > Alphaproteobacteria > Hyphomicrobiales > Nitrobacteraceae > Bradyrhizobium > Bradyrhizobium sp. 23AC. The sequence goes on from NZ_JAVAYN010000002.1 coordinate 578,426, forward strand.
CACGCGGCCCTCGGGGTCGAATTTGTCCGAGGTCTGGGTGATCTTGTTGAAGTCGAAATCGGCGGAGAGCTGGACGCGGGCGCGGCCCGAGCCGACCACGGAGGAGACGATGTCCTCGACCTGCTTGCGCATCCGCTTCTCGAAGGAGATGCGGCGCTCGTCGCCGACCGCCTGCTCCGGATCGGTGGCGGCGCCGTCGGCGAGCAGCTGGCCGGCCTCGTCGACGATCGAGACCCGCTGCGGCTTCAACCCGTTGACGGCGGAGGCGACGAGGTGGCGGATGGCGCGGATCTGCTGGGCTTCCAGCGAGCCGCGGACGCGGACCACGATCGAGGCCGACGGCTCCGGCGCCTCGCGCGCAAACAGTGGGCGCTCGGGCAGCACCAGATGGACGCGGGCGGCCTGGATGCGGTCGATGGCGCGGATGGTGCGGGCGAGCTCGCCTTCCAGCGCGCGGAGGTGATTGATGTTCTGGACGAAGGAGGTGGTGCCGAGCGCGTCCGACTTGTCGAACACCTCGTAGCCGACGCCGCCGCCCTTGGGCAGGCCGCCCTCGGCGAGCTTCATCCGCAGGCGCGTGACCTTGTCCTTGGGCACCATGATGATGCTGCCCTCGTTGCGGATCTCGAACTGGATGCCCTGGCGCTCCAGGTCCTTGATAATGCCGGAGGAATCCTCGACGCTGAGGTCGGTGAACAGCGTCGTCATCTGCGGCGTGGTGACGCGCATGATGACGAACGCGAAAAAGCCGATGAGCGCGGCGGTGACCGCGATCATCGCCCCGAACCGGGCGGCGCCGATACTCTTCAAAAAGTCCGCAAGACCTTGCAAGCAACCGCCCCAACAGATTCGGCCGCTTTCACCGGAAAGGCCGACTGGGCAATTATTGCCTAGGTGATGGTTTCGATATGGTTAACGAAGGTTAAGAGGTCGGACAAAAGTCGCGCAAAGGGCGGATATGAAAAAAATCGGCCTCGCAGGGCGAGGCCGATTTTCGTCAAAAGCCGCAAATTTCCGGATCGCCTACTGGCGATATTGCTGGATGCGGGTGGTGCGAAGACCCGCCAGACCATGCTGGTCGATGGAAAACTGCCAGGAGAGGAATTCGTCGACCGTTAGGGTATAACGGCTACAGGCCTCCTCGAGCGAGAGAAGTCCACCACGGACGGCGGCGACGACTTCGGCCTTGCGGCGAATGACCCAGCGTTTGGTGCCGGGTGCAGGCAGATCCGCGATCGTCAACGGACTGCCGTCCGGCCCGATGACGTATTTTACCCTCGGGCGATGGGGTTCTGTCATGGCGTACTCACAAACTCTCAACCACTGAACTCACGCCCGTAACCCTACGCCCGGCGGCTTAAAAATCCGCTAAGCCTAAGGCTTCAATACAATTCTCGTTGAAAATGGCTGGAACGGCGCCGCGTCGGCCGGCGGAACGGTGATATCCGGGCCGGTCGAGGGGAGTTCGTAAATACTTTACTAACGAATGGAGCCGCGGCGGGCTCTCTAGCCGTCCTCCCGGGGGCGCGCACAGCGCGAGCTATGATGCGCAATTGCGCATCTGAGGACCCATACCCCAGAAAGTAGCTTGACGATGACTCGGGGTTACGACCTCACGCGAAAACGACGTGCTGTGGCTATGGATCCCCGCCCCCGTGCGCAATGGCGCATTAGGCGGGGATGACACCTGTACGTGGTGAGCGCGGCGCGCCCCTTTAATTGCTGCTGGTGGCGATGATGCTCTTCACCTGGCTCAGGGTGTAGCTGGCGCCGTCGATGGTGAGCAGGGGGGGCGACTGGGTCAGGTCGACCGACGACACGACGCCCTGCACCTGGGCGGCGATGCCGACATTGTTGTTCGCCACGTCCTTGCCCGTCGCCGTGATCGTATACTTGCCGTCGGGCCATTGCGTGCCGTCATTGCCCATGCCGTTCCAGGTGAAGGGAATGTCGGTGCCCGCGGCGGCGGTATATTTGCCGGTGAACACGGTCTGGCCGCTGGCATTGGCGACGGTGATGTCGACGGTGGAGTCGGTCGGCACGTTGAGATGCCAGGTGGCTGTCGACTTGGTCATGGTCGCGGTCGAGCCGTCGACCAGGGCGGTCTTGCCGACGAAGCCCAGCGCCTGGGTCGCCTGCGTGGTCTGCTGCAGGGTGACGAGCTGCGACAGCGCATCGTTGGTCTTGAGCTGCTGCTCGACGCCGGCGAACTGCACCAGCTGCTGGGTGAACTGGTTGGTGTCGAGCGGATCCAGCGGGTTCTGGTTCTGCAGCTGCGTGGTCAGCAGCGTCAGGAAGGTCTGGAAGTTGCCGGCGAGCGTCGATCCCGTGGTCGAGCTCAGCGAGTTCGACGAGGAGGATTTCGGGAGGTCGGTCGTCCCGGAGACGACAGCAGGAGCGGTAGCGCCAGTCGTGGTGGTCATGTCGGATACTCCTTTACACTCTGATGTCGACGCCGCTGCTCGGCCCGTACATGCGGCCATAGCCGCGCCCGACGGGTGCGGCGGCAGCGGTGTCGTCCTCGCTGATGATCAGCCGGCGGGCATTGCCGCCATTGTCGTTGTTCTGGCCGGAGTTCTGGCCCGATGAATTCTGGTCGCGCAAGCTGAAGGACAGCCCGTTGCTGCCGGACTTGAGGCCGGCATCGTCGAGTGCGCGCTGCAATTGCGGCGCGTCCTGGCGCAGCATCTGCAGCGTCTCCGGCTTCTCCACCGTGAGATGCGAGGTGACGTTGCCGTTGCGGTCGACATTGATGCGGACGTCGATGCGGCCGAGCTCGGCCGGGTCGAGGCTGATGTCGAAGCGGGACTTGCCGGAGCGGATGGCGGCCGCGATCTCCACCGGCACGCCGTTGATCGGCACCGCCGTCGCACTGGCCGCGGTCGCGGTCAGCGTCGCGGTCGAAGCGGACGCGGTCGAGGTCGTGTTGGTCAGCGGCGCCTGCATCGCGGAGGCGGCCTGCGCGCTGGTGTCGGCGGTGTTGAAAGCGGCCTGCGCATTGGCATGGGCCTGGGCGGCCGGTGCGGCCGGGATCGCGTCGGGCGTACGGTCCGCTGCGCCGGGCTTCGCCTCGGTCGCGCTGCCATCTGCCTGCGGCTTGGCGCTTTGCGCATGCGCGGCAGCATTGGCGGTCGCAGCGCCCGGCGCTTGCGTCGGGGCGGCGTTCGCCGCGCCGGCGTCCTGGCCGATATTGGAGACGTCAGACTGTCCTTGCGCGGTGACGACGGCGGCCTGGAACGAGGTCTTCGGCGTGCCCTGGTTGACGGGGATCAGCCCGCCGTTCGGCTTGGCGTCGGTCGTGGCCCCGTCGGTTGCTCCGGTCGCGGCATCGGCCAGCGTCGCGGTGGTGTCGGCATCGACCTTGGCGCCAGCGGTCTTGGCGCTCTTGTCGGCGGGCGTGGCGGTGTCGGTCTTGGTGCCCGCGATCTGCGCCGCGGTCGAAGCGCTGGCGGCGATGCCGGCGGCGGCGATCGTCAGCGGCGAGGCGGTGGCGGCCTGGTTTGCGGCTGCGTTGGGATCGGCCGGGACGACCGGCGCGGCAACCACGATCGCGTTCGGATCGGGCATGGCCTGTGCCGCGTCGGCCGGCGCGGTTGCTGCGGCATCGACCGCGGCGGTGAGCGTGTCGGTGCCCTCGGTCTTGTCGTCCTTGGTTTTCTCGGATGTCTCAGCCGATTTGGCGTCTGACGCCTCGGACTTGTCCTTGACCTTGTCCTTGGCCGTGCCGGCGTCCTTGGCCGCATCCGTGGTCGTGTCGTTCGACTTGTCGTCCGTCTTGTCGTTCCTGGCGGGCGCGGATGTGTCGGTGTCGTCGCTCGCCCTGCTCTGCGAGGATTGATCGGTGGACGAGGTGTCACGCGGGCCCTTGTCCGCTGAGGACGAATCGTTCCGCCGCGGCGCGCTATTCTGGGCCTGCGAGGCCGCATTGGTGTTGATCGCCTGGGTGTTGCTGTCGACCAGCGACCCGAAGGAGTCGTTCGCGGACGGCTCCCTGGTGCTCTGCGACCGCGCAGGCTTTTGCTGAGCGCTGGAAACTTGCACGCTGGCCACGACATCTGACGTACGACTGACCACAGGCGACCCCTTGGAAACATCTTCGGCATCAGGGGAGCAAGGAGCGGGCCAGTGCCCTTAATGGTATATTTATATAGCAAAATCAATATCTTATAGATTCAAGCCCGTCGCCGCAGGGCCTGCTGCGACCCCGCCATTTCTGCCTCCCCGGCAAGAATTGCCCTAAGCTGGCTGCCCCCGTGATTGCTTCACCGGAATGCCGCCTATATTAAAGAGGTTACTCTCAGCCGCTTTCGACCGGGCAGTCGTGCCTTGCGGGAACTAAAGTTCCCGGGGATCGACGACGTCCCGCGAGAAGCATGAAATCGCGGATCGCCGCACGCCGCCGTCACAACCCTTAAGGCCCATGCTCAACAGTCTGGATCTCGAAGGCCGTCCTGAGGACACCAGGGTCGTCGTCGCCATGTCGGGCGGCGTCGATTCCTCGACGACGGCCGCGCTTCTGAAGGCGGAAGGCTACGACGTCGTCGGCATCACGCTGCAGCTCTACGACCATGGCGCGGCGACCCACCGCAAGGGCGCCTGCTGCGCCGGCCAGGATATCCACGACGCTCGCGACGTCGCGGCAAAGCTCGGCATTCCCCATTACGTGCTCGACTATGAGGATCGCTTTCGCGAATCCGTCATCGACAATTTCGCCGACAGCTACGCGCTCGGCGAGACGCCGGTGCCGTGCATCGAGTGCAACCGCAGTGTCAAATTCCGCGACCTCCTGAAGACCGCGCGCGAGCTCGGCGCGCAGGCGCTCGCCACCGGCCATTACGTCGCCTCGCGCCGTCGCGAAGACGGCTCGCGCGCGCTGGTCTGCGCCGCCGATGCCGACCGCGACCAGAGCTATTTCCTGTTTGCGACCACGCAGGAGCAGCTCGACTTCCTGCGCTTCCCGCTCGGCGACATGACCAAGTCCGAGACGCGCGAGCTCGCGCGCCGCTTTGGCCTTAGCGTCGCCGACAAGCACGACAGCCAGGACATCTGCTTCGTGCCGACGGGCCGCTACACCGACATCATCACGCGCCTGCGTCCGAATGCGATGGACCCCGGCGACATCGTCGATCTCGATGGACGCGTGCTCGGCCGGCACAATGGCATCGCCAATTTCACCGTCGGCCAGCGCCGCGGCCTCGGCATCGCCGCCCACGCGCCGCTGTTCGTGGTGCGGCTGGAGGCTGCCACCCGCCGCGTCGTCGTCGGCCCGCGCGACGCGCTGAAGATGCACCGCATCTCCTTGCGCGACGTCAACTGGATCGGCGGCGGCGACATCGACCGCGCCATCGGCGCCGGCCTCGAATTGTTCGTGCGCGTGCGTTCGACCCGCGCGCCGCAGCCCGCCTGGCTGCGCGGCAGCGATGGCCATTATGAGGTCGAACTCGTCGCCGGTGAGGAGGGCGTCTCGCCCGGCCAGGCCTGCGTGTTCTACGACGCGCCCAGTGGGCAGGCGCGCGTGCTCGGCGGCGGCTTTATTCAAAGCGCCGCCGCGAAAGTCGCGACAGGCACGGCAAGGCCGCTCGCCGAAGCGGTGCGCGGCTAGCGCATGATCCGGAAAAGTGTGAAGCGGTTTTCCGACAAGATCATGCGCAAGACAAAAAGCTAATCTGGGGCAGGGCAGGGGGCATGGCAGCAGACATCTCGCGGGCCGGGGTCGAGAAGGCCTATGGCCGCTGGGCGCCGGTCTATGATCTCGTGTTCGGCAAGGTGTTCGACGCGGGACGGCAGTCGACCATTGCGGAAGCCGACCGGATCGGCGGCCGCATCCTCGACGTCGGCGTCGGCACCGGCCTCTCGCTGTCGGACTATTCGCGCACCACGAAAATCTGCGGCGTCGACATCTCCGAGCCGATGTTGCGCAAGGCGCAGGCGCGCGTGCGTGCGCTACGCCTTTCCAATGTCGAAGTGCTCTCGGTGATGGATGCGAAAAACCTCGCCTTCCCCGAAAACCTCTTCGACGCGGTGGTGGCGCAATATGTCATCACCGCCGTGCCCGATCCCGAAGGCACGCTCGACGAGTTCGTGCGCGTGCTCAAGCCCGGCGGCGAGCTGATCCTCGTCAACCACATCGGCGCCGAGACCGGCCCGCGCAAGCTGTTCGAGCTCGCCTTCGCGCCCGTCGCCCGCCGCCTCGGCTGGCGCCCGGAATTCCCGTGGGCCCGCCTCGAGGGCTGGGCCGCCAGGCACGGCGGCGTCACGCTCGCCGAGCGGAGGCCGATGCCGCCGATGGGCCATTTCTCGCTGATCCGCTACGTAAAGTCATAATCGCGACCGCTGCGGCCGTGTGTCGCTCAGTGCGATCGCATTCGAGAGCAGCTTCCCGCGGCACATCCTTCGAGACGCCCGCCTTTGGCGGGGCCTCAGGATGAGGGCGGAGGACGCGGTCGCAGCTTCAACACTGGTTGAGCCTCATCCTGACGTGACCGAGAAGCGGTCGTCTCGACGGACGAGGCGCTTGCTCAATCGTTCCCCCGATCACATCGCGCTTTGTCCGGGAACAGCCCACCCGCCCCGCGCGTTTCCCTCCCATGCGCACGACATCAAACATCATCCTGGCCAGCCTCCTGATCGCCGCCTCCGGCAGCGCGATCGCGCAGGCCCCGCCCGCCCCGGCGACGCCACCGCAAGCGACCGCGCCGCCATCCCCGCAACATGCGGCCAATTGCACCCCGCAGGACCGCCCGAACCGCCAGGCCGACGGCACCACCACCGGCCAGTCCCGGGAACCGCTCGGCGACAAATTGGCAAAGTCCGACGGCGTGCTCTGCCCGCCCGCGGGCGTCGACCCCGAAATGCACGCCCCGGCCCCCGAGGCCGGCGGCAACACTCCGGTCATCCCGCCCCCCGGCAGCCCCGGCGGCGACCCCAATGTGAGGCCGAAATAGGCCCGATTCTTCCTTCGTCTCTCCCCGCTTGCGGGGAGAGGCCGGAATCTGCGCAAAAGCGCGGCTTCCGAGTGAGGGGGACTCTCCACGAATCTGGTATCCAAAAATAGGCAATCCGCCGCCGAAACTGCCCGCTTTTCCACGCTTAAGCGCCCTGTCGCGCCGAAGCTTTTAGCGAAGGCGGATTGACTTCCCGCCGCCCCCTTCTTTATATGCCGCGCGTTCGCGAGATCGGCCGTAGCAGCCGTTCGCGGGCCTTGTGGCGGGGTAGCTCAGCTGGTTAGAGCACGGGAATCATAATCCTGGGGTCGGGGGTTCGAGTCCCTCTCCCGCTACCATCTTTCCCCACACCCCTTTGACGCGGTTGGGAAAAGCTCTTTCCCCCAGCAGAGCGTTTAACCGGCCTGCTATCTCCACAGTCACGCCACCTAGGCGTCCTGGATCGCGAAAGACGGTTATTGTTTCGACTAGGTCTCTGATGGCTTCAGCGGCCTCTCCGTCACCCCCGCTGGCACCTTTCGCTAGCGCCTGCTCGAGCTGACCTAGCTGCTCTTCATATCGCTTGAGGATAGCTGGGTGCAGCGCGACTTCATTTGCGGCCGGAGGTTCGGTCTGCAACTCTTTATATACTCGGTCGCGCTCGGCGCCGAGGGCGGTCGATCGCGGACCAAGAATGGATGGATCGCCGTGCCCTTTTGCGATCGCATCCACGAGCCGTTCGATCTCTCGATTCAATTTTCCAAGCTGTTGTTGGAGACGCTGTCTTTTAGCATCCGATGCGGCTCCGAGGCGCTTTCGTTCGTCGAGATAAGTGCGCACGTACTCCGCAATAACTTTCGGTGCGCGCAATTCGGCCTGCAGTCCACCGAGAACTGCGCGCTCAACTGTGTCTAGATAAAAGGTCTTTGGGTCCGGGCACGTGCCGCTCTCCGTCGCAGCTGAACATCGAATGCGAACGCGCCCCGATTTGTCTTGCCCATTGGTTGCCATACCCGATCCACATGAACCGCAACGCAACAGGCCTGAGAGCATCCGACGAGGCCGACGCTGATGGCAGGGGTGGGTACGACCGCGTTGCTCTTTGCGTTGCTGGGCAGCCGCGAATAGCTCCGAGCCGATAATTGCAAGATGCGCCACTTCAGTAATGTGCCACTCACTTCTCGGATTAGGTCGTGACAGGCGCTTTCCCGTGTCGGGATCTTTCACCATCCTAACCTTGTTCCAAACGAGGCGCCCTACATACAGCTCGTTCTGCAGAACACCGGCCCCCCTCTCAAGGTTGCCGTTGATAGTTGAGGCATTCCATGCGCGCCCTCGTGGAGGAGATATTCCTTCTTTGTTGAGATCGTGCGCGATTTCCCGTGGTGTTCGACCGGACACATACTCCTGAAAAATGCGCCGAATGACTTGCGCCTCGGCGTCGACGATGGCGCGTTCGCCGGTTCTTCCGGCAATCGCGGCATATCCATATGTCAGGCCGCCTCCGGCCAAGCCTTGTTTGATCCGCCCGGCCAGACCGCGACGCACTTTATGTGCGTTGTCTTCGCGATAGAGCTGTCCAACTAGTCCACGAAGGCCGACGAGTACGGTATTAACGACGCCTTCGTGAACCGCTCGGATCTCGATCCCGAGGAAGGATAGCCGCTTATGGATGCCTGCGAGGTCTTCCATGTCGCGGGAGAGACGATCAAGAGCTTCAACGATGACAATATCAAAGGATTTCTCTCTCGCGTCGTCCAACAGCTTGAGCAAGCCGTCGCGTCCCATCAACGAGCCTCCGGAACGGGCTCGGTCTTCATAGGTGCGGACGATGCTTAGCTTTTCGCGACCAGCATAGCTTTGACAAAGCGAAAGCTGATCCTCAATGGAACGTTCATTCTGAAGATCCGTGGAAAAACGGGCATAGATCGCCACTCTCTTCGGCGCTTCTTCGATTGGCCTGTTCTCTCTCATGATCTTCCCTTGCAGCTAGACGGGCAAGTACACGCGCAAGGCGTAAGATCGCCTCGTCGGGACTCGTCTGCAAGGGCAATTTTCGATCAACGGGCAGCACGATCGACTCTCTGGATCACCGCTGGCGTTCAGCTCGACCGCTGAGTTGCTGATCGTCATCAAGCATGGTCGGTATCGTTCGCTCAACTGCAAGCTAAGCAAAGCTAATGCATCTTCCGCTTGGATCGGGTTGCTTGCGTCATCTCGGTATGACTGACTGCTGATTGGTCAAGCCGATCATATTCGTGTTATCGCGCCGCTCATGGGGCTCACTCGTATGCACGCGTGCGGCTATCGCCCCACCGGGCTCTCGTGAACCGAGCCGCTTCGCGTCTCGGCCTTCGGCTTCGATCCCTCGCGCAAGCGGTAGATATAATGTGTCGCTCGCCGGAGGCACTCGCACGAAGGGCTGCCGCTTCGCGGCACCGCTATCACTGCCCGTCGCGCGGGTGCCTTGTTAACCGGTCTCGCGACTGCACTCGGTCCCGGGTCCCGCCGCGTCCCGCGTCGGCGCTATGCTGACTCTCCTGCGGGTGCCTCTTTTGATTTTCTCACTCTTGCTCTTGTTTTCGATATTTTGCTCTCACCGGCGCTGACGTGCTCAACATTTCCAACGCTTGAGATCGAAGGGGCTCCGCCCCTCGCGCGCGCCAGGGTAAAGCGCCGGCTGTTGCCGGCGCCGCCCCGAGCGGTCTCCCCGGTCTTCCGGGCTTTTCACTGGGGCGTCACTTTCTCGAACCGCTGACATGCGCCCGTGCAGACCCGCTCTTGCGAGCGGCCCTTATCGGGCGGGCGATCCCCCTCCGCTCGGGTCGCCTTGGCACTTGCTACCCCCGGTCTCGCCGACGGGCAGGGGTGCAGGCGCGTGGTGCGTCTTGCACCCATGGAAGCAAAAGGAAGAATGACATGTCGGCAAAGCAGGTTGAACCGGTAAAGCACGTTGAAATCATTCCCGCGAGCGGGACGGAGACTTTTATTCCGCTCAACAAGCTCAAGAAGTCGCCGAACAATGCGCGCAAGACGCCGCACAGCGAGGCGGCGATCGAGGGTTATGCGGCGAGTATCGCCGCCAAGGGCATTCTACAAAATCTGGTAGTAGAGCCGGAATTGGACGGAGAGGGCACGGCCACGGGGTTCTATCTGGTGACCATCGGCGAGGGCAGGCGTCTTGCCCAGCTGCTGAGGGTAAAGCGGAAGGAGATCAAGAAGACCGAGCCGATCCGGTGCGTCATCGACACCGCGAACGATCCTCACGAAATCAGCTTGGACGAGAATGTCACCCGGGAAAACATGCATCCCGCCGATCAGTTCGAGGCGTTCAGGAAGCTCGCGGACGAGCGCGGATACGGCGCTGAGGAGATCGCCGCCCGCTTCGGCGTGACGTCGCAAGTGGTGCGGCAACGGCTGCGCTTGGGGGCAGTTTCGCCAAAATTGATGCAGGTCTATCGCGACGGCGATCTGACTTTGGAGCAGTTGATGGCCTTTGCCATCACCGACGATCAGGCTCGGCAGGAAAGCGTCTTTGAGCGCCTGTCCTACGACCACGATGCCAGTACCATCCGCCGTCTCCTCACCGAAACTCACGTCGCCGCAACCGATCGCCGGGCGCGCTTTGTCGGGCTGGGGGCCTATGTGGAGGCGGGCGGCACGATCCTGCGCGACCTCTTCACCGACGATAGCGGCGGCTATATCGAAGACGTGGCGCTGCTCGATTTGCTGGTGACGGCACGGCTTGGCCGCGAGGCGGATGCCTTGCGCGCGACCGAGGGATGGAAGTGGACCGAGCCCCATCTCGACTTCCCGCACGCTCACGGCATGCGTCGCGCCTACCCGCATCCGGTCGAGCTTTCGGCGGACGATCGGTCCGCCCTTCATGCGCTCCAAACCGAGTTCGACTGGCTGACCGAACAGCATCAGACGGCCGAGGAATTGCCCGATGAGGTGGATGCCCGGTTCGGTGAACTGGAGACCCAAATCGAGCAACTGGAAGCGAAACGTCAGGCCTACGATCCCGGCGATGTCGCGCGCGGCGGCGCCTTCGTGATACAATCAGGATGGCACCGTCAGGATCGAACGCGGTTTCATCCGTTCCGAAGACGATAAAGCCCGTGCTGAAAGCGGGCAGGAAGGCGACGCCCAGGCCTCGGAGGAGGAGGGCGAAGGGGACGATCAAACTACGCGCGATGGTGAAGGCGAGAACGGAGAAAACGACGAAGAAGACGAGGAGCAGAGGCTATCTGACACGCTCGTCCGTGACCTCACTGCGCATCGCACCTTGGGGCTGCGTCTCAACCTCTGTGAGCAGCCAGATGTCGCCATCGTGGTCGTCACCCACGCGCTCGCCGCGCAAATCTTCTATATCGGGGCTAGTGCCCACGTGGCTGGCATTCAGCCCGTGAAGACGGATCTGGCGACGCATGCGGCTGAAATCGAGGACACTTTGGCTGGAAAAGCGTGGTCGGATCGCCATGCCAATTGGGCGAGGCAGATGCCGCGAGACGTCACCAAGCTGTGGGAGTTCGTGTCCGAACTTGATCACGACAGTCGCATGGCGCTGTTCGCGCATTGCACGGCGTTGACGGTCAACGCGGTCAAATTGCCGTTTGACCTCAGGCCCCGCGCATTGGTCGCTGCCGGCCGTTTGGCCGAGGTGGTCGCCCTCGACATGACCGGATACTGGCGGCCGACGGTGCGCAATTATCTCGGTCGCATCACCAAGGCAGGCATCATGGGGGCTGTCCGCGAAGGCGTCAGCGAGGAAGCCGCCGAACGCTTGTCGGGAATGAAAAAGGTCGAGATGGCTGCAGCCGCCGAGCAGCTGTTGGCGACAACCGACTGGTTGCCGTCCTTGCTGCGCACGTCCAAGACGGAGGATCAGGCTGATGCGCCAGATAGGGCGCAAGGCCATGAGTTCTGTTCGCAAGCCGCGGAGTAAGAGGTGAGCCGGGGCCGGTAGAACGGCCCCGGCGAGCTCTAAATTTCCGGCCGCGCACCTGACGGTGCGCGGCCGGTTCAGTTGAAACGAAGCGAGCAATTGTTCACGGCTCCAAAAGCGTGCCACGGTCCGTCGATCTACGCCTTTGCAGCGGCCTTGTGAGGCTGAGCAGCGCCTCCTTTTTGGCAGCGGCGAGACGATCGGGTTGGGGACTGATCGTTTCCAGACTTCGCATATTCAAACCGCAATCGAGCGGGTCATCCTGGCCGGCGTCGTCGCTTCCTGATGAGTAAATGCAATCGAGTTCGCTTGGTTTGTCCGGTGCACCGTGCCCGCGATTGATGTGCAGACGTCGGCTTTTCTCTGATCGATCCCGCCGTTTTCCGATGCTGTGCTGGACGTTGGCAGCCAGGGCAATCGCCGTCAGTTCGGTTATGGGCTCGCGTCCAACGCATCCACGAATGGCTCATTAGGCCCGAGGGACGGCAAGGGCCTCGATCGCCTTCCCGCAACAGCTCACGCCTGCTTTTTTCCCCTGCCGCCAAGCGGCGGCATTCCTCGCGCAAGACAAAAAAGCAGGCTTTCGCCGTCCTCCGCTGCGCTGCGGGCCTGACGGCTGCGGGCCGATCGCTCCCCGGGCCAAGGATCGCCATCGAGGCTGCGATAGGCGCGGCTCGAACAACAGACAGACGGAGATTACCATGGCGACCATCGGCACTTTCACTGCTTCGGACAACGGCTACACCGGCTCGATCAAGACGCTCACGCTCAACATCAAGGCCAAGTTCACGACCTCCGAAAAGGACAAGGACAACGCTCCCGACTACCGGATTTTCGCAGGAGCGACCGAATTCGGGGCCGCCTGGAAGAAGACCGTTCGCGACAGCGACCGCGAATATCTCTCGGTCAAACTCGACGATCCGAGCTTCCCCGCTCCGATCTACGCATCGCTGGTCAAGATCGAAGGCGAAGATGGTTTCAGCCTGATCTGGTCGCGCCGCAGCGGCGACTGACGGCGGGCATCAAAGGCCCCGCCTCTTCGGAGGCGGGGCCTTTTCTGCGTTTCCTGCGCCGCTTTGAGGGAGGGAGATAAGAGCATTTTCGCGCTCAGAAGGTGGCGCGCGGCCACGAATTTGTGGCGCAACTTGAAGCGCCCTCGAGGCGTTGGGTTGGTCAAATCTAGATCTCAAATGGGCTTTCGCTGAGCGTTTGCGAGCTCAAATCGCCGCCTGAACGGCCGGTTGATGATGCCCCTTTCGATGTAAAACTCGACCTGGGCATTATGCCTCGCGTGCAAAACCAAGCCGCTTTCCAAGCGAAACATCTGGTCTGGATGGAACCTCGGACCTTTGCGCAAGCGCTGTTCGCGGGTGAGTTAATGACTCGCGAAAGCCTGTCTCCTCCGTCCGAAGCGGACGATTCTCTGCTCATGGAGCTACGACCTATGGCAGCCGTCCCCCATCCGAAACCCTCGCACGCTTCCTTTTTTCCCCGCCGGCAAGTCGGCTCCTCGCGGCTGCTTCGCTGCAAAAAAGGAGCGGGCTCAGGTGCGCCGCTGCGCTTCGCCCCGAGGGTTCGGATGCGCTCCGGCCGCCATAACGGTCTCGCCATCGCAGGGCATCGGCGCCTTGCGACAACGAAGGAGACAGGCCATGACCGCGATCGGATTCGTCACCCGTACAACGCACGGCGGCTACAGGGGCCAGCTTAAATTCCTGCCCATCTGCGCTGACATCGACATCGTGCCAAACCGCGATAAGTCTGACGATATCTCACCGGACTTTCGCATCTTCACCCAAGGGATCGAGGTCGGATCCGGTCTCATTTTGACCGGCGAGAGGTGCCGAACAGACTACTTCAGTCTGTCACTCGCAGCACCTGGCCTCGGAGGCCGCAAGCTCTGCGCCGACCTTGGTCGAACGGTCGGCCTAGGTGGTGATGGCGGCTTTTTCCTGATCTGGAATCCTGTCGACTAGGTCAAAATGTCGGGCTCCCGCGCATCGCGCGGGAGCCCTTTCTTGTTTCCCAGAAATCAGGTTTTGAAGATCGATGACTAGTTTGAGGGTGCCCTAACTGGGCGCCGCAGGTGAGTGAGCGCGGCTGAACAGCCTGCGCGACATCCTATTGCGATCGAGGAAACGCACTCGCACGTGGCGGGATTTTGCCTGAAACTGACGGTCGTTCGATGGCTTTTTCTCTTCGTTTCGACGCGGACAATCGCTCCTTCGCCGTTGGGATTTTCGCCAAATTAGGGACCAGGAGGCAAGAATTGATGGCTTGGACGCGTGCCGAATGGTCGAGCTTTTGCGTGCTTCTGCCTCAAATCGCTTGCTTCAAGATGGTGCGTCCGGTGTGCCATAGGAGTGCGATAATAGCGTACTGAAGGCATACGGGCGATGCCTTCGGCCCGCGCTCTACTCGTCGCTTCGCTCCTCACCGAGCCACCCTAGGGGTGTCTCGGCCCTTCGGGTCACGATCGCTATCGCAAGCGCGCAAACAGCAGGGCTTCGCTAGTCAGCTACCAAGTCGCAGCGGCTCTTGCGCAATGAATCGGCCATCAGTTGGCAGCGCCCTCGACTGAACTCTCAGTAGAGGGCACGCGCGGTTGAGCAACTGGCGAAAGGCCCCGCTTCGATCGGAGAAATGCACTTGCGCGGAGTGGAACTTTGCCTGGAATTGAAGGTCGCTCGATGGCCTTTCTCTCCATTCTGATGCAGAAGATCGCTCCATTGCCACTAGAGTTTGCGCCACCTTATAGGCCGCCGAGAGGCTGCAATTGATGGCTTGGACGGTCGGCTTTTTTGCTTGTTTCGCTTGGTCGGCAGATGCTGTCGCGGCAAGATGAGGAAGAGTTAGCGAGCAACAAAGAGGAGGGGGAGCAGGGCTCTTCAAATCGGGCTTCGAGATACCGGTGCACGGGGATAACGCGATCGTGGCCGAATCCGGAGTCTGGTGCGACGACTTGGAGCGTCGTTGCCACAAGGGAGAGCTCCGATGAAACTCTATGTTGGATTGGACGTCGGCCTTGAAGAAACCAGCGTTTGCATCGTTGATAGCGAGGGTCTCACGGTCCGCGAAGTCAAGGTCAACACCGAGCCAGAGGCGATCCGCTCCGCGTTGGAGGGCTACGCGGATCGCCTCGATAGGGTGGGGGTTGAGGCGTCATCGCTAGGTATCTGGCTGTATCGCGAACTACAGGCAGCCGGCCTTCCAATCATTGTCGTGGAAGCGCGCCATATGCGCGTTTCGCTATCGACGATGCGCAACAAAACTGACCGAAATGATGCGCGCGGCATCGCGCAGATGATGCGGCTGGGCTGGTACCGCGCCGTCCATGTCAAGAATATCGACATGCAAAAAATGCGCACGTTGTTGACCAACCGGAAGCTGCTCAAGCGTAAATTGGTCGACCTCGAGAACCATGTTCGCGGGGCACTGCGGGCCTATGGATTGCTCGTCGGAGCGGTCGCCCGGGGGGCTTACGAAGCTCGGATCCGCGAGCTGATCGAGCACTGCGACCCGGTCTTTGCGATGTCCATCGAGGTCATGCTGGACGTGCGCCGCGCGCTTCTCGAGGGCTACGAACGGCTGCATCGCGTGCTGCTGCAGGTGGTCCAGCATGATCCCGTTTGCCGCCGTCTGATGACGGTTCCAGGCGTCGGTCCGGTCGTCGCCTTGTCCTTCAAAGTTGGCGTTGATGACCCTCATCGCTTTGCCCGATCACGCACGGTGGGCGCCCATTTTGGCCTGACGCCGAAGCGCCACCAATCTGGAACATCGATCGATTTTGAGGGCCATATCAGCAAACAAGGCGATATCTCCGTGCGAGAGGCGCTCTGTGAGGCGGCTGCCAGCCTGCTGCTCCGGGTCAGAAAATGGTCGGCACTGCGGGCATGGGGCCTGCGGATCGCCAGGCGGTCGAGCATGCTGTGCGCGATTGCCGCGGTGGCGCGGAAACTCGCATGCATTCTGCATCGGATGTGGGTCAGCGAGACCGATTTCCACGTCGGATTCGGTGCCAAGATCACGCAACGGCTGCGCTTAAAGCCTGCGCAATAGCCTCCGCGCCGGCGAGCCAGGAAGGCGCTGGGGACACGCCCCAGCATTGTTGAGGAGGAACGAAACTAGAGATCCGCGCGCGCGGTGAGCGTCCCCTGGCGGGGCCGCGAAACGGGGAATGTCCGCTATCTCTTGCCTGCTGCCGCCCTTCGGGGACGAGAGCGCAAAACTGCTTGGACAGCCCTGTTTACGAACCTGGTGAAGAGCATGCGACGGCCCAAGTGCTGAACGCGAAGGAACGCATGGACCCCGCCTGGTGAATGCCACTGCAACGCGGTGTGGTGACGTTTGTGCGTCGTAGATGGAGGGAAGCAGCGATGCTTATTCTGCGAGGAGTCGAAGAAAAGCGTAGGAATGAGTTGACTTTGAACGCCCGATTAGGAAGGCAAGATAAAAGCACTGTCGCCTGAGTGCGGCTAAGTGATTGTCTGCACATCCAAGTTTTATCGCTAGCGATACGTGCAGTGTCGCTACGAAGCGGTAAGTCATTTCACTTGCTGACGATGCACCGCTGTATCAGATCTCAATTGCTTCTAACTGCCGTGAGCGCAGCAAAGTGAGCAACGTGATCTTGTCGAAGAATTTCAAGCTGTGCTGGGCTCCAGTGCGAAACCACGCTGTGGTTTCGTGAAGCGCAACGCATCTCGGCCATTCTGTTAGGCCGTTGTGAACGAGTCTCAAGCGAGCCGCGCGCGGCCTTGCGCCGGCGTGCCGCGGTGGTGCATGGCATGGGCTTCGAAGGTGCGCGTCGCACGAGCATGGTACCCCCCACGCGGCCAAGTACGCCGGCCGCAACCCGGTGCTCTCCGAAACCAAGTCTCAAGGACGAGACGATCGTCGCGGCTTAGGCAGCCCGCGTTTCCACGCCGAGCGAGCGCAGCGCAGCCCAATAGGCGGGATAGGTCTTGCCCACGCACTCGGGGTCGAGGATGACGATCCCGCCGATCCTGAGCGCCGCTAGCGCAAAGCTCATGGCAATGCGGTGGTCTTCGTAGGTCTCGATACGCGTCGGCAGAGTCTGGCCGGTGAGCTTCGGATCGGAGGCGACAATCAGGTCGTCACCCTCTTCGCGGCCAAGGCCGGGGCGGATGCGCGATAGCTCGGTCGCGAGCGCGCTGATGCGGTCGCACTCCTTTACCCGCAGATTGGCGATCCCGGTGAAGCGGACCGGCTTGTCGTTGAAGGCGGCCAGGACTGCGAGCGTTGGAACGGCGTCCTGCATCTGCGAGCCGTCGATCACGGCCGGAAGGTGCGGGAACATCCTGATGAGCTTCGCCGCCTGCGCATCGGGCTGCGTAAAGGCCTCCATCGGCACGCCGAGGTCAATGCGGCCGTTGGTCAGCGCCTCCGCCGCCCAGAGATAGGTCGAGGCGGAGGCATCGGGTTCGATGACGAAGTCGGTAGCGATGTAGCGGGTGGGCTCGATGCGCCATGTGGCGCGATCGACCGGCGCGACCTTCGCCCCAAACGCGGACATAGCGGCGACCGTGAGGTCGACATAGCCGCGCGCATCGAGGTCCTTGCCGGTAAGGGCGACTTCGATCGGACCTTCGCCACACGGCGAGGCCATCAATAGCGCCGAGACGTACTGGCTCGACAGCGATCCGTCGATCTCGACACGGCCGGAGCCGAAATGCCCGCGACCTTCGACCGTCACCGGCGGGCAGCCGGTGGGAGCGCTGGCGGCGATGCCGAGGGAGTGCATCGCCGTCACCAGCGGCCCGATGGGGCGCTTGCGCATCGCCTCGTCGCCGTCGACGGTTACCATCCCGTCGCAGAGTGCCACCGCCGCCGTGAGAAAGCGGGTGGCCGTTCCGGCGTTGCCCAGGAACAGCGGCTCGTCCGGCGCCTTCAGTGCCCCCGCGCTGGTGACGACGAAACTGGTTTCGTCCGGCTCGTCGACCAACACCCCCATCTGCCGGAGCGCTGCCGCCATCAGGGTTGTGTCTTTGGACTTGAGCGCGCCGGTGAGACGGCTTTTGCCTCGGGCGAGGGCCGCCAGCAGCAATGCCCGATTGGTGATCGACTTGCTGCCGGGCGGCGCGACCCGCCCAATGAGCGGGTGCGTGGGCGGCATGATGGCGAGCGGGGGCGAGGACATGGGGACGCCAGTGGCATACGATTGTCGCCAGCGCAAGCAGTCGTCGCCCTCCTCATTGTGGGGAGAACTTTTGGAGGCGGCACCCTTTCCGGGGCTTTTCCAATGTGCTTCAGTTGCCCGGTGGGCGGCAACCTTCAAGCTTCAACGACCTCGCCATCCTCCTTCACAAACCGGCCGACCGGATTGTCGAGAAGATCGACGACCGCTTCCGAGGGCCGGCACAGGCGCGTGCCCTTTGGCGTTACCACGATCGGGCGGTTGATCAGAATGGGGTGCGCGAGTATCTGGTCGATCAGTTCGTCATCGGACCATTTCGGATCGGCGAGGCCGAGGTCCTTGTAGGGTGTACCTCTCTCGCGCAGCAAGGCGCGGACCGATGTTCCCATTTCAGCGATCAGTCGCTTGAGCGCTTCGCGAGACGGCGGCGTCTTGAGGTATTCAATGACGGTCGGCTCGACGCCGCTCTGCCGGATCATCGCCAGCGTGTTGCGCGAAGTGCCGCAGTCTGGGTTGTGGTAGATCGTGACGCTCATCTTGTGGTCTCCGCGATAGGGACGGGGCCGCGCGCCTTCGTTGCGCCGAGCAGCCAGTTCATCAAGAGCATGCCGGCGAATGCCCCGCATAGCTCCGCAAGGATGAAGCCGGGGAGGTCAACGGGTCGGATACCCGCAAAGGTATTCGTTAGCGACCGCGCGATCGCCACGGCGGGGTTGGCGAACGATGTCGAGGCTGTGAACCAGTAGGCCGCGGTAATATAGAGGCCGACGAGCCAGGCCACGGCGGTCCGCTGAAACCGGATGCCGGCGAGGATCGTCGCGACCAGCCCGAACGCTGCAACGGCTTCGGCGAACCATTGTGGGCCTCCCGTCCGAACCTTCGTCGACAGATCGAGCAAGGGCAGGGCGAACATCAAATGCGCGGCTATCGTACCGGCAATGCCGCCGGCGATCTGCGCGATCACATAGAGCGCAGCCTCGTTCACCGGCAGTTCGCGCTTGCCGGCGAAGACGAGCGTCACCGCGGGATTGAAATGTGCGCCGGAGATGGGGCCGAGCACTGTTATCAGGACGACCAGAATGGCACCGGTCGGCAAGGTGTTGCAGAGAAGCGCAAGCGCGACGTCCTTGGTCAGCGTCGCCGCCATGATGCCTGAGCCGACCACGGTGGCAACGAGAATGCCGGTGCCAAGCGCCTCGGCCGCGAGGCGCCGCGAAAGATCAAAGTTGTCCATCAGCTTGCTTTCGGCTCCGGATGCGTTGCGCCATCGGAGCGGCCGATCTCGCGCAGTTTGGTGCCGAGCGAGAGCTTGTCGATGCTCCTCATCGGGAGGTTCACGAAGGTGTCGATCCGATTCTTGAGATAGCGGAACGCGGTGACGAACGCCGCTTGCTTTTCCAGTTCTGATCCCTCTACCGCGGCAGGGTCTTCGATGCCCCAGTGCGCTGTCATCGGCTGGCCCGGCCAGATCGGACAGGATTCACCTGCAGCATTGTCACAAACAGTGAAGGCGAAATCCATCACAGGCGCGTCGGGAACTGCGAACTCCAGCCAGCTTTTCGAGCGCATTTCGTCGATCGGGTAGTCCATGCTTTCAAGCGTGCGCAGCGCCAGTGGATGCACCGCGCCTTTCGGTGTGCTTCCAGCCGAGAACGACCGAAACCGGCCGGCGCCGTCCTTGCGAAGGATCGACTCGGCGAGAACCGATCGTGCCGAATTGCCGGTACACAGGAACAAAACATTATACGCGTGATCACGCACGGCTTCGCTCCTTTCGCTTTGGCGAACAGCAGGATTGCAGGGTTTGAACGACGGGCTCGCAAACTTCGGGGCGCCCGCCGCAGCAATCCTGCAGGAGGAAAACTGCGACGTCGCGAAATTCTGTGAGATTGGCGCGGTAGATGATCGACCGGCTCTGCCGCTCGGAGGTCACGAGGCGCGCGCGCGTCAGGATCGACAGATGCGCCGAAAGCGTATTTTGCGGGACTTCCAGCAGGCGAGCGAGATCGCCGGCCGCAAGGCCGTCAGGCTCGTGTTTCACCAGCGTCCGGAATGCTTCCAGGCGGGTCGATTGCGACAGCGCGGCGAGCGCCAGAACGGCATCTTCAGTTTCCATATATCCAGATATATGGAATTATGGAAGTCGCGTCAATCCAGAAGCGGAACCTCTCGGCACCACTCTTCAGTGCATTTTGCGAGTGAGCTTCTTGATGATCTCGCGGAGATCTGCGGCGTACTCCTCGACAACACGGCGCGCCTCATCAACCCGCGAGAGCTTGCGTGGTGGAGCGTCCGGTCGTTCGGAAGGCTCGTTTTCCATCGTCTCAATCCCACTCATCATACCTGGTACGGACTGATTCAACTCAAGTTTCGGTTCCATTCTTGGACTTCGCGGGCGAGCGCGATTTTCCCAACGTCATGTTATTTCGAAAATTCTAGAAATATGGTTTGACAGTCGAGCCCTAGAAGCACATCATGGCGACCATGAAGATCGACGACGCAGCAGCACGCCTGGAAGCTTTGGGCAATCGGACACGGCTCCAGATCTATCGAGCCTTGGTTCGGGCAGGGCACCCGGGCATGCCTGTTGGGCGCTTGCAGGAGAAGCTCAAGATCCCGGCCTCGACGCTGTCTCATCACATCAAGACTTTGGTCTCGGTCGGGCTGGTCAGTCAGATCAGGGAGTCGACGACGCTTGTTTGTCACGCGAATTTCGATGCGATGCGGGGCCTCGTCGATTTCCTGGCGGCGGAGTGCTGCGCGGACGAAGCCATATGCAAGGATACCCAAACGGCGGGCTGACTATTTTGGTCGCTATTATTCGATGATTCTAGAATGATCGGAGAAGAGAAATGAACGGCAAGACGGTCGCAATCGTTGGGGCAGGTCCAGTTGGCCTCGCAGCCGCAGCGCACGTGCTCGAACGCGGCATGTCGCCGATTGTGCTCGAAGCCGGGCCGGACGCCGCCCATGCCGTTCGTCGATGGCAGCATGTTCAGCTGTTCTCGCCCTGGGAATACAATGTCGACAAGGCAGCGGCGCGACTGCTTGCCCCGACGGGATGGAATTCGCCGGACCCTCAGTCCTATCCAACCGGCGGCGAATTGATCGATCAGTACCTCGATCCGCTCGCGACACGCACACCGCTCCGCGAGACGATCCGCACCTCCAGTCGCGTGACGGCCATCAGCCGCGCCGGCTTCGATAAAGCGAAGACAAAGGGGCGGGAGCAGGCGCCTTTCGAGATCCGCTATCAGAACGGCAAGGGCTCCGAAGTGCTGCGCGCCGATGCCGTCATCGATGTGTCAGGCACGTGGTTCTCTCCCAATCCCGCCGGCAGCAACGGTTTGCCGGTGATCGGTGAACGCGAGCGCGCGGATCGTATTGCCTACGGCATGCCGGACGTGCGCGGCACCCATCGCACCAGATATGCCGGCAAGACGGTCGCTGTGCTCGGCGCCGGCCATTCTGCCGTGGGCACATTGATCGATCTGGTGCAGCTCGCCGACGAGGTGCCCGGCACACAAGCCATCTGGTTGTTGCGCGGCGCCGATCCCGCAAAGGCCTTTGGCGGGGGCCGCAATGACAAGCTTGCCGCACGCGGCGAGCTGGGCTCGCACTTCGCGGCGCTGGTGGCTGCGGGGAAGATCAAGGTGGAGTCCGGATTTGGCGTCATGCATTTTTCGGACTCCGAGGGTGGCCTCAGGATTTCGGCCGGTACCTGTTGCGGTGCGCGAAGCGTGGTTGCGGACGAATTGATCGTCTCGGCGGGCTTCCGTCCCGATTTTTCATTCCTGTCAGAATTGCGCCTGCGGCTTGATCCAGCCATCGAAGCACCGGTCGCACTCGCACCGCTGATCGATCCCAACGAGCATAGCTGCGGCACCGTCCGTCCCCATGGTGCGCGCGAACTCGCGCATGATGAGCCGGGCTTCTATCTTGCCGGCATGAAATCCTACGGCCGTGCGCCGACGTTCCTGATGATGACCGGCTACGAGCAGGTGCGCTCGATCGTCGCCGACATCGCGGGCGACAAGGAGGCGGCCGCGCGGGTCGAGCTCGTGCTGCCGGAAACTGGCGTCTGCACGCGCGGTGGCCTCGAGTCGACTGCAACGGGATGCTGTGGTGGTCCGGCGAAGGAAGAGGCCTCGGCCTGCTGTGTCGCCGACGAAACGGCGAAGAAGGCAGGCAGCGCGGGGTGCGGTTGTTCATGAAGCAGGTCCCTGCGGGCTCGCTCGCGGTCGTCGTTGCACTCGGCACCGCGCAGACCATTGCGTGGGCGTCGAGCTATTATCTCCCCGCTATCCTGGCTGCGCCGATTGCACACGATCTCGGGCTCGCGCCGACCCACGTGTTTGGGGCGCTGACGGGTGCGCTTGTTATCTCTGGATTGCTCGGCCCGCGCGTCGGACACGCCATCGATACGTTTGGCGGTCGGAGTCTGCTCGCCGTCTCGAACCTCGTCTTTGTCGCAGGCTTGCTCCTCCTGTCTGTAACCCACGGCATGGCGCTGCTGATCGCCGCGTGGATGGTGCTTGGGATTGGCATGGGCATGGGCCTCTATGAAGCGGCCTTCGCCACGCTTGCCCGCATCTATGGTGCCAATGCGCGACGAACCATCACCGGCATCACCCTGATCGCCGGCTTCGCCAGCACTGTCGGTTGGCCACTCACGACCTGGCTCGCATCGGAGTACGGCTGGCGTGTCGCCTGCCAGGTATGGGCGGTGATCCATATCTGCGTTGCTTTACCGCTCAATCTTTCGCTGCCGCGCGCGGTCCCGTTGGACCTGGAGTCTCGACCGGGCGCGGGATCGGGCCAGCAGTCCGAACGTCAGAGCGAAACGTTCTCGATGGTAGTGTTGGCCTACATGTTCGCGGCGACGAGTTTCGTCAGTTCTGGAGTGTCGGCGATCCTGCCGACGATGCTGGTCGCATTTGGCGCGACACCGGCACAGGCCTTGTTCGCGGGGACATTGGTTGGACCTGCTCAAGTTGCTGCTCGCATCCTCGAGGCGGGATGGCTCGGCGGATTTCACCCACTTCTTTCCGCGAGGCTGGCCACGCTCATGAACCCGATCGGTATCGTTGCGCTGGTCGCGGGTGGCTCCTTCCTCGCGCCGGCCTTCTCGGTGTTCTATGGCGGGGGCAACGGCATCATCACCATTGCCCGCGGGACGCTCCCATTGGCGATTTTTGGGCCGACGGGTTTTGGCAGGCGTGTCGGAATGATCTCGCTGCCGGCCCGCGCGACCGGTGCCTTCGCGCCGCTTGCATTGGGGGTTATGGTGGAGCATTTCGGTCGCAATGCACTGTGGATCAGTGCGCTCGCCTCGATCTCCGCGTTTGTCGCGCTGCTCTTCCTGCATACGGATCGGACGGCATAAAGGTGCTTCGGACGGGAGGAGAACATTCGTAGCCTGGGCGGCTGGCCGCTGATTATGGTCATGTGCATCGGCCAGATCGGCAACCTGCCGCCCTTCTGGAGAAGACTCTGATCCGGGTTGGCAACGCCGAGTATGCCGAGAAGAACAAATCCTACGGACTGACTACCATGCGCCGTAAGCACGTCGCGGTCGGCCGCGGCGTCCTTCGGTTCGACTTCACGGGCAAGTCGGGCAAGAAGTGGAAGCTTCGCGTCGAGGACAAGCGGATAGCCGCCATCGTGAAGCGTTGCGCGGAGATCTCGGGACACGAGCTCTTCAAGTACCTAGACGACGACGGACAGCCGCGCACCGTCGATTCCGGCGACGTCAATGCCTACATCAAGGACATCACGGGCGAGGATTTCAGCGCCAAGGATTTCCGCACTTGGGCGGGGACGGTTCTGGCGGCGCTGGCCCTGGCCGAGTTCAAGAAGTATGACGGCCAGGCCGAGGCGAAGCGCAACGTCGTCGCCGCGATTGAGAGCGTCTCCAAGCAGCTCGGGAACACGCCGGCCATCTGCCGCAAGTGCTATGTGCACCCAGAAGTCCTGAACGCCTACATGTCCGGCGACCTCGTGAGGATGATCGAAGCCAAGCTCGCGCAGAAATTCAAGCGCCAGTATGCCAAGCTCACATCCGACGAGATCATGGTGCTGGCATTTCTCCGCAAGGGTCTCGATTCTCTAGAAGGCCGCGCCTAGTCTCCGGACGCCCTGGGTCCTGACCGACCGCTTTCGGGCGGGCCTTAAACGGCACGTGCTCTGGTCGGCGGAAACGGGCCCTGCATTCAGGTGTGGGGTGCTGAGCGTGGTGCGAGGTCGAGGGACGGTCGTGGCCGGCAATGCCGCGCAGGTACGGTCTCCGTCCTTCTGGTTCAGGTCGTACCGGCTTTGTAGTAGCCAATGCACAACTCGGCTGCTGGATGGCCGGATCAAAGGCGGTCGTTAGATCGGGCGAGCTTGGCGCAAGCAGCGCGAGCGAAGCAAGAGCGGCTTCTGGTCGGAACATCGAGCCCCAAGGGCACGTTGCTACGAGATGGAAGCTTTTCTGCAACGCCTCTTGACGGCGAGGTCGGACTTTCCGATCTGGCTGCGCTATACATTGACACTTGGTCTGGTGGGCATCGCTTTCATCGCCCGGGTGATGCTGGACGATTACCTGCGCTCCTACCCTGTTCTGCTGTTCATACCGGCAATCTTCCTATCCTCCGTCCTATTCAATCGCGGCAGCGGTATCGTGGCCACCGCGGCAGGTGCCGCGCTCGCCGCCGCCTACTTGATCCCGGAGCCACCATCCTCCGCTGCGATCCCACTCATCCTGTTCATTCTGACGGGCATCTGCATCGCCGCTGTCACCGAGCTCCTCAGGAGCACGCTGCACAAGCTCTCCGAGGCTAAACGCTATACCGACGTACTCCTCCAGGAGCTCGCGCACAGAACGCGGAACGACCTCGCCACGATCGTCTCGATCCTCCGGCTCCAGGCCCGCTCGGCAACCGACCCGGCCGTTCAAATGGCGATCGCATCCGCGGTGAGCCGGGTGGACGTGGTTGCGAAGGTCCACGACCGCCTGCGCGATACCGCCGACAGCAGCCGCATCGCGCTTGCGCCGTACATCCAATCCCTGTGCGGTGGCCTAGCCGACTTCCATCGTGGCGTCCGTACGATCTCGATCGGGGTCCGCTGCGACGACATCGAAGTGCGGAGCTCGCAAGCGGCTTCGATCGGGCTGATCGTGAACGAACTGGTAACGAACTGTTTCAAGTACGCCTTTCCAGAGGGGCGTCGCGGCACGGTGGAGGTCGATGTGCGCGCCAAGGACGACCGCATCCTCGTAACGGTACAGGACGACGGGGTCGGCTGTCCGGTCGAAGTCAAGGGCGGACTCGGCACGCGGTTGATCAGCCTGTTGGCGTCGCAGATGAAGGGGACCGTGATGAGAAGGCCGCTTCCAGAGGGATGCGAGGTCCAGGTCTCGCTCACGCTCGACGCCTGAGCGACCCAAGCGCTCAATTTTGCCGAAGGTGGTTGCAACCCGGGCCCCGTTCCGGCGTAGACGCTTTGGAGCGACAGACCATGGCCGCCCAATCGCCGAAGATACTCGAAGAACTGCAGCGATACAGAAGGCTGCACGCGGAAGCGACGGACCCGCTTGCGGTGCGGCTGCTGCAGGACATCATTGCCGAGCTTGAGGCGAGCCTGCCGACGGAGCAGCAGGACGCAGGGAAGAAGGCTGACGACGGCTAGGCCGCGGTCCGGGATCGGCCTCGGTATAGGCTCAAACGTCGCCCATTTTGGCAATGTGCGGGGCCCAGTTAGTTGTCCTCATCTCGCGAAGGCGCGTTTCTGTCGACGAGAGTTGGCTTGCCCGCCGCGCTTGTCAGGGCAGCGGCGCCGGCCCGTCCCTCGCAATCATCCTTTCGGGAGGCCTAATCCCTCGACCGCTCGGCCGCAGATTTCGGCGGGATCCTTGAGGCCGGTCTGACCGACCTCGATGATCTTCTTGGCGATCAGTTCGGTCAGAGGGTCGTTGCGATCCTGCACGCCGATCCTGCGGAGCGCCTCTTCGTAGGCCCTCGAAAGCCGTGTGATCTCTTCCGGCCCTAGAGGTGAGTTCTGAAGTATTCGATAGATGGCCAACTGTTACCCCCGAACGCCTGGGGTAGCGTAGCACCGATGTGCTGTGGGAGCATTGCATCCTTGCGGCTAATTTTAACTTCTGCACCCATGCAGGCGTCGGCCAGAAGAGCGTCGCCGATGAGCAACGCCGAACCTCGTTGCGCACAGAGGAGTGCCAAGCTTTCTCGACGCCCCTGCCCCAGGGGCGAACCCCGAACTGGCCCCAGCTCATTAGCCCCCTAGCCCCCCGAGCTGGGGCCTTAATCCGGAGCAGAAGGCTAGTCCTAGTCGTCTAGGCCGGCAGCGGCGGAATCCTTGGCGCCAAGCAGCTTCAGCGCTGTGTCGATCTTGGCGAGCAGCGCCTGGATTTCGGCGGTCTCGTTTGAGCCGGGATCGGCTTCGAGCCGCGCCAGCAACTGCTCTTTCTGGGCCAGGAGCTTCGCAACAGTCGACGTCTCGTCGTCCCCACAGGAAATCAATGGAGAAAGGGCCGCTCGGAGAGCCGCCCTTTCCTAGTTCACCAGCTCCGGGTGCCGAAGCTGAAACCGATGCTGGGGCCACCGCCATAGTAGCCGTAGCCGCGATCGTGGTAGCCGGGGCCGCCATAGTAGCCGTAGCTCCGGCGGACCACGTAGCCGTCGTCCCCGCCGTAGTAGCGCTGGACATAGCGGGGGCCCCGGGTCCGGTAGCAGCGGCCATACTCGTTGCAAACGAGACGTACCTGCACGGTGCCACTAAGCTCGGTCGAAGCGATGGCTGCAGGCGCGAGCGGGGCGGCGTTCGCGGAGGCCGCCATCAGAGACGCCGTAAGCGCTCCTAGCACGATGGTCTTCATGGATATTCTCCTTCGCTGCTAGATCAATCGATCTCTTCGATGATGCGACGATCACCCGGTTCGACGATGTAGGTGCGGCTGTCGCGGTTGATGTACCGATATTCACGAAGCGTCGGGGCTTCGCGATAGACCTCCTCTGGGAAGGCCTCGATCTCCACGCCCTCGGGCACGCGCTCCCCAGTGCGGATTTCAGTCCGGACCGAGCTGCCGGTGGTCACTCGCTTGTCGCGCTCGACCGGGCGCGCCTTGGCGTGCTTGCGGACGACTTCGCGATCGCGGTCGCTGAACGTTACCTTGCGCTGCTCTGTCCGTGCCGGCGCGGCGGCCGTCGAACGGCCGGAGTACGGCAGGACCGTCACGATCTTGTAGGTCGACGGCTCGACGATCACGATCTCGTCCTTCACCAGAACGAAGTTGTAGCCGCGATACTGCGGCACGATCTCCACGACCTCGGCCGGCAGCGGCTGCAGGCGGACGTCGCGAGGGACGACCGTGCCCACCGACAAGGAGAAGTTCACGTTGGTGAGCGGCTGCACGTTCAGGTGCGAGATCGACGCGCTGATGCGGGTCCGCTGCTGGTCGTTGATGTTCACCGACGCGTTCACGTTGGTGTTCGACGAACGATCCGCCGTGTTCTGCTGATTGTTCGGTTGCTGGGCGGTGTTGGTCGAACCGCTACCCGACGGCGACTGCGCCTGATTGGTGCTGGAGGACGGCGGGTTGGCGCTCTGCGTCCGGTTGGTCGTGTTCGACGGAGTAGTGGTCTGCGCCTGGTTGGACGGCGTCGTCGTCTGGTTTGACGGCTGATTGGTCTGGGCTTGGTTGGTCGAATTGTTCGAGGTCGGCGCCTGCGGAGCGTTGGTGCCTGTACCGGAATTGGACGACTGGCCTGCAGCAGTCTGTCCCGTCGAAGACGGAGACTGCGTCTGGGCGGAATTCGTCGAAGGACTGGTCTGTGCGGGTCCGGACGATGAATTGTTGGCAGGAGTCGAAGTGGACGACGACGGCGTCGAGGAATCCTGCTGACGCGGGGTCGAAGTCGGGCTGGAGCTCGACGAGCTCGGCGAAGACTGAGCGAATGCCGAAGTCGCGATTGCGACGGCAGCGGTCGTGGCCAAGAATAAACGCTTGTTCATCTCTGAACCCTCCTAAAAGCGGACGTCGGTTAACCCGAAGGGTCGGGCCTGGTTCCGTTTCGGGAAAACTCGGCAATCCGGAATCGCTTTTTTCCGGTCGCCGGAGAATCGCTGCTGTAGCGAAATGGCACGCTGCTTTCGAGATCGGGAACAACCGGAACTTCGATGATGACTCCCGGTTGAATGTGACTACTTACGAGAGGAGGACATCATGAAGAAGTTGATCGTGTGCGGCGCGCTCGCCGCCTTCGCCCTCGGCACCCAGGCCGTCAGCGCCGCCGAGTTCTACATCGTGCGCGACGCGACCACCAAGAAGTGCACCGTCGTCGACACCAAGCCGACGACGACCACCACGACGGTCGTGGGTAACGGGGTCTACAAGACCAAGACGGAAGCCGAGTCCGCCGTGAAGACCACCAAGGTCTGCACCGAACAGTAAGCGACCATTCGCGGGCCGAAGGAGGCCCGCGAACCTACTGACAGCAATTGGAGGAAAAAATGCCCGTATTGATTCTGTGGGCCGTTCCTGCCGTCCTCGTTGTTGGCGGCGTCGGCTATTTCCTGGTTCATATGCACTAAGTTACTGGCTTTCGCACCAACGGCCCGTCCGCCACCCGGACGGGCCGTTTCTGTTTGGCCAGCGTCATCGAACCCAAAGGAAAAGGGCCTCCGATGGAGGCCCTTGATGCCGGGAACGTACGTCCCTTAGTTGTAGTCCGAATACTTGAACTGTGGGAGCGCCTTCAACTGCTCCTTGTTGCCACTCATGACGGCATGATCGGGGACCCAATCGTTGGCGTTGCGGTTCGTGGTGTTGGTCGAAGCCGCGCCGGTGGTCGTGTCGCGCGCAGTGGTGGTAGTGGTGCTGGTCGAGCTTGTCCGGACAGGCTCTTCGACGAACTTCAGCTTGTCCATGGAGACGGCGATGTCGTGTTCGCCCATTCCCAGGAAGCCGCCGACTCCGATTACCACCGCATTGATCTTGCCGCTCTTGTCGACGAGCAGCTCGTTGATGTCGCCGAGCTTCTCGTTGTTCTCGTTGTAGACGTTCAGGCCCATGAGCTTCGAGGCGCGCCAGTTGCCCTTGAACGCCATTTTCGCGTCGGTCGTGTGAGCGGCGGTGGCGGCCGGCGCAGCGCGATCGGCCGGTTGCGTGGATTGCGCGAATGCGGCCCCGCCGATCATGGCAGTGCCAAGCAGAGCGACGGCAAGAATCCTTTTCATAGATCATATCCTCCAGTGGACAGCATCCGGTCGGATGCCGCGCCCACAACGCCCGGCAGTTCCGCTTGTTCCCGGTAGGAGGCGCCGGGGACTGACGCCGAAGGATTCGTCACTTACCCGCTGCGCGAAGCGGGTGTCGCGCTCGGGAGGTCAATTCGGCATACCGAGCTTCGTATTCCTTCGCCATGCGCCTCGCGACGAAGCGCTCCTCGAAGCGGGCGCGGACCTCTCTTCTGTCCAGCCGGACGGGCTTTCTTGACCGCCTCGATCGCCTGCGCCTCGCCTTCCACGATGAAGCCGGTGACGCCGTCCTCGACGACCTCCGGCACCGATCCGGAACGGTAGGCGATCACGGGTGTCCCGCACGCCATCGCTTCGATCAGGACGAGGCCGAACGGCTCCGGCCAGTCGATGGGAAACAGCAAGGCGGCGGCCCCAGCGAGGAAAGATTGCTTCCGGATTTCGTCCACCTCACCGACCAGCCGGATCGTCTCGCCATCGATCTCGGGCTCGAGCTTCTTCTTGAAGTAGGCCGTCTCAGCTCGGGGTATCTTGGCCGCGATCCGGAGCGGCATCCGGACGGCGCGGGCGATGCGTATAGCAGCTTCCGGCCCCTTCTCCGCCGTCAGCCGCCCGAGAAAAGCCAGGTATGACCCGGCTTCGTAGGAGGGGCGAAACAGGTCCTTGGGCAATCCGTGCTGAATCGTCGCGATCCAGTTAGCGCCGGGAAGCGGAAGCCGCTGATTGTCGGAGATGGAGACGAAAGGAGCCTTGGGGAAAGTCCCGATCACATCGGGCAAGCCCGGAAGGTCCAGCCGGCCGTGCATCGTCGTCAGAAACGGCACTTCGGTCCGGCTCAACACCGGCAGCGGCAGCCAGTCGACGTGGGAATGAATGACGTCGAATTCGCGCGCACGTTCGGCAACGGCCTCGATCAGCAACGAGCAGGCGGCGTTGGCGTCGACACCGCGCCGCCCCAGGCGCAGCGCGCGCGGCCACACCGCGTGAAGCTTGGCTTTCGTTCTGGAATCGCCGCTTGCGAACAGGGTGACGTCATGGCCGAGGTCGACCAGTTCGTCCACCAGCCAGGCGATCACCCGCTCGGTGCCACCGTACAGCTTCGGAGGGACGCTCTCCGCCAACGGGGCAAGCTGGGCGATCCGCATCGAACTAGGTCCCGACCGCGACGCGCAAGCCGACCACGATGAACGCCGAAATGAGGAAGGAGATCGCGAGCAGCGTCCAACTCGGCCTTGTGCTTCCGTTGGCAACGCGCGTGACAAGCATTTTCATGCTCGTCAACATTCGTCTCGGGGGAGCCGGTACAGGTACGCTAATCCGAAGGTGGCGAGTTCTTCGGTATCGCTCTGTCGCTCTTCCCATCTCCGATGCAGAGAGCGCGCCATGAGGCAGCGCCGGCCATCATGCGCGTCGACATCAGGGTGTCGCGCCCGATACACGGTCCAGGCCGTCTCCGTGGCGTTCTTCAAGACGACGTCGTCGGCCATGCTCACTCTCCGGAGACGAACCTAGTCGCTGCCAACTCAAGGCGCTTCCGAAAGTTTCCGGTTTTTCCCGGTCCTAGACGAAGAGCTTAGTCAGGACGCCTTCGCACGCGCTCGCGCGCGCGCTGCGCGGCGGCGCTGCAGGCGCTGGCTGCGGCCGACTCTTGTAGAGGCGAGAAGTCTGGGCGCTGGTCCTGCGGTCGCGAGATCTTCGACCGAAGCATCGCTTTCTCGCTGCGGCCCTGACGACCTGTTCTCCATGAAGTCAAGCACCGCCCGGCCCTTCTCGGTAATCCTCCATCCGCCATTAAGGCGCTCGACGAGCGCCTGCGAAAAGATATCGAGGTCGGGCATGCGTGCGGCGAGGCGCTTGGTTCGCTCGGCCCAGTCCCGCCCGCTCGTCGCCAGGATCGCCATGTCGCGCTTGAGGTCCGCCACGACGGCGAATCCATCGGGATAGCTCACCAGGATCTTGAGTACCGTGACCTGGAAGTTCACGCCTCCGCGCCCCCGCGCTATCGCCACATGGTCGGCGCGTCGTGAAGCGCTTCGCGGCCGACCTGCTTCAGGCTGTCTGCGGCGATGTCGCCGTTTGCGGCGGCTTCCAGAATTCGCGAAGCGACGCGCGTGCGCGCGCCGGTTTCCAAACGCGAGATGTCCTCGCAGACCTCGTCGAGTACGGCGCGCAGAAGCGCGGTCGTGGCCGGACCAAACATGGGAAACCCCCAGAAGCGAGAAATGGAGCTTAGCGCAAAAGTCCGACGGCGAATTCAAATTTGTTAACGCGGCACTGGAACGGCTCTTGCACAATTCGCACCGCAGCATCGTATTCGAACTCCTCTCCCCCGTAAGCGTTGGGTTCCAAGCTCGAAAGCGTCGAGTGACACTGCCCCGGCGCCGAGCCCCTCTTGCCCTTCGCCGCCAGGGGCCGGCAGCAACCATTGCCTGTTTTTCCTGTTATCGGCGGGGCATGCGCAATGTTGAAAGGATCCTCGATGAAGAAGATTGCAATGTCGGCGCTGATGATCGGCGCTCTTGGTCTGGCCTCGGTCGCCACGACGTCTCCGGCCGAAGCTCACTGGCGAGGCGGCTGGGGACCGGGCATCGCCGGCGGCCTGGTTGCGGGCGCCGTCATTGGCGGGCTTGCTTCCTCGGCATATGGCTGGGGCCCCGGCTATGGTTACTACGGCGGCCCAGGCTATGGCGCCGGCTACTATGGCGGTCCCTACGCTTACGACTACGGATACGATGAGCCTTATCGCTGGGGCGGCGGCTACACCACGACTTATTACACGGCGCCAGTCTCCTACGGTTATCGCTATCGCCGCGTCGTCCGCCCGGCCTACGCCTATTACCGCGGGTCCTATCCGGTCGTTCGCCACCACTGGCATCGGCACCATCGCCACTGGTGAGGGGGCGCACCTGAAGACAACGGAGGCCGCACCCCTGAGGGAGCGGCCTTTTCCTATTGGCACTGTCGAGCTTTGCTCACCACCAACCGCCGGCAAACGGGTAGTGCCGCTCGAAGGCGAGACGTCGGTCTAGTGTCCTTTTCTGTAGCTTTGCCGAGCGCTTCGGATGCGGGCGAACCGCTGCCGAGGCGCGCGCCGGCGCTTCTTTTCTGACCTCCAGGGAAGGTGATGCAGGCATGGCGGCCATGGCTTCGCGCACCTGGTGCTGCGGTTCTACAGGAATTGGATCGGCCTGCGCGGTCCTCGGCAAATCGGTGCGAGGACGCGTGTCGAGCACGATCTTCTCCGGAAGGCTTCTCGCTGAGGCGATTCGGATGGTGGTCCTGTCCGGATCGGAGGGACCCGCGCGTTCGACAGGGGCCGGCAGGTATCGGTCCGCAGCGAAGAGCAGCGCCAACAGCAGCGCGCCGACGAAGATGAAGTATCGGATGATCGGCATGGACGGCCGCTTGAGGAAGGAATCAGGAATTCGGCGGGGCAGCGCATAACGGGCGGGCCGCCTTGCTGCTGCCCCGAAGGATTCAGTCGATCTGCTGGACGACCGTGCGCGCCGACGGATCGACCAGCATCACGCGTTCGCCCGAGTAGACGTAACGATACTTGGTGAGCGATGGACCCCAATCGGCGGGGACCGCCTCGAGTTCGACTTCGCGCGGCACCGGCTGACCGACGACGATTTTCTCTCGGGTCTGCACCGGACGAACCTTGTGCTCGGTCACGTAGGTGCGGATCTTGGTGCGGTATTCCGGCTCGATCTGCACGGCGGCCGCGTGACCAGTGCCGGTGGTGGTGACGACCGTCGACTGCGCCATCGCGCTCGTCGAGATCAGCGCGGCCATCGCGGTCGTCAGTAGAAGCTTGTTCATGTCGTTCTCCTCGCCGCCATATGCGGCATGCGAGAACCCGCTAATGATGGCAAGGTTCCGGAAAAACAGCAGCATGACTGCCTATTTTTCCCGAGAGCATCGGCTCGACCCCAAGCGGAGAAGACAGCCCATGGTGAATCAGAACTTGATGACCGACCGTAAACCGACAACGGTCGCATTCTTCAGATGCCTCCCGGCCAATGTCCCGAGAGGGTCCGTGGCGCCGCCGCCGGGACGGCGGATGAACTGGACGTTCGGCTGAAGCGTCAGACCGGCCTGCACTTCGTACTGATAGACAGCCGTCAGGAGCTCTTCCGAGGTCCGCAGCGGCCATCGCAGGCCGAAGACCGACTGGAAGTCCTGATCGAGCGCTCGCGCCCGACGCGAGACGTGGGCATAGGCGGCCGCGATGCCGAACTTGTCGTGCGGACGAGCGTCGGACAACCCGATGAACTCGAGACCACCGTCGGCGTAGAGATCGATCAGATTGCGATCGGACGGTCCGTAGGACCCGCGGGCGAATACGCCGATGCCACGATCCTCGTCGCGGCCGACGCGATAGAGCTTCTGTTCGAAGACGGCGTAGAGACCGTAGTCGCCCGAGAGGCTTGCAGCCACTCCCGAACTGGCGGGATCCGCCAGCGAAAGGCCGGCCGTATCGAAGCGCAGGTCCGCAAAGCTGCCGAAATGCCGCCAGCCGCCAAGCTTGAGCTTGCCGTCGAGGCCCGGATCCCCTTTGTTCGCATTCCACTGCAGTTGCGCTTCGTACAAAACGAGCGGCGGATCGTTCACCCGAAAATTGACGCCGTATCGATTACGCAGCTGCGGGTCGTCGGAGCCGGGACCTGCCGCGTTGCCATCGAACACAGCGCCAAGGACCGAGAGATTGTCGCTCAAATCGGCACGCAGGCGTGCTCCCATGGCGGCAAGCGGTGGCGAAGGGCCGCCGCTTGGGAGATTGAGGGACAAACCGACCGGCCAGCCGAGAGAGGCGTTCGTGAAGACATCGGTGTACTTGGACGTCATGAATTCCGTATCGGCGGCAAGCTGTCCCGCCCTGAGCGCGATTTTCTCGCCCCACTTCTTTTCGAACCAAGCCTCGTAGAGACGGGTCGTCGGCAGCGCCTCGATACCGCTGACATCCATGAAATTGAACAGCGCACCTCGGGACAGTCCGCCGCCGTCGATCTGAAAGACGTTGGCGTGGAAGGTGACCTGCTTGAGGCCAACCAACTTCTCGAGATCGGCATCGAACGCGAAGTTTATGCGATCTTCGTAGACGGCGCTCTGTTTTGCGCCTCCAGACGGATTGCCAAGGACCTCCCCGATATAGGTAACCGCGAACTTGACGCCCTGTCTCTCGAAGGGATTGGGCAGCAAGCCCAGCGTCGTCTCCTGCACGGTGCTTTCGCCGGTATCAGGATCGGCGGGCTTGAGATCGTCGGTTTTCTTGTCTTCTTGCGCGACCGCGACGCTGCACAGCAGTGACGCGGCAAGCAAAATCAACACGCGACGCATGTGACGCATCCAACCATGAAATCATGATGCAGGTTTTGGGCGTGGTTACAACTTCCTCGTCCATGCGCACTTGGCCTTGTGTTCAAAACTGCACACGCCGAACCAATACGCCTGCACCGACGTTAGAGTTCCGGAATCGGATCCACAACAGCAAGGAGCGACGAGGTGGCGAGGAGGAAATCGCGCAAGAAGCCGGTCGAGAATAAAGATCAGGACAGCTTCTTGCAGCGCCTGGGGCCCGGTCTCATCACGGGAGCTTCCGACGACGATCCTTCCGGTATCGGCACCTACAGCCAGGCGGGCGCCCAGCTAGGATTCGGCATCGGCTGGACCATGTTGATCACCTATCCGTTGATGGCCGCGATCCAGGAGATCTCAGGACGCATCGGACGCGTCACGGGCCATGGCATCGCAGGAAACGTCTGCCGAAATTTTCCCGCGCCCGTCATGTGGTCTATGATCGTGCTGCTCTTCATCGCCAACACGATCAACGTCGCCGCCGACCTCGGGGCGATGGGCGATGCTCTCAAGCTTCTGATCGGCGGACCGGGCACGCTTTACGTCGTGGTCTTCGGCGCCGTTTCGGTGATCGCGCAGATCTTCTTCAACTATGAGCGTTACGTGTCCATCCTGAAATGGCTGACGCTGGTGCTCTTCGCCTACGTGATCGCGCTTTTTCTCGCAAAGGTGCCTTGGGGCGAGGCACTGAAGGGATTGCTCATTCCTAAGCTCAAATGGGATGGGCCCTTCCTGACAACCCTGGTCGCAATCCTCGGGACGACGATCTCGCCCTATCTGTTTATCTGGCAGTCCTCTCAGGAAGCGGAGGAGCAGCGGATCGATCCCGAAAAGAAGCCGCTCAAGCGCGAGCCGGAGAAGGAGGACGAGGAAGTCAAGCGGATCCGGATCGATACCCTCGTTGGCATGGCGGTGTCGAACGTCATTGCCGTCGCGATCATCATGACGACTGCTGCAACGTTGCACGCGTCCGGCAAGACCGACATCGAATCGTCCGCCCAAGCCGCGGAAGCCCTGAGGCCCGTGGCGGGCGCGCTGGCGGAGCTGATCTTCGCCCTCGGCATCATCGGAACAGGCTTGCTTGCGGTCCCGGTGCTGGCCGGCTCGACCGCCTACGCGATCGGAGAGGGTCGCAAGTGGCCGGTCGGACTGTCGCGAAAGCCGAAGGAAGCAGTGGCCTTCTACAGCGTGCTCGCAGTCTCGGTCGTGCTCGGTATCGGTCTCAACTTCACGGCGCTCGACCCGATCAAGGCGCTCTATTGGAGCGCGGTCATCAATGGCATACTGGCAGCGCCGATCATGACCGTGATGATGGTCCTGGTGCGGCGGAAATCGGTCATGGGCGATTTGGTGATCTCAGGGCCAGTCTATTGGCTGGGCTGGGTCGCGACCGCAGCGATGTTCCTGTGCATCGTCGGCATGGCTTGCAGCCTGCTGATCTGATTGCCTGGCTTCATCAACGCAACGACACTGGCACAGTGTCTCGGCGGCCTGGGCGGCGGACTCCGCGACCTACAGGCGCATCTGGTCGTCCCCCCGCCGTGGCAATCATGCCCGTCCTGCCAATTCGACGCCGGCATTGCGATGCGATTGACCCGAAGCAAACCAGGCTGAGTGGCGCGGTCGGTCAGCGGCCGACATATGTCATAACTTTCAATACGCGAATCACCATTACAGCTGGATATTTCAAGCCGCGCCGCACGACCTGATTGAACGGACGAGTCTACAAACTGACTCTTCTTTGAGGCCGGAATGTCGCCAGTGAGCCAAAAGCAGAAAATCCGCGGACTGCGCGACAAGGTCCGCTCAGGGCCACGAGCGGACATCGCTGCGGCTGAATCCCGTATGCGGAGATTGAGCGGCGCGGAGCAGGCACGTTGGCGGATTTGCGCGTGGCAAACGGGCGATGGACGAGATGATCTCTTGGCACAGCGCGCGGCAGCGGCGACCGCCACGCTCCAAGCCTGGTTGTTCGGCCGCTGATTGAGAGCTAGATAGCCGGAGGGCTGTCTTCGCCTTAGGGGGAATGCGTTTGTTCCAGCGCTCGGCCGCCTGCTTAACGGTCGGCGCATTGGGCCCGAAAGCTGAACATTCCTTACATACTACGAATTTTGGATCGATGTCGCCGTTGATCCAAACCTCCGAACCGCCGCAGAAAGGACAGCGCCGCAGCGATTGTACATAGGGAATCTGCGCAGCGGATCGATAGCTGCGCTGTCGCTAGGCTTCTTAGACATCTTAACGCGAGCGTTTAGGACAGTAGTTCTGCGCCGATGTCGACGACCTCGACGAAATGATGACCGACGTCGCGATTGAAGCCGTCCCACGTGGCGCCGTCACCTTCGCAAGTAGCGCCGGTGAAGCGTGCCGGCTGCCACTCGGGAGTTTTCGTGCTTGAGCGCACAAGGACCCAATAGAAGCGACCTGGAAGCAACAGTGTGACGTCAATCATGGAATCATTTGCAGACCCTCGCTCACGCCGCTGCGCAACGTTCGGTCGAGCGTAGACGCATGGGCTTACCGCCCGGCGGGTTTGGGTTGCGCGGTCCGTTTCCGTCTAGCGCGCGTAGCGCTTCCAGAATCTCGTCGATATGAACCGGCTTCTTTAGTCCGTCCGGCGAGCGTAACGCTGGACAGGACGCGATCGCCGAGGCATCAGAGGCTCATGACGCAAGGATGGCGCGCTTCTCGGCCAGACTCAAATTCGGGTCAGCGACGACCTCGCGCGGATGCGAGAACACCGTGCCGGGGTGAAGAAGAGCATTGAAATCGAAGACGTTGTCGCGTGCGGGCGTCGTCCGCATGGCTAACCTCCCATCATAAGACGCTTTAAGGTGGCCGCGCGGGAGCACCCGCGCGGTGACGATCGGAACAGCCGCGGGTAGGTCAGGCGGCCTTGCCCTCGATCTGCTTGACTTGCCCGGCGCTTGCGCCAGCGATGACGATGCGCCGCGGCTTCATGGCCTCGGGAATCTCGCGTTGAAGCTCGATGACCAACAGACCGTTCTCGAAGTGCGCGCCTTTGACCTCGACGTGGTCAGCCAGGGTGAACTGCCGCTTGAACGACCGTGTCGACATTCCGCGATGCAGAAAGGTCTTCTCGTCCTTCTCGGCCTTATGGCCTTCCAACGTCAGGACATTCTGCTCCATCGTAAGGCCCACCTCGTCCGGTGAGAAGCCGGCGAGCGCCACCGAGATTTGGAAGCGGTTCTCGTCGAGCCGCTCGATGTTATAAGGGGGATAAGTCTCTTCGGCGGTCCGCTGGACCTCGTCGAGAACGTCAAACAGGTGGTCGAACCCAATGGTCGACCTCCACAGGGGAGTCCAATCATACCTCATAGCCAAATCCTCCAAAGAGCAAGTTGGGTACGAGCTGGCCCCGGACACCTTCCGGCGCCCGCCTTGATTGCGGGGCCCCGAAGGCGCTCCGGCCGCCATGTCTGCGGCGATCAAAAAATCTGCCACGAGCAAAAAAGTTTCAGGAGGGTGACGAAAAATTTTAGCGCTGTAACGGGCGCTGTTGTCGTGCAAGTTACATCCGCTTCGCTGCGCTCGATGACCGCTTGGGGTCAAAATGCGAAGAAGTCGGGCTGAGCAAATCTAGTCCGCCCTGCCGCAATGAGCGGACCTCCATCAGACGAGGCGCAACTTCGCCGATGGGCCACTTCCGGACTCATGCATCGCAGCAAACCGCGCGTCATTCGATCACCTCGTCAGCACGGCTCAGCAGCGAGGGCGGCACAGTGAGGCCAAGCGCCTTGGCAGTCTTCATGTTGATTACGAGTTCGAGTTTGGTTGGCTGCTCTACCGGCAGATCGGCAGGCTCGGTGCCTTTGAGGATCTTATCGAGATAGCTGGTGCACGACGCCAGATGTCGGCTAAATCAGGACCGTAGACGACCAATCCGCCCTTGGCGAATTGCCGAAAGAGATGAATCGCGGGCAGTTGATGTTCGGCCGCAAGTGCGATCACTCGCGGAGACTCGAAAACAGTCAAATAATCGCCAAGGACAATGATTGCAACGGCGCGCTGGGCGGCAAAGGCGGTGTCGAGTTCTTCGGCCTTGGTTGCCTCGACAATCGGCAGAGCCATGCCTAACTCTCGCGCTGTGCGGGGTATCTCCTCGGCTAATGCCAACCGGTGCATGGGGTTATCCGGATTGACTAGGATCGCAACCTTCGAGGCGCCAGGGACCAGTTCGCGGAGGATTTCTATTTGTTTTGCGACCGCTACTCCCGCGGAGGTCGCAAGGCCCGTGATGTTGCCGCCTGGATGCGACAAGCTTCGGACGAGGCCGAGCCCCACGGGATCGAACACAGCCACGAATACAATCGGAATGGTAGCAGTTGCCGATTTCAGGGCTAGGGCTGCTGCCGGCCCGGAGGCAATTAGCAGATCGGGAGCT
Organism: Bradyrhizobium sp. 23AC; assembly: GCF_054863025.1. Taxonomy (NCBI): domain Bacteria; kingdom Pseudomonadati; phylum Pseudomonadota; class Alphaproteobacteria; order Hyphomicrobiales; family Nitrobacteraceae; genus Bradyrhizobium; species Bradyrhizobium sp. 23AC. The sequence goes on from NZ_JAVAYN010000002.1 coordinate 617,476, forward strand.
AGATCGATCAATTCGGCGGCTAAAGCTGGCAGTCGATCCCGGGCATAACGATATTCGACAAGCAGGTTCTTGCCCTCGATCCAGCTCTTCTCGCGCAAGCCCCTGAGCCATGCGGCGTGAGCTGGATCGCGAGCCGGCTCATCCGCCCAAGCGCCGAGGAAACCAATTCGCCGAGGCGTCCCCTGCGCCCCCGAACGCCTTGGCGAAACGAGTATTGCCGCGGTGCCCGCTATGAACTCCGCCGCTTCATTCGTTCCTCATCAAGCTAGAGGACGATGAGGCGCAGAGTATCACGTTTCGACGGTTGTACCCACAGCGTGTGCAAATGCTGCGTCGCAAATGCGGAGCGTGGCGCAGGACGGCTGGGGTCAAAAGCTGCTCAGCACGTCTCATCGCGCAAGGTCAGGTCTCCCTCAAACAGCCGACGTGGCGACGGCGCGTTCGTTGTTCGGCTCAGGGCCATGAGCGGACTTGGTCTAGCCTGCAAGCGTGGCAGGGCCTGCCGAAAACGGATTCATTGGCTTGCCGCCGCAGCGGCAGTTGCCACATATTTCGTGTAGAATTCGGCGACCCGGCCGCGCCACATACCGACGAACGCCTCTGAAGTCACATTGTCCACCGATTTCCAAGTACGCTTGGACGCTGGAAGTGCATTGCCCCAGATAGCGCGTTTGCACCACCTTCCGCCCTTCTCCTTGCCTTCGCTGGTGGCGCACATCGATTTCCAAGCGATGCGAGCGGGCCGGCTGATGTGCTCAGCGGCGCCTTCCCAGCCCTGCTGATGGATCAGGTAAAGATCGCTCAAGTCCGGCGTCCGGTGCGTGATCCACTCGAACTGGACGCCTTCGGTAATGATCTTGTAGGCGGCCGCCACGGCGTTATCCCGCGGACTGCGAATCTGCCCGAAGCCGAACTTCCCGAACTCATAGTGGCTCAGCTGAAACAGCCCGATATAAGACCCGGTGCGTTGATTGGGATTGAAGCCGGATTCGATCTTGGCGACCGCCATCATGAAATTGAAATCGAGACCAAACGCGCCGGAAGCGCGCTTGATCTCTTCGGCCGGCGTTCCGACCGGAATGTCCTTGAACGCACGCAAGACGATTTCCGCCGGCTTCTCGGCGGGCGGCAGTTCGGACCAGACGTAGTAGACCAGATAACGGAAATCCTGCGTCGACGCCGCTTTCGGAGCATCGTTGGACGCATCGCGTCCTAGCGGTTGGACGATATCCTGTCCCAACGACGCCAATTTGGTCGCGACGGGTTCATCGACGATCTCCGCTCCGGTGCTCAACGGCCCGGAACCTGTTGACGTCACCGAGCCCAGCTCGGCTCTTTCTGCCCGAAGCGCTATCGCAAGTCTGGCCGATGCCTCGGCGTACAAGGCGGGCGTCACCATGTTTGCAGGAGCCGTCATGTTCGCGGGAGCCGCTATGTTCGCTGCAGCGCCCGGCATGACATCCAGCCCCGTCCCGGCCGGCCTGTTACCGGCGGCTAGATAAAGTCCCGCGGATGCGACCGCAGCCGCGATGCAGCTTGTCTGCCAAACCTTCATTGCCCGAAGTCCACGGATGGCTTCTGTACAAAGGCTGTTCGCATGTTCCTGCGGCCTGTGATGAGCCCTCCTTCGTAAAATCTTAAGGTTTAAATGTGGTGAATGAGAGCAGGCCTTCTGCCTCGTCACTCATCGTGTCCCGCTTTGGGTCACGAGCGCCCCTTGGCGGGAGACGCTGTGGGTCGGCTATGGGTCAGAAGCGGCGCTCAGCGGGCATCACCGTGAAGGTCAGAGGCGTTCGCCGAAAGGGGAGCAGAAACGACATGTCCGCTCAGGATCGCGGTTGACCTAACTTTGGTGCCTGCAAGCTTGGCGAAGGGATCCATTCGAACAGGTGCGCGCTAGTCTCGGTTTAAAAAAAGCCCCAACTCCAGAGGTGCGTGGAGCTGGGGCCTAATCAAGCTGGCAGGGGGGCCAAGGCAGCTTGATCAGACTTTGATGAATGGCACTGGAAACTTGGCAATCGGCCAGTTCTGCGCCCGTTATCGATCCACTACGGCTCAACGGCCTCTGTCGCTCTTACCGTTGGGACTGCCATCACCGCCGCCGTTACCCCAGCCATTGTTACCGTGGACAGCCCTCGCGCCAGACTGCGCGATCGCGTCGGAAGTCAAGGACGTTGATAGCAAGAGAGTAATCGTCGGCGGTGTCACCACCGCGAACTTTCCGCAGGTCTTCAAGAATTCGCGACGGTCGTCGTCTTGGTCTGGCATGGCGTCCTCCACCGATAAGTCGATGAAATAATATTAACCAAATTAAATCAATTAAATTTTGTTCCTGGGCAAGCCGCTTCCATCCACTTCCTTCGGGACGTGCACCAGCGAACCGTTGTCCAGTCTGAAGCGGGACCAACCTTGGGGATCTTGGAAAGGTCATCTTAGGGGCAACAGGAGATGGGGCCGCCGCTCTCTTGCTGTCCAAGTCTATCATCAGCCCGGCCATCGCCCACGGGCGGCGGCTTGGTGCATGGCTCTCGCGGCAATAACGGCTATGGCATTGGGGGCGGTAACGGCAGCCCCAACGGCAAACCTGATAAGGATCGCTGACGCCTCGAGAAAAGTAGGTGGGCTTGGGAACGCTGTGCCGATTGCCAAGTTTTCCCGGTGCCCTTCCCCAAGGGCGACTCCGTTCGGCCCCGGCTTCATCCCCATCGCCCCCCCGGAGCCGGGGGATTTTTTCAAATGACTTTAGGCCCGTTTGCGCCAAGCTTAGTTTTTCGTCAGTGGCTTCCTTGGCTCCGCGGGAGCAATCTCAGTATTAATCGGGGGCAACTCGCCCGTGCGATCCTTTAGGTCGGCCGCTCGCTGAATCAATCCCGACGCAATCCCCGGGTCCTTTGTTGTTTTCGCCATTCGCAGCAGCGTTGCTGCCGCCTCTCGGGCGAAGGAGGTGTGACGCGGCACGTCTTTTATATCCCATCGAAAGCCCCGTGGGATGAGTCAGAAACCCCGACTGCGTTCCGGCGCTTTGTACAAAAATGCACACAGGTAACAAAAAGGCCTCAGCTCGGGGCTGGCGCCAAGCTGAGGCCTTTGTCCGCATCACGTGGTCGAGGTGTGATCCGGCAGAACCAACTTAGCCAATGCCCATTGATTCCCGGCGCTTGCAAGGATGCCTCGTGCAAGACAGAGCGGTCTGCTCGAACGCAAACGAGGGCTCTCACTGGTGCTCCCGCCAGCGAACCTGCCGTCAGGCTCCGGGCAAATCGCGAACCCATGCGCAAGTCCCGTTTCTGGCGGTAATTGACCCCGCGCGATCGCGGCGCCTGCCGCATTGATCGCGGCGCGTAGCCGTTGAACTTGATCAAGGAGACTCGTTTTGAGGCACCCGGAACCCCGGCTTCCGGCGGTTGCCCGTGATTGGGCAGCTTCCCGCCAGCAATAGCCGGTCGGGTGGAACTCGCGGGCGCGGTGGCCGTTGCTTGGCCGCGACAGCAGTAGCGAGTAGGAGAACCCGTGAACCGACGCCAGCTTGTTCGAGGGTCGGCGTTGCTGCCGGCGTTGTTGCTCGCTTCGCGGAGCAGTTTCGCTGCTGCTGGCCTGCCGGAGGGCGCGTTCGGTCCCTCCACCGTGAGGGACCTCGCCCGTATGCTGGCGGGCAAACCCCACGAGGCGCCGGACGAGAAGCTGCCGAGCGGCTTGAAGGATCTCGATTACGATCAGTACCGTTCCATCCGTTTCCTGCCCGAACGCGCGCTCTGGCGCGGTAAGAAACTTCCGTTCGAAGCGCAGTTCTTCCATGCTTCTTCTACAAAAACCGGGTGACCATCTTCGAGGTCGTGGACGGAAGGGCCACCGAACTCAAGTACCGCAAGGAAGACTTTTCATTCGGCGAGAAGGTCCCGGCGTTCGAGGAGGCTGACCTCGGGTTCGCCGGCTTCCGCATCCACGCGCCCTTGAATCGCGCCGACTATTACGACGAGGTCTGCGTCTTCCTGGGCGCGAGCTATTTCCGAGCCGTGGCCAAGGGGCAGACGTACGGGCTCTCCGCCCGAGGACTTTCGATCGATACCGGCGAAGCCAAGGGGGAGGAATTTCCACTGTTCAAGGCGTTCTGGCTCGAGCGGCCAGCGCCGGGCGCGACCTCGATGGTCGTCCATGCCTTGCTCGATAGCAAAAGTTGCGCGGCGAGCTACCGCTTCACCGTGCGGCCGGGCGAAACCACTGTGTTCGACGTCGAAATGTCAGTCTACCCGCGCGTCGAAGTGCAGCGGGCCGGGCTCGCGCCTATGACCAGCATGTTCTTCTACGGTCCGAACGACCGCAACGACATCGACGACTTCCGCCCGTCGGTCCACGATTCCGACGGCCTTGCGATCTTCAATGGGAAGGGCGAAAGCCTCTGGCGGCCGCTAAGCAACCCCCGCGATCTGCAGATCAGCACCTTTAAGGATCTCAATCCCCGCGGATTCGGGCTGATGCAGCGGGAGCGAAATTTCTTCGCTTATCAGGACATCGAGTCCAGCTTCGAAAAACGCCCGAGTCTCTGGATGGAGCCGATCGGGGATTGGGGCGAGGGCGGCGTCATGCTGTTCGAGATCCCGACCAAGGAAGAGGTCCACGACAACATCGCCGCATTCTGGTGGCCAAAGAACCCGCTTCAAGCCAAGGGCGAACACAACTACACCTATCGACTGCATTGGGGGCCGGATAGCCCGAAGCCGCATTCGCTCGCCCGCTTCACGCGAAGCGGGATAGGCGCGAGGGGCGAGGACGCGCGCCTCTTCGTCCTCGACCTGGTCGGTGAGAACCTGAAGGGCATCGATCCTGCCGGCGTCAAAGGCGTGGTGAAGGCTGAGAAGTCCGAGGTGAAGAACATCGTCACGCAGCCCAACCCCTATACGGGTGGATGGCGGCTGAGCTTCCAGTGCCCAGTGAAAGGAGAGCCGATCGAACTGCGGGCGTTTCTGACCGAGGGCGACAAGCCCTTGTCCGAAGTCTGGGTCTACCGATGGGCACCCTGAGCCGAGCCACGCGATCGACAGGGGGCGATATCACGAACCAACGCCTGCTGCCGCGCGAGTCGCCGCTTCCGATGGCTCCTGGCGACCTCGGAAAGAACCCGGTCTCGGACCGTGCTCCTGCGCCGATTGCCACCACGATGGCTGGGCGGCGCGGCCTGATTCTGCTCTCGACGGCGGTGCTCACGGGCGCGGGCGGGTACGAGATGTATCGCGTGCTGGAGGTCGGCGGCGTCACGGTCCTCGAAGCCATGGTGCTGGCGCTCTTCCTGGTCTTGCTCGCTTGGGTCGCGTTTTCGTTCGCCTCCTCACTCGCCGGCTTTTTTGTGCTGCTGGCCCATCGTCGGGACGAAGGCGCCTTGGTGCCCGGCGCGGAACTGCCGACCATCGCAAGCCGCACCGCCATGCTGCTTCCCACCTATAACGAAGACCCGCATCGATTGGCCGCGCGGCTTCGTGCGATCATCGAATCCTTGGAGACGACCTCGCACGGAAAGCTGTTCGACTGGTACGTTCTGAGCGACAGCACTGATCCAGATATCTGGGTTGCGGAAGAGAAAGCTCTGCTCGCGCTGCGTCAGGCCGTGGGCACGCGGCTATACTATCGTCACCGCGCCGACAACACGGCCCGGAAGGCCGGCAACATCTCCGAGTGGATCACGCGGTTCGGCGGCGTCTACGACTTCATGGTCGTGCTCGACGCCGACAGTCTCATGAGCGGGCAGACCATTGTCCGATTGGTCCATGCCATCGAGAGCAATCCGAGCGCCGGGCTCGTCCAGACACTGCCGATGATCGTCAACGCGCGAAGTCTGTTCAGCCGCGTCCAGCAATTCGCGGGCCGGCTGTACGGGCCGATGATCGCCGCCGGCGTCGCCTGGTGGCACGGCTCCGAAGGCAACTACTGGGGTCACAACGCGATCATCCGGGTGAAGGCGTTCGCCGAAGCGGCGGCGCTGCCGCAGCTGCGCGGGCGCAAGCCATTCGGGGGGCACATCCTAAGCCATGATTTCGTCGAGGCTGCGCTGATGCGGCGGGCCGGATGGGGCATCTACATGCTGCCGACGCTCGGCGGAAGCTACGAAGAGGTACCACCCTCGCTGCTCGACTTCGCGGCGCGGGACAGACGCTGGTGTCAGGGCAATCTTCAGCATCTCGCTGTCGTGCCTGCTCGCGGGCTCCATTGGGTGTCGCGCTTGCATTTTATGGTGGGGATCGGGGCATATTTGACGGCACCTCTGTGGCTTCTGTTCCTGCTGCTGGGGATGCTGATCTCGTTGCAGGCCCGCTTCGTGCGTCCAGAGTATTTTCCGAAGGGTTTCTCGTTGTTTCCGACCTGGCCCGCCCAGGATCCCGTGCTCGCCATTTGGGTGTTCGTTGCAACGATGGGACTTCTGCTGTTGCCGAAGCTACTCAGCCTCGCACTCGTTTGGATGCGAGGCTCGGTGAGACGTCAATTCGGCGGCGCGTTGCGTGCCTCGGCCGGAGTTTTCGCAGAGGTGATCGTCTCCGCGTTGATGGCGCCCGTGATGATGATCTTTCAATCGATCGCAGTCGTAGAGATTTTGGCCGGCCGCGACGCCGGCTGGCAGACGCAAAGGCGGGACGACGGCACGGTGGAGCGCCGCGAACTCTATCGGAAGTACGGCATCCCGACCTTGTGCGGCATTGCGATGGCGGCAAGCGCATACGCCGTTTCGCTGCCCCTTCTGCTGTGGATGTCGCCAGTCATCATTGGACTGCTGTTCGCCGTTCCCATCGGGGCGCTGGCGGCCAAGCCCGCGTCCAGCCAACTGTTTGTCACTCCTGAAGACCGAGAGCCGCCTGAGGTGCTGCTCCGGGCCAACGAGTTGGCCACGGTGGCGGAGATTGGCATCAAACCCGCTTTGGTGGAGCTGCGCGAAGGCGCCGCGCTCTTAGCCTTCCACCTCGCGCAGTTGCCGCCTCCTCGCGCCGCCCGTCCCGACATGATCGACGCCAACCTGGCGGTCGGCCGCGCTAAGATCGATGCGAGCGATAGCTTCGAGCAGGCGGCTGCCCATCTGTCGCCGCGGGAGGTTTTTTCGATCTTGAACGATGGTCCAGGCTTGTCGGCTGTGCTCCAGAAGGGATGAACACGCCCCAAGCGATTGGAGACCAGGCCTGGGCTCGAACCAGGATAGAAAGTAGTCCGAAAGTTTGCGTGCCTATGCCCACTTGGCCTTGGGGTGCGTGTTAGTCTGCACCAAGCGCGTGGTTCAGGGCATCGCTGAGTTTGAAAGAGCGCTGGCGCTGGATTGCAATTTGGCTGAGGCGCAAATTGACGGCGCCAAGCTGTATATGGGTCGCGGGGCTGAGACTGAAGCCCATATCAAAGAAGCATTTCGCCTCTCTCCCCGCGATATCTTCGCTCATCGCTGGTTCATGATAGTAGGCTTTGCCAAAATACAGATTAACGAGGATGCTGAAGCAGTCTCCTGGTTCCACCGGAGCATCGAAGCCAATCGAAATGACGTCAACGCGCGACTCGCCGCCACACTGGCGCTGCTTGGTTCGGTTGAATGGGGCGAAAAGGCTGCCCTCGTCTGTCCGCAAAACGCTATACTGCTCACCTGTTGGAAGCGGACTGACAACCCTAGACCGGTCAGCCAAGGGCCAAGCGCAAACAAAAACCCGCGCAGCGTTGTCGCGGCTTTCACTCTTTGTGCCGCTGACAGATGGCCGGCGATCTCTCTTCCAAGGCGGTCGTCAAAGGCGGCTATTTCTTTGGCGCAGAGCCATCCTTCAAGGAAGCGTTGTAGTCGGCCTGCGAGCTATTGATGTTTGATTGAGTACCGGGCGCACTGCTACCCGTTGTGGTCCCGCTCGCGTTGGTTGTCTCGCCCGGTGCATGAGAAGCCGCGCCGGGCCGATCCTGATCGCCAACATAGCCGGATTCGCCGGAATTGCGGGTTTTTATGCCTTTATCAGCTTCAGTTTGCACATTTTGAGCAACACCGGATTGTGACGTCGCCTCGGTTTTCTGCTGGGCGGCAGCAGGTATCGATATAACTGGCAGTGCGATGAGCAATACCAGAGATAAGTATCGCATGGCTGTTTCTCCATCTAGGCCCCGCCGCTTCATCAACGTGCGCACCCCCCGAACATTTCCGCCAAATTGGTGAAAACTTGCGACTGCAGCGTTGACACATTTCACGCAGAAGCTTGCAGGATCGAACGCAATCTATGTTCTTCGCCCGCCGGCACGGCCAAATCTTGATGTGCAAGAGAGGTGCGCGTCTCGCAGGAACGACCGCGCAACGGTTTCGTTGTGTTCGTCTTCCGGCCAAGAAAGGATAACGACATGGACCGTGAACATGTGAAGGGTGCCGCCGACAAGGCAAAAGGCGCGATCAAAGAGGGTGCTGGCAAGCTTACTGGCGACAAGGACCTGGAGGCCGAAGGCAAGATGGATAAGGCCAAGGGATCCGCCCACAACGCTGCGGGAGACGTGAAGGACGCCGCGCGGGATGCCGCTGACGCCCTCAAGAAATAAGAAGAAGGAAGTTCTGAAACTGGCCGCCGAAGGGCGGCTTTTTCTTTTCTGTCACGTCCAGAACAAGTTTTTCGGGGCCCCTCTAAGCTCGGGGTTGGGACTTCCGTCCGCGCTTGATCGGAGGTGCCGCTCTGGAGCGCCGGCTCGCCTTTTGGCGGCGGCATGATTGAACAGGTCGAGCACTAGACAGAATGCAGCGATTTCCTCCTGTTCGATTCCTCCATCATCGTAGCACTCGAGTGTCTCGGGGATGATGCGTCAAATGCGCATTGCGATGTCAGCAGGGCAAAAAGCGTTTGAACCACGACCCGCCCGTGCGATTAGTGAATTGCTAAGCAATCAGATCGTGAGCCGCATGGAGATTGGCGTGCCACGAGTGATCGTGGTGCGCATCTGCAATAACAATTCCGTCAGCATCCTGGACCAGCTCCGGCCCCTCGCGTGCAACGGAATGCTGACCATCTCCATAGGCTTTGCCATTTCTGTGGCTCAGTTGTTGAAGGTCATACATTTCTGAAGACGTATTGTCGGCGCCACTCTTAAAACGAAAGGAATCGCCAAGCTCGGTCCCAACCGCTGATTTGGCCTGATCTGCGTTGTCGGAAGAAGGCCCGCCCCTTCCTTCGGTCTGAATCTTCAAGGCCGAATGTGTGTCGTTGGCAGAATTTACGAACGTCGTTGGTATATTCTGCTGCGGTTTGCCAGCATCTAAATCACCTGCCTGTGGATGCTGTGCGTGTTGCTTGCCGGCCTCGGAGCCATCTTCAAAAGTCTGCAAATCGCCGTGCGCCTGTCCGCGATTCGAATCTTCTCCCGGGGCCTCATGCTTGGCGTGCCCCTTGGCGGCTCCGGAGGCGTTGTCGGATTCATGCAGGGCCTTCTGCGAATGACCGTGATTCAATCCGTCTCCCGCAGCGTCATGCTTGGGGTGCCCCTTGGCAGCTCCCGAGCTGTGGTCGGACTCATGTAGAATCTTCTGCGACTGACCGTGATTTAAACCGTCTTCCGCAGCGTCATGCTTGGCATGCCCCTTGGCGGCTCCGGAGCCGTTGTCGGACTCATGCAGGGCCTTCTGCGATTGACCGTGATTTAAATCGTCTCCCGGGGCCTCACGCTTAGCGGCTTCGGAGCTGTTGTCGGAAGCGCGCAAATCGGCTTGCGATCGACCTTGATTTGACCCGTCCCGGCCTGTCTGTGTTGGGTCACTTTGCGAGGCTTCGCTCGCGGCCGCAGCAACAACATCAACGGTTCCGGAACCTCGGGGAATAGGAATTTCTCGGGCACTGCCGCCATCCTCCCCATGGGCATTGCCGACATAAGGCTCGCTGCCGTCTGTGGCGATTGTATCGCCTTGGGCGAACTCGAATGCCCTATCGTACACGGCCGTGCCGCCTAAATTTGCGAAGCCGGGAAGTGCGGATGTCAGTCCGTTGGCGTCGCTTGCGGTAGATGAAGTGACAATGTCATCGCCGAAATCGAACGCCTGCGCGGCGTGGCTGACACCATCGAGCTCGTAGATCAAGGCGGCGAAAGCTGCAACCATGAAGATGCTGTAGCTGCTCGAACCCGGCCTCGGCGCGTTGAGTGCTGCCTGCGCAGATAGGCTCGCGGCAACCTCGGCCACGGGGTCGACGAGTTTGCCGGTCGACGATGACGTCCCAGTTGCGGCGCCGGCGCGGTCCTTGCTCGCGCCTCTGGCCGGGGTGCCACCCGATACTGCTTCCTTGCGGCTGATTTTAAAGGTGACGACCTCCGCGCCGCCATTTGCGACCTTGATCGTGGAACTTTCGGTTGCGGCGTGACCGGGCGAATCATCCAACGCTGCCAGGATCGCAGCTGTCAGAATACTCATCGCGCCATAACGGCGCGACAGTGCCAGCGCGGCGAGCTCGTGCCGGCTGTTGATTCCAAGCTTTTGTCGCGCGTGGTCGATGTGAGTCCTAACGATCCCCAAAGAGACACCGAACACCCGAGCAATTTCACTGTCCGACAAACCTTCGGCGATGAGATCCATGATCGTCCGCTCGTTGACGGTCAGAAGCGCCAGAACATTATTGCCGAACGAGGCGACACCATTAGCTTCGTTGCCGACCCTCGCCAGGTCTGACCCCGGTTTTTCAAGCCTCAGGGACTGCACCAGCGCTTCTGGCTTGGCGTTCATCGAAATCGCACCGCAAGCACCGGTCGCCAGTGCCCTGGCAAGATCGCCGCAGGCGACAGTCGCAGTGAAGAACACCAGCCGGGAGGAAAGGGCTTCGTCGTCCACGACAGCGAGGATGTCGGACGCGGTTACATCGGTCAACCCGTCCTCCAGTAACACCACATCGGGCGTCAAGCTGCGAATGGCCGCAAGGCAACTAGCTCCATCAAGACAGCACGCAACTACTTCGAAATCGGGCTGCGCTCCGAGTAGCGATGCAAAACCCTGCAGAACAATGGGACGTCGATCTGCTATTACAAGTCGAATGCGACGCATGGGCTTCCTTCGCTCGGCCTCGCAACACAACATGAGAAGCGGCGACTTAACTCCGCTCGGCCGATTGGGTTCCAAATTGTCTAATGGGTGTCGTGCGGACGCTTCTGACGATGAGTTCAATCAGTTCGTGGGGATAGCTTCATATGGCTCGCCCTCTTCGCCGTCGCGCGCGCGCGTCAGAGGTCGTGCCCGCTCAAGTGCCCACAGTGAGCAGGACTCTCTCCGATGTCGCTGCTGCGTGAAAACTGTCGAAAAAAACAGAATCCCAGTCACCGGTGCAAATCGATCTCGACTGCGATCCGGATCAGGTCGGAGTGATTTCTAGCGCCGAGCTTGGACTTCAGCATGGAGGTCGTGTTGGCAACGGATTTATAGGAGATGCCGAGTTCGGACGCGACTTCTGAAATGCGGTCGCCACGACCCAAAAGCCGCAGGATCTCAAGTTCGCGTGGGCTCATCTGCGTCAAGGGACTGGCCTTGATCGCCGCGCCCGCGAACGTCGTCGCTTCCGCCAGACGCGGTGAAACGAAGCGCTCCCCAGCTGCAACCTTCCGAATGGCCTTGGCCAGGAGCCGGAGATCATCGCTCTTTGAGACATATCCCTGAATGCCCATCTCCACAGCGCGCATCACGAACGCCGGATTCTCACTCTCGCCGAGCATGACTATTTTGGCGGCAGGATCATCCCTACGGATTCGCCGGGTCAACTCGAAGCCGGTAAGGTCGGGAAGCCACACGTCAACCACGGTGACGTCGGGATGCTTCTGCAAGTACACACGGTGGCCCTCCTTTGCATCGGAAGCCTCCAGGATCGCGACGGAAGGGTCCGAAGCGAACAAGGCCCGACAGCCGGTCACGACAACGGGATGGTCGTCGACGATTAGTACCCGCATTTCGATCTGGTCCTCATTTGCACGTGCTCGCTTCCTCCAGTTGTGGAGAACGTCGCGAGCACTTTAATGGTTCAAATATGAGCGGGACGTGGAGCGAACCGGCAAAAGGAGTGCGAATTTCAGAAGATTTGGAATGTTTATTCCTTCCGGCAGAGGCTGCTGCTTCCTATCGCGTTGATGATCCTGAGCGCGCAGTTGTCCGGCGCGAGAGCGCTTCTCGTCTTCTCCTAATCAGTTCGAGGACGAAAAGAATCGGGGCTCCGCACGCGCCCTCGAGGGAACCTAGAACCATCGCCGTAGCAAGCCACGCGGCTTTGATTGGACACCGCGCACCCCGTGGTCGTTGATGTGATCCGAAGTTATTCGCCTTGCTAGGAATATCGCAGCATGTGGAACTGGATGATGCTGGGGCTAGAAAGCAATCGCGTGATCAGACTGCGCCTAGCGAAGTTGATGCGCGGTGGCAAAGCGGCCCAACGTGAAGCCCAGCGCATGGTGAGCGAAAAAGTGCTGGCGGCGGCGAAGGCCGGTACAAGCCTGATGGCTGGCGCATCGGGAGACAAGATTGTTGAGCAATACCGAAGGAAGGTCGCGGCAAACGCCAAACGCCTCAGTCGCAAGCGAACGCGCAAACGAAAATCGCGCTGAATTCGCCGGGGCGGCAAGAGCGGCTTGCCCTGCCGCTCTCTCCCTTGAACAAGTCCGCCCTGCTTAGCGTGGGATCTGATCCATAGTTTTTTTAATCTGCTTCCCGGTATCGTCGGCCATTTTGAGCGACAAGTCGGCGATACGACGGCTGCTTTCCAGAGCGGTCTCCACTGTCTCCCGCACCATGTCACTCTGCACCGCCGCAAAGTCCTGTGGAGTTCGGCAGGTCCACAACCTGTTCAAGTGCTCGATGTGCTTCTCAAATTGTTGACGAACCATCTGGAGGTACTCTTGGGACATTCCCCCCATCACTTTGGCGGCGGCTGTACCACTGTAAAGGAGCGTCTGCGCGTTGCGAGCTGACCGTTCGGTTGCCGCCGTTACCTTTTGCGCATCTTCTTCAGATAAGCCAAGCGTGCGGCTAAATTGCTGGCTTGACCGTCCCATTAGTGAGGTCGCCGCCTCGAGGCTGGAGCGCCAGGTCTGCTGTAACGTCTCAACATTTTGCTTGAGCATATCAGCGCTGGCCCGTGCCACTTCTTCGCCGGCCTCAGCCGCAGCTTGCCCGATGCGCGTAGTCTGCTCCGCAGCCCTCTCGCCTGTACGGCGGGCTGCTTCTTCCATGTTTTGTGTCGATCTCTCTTCCGGACGCGGGTTTGCCATCTTTGGTTCTCCAATGTTTGTGTCGATGACTCCCTCAGCCTATTGTGCAAAAACGCCACCCTGATGAGACCGTTCCTGAGACTTCCCAATCTTTCAGCTTGGCCGAAGTCGCTAGGAATTATAAGCGAGGGTTTACTGCAGCTCGTTCCCGCCGCACCGTATCTTGCTCAAGAAGAGTAGCAGAGGGCTCTCGCCGGCTATTCTGTCGAGAGCTGACGTACCGACGGTGCGGTCGTGAGACAGGTCAGCATACTTGATCAACGACAGCTGATTGCACCGAGGAGTAATATCAACGCCGAAGCGATGATGGCGAGGAAAATGCGATTCATGGGCATTCACCGGCTGCGCAGCCCCGAGCATAAGCTGCTCTGACAAGCCGTCCGCGCCACGCTTGATGCTCGTAGCGGCCTACGCCTAATGCCCCTGCTAGTAGTCGTTCCCAACCCATACTTTCGGAGCCGAACCCCCGAAACCAAGAAGGACCGTTGTCTGGTCCGCGCTTAGCGAGGATCTTCCGCTGTTCGCCTTCGCTGGTATCTGGACGTTGCGCGGGGCCAACAAAGAGGATCGCGCGGCGGCAGCGTAAAATTATGGACGCGCATTCGATGTCGTCCAGAGGATGCGCAGCTGCTCCAGCACGGGAGCGATATCGTTATGGATAACTTGATCATGATCGGTATCAGTGGCGGCGCGCTGGCGCGATGAGGCAACGGTTGCTGAGTACTTCGTAAATACGATTTGGGATCCGGGGTGCGCCTGTTTCGCCGCAGGGACCGCTGAAGACGGTGTCACGCATAATCCGATTTTGGCTCTGGATGCCCAGATCTGGCCTTTGACAGCGCTTCACGGAGCGGCCGGGAAATTTGCATCGGCAATGACGACCGCCGAACAGCGAATGAGTGTTGGCGGAGGCTTTTCTTATGGTGAAGACCGCGATGGTGTGGACCGAAGGGACGGGACCAAAATGGCTCTCTTGATGAAATAGCTCGGCAGGACTGAGAAGGCAGAAGCGTTAATCGCTATCATCGAATCCCAGAGGTCGCCCGATGGTGGGTTCTATGCCACGACTGTCCGCGCGTTACCGACGGGGTTCGTGTTGGACACCGACCCGACCAAGCCGCGACGCTATTTCCGATCGTTACATCTTGGCGCAGCTTCGTGGGCTGCCCTCGCGGAACGTGGATTCAATCCCTTTACGATGACAAAAGGACTTCCCTAGCTGAGCCGCAGTGCTTCTCGTCTCGGCCGTTTCGGTCTGTTTTGATTTCGATATGTCCGCAAAGGGCCGATTCCGTTGAAAAAGTCGGCTGTTGCGGCGCAGAGATATCAGTGATTCAGTCTGTCTTATGAGGCATCGGCAAGTCGAACAGGCTGCGTTGTTCTATGAGTTCTCACTCGAGAAGCATATTCCCGCTGACCACCTGCTCAGATCGATCGATAGGTTCGTCGACCTGGAAGAGATCAGACGGGACCTGGCACCTTTCTACAGTAGCATCGGGCGGCCTTCGATCGATCCTGAACTGATGATCCGGATGCTCCTGATCGGTTACTGCTTCGGCATTCGATCGGAGCGGCGCCTGTGCGATGAGGTTCATCTCAATTTAGCCTACCGGTGGTTCTGCCGGCTCGGCCTGGATGGAACGGTGCCGGATCACTCGACGTTCTCCAAGAACAGACATGGCCGATTCCGGGAGAGTGATCTGTTCCGTCGTGTGTTCGAGAGCGTCTTGCGCCGCTGCATCCGGGAGCGGCTGGTCGGTGGGGACGGATTTGCAGTCGATGCGAGCCTGATCAAGGCGGATGCCAACCGGCAGAAGGGGATCGAAGGCGACAAAGGACTCCCCCCGGAAGTCGCCGGTCGGGCGATCGATGAGTATCTGGCCGTCCTCGACGATGCCGCTTTCGGAGCCGCTACCGAGGTCACGCCGAAGCTCGTGTCGCCCTCCGACCCGGCAGCGCGCTGGACAGGGGCGCATGGCGGCCAAGCCTTCTTCGCCTGCTCGACAAACTACCTGGTCGACATCGAGAACGCAATCATCGTCGATGTCGAGGCGACTACTGCCATCCGGCAGGCGGAGGTACTGGCGGCCAAGCGCATGATTGAGCGCTCGCTGGAACGGTTCGATCTCTATCCGAGCCGGCTTCTCGGCGACAGCGGCTATGGCTCCGCCGAGATGCTCGGCTGGCTGGTCTATGAGCACGGCATCGAGCCACACGTTACAGTGTTCGACAAGTCGGTTCGCACAGATGGGATCTTTCTCGCGCGACGACTTCACCTATGACCACGCAGGTGACGTCTACCGCTGTCCCGACGGCAAGGTCCTCACCACGACCGGCGCGCTGGTCAACGATGGTGCCACCATGCTTTACCTCGCCAGCAAGCGCGATTGTGATCGATGCGCGCTGAAGTCCCGGTGTTGTCCCACGCAGGCTTCACGGAGGGTACCACGCTCGATCTATGAGGGGGCTCGCGACATGGCGCGCCAGATCGCACGATCGTGGGGGGGCGCACTTCACGGCGGCTCCGCAAGAAGATTGAGATGTTGTTCGCGCACCTCAAGCGCATTCTCAAGCTCGACCGTTTGCGATTACGAGGCCCAAACGGCGCGCGCGACGAGTTCACTCTCGCAGCCACCGCTCAGAACCTTGGCAAGATGGCCAAACTGATCCCGATGCAAACCCTCAAGCCCGCATAAAAGCCGATGCAGCCCCCCGGCCGTGTCGGCGCTGGCACCAATACATCGGATTACTGCCGCCTTTTTCAACGAAATCGGCCCGCAGCAGACTCCGGCCCAGCGCGCGGGGGAGGTCTGCTTCCCAAGGCTACTGGGCCGACGGGCCATGCTGGTACGAGGGCAGAGCTTTTGATCCAACTTCGACCCTAAGGTGAGGTTAGCTGCGCCACCATCGAAGCGTAGCAGGACCTCATTCCGCCCTAAGGCGTAGGATTTCGTAGGATTTGCGCGCCGCCGGACTTCCCCAGGCTGCATGTTCAGGGCTGCGGCGTCATCGGGGCTGGCCCCCAGCTCCCGCTGACAAGGCTAGCCGTCCACCCCTCAGGGACGGCATCGAGCACCGCGTCGATTGCGTTGTCCCGAGCGGTTGCCGCAAGCCATAGCTGGCGCTCGCCACTATCTGTGATCACCCGAACAATATGAACCCGCTGCATCCTTCGCCGCTTTAATGCTCATAAGGCGTCTCTCGCTGCGCTTTCTCCGCCATGGCCATCCACTCTTCGCTCAGCTTCAGCCACGCCTCCTTGTCGGCCGCACGCGTTGCATTCTGCACCTCCTCGAGACAGGCATTTGCTTGGCGCAGGTATCTGTCAGCATCGTTGTCGTCCATGAGCACCAAATGCGTCCCGGGGGTGAAGGTGCCAAAAAAATACCGCGGGGGCCTGGAGCGGCGCGCGCGGCTGCGCCGCGAGGAACGTGAATCCCCCGTAATTGCTCCACCACAGCCGAAGAACAGGTGACCTCTCTTGGTTGACGCCCCAGCCGTCCAGACAGCTGGGGCTTTTTCGTCCCGCGGCGCTCAGCCGGAGCGCCGCGCCGCAATCTCCTCCCTCACATATTGTGATTGAACCTATTAACTATTTAATATATTTAATTGTGGTTTAAATATTATGCCGCGGAACTCTCGGAGGGTGGAAATGTCAGAACAAGAAGATGACGATCGGCGGGAATTTCTGAAGACCTGCGGCAAGTTCGCCGTTGTAACTCCGCCTACCATCACAGCATTGCTGTCGACATCCCTGACTAGCACAGCCATCGCGCATTCCGGCGGCGGCTTGAAGCATGGCCCTCGTGGCAACAACGGTTACGGCAATGGCGGGGATGATGGCAGCCCCAACGGCAAACCCGACAAGAACCGGTGACCTGGGGAAGGGCCAGAACGCTTGGCATACTGCCTAGTTCTCCCGATGCCATTTCCCAGGACACCCCGGCAGGCCCCAGCTCCGGCACCCTGCCCCACGGAGCTGGGGCCAATTTTGTAAGGCCTTGAGCCGTATTTTCGCACGCAATCGTGACCGGCACCTACCGCTCGAGCTTGGGTGCATTGCCATATTTTCCCGACGCGCTTGAATGAAGCTGATACACTCCCAAGATGCATGGCATATTGGGAGCAACTTCATTGACTGACGAAATTCCATCGCCCAGCCGCTTCTTCGTTCGAATCGGAGGCAAGGGATGGATGGTCTACGATCGCGAACGCAAAGGCCCAGCACTGATCGGGACCGCCTGGGCCGCCGGTTTGACCAAGGAGCAAGCTGAACGAGCGCTACGTTCGCTTACTGCTTCGCCTGCCGAAAGCCGCCCCTCTGAAATTGAGAGGCCCGCCGGCGTGAACTGGCAGCAATAACGTACAGTTGGTCCCTGTATTTCTTGCGAATCCGGCCACGGTCGGGAAAAATAAGCAGCGCGCGCCTATTTTCGAGGCTGCGCTTAACGGCCTCAGCATCCGAGCCAGCCCCGGAACTGCTCGAGGCCGTTTGCTATTTCCTGTCACAAACCTGTGGCACGGCCATTGCTAAGCTTAGGCCAACTGGGATTTCGGCGCTCAGTTGGAGAATAAATGCTGCCGTGACCTTCATTTCGAGCCGGCAGCGTTCTACTTCGAGACGCTCGGGACAGTTGCCAGCGTAAACCAAATAGACGGCCTCTGCTCGGCGGGAGCTGAGGCCGTTGGGATTGCTCCGGTTTCAGGGGGGCTCTTGGGACACCGGAGCAGAGAAGCAATCCTTCAATTTGCTACTTTTTCCCGATTCGTAAACGCTGCGCGAAATCTTATCTTCGGCCGATGCGTATGGCGTACAAGCTCTGCCTGACTACCGCCAGCAAGCAGGTCCCGAACGGGCCGGACTGGATTCATGAGGTGAAGCACGACGGCTACCGGATGCTAGTCATTCAGGAGAACGAACGCGTGCGCCTCCTCTCCCGAAACGGCACCGACTGTACGAAGCGTTATCCCTGGATTGCTGAGGCGGCGTTGACGAACCGCCAGAAGCAATTCGTAATCGATAACGAGGCCGTGTTTCTCGGCGTTGACGGCGTCTCCGACTTCAACGCGCTGCACAGCCGCAAGCATGATCACGAAGTTCAGCTCTACGCCTTCGACATTCTTGCGATGGGCGGTAACGACGTGCGCGCTCTTCCTCTGCATCTCAGCAAACCTCGAGCAGCTACTGGCTCGCCGGCCGAACGGGATCATCATGGCGCCTTTCGTAGGCATCGTGCCCGATCTATTTCGAGCCGCCTGCTTCAAGGGCCTGCCCGTCTGCAAACATCACCCCGCTCACCCCCGCCGAGCAGATCGAGCAGAGCTATGTAGAGGGGTCATCGGGCACTCGCCGGGCCCGGTTGATCGGTTCCGATCGCTCTAGCGCATCGACCAGGGCCACGCCGATGATGTTTGCGGTTTCTTGACTGGCGGCAGCGCGGGGGTTGGCGCCGGCTTTTGCGTCTGGGCGACATTGGCCGACTGCCGCGTCCGCGGCAGTGGTATTTTGGACGTCGCCTTTGGCTCTTCGGGGCTCATTTTTGGCTCTTCATGCATCACATTTGGCTCTGCGGCGTTGGCGATGACGTGGGCGAGTTGTTCCTGGCTTGCGTTGAGCCGCTCGGTGAGCGTTTGGCTGTCGCGCGCGATCTGAATCTGGGTCGCCTTGATCTGGTCGATGGTAGTATTGTTACGCGCCATTTCTTCCCGGCTCGCCTTGATTTGGCTCACGAGATTCTCATTGTCGCGCACCAATTGTTCTTGTCTCACCTCGAGCTGTTCGACCGTTTGCCTCAAGGTAGCGAAATCGCGCGCAAGCGGTTGGAGCTGCCGCGCAAGTTCGGAAGACAGGGCAACTGCAGTCGGCGCGGCGGCGTGCGGCGCGGCCTGTGTCAAAGGTCCCGGGTCTGAGGGGGGCACCATCGCCTTATCAACGGAAGGTGACCACCGCCAGGCAGCGACACCAATGGATGCTGTCAATAGAGAACCGAAAACCAAGTAGCGCCAACCCGCCGAGCGATGAATCGTTGCTGGCGTGGCGCGAGACGTCTTCCCCCTGATCGGCGGGGCCAGAGGACCGACTTCCTCTTCGCGCGCTGGGTTGACCAGTTTAAAAAGCTGCTCCTCCAAGCTTTTCGTGATCTGCTCTTCCGCGAGCTTGTCGCCCAGCTTGGAATCCATTTGGCGCTCCACATCAAAAGCAATGGCACCCGCCTGAGAGCGATCCGCATCTGCGCTACGGCGAGCTAACATTCAACAAGACGGTTTTTGAGCCTGCGAAGCTTTCCCAAAGGTGGGCATGGAGCTGCACGTCAAGTCGTCTTTTTTACCAGCTCACCCAGAACTGAACTGGCGCTTTTAACGCAGTCGAGGAGGCGGAAGTATGTTCAGAACGCAGGGAACGACAAGGACGGATGACCAGAGTGGCGTGCTTTTGCGATAATAGCCGGATGAGCTTTTGGAGCCGGCCCGGAGCCTCAGGCGCGACCGGTGGGTGCCTCCAGGGCGAGAAGGTTCCGCACCCGTGCCCGAAGGCCCGGCGGCGTGAAACCGGCCGGCCTGTTCGCTCATTGCGCGCGCCCCATCCATCCCTACATCGGCACTTCGTCCCAAATAACGCCGGTTGCGCGGTCAGCTAGGGTTGCCGCGCCATCGTCATAGATCGGCGCGTCGAGTGACCAGGGCGCCTTTGATGTCCCCGTACGACTTAACGGATTCTCGCAATAGAAGGCAATTAACGCAGAGCGCGCTCTAGTTCACGCACGGCCTCGACGACCTCCTCGTCATCCAGCACAGTAAGCAAGGCGTCGATCGTAGCTCTTTCGTCGAGGCCGCCCGGCTCGACGTGGCGTGCCAGGATGTTCTGCGCACCCCACATGGCGAGCAACACCCGCTTCTCTGAGCGAAGCTTGGGGCCGACGCGGGTCATAAGTCCTCCCGGAGGCCCTTGAAGAATGGATGCCGCACCTTGCCTTCGGCTGATTTGGCGCGGTACTCGATCTCAGCGAGCAGCTTCGGTTCGACCCAAGTGCCTTTGTGAGCAATGCGCTTTGTGTAGGGCTGGGTTTTACGGACCAGCGGCTCCAGTCGCTTGCGCAGTTCGTCGGCTGATGTCTTGTCGAAGCCGTGGTCGACCTTGCCAGCATAGATCAGATCATCGCCCTTGCGGCGTCCGAGATACACGCCGTCCCATTTGCCTTCGTCCAGTGCGAAGCCGGCGATGGTTAGCGTCTCTCGCTGCGCGCAGATCGTCTTGACCCAGTTGTGGCCCCGACCACTGTTGTAAACGCTGTCGCGAACCTTAGAGACGACACCCTCAAGCCCAACCTTGCAGGCATGCGCGAACATCTCGCGCCCTTCAATCTCGAAACTCTCGCTGAACTGCACGTCCGTGCCGCAAATGATCTTCTTCAGCTCAGCCTTGCGCTGTACGAGCGGCAGTCTTCGGAGGTCTCGTCCATTCAGATAGAGCAAGTCAAAGGCGACCAGCACGATCTTGGATGACGTGCCTTTGAACTCGTTCTGAAGCACCGAGAAATCAGTCGTCCCGTCAGCAGCGGGGACAACAATTTCGCCATCGATGATCGCCGAGCCCGCCTTGATGTGCCAAGCGTCGTCGGCGACTTTCTTGAAACGCCTGGTCCAGTCGTAGCCGCGGCGGGTGTAGATGGTCATGGCTTCATTGGCCAGGTGCACCTGAACACGATAACCGTCGAACTTGATCTCATGAATCCACCGCTCCCCGGACGGCACTCTCTCGACGGAGGATGCCAGGGCCGGTTCGATAAAGCCGGGGAAGGGCGCCTTCACGCCGATTACCGACTTCCGCTGCCGCTGCGACGCCACAGAAACACTCCACGCAACTCACACTATGATTCGAATCTTTGTGCGCGGATTCGTTCCGGTCCGATCAGGAACCAACCGAATCTCCATGCGTTTCAGCAGCGCATGGAGGTGCAATATGGCTAAGGCGAAGAAGCAGACCGCTCGCGGTCGTAAGCAAGACCGCGCTCGCGTGGCGGGTAGACAGGAATACGAAGTCGGCTACGAGGCAAAGAAGATGGGGCGCTCCGCATCCGCGGTTAAAAAGGCGGTCAAAAAGGCCGGCAGCAGCCGCAAGAAGGTAGAGGGGCGGTTGCGGTCTAAATAGCTACTTCGCGCTCATTCCAGGTTAGGCCTGTCCGCGATTCCGCAGCGTGCAAAAGGCTACCTCGCTGGTGTGGGATCCTCCTTCACGCCGCGAGCAACAATGCGCAGCGCGCCGTCAGGAAGCGGCCGTTGTAGCTTTAGCGCCTCATCCGCAGGGGCGTTCATCCAGATCTCCACCTCATCAGCGGTCGTCAGGATCACGGGCATAGCCTTCGGATGGACGGCGCCGACTTCGGCATTGGGCTCCGTCGTCAGGAATGCATAGAGGTCGTTGGTCGTGTCGCCCTCCTTGACCTTCCGGACTGACGTCCAGTTGGTCCAAATGCCGGCAAAGCATAGGAGGGGCGGCTTTGTTGAACTCACTGAACGAATTGAATGGCACCACGCAGCGATTTTCGACGCCGAGCCAACGCATCCAGTGTTTGCTCTTTACGTTGCGGATGTTGGTGGTTCCGGAATCCGGCTCCATCCGGAGCAATTCCTTGAAGTCCACGGTCTTCCCCTTGGCTTGCAGCTTCTCGGCGCGCTTCTTGGTCGCGTCCATTAGTGCCCTTGACGACGATGGCATTCCCCAGCGGGCTAGCGCAAGTTCGCGGCCGTGGGCGCCGGTCCGGACGATAGGTGCCTTGTAGTCAGGAAAAACGCCGGGCATTGGCGGTAGATTGCCGGCATATTGATTGACGACGCGGAACAGTGCCAGGATGGCGGCCTGGTTGGTCGTGATGCTGTAAAGATTGCACATTCTTCAATTACGATGGATGGCGGTTTCAGATTGGCTCATTGGGCGCCGATACTCGATCCCTGCGCGTGAAGCTTGGTACGGTCGCCGGTCATTTCTTCAACGTAGTCGTCAATAGCCTTCATCAACTTATCGCGGTCAGCGCGGCCGTCTTTCCTGGCGAACACAAGATAGTGGCGCAGCCGGCCGAGCTCGGCGAGGTCTGCTGCAACTGCCTCGGCCCGGGCGTCTTCCACGCGCAGGCGCATGCGCTCCCTGTGCCACGCCTTCGCTGCCGCCCTGTTCTCTGCTTTGGTCATGACGCAAGAATAGGAGCGAGTCGGAGAGGTGACCAGCCGCTGGGGCTTGCGGGTACACGCGGGTGGATCGCAATTGCTTGGTCAATACCGACAAAAGGTCTGTGCTGATACTTTTTGAAATACCGAAATTGCGCTTGCTCCGTCGGGCAAAACAGTGGTTCATAGGGCGCTGGCTTTAATAGTGAGGACCAGCCAAATGGCCGACGAAATCGAGACCTCCTCCGAGCTGTCAAAGATTGCAAAGCTCAACGGGGACTTCAGGAGGAACTACGGCACGCTGCTGGGTGCCTTTTTGTACTTACGTTCGATCAGTGCGGCGCGAGGTCGCCCTTGGTTTTGGGGAACCTTTTTGTCTGTGATTTTTTCAGCCGCTTTAGGCTGGCTGATGCGCCATGGTTGGACGATGCCAGCTCTATTTTGATCATACGAATAAGTTTGGCGAATGAGTCGACTCGCGTACCTTGCTGTCGAGAAAGGCTGGCGTCCGAAATCCTTAGATAAGTCGCGCGGCCACGCGAAAAGGGGATCAGCACGTAGTCTTGAATGGCCCTGTTCTCCCCATTCAACCGACCTATTGCCAACAATCCGGATTTGATCCTGTAAGTGTAGGTC
Source organism: Bradyrhizobium sp. 23AC (assembly GCF_054863025.1). Lineage (NCBI taxonomy): Bacteria > Pseudomonadati > Pseudomonadota > Alphaproteobacteria > Hyphomicrobiales > Nitrobacteraceae > Bradyrhizobium > Bradyrhizobium sp. 23AC. The sequence continues at coordinate 640,483 of NZ_JAVAYN010000002.1, forward strand.
CTCCAAAAAGGGATATATCGTGGGTTGATATTCGTCGCACGACGAGCCAACAAGAACGAAATATCAAACTTATCGTTTAACGTAACTCCAAATTCATTGGGGGTAACTTTCAATCCTCGCTGCTTTTGCAGGGCAGCTCGGATCCCTTCCTGATGCTCTGCCAAGATGGCTGAGCTGGAGGCTCGGCAATCGAACCAGTCGCAGTCTCGGGACGCCCGATAGCCGATCAATGCATATGCCTTGCGTAAAGAGCCGAAGCGATCAACGTATGAATCAGAACAGGGAAGGCCCCGGGTGGAATTGATAATCTGGGTCGTCAGGCGGCCTCTGTGCACTAGCGTAGCGCGGAGGCGCTTCAACATTTCGACTTCCGATATCGCGACGTAGCGGTCCTCCATGATGTGTTGGGCGCCCGCGAAGAGTTCTTCGTCAACAATGGGTTTGATGTCGGCAGAGCTGCGAACCCACTGCTCCGGCGGGTTAGATTTTAGCTTCTGTCCGAGCTGCTTCGAAGTGCGATTGTAGACGACCTTGCCGATGTAATTCTCATTTTTGAGGACGTTGTGGACCATGAGACGAGTCCATGGCCGACCATGATGATTGCCAATTCGCTCCTGGTTGAGCGCACGAGCAATCGCAGCGTCAGACTTCCGTTCTTCGACAAACTGACGGAATATCCAGCTGATGGTTCTCGCTTCCTCTTCGGACCCCGCTTTAACAAGGACGCGGTCTGATTTCAGGGATTTGTATTCTCCCTTGCCGAGTTGCGCTTTGGGGCGGCCGTTTTCGTCAACAAGCTCCCTGCGAAGGCCGTACGTAGTCGGAGCTCCAGCGCGGTAGCCGAGGCTGGCCAGCTTGCACAGCCCCGAATGAACTTTGACAGAAAGCTCCCGGCTGTACTCGGCCGCCATCACGCGCTTGATGTTCTTGATGATGCAAGACAGAAGGCCGCCGTCATTGTCGAATTGCTCGGCGCAATAGGCGACCCGAACCCCATTCTGCTTGCAGACAAATTCGTAGTGCGCACTTTCGTCGACGTCTTGAAAGCGACCCCACCGGCTTACGTCATAGACGAGCACGTGGTCGAAGTCGGCGCGCCCCGACTCGATGTCATCGATCAGCTCGATCAGACCCGCTCGGCCCTTGATCCTAAGTCCGCTGCGACCCTCGTCCCTATAAGTGCGAACGATCGTGAGGCCCTTGTTTCGCGCGTAGGCGGCGATTGCGGCGGCCTGGTTCTGTATCGAATAGCGCTGCATCTCGGTCGACATCCGAACGTACTGCGCCGCGCGAAGGGCAGAGGTGCGCTTCGCCAGGCTCGTTCCTCTGGGCACAACAAGAGCGTTGCCCATGAATGATGCCTCGATCATCCGCAGGGATGGGGACGCACGTCCGTTCCCGTGGCGCGCAACTATGCCGCAAGTGCCTCTTGTTTCCAAATGTTTCTGATTGTGTTAACGGGCCGCCACCATCAAAAAGTGTGCCCGGCCAACCCGTCATGAGCATTGTCCAAAGAGTAAAGCGCAAGCTGTTTCCGCCAAGCGAGGTGATCGAGGGGCTACGAGAACCCCGAGTTGGTTGAAACGATTTTCCTTAAGACAATTAATTGCAAACCCGGTGGCGACTGGCCGCTCGTCGCCGGCCTGAACTGTGTTCTCGATTTTGGCGGAGGCGCCGGCCTGCATTACAAGGTGGCGCGCCAGAAATCGTCAAATATCCGATGGGCAGTGGTCGAAACGCCAGCCATGGTAAGGCGCGCGAAAGAGCTCGCCACGGACCGGTTGATGTTTTTTGAGCGTATCGAGGACGCCGCCGCGTGGCTCGGAAACATCGATCTGGTTCACTCCAATGGGGCGATACAATATGTGCCCGACGCATTAGGCACCATCCGGGCGCTCTGTTCGGTCAGACCAGCGAGGTTGGTCTGGCATCGCGTTCCTATCAGCGACGGAGACGCTAGGCTAGAGGTCCAGACGTCGTACTTGAGCGATAACGGACCTGGGAAGGTATACTCATCCGCGGAAAAGCTAGTGAGATACGAGAGGACCTGGTTTTCCGAACGGGCATTCATCGAGGCTCACAACGGCTACCAGATAGCTGAACGCGGCCCTGACCCTGGTGAGCACGGGACCCAGCAATTTAGATTTGTGCCGCGCTAGCGATGCAAGGGCGCGGCGGAGGTCGGCTTACGCGTGAAGCATCCGTTGACGCCCGATGGCCGATACTTCGTCGTGCGCGGACAGCTCTGGCGCATGGCCAAATCCGCACCTCTGAGAAAACGAGCGCTCCGTGCTTACAAAGCGTCTGATGTCCGCGAGGCGCGCGGTCCGGGCCGCCAAGGCGTCGAAAGATCCATCAGGCTGAAGCCGCCGCGCATCGGGCCGTAGACGAAGCCAAAAGGGCGCTAGGCGAACGGGGACCCGACCTCAACCGACGCATGGCGAGGAACACTCCCTGTTTTGAGTGGTTCTCGAAAATCAAAGGCGACTAGAAAGCCAACGAAGCCTGAAACCGGGGTGCACTCGGCCGTCGCGGTTGAGTTATGTCCGCTCTCGGTTCTACTGCGACACTTCCAGAGGTTAGAATTGGGGGCTGCTTGTGACCCAATCCGGACTAAGTCACCGTGACAAACTTGTTTCAGTGACTTGAGTCGGACGCCGCGAGACACCAAGGGTTACCAGTGCTAATGGCAGAGCTCACTTAAGCGTATAGAGAAACGCGGCGATATCGCGCGCGTCCTTCTGCGAGATGCCCATTTTCGGCATGGCGTTGCCGGGCAACGCACGCTGCGGATCTTCGATCCAATCAGCCATGTTGTCCGGCGAGTTCTGGATATAGCCGGCGATATAGGTGCGCGTGCCGATCCGGTGCAGAGGCGGGCCGACATTGCCGTCGGCACCAGCAATGCCGGGAATGTCATGACAGGAGCCGCATTGATATTGCTTGACGAGGTCGCTGCCACGGCGCGCATCCCCGGTGAAATTATCGGGGCCGGCGGCCTTGCCCGGCTCGCAGGCAGCGGCAGTCACGGCGAGCAGCGCGACGATTAGCAATCGTGTCGTTGGACTGACCATCGGCTGCTCCGCACTCCATCAGGGCTTTTGGCCGAAGTTGAAGGTCTTGGTGGCAGACCATGGATCGGTCGTCGAGACCTGCTCGCTCGGGACCTGCTCCACCTCAGGCGACAGGGGATTTGCCGAGAAGGTGCGGCCCCATTGCCGGCTTGGCTCGTTGCTGATCTTGCCGATATAGGTCACGAGGTCCCAGATCACGCTGTCGGGCAGCACGCCGCCCCACGCCGGCATGCCCTTGGGCCGACCCTGATAGATCGACAGATAGATGTTCTCGGGCTGGGAGCCGTATGTGAAGAGGTTGTTGCTCAGCGCCGGTCCCATGCCGCCGCCGCCATTCGGAGCATGGCAGCCGACGCAATTGAAATTGACGAAATAGGTCATCCCGCGCTGCTCGGCATTGGGGTCGCCCTGGACCGGGTTCTTGATCACAGGCGGATTCGGCTGTGCGCCCGGGAACAACGTGGTCACGGGGACCTGCATGAATACACTCGGCCTGCCGTTGCCAACGCTGCCGCCGAAGTTCGGCCGCGGCGCCAGCGTCGGCATCTGCGCCTCCTGGGATTGCGGCAGGGTCTGCTGGGCGAGCACTGCGGTGTTCGGCACCACCGTCAGTATTAGCGATAACGCGCTCGCGCGCAGTGGTAAAGCAGACATCACTCGTGTCCTCCCGAGGCCGTCACGCGCTCGTCGAACAGAGGTACGCCGTAGCTCCGCAACAGTGCAGCGATGTCGGATCGATGTGCGTCGATGAACGCGTTCAGCTGGTCGCGCAGTGCGTGGTCGCCCTTGCGAACGCCCATCGAAATGGCGAACTGGAATTGTTGAGGTGCGAAGCGTTCGCCGTCCCGGATCGGGGCGACCGACAGCGGCACCTTGGAATGCGCGGCGAAATAGCCGCCCAGCGGACCCCAGGCGGCGGCGACGTCGATCTCGCCGTGTTCGACCGCCTCGATCAGGCGCGCAGGCGGATCGGCCTGACGATAATCGCCATAGATCGAGTATCCCCGGACATTGTCGACGATTCCGAGCTGGCCAAGCGCCTGCGCCGGCGGCGGGTTGTTGCCGTCGTCGCCGACAAGATGGATGCCGATCGTCAGACGATGTAGGCGGGGGTCGAGCAGGGACGAGAGATCGAGATGCTCGTCCCTGCGGCTCACGAAAACATAGGTCGAGCGATAATAGGGCTTTGTGGTCTCCACAAGCTCATAGCCGGCAGGCACGCCCATCACTACGTCGCATTTGTCGGCCTTGAGCGTGTTGCGGACGAAACCGCGACGCTGTGCCCACCAGGTGTAGGATACCGACCGCCCCAACGCCTCAGCCACCATCGAGGCGAGCTTGTTCTCGAAGCCCGCATCCGTGTTGTTGGAAAATGGCAGATTGTTCGGATCAGCGCAGACACGAAGCTCGCCATTCGGCGCGGCAGATGCCGGCGAGGCGATCCCGATCAAGCCGGCGAGGGCAAGAGCGAGAGCAACAGTGAGGGCGGCCCAATCACTGCTGAGGCGCATGGCTGCCGTCCTGATTGCTGGTGCCGCCGAGCTTGAACACTAGAAGCTCGCTGCCGCCTGCGGTGTAGAACGGCAAGTCCTGCATGGCACCGGCGAAGCCGAGCGCGCCGTTGCGCACCCGCTGATCGACCTCTGCATTCGCGACGGCGCCAGGCCAGCCGCCGACGCCCGAAAGGATTGCGATGTACTGCTGCCCATCCGAGCCGCGGTAGGAGATCGGTTGGCCGATGAACCCGGAGCCTGCCCGAAACTGCCAAAGCAATTTGCCTGTTTTTGCGTCCACCGCCTTGAACAGGCGGTCCATCGTTCCGTAGAACGCGACATCACCCGCCGTCACCAGCGCGCCGCTCCAGACCGGCAGCTTCTCGTGGATCTCCCAGACCTTTTTGCGCGCGACCGGATCCCACGCCATGAACTCGCCGCGATGGCCGCCCGGGCCGGCATACATATCGACATCGGCACCGACATAAGGCGTACCGGCAATGTAGCCGACCTGCGACGCCTTGAAGTTCATGCAGAGATGCTGATGCGGAACGTACAGGAGCTTGGTACGGGGTGACCAGGCCGACGGCTGCCAATCCTTCGCGCCAGGCGCGGTCGGGCAGATGTTCTCGACCGTCTTGCCGACCAGCGGGGTCTTCTCCTCGTTGGGGATGATCTTGCCGGTCTTGAGGTCGACACCCTTGTAGGCGTTGACGAACTCATAGGCGTCCGCCGAGATCACCTCGCCAGTGGCGCGATCCATGACGTACATGTAGCCGTTACGGCCGGGGTGAATCAGCACCTTCCGCGGCTGGCCGTTCAGTTCGAGGTCGACCAGCACGTTCTCATTGATTTCGTCATGGTCGAACAAATCGTGCGGATTGACCTGATACGCCCATTTCGCATGCCCGTTGTCGGGATCCCTCGCAAAGATGGTCGTGCTCCAGAGATTGTCGCCGCTGCGCTGGTTCGCATTCCACGGGCTGGGATTGGCCGTGCCGTAATAGATCAGGTTGAGATCGGGGTCATAGGAAATCCATCCCCACATGGTGGCGCCGCCGACCTGCCATCGATCGGCAGGCCAGCTCTTGACGCCGAGATCCTTGCCCTTGAGGTTCTCGTAGAACGGCTTGAAGTCGTCGCCGATCAAAACGTCCTTGTCGGGGCCGGTGGCATAGGCGCGCCAGGCTATGGCTCCGGTGTTCTCGTCGAGTGCGGTGACCCACCCGCGGACGCCCATCTCTCCGCCGCTGTTACCGATGAGGACCTTGCCCTTCACGACGACGGGCGCCATCGTGATGGTCTCGCCCTTGTTGATCTCACCCAGTTTGGTGTGCCAGAGCTCCTTGCCAGTCTTGGCATCGAGTGCGACCGAGTGGTTGTCCAGCGTGTTGAGGAAGATCTTACCGTTGTCGAAAGCGAGCCCGCGATTGACAACGTCGCAGCAGGCAACGCCTGCTGCGGCGGGTTCAGGCTTCGGTGCATACGACCATTTCAGCTCGCCCGTCGTCGCATCCAGCGCGAACACGCGGTTCGGGTACGGGCCCGCATAGGGGCTGACCACATACATGGTACCGTCGACGACGAGAGGTGCCGCTTCCTGACCGCGATCAACCCCCACGGAGAACGTCCAGGCGAGCCGCAGGCCTGAGGCGTTGCTGGCGTTGATCTGGTCGAGCTCGCTATAACGGGTGTTGGCGTAGTCGCGCGCAGCCATCGGCCATTGGCCAGGATCCTTCATGCGGCTGGCGAGATCAGTCTGCGCAAGGCTGGGTGAAAGCAACGCAAGGCTCACGCAGAGCGTACTCGGTATTCCCCACAGCAACCGCCTGAGGCCGGACATTAACATAAGTGAAGATCTCCACGGCAGTGACGAGGCCGTGCCGCGTTGCAGGCCGGTTTGCGAACGTACAAACGTTGCACGCGTGCTTGGTTCCTGAGTGCTCGAGAGGGAGCTATCTAACGACATTTCCCGATACGCCCGCGCCGAGGTCGACGGCAATCTGATCCTCCTTGCCGTTGCACTTGGGATGACCGAAACCCGACGGGCTTTTGCCGTCCGGACCGATGTCGTAGATGATCGCATCTTTCATGTTCGGGCTGACGCCGGCCGGAACGTGATCGAGGCCGAGGAAGTGGCGCACGCGCCAGGCCACATTGTGATCCGCACAGGAGCTGTCGCCACTGACGCCGAGCGCGCCGGCGATGCCGTTTCCGTCGTAGAGCGCCAGCCCGCCTCCGAACACGATCGTGCCGCCGACCGGCTTACCAACCATCGGATCATGAGCGGTGCCGAATTCGTCCGGTGTGCCCGCGTAAATGACCTCAGGAGACGGCGGGTTACCGAGAGCCGCACCGAACAGGAAGCCGCCGGGCTGGGCGCCCGCGTAGAGATTGGCGGTCGCCATCGCCTTGTCCTTCAGGCTGAAGGCGTTCGCCGTGTTGGCCTTTTCGGCGGCGATGGCGCGGCTGCCGAGCCATTGCTCGTCGACCTTGCTGCCGCTGTAGGCTACGGCACAGACCACGCCTTGCCGGTTCACGACAGCAGCCCACTCGTTGTTGTCGAGGCCGCCATTGCTGGGACCGCCGGCGGGCTTGACGCTCTTCTTCAAGATGTCCGCGAGCTGATCATGGTCGACCGGACACGACATTCCTGTGCGCGGCTGATCTTGCGCGCTTGCGCCTTGCAGCGTCGCAAGAGCGGCCGCGATGATAACGGTCGCTCGGACGGTTGGTTTGCCCATATGGCCTCCACGCGATGGTCGAGAGTCAGCTGGCGAACGTTGCATCACAGCTGCGGTTCCTATGTTCGCCCTCAGTCCATGATTCAGCCGGCGTGCCGGGCCACCGGCATGGAGGAGCGCGCAGGAATCGTGATGAGCCACCGATAGGCGAAGAACAGCGCAGCGCCGGTGTAGAGCATCCCCATGGGCACCCACATCAAAATGCCCGCGAGCTGCTGATCCTCCAGGGGAGACAAGTCGAACTCGCCGGCAAGCGCGCCTTGGCCCGGAATCCATGTGCGCGTCGACAGCGTCAACAGCGCTCCGAGCACACCGGAATGAAGGACAGTGACGAACAGGCAAGCGATCGCGATGCCGTCCCGCAGCCGCAGGCTGCGTCCGACGCCGCGGCCATGGAAAAGCACCCACCAGAACAACAGCGCGGTGGCAAAGAAGCTGATGTGCTGAAGGCGGTGGATAGCAGTACTTTCCAGCGCCCATGCATAGAGCGGCGGCGCATGCCAAGCCCAGAGCGCCAAACCATGCAGGGCCGTCGCGCTGACAGGATGGCTGACGGCAGCCCAGGGCTTGGCTACCGTTGGCCAATTCAGGAAGCGACCTGCAGCAGGACGCAGCGAGGCGGGCAAGCTCCACATCACCGGCCCGTTGATCCGCGCGTAGGCCATCAGCGGCGCGCCGACCACCATCAGCAATTCGTGCTCGATCATATGCGCGGTGAACAGGCGCTCGCCGAGCCAATGCAGCGGCGAGGTGAGGGCGAGCGCGACGATCAGCCAGCCGGTCCAGAAGGCGCCGACCTGACGGAAGCTGACGCCGCGGCCGCCGCCGGCATGGCGCCAGAGCCGTTGTGTGCCGATGTAGAAGGAAATACCGACGACGTAGAGCGGCGCCAGGAGCCAGGGATCGGAGCTCCAGAGCGAGCCTGTGTCGACCTCGGAGATGCCGTGCGCTGACGCAGGCGTTGCCAGCAGGCCGAGCAGGATTGCCAAGAGGCTCAGCGCAGGCATGGGCTGATCAACAGCGAGGCCGCGAGCTGGTCCGCGATGACCAGCGCGAACAGAACGCCGGAGCCGACGCCGAGCCAGGCCATGAACGTCCGGGGGCCACCGCCATGCGCATCGCTCCATTCCGCACCGGCGCCACGACGGACGGCACGGGCGGATATCGCGGTGCCGGCCAGGGCGATGCCGGCGAGCACCGCGCTCATGATCGCACCGCTGAACCTGGTCGACTCGCACGAGAAATGCGCGAACGTGTAGATCCCCTGCAGGTTGATAGCCCAAGCCAGGGGGCCGAGCGCGACGCCGGCCCAATAAAGCAGTTTCGTATGTCGTTCCGTATCGGTCATAGGCGTGGTACCCAGTCGAGCAGCGCGTAGAGCGGCAGCCAGGCCAGCACGACGAAGTTCCAGTAAAACACGTTGTCGGTGACGTCGCTGAACCTGCGTGGCTTCGCGTGCCGCGTGAACATCAGCACCGTCAGCACCACGGTGTCGCCGAGATCGGTGACGAGATGTGTCGTGTGCAGCCCGAGGATCAGCCAGACGATCGATCCGTAGGCTGAATTGTCCCAGCGCGTGTTGAGATGGGCGAATTCGAACCCGCGCAACACCAGCAGGGCGATACCGATCAGCGACATCACGATCAAGCCTGTGCGTACCCTGGCAAGATCCTGCCGGTGCGCCGCGCGGTTGGTCATCTCGTTGGGGATGACGCTGAGGAGATAGACGATGACCTCGGCCGTACCCGGCCAGAGATCGGGCGGGGTAGCGCCAATCGGCCAGTTGGGGTTGACGGCGTAGAGATAAAGATAGGCGCCGATGGCGAGGGCGAACCCCATGCCCTCCAGCGCCATGAAGCCCATGGCGCCCCACCAGGGACCGCTTCGGGGACCGTAACCATAGGTCGGCAAGTCGCCGACATTGCGAACGATGGTCTGCCTCACTCCTCGTCCTCCTTGTGGCCGGCGGGCCAGAACCAGCCGATCAAGGCGACCGCCATTGGTGGGGTGCCCCACAGCACGGCCCACGGCGTAAAGATCGAGCCGATGAAGAAGACGGTCGTCGCGATGGCTGTCAGCAGAGGCCAGATGCTCGGTTCGGGAGACGCCTCGCGGACCTGCGGCTCTGCTTCGGCGAGCGACGTCAGCAGCACCTCACGGCGTTCCACACTCAGACCTGCGACCACCGGCATGCTCTCAGTGTCGAACCACAGGGGATCGCGGTGCTTGACGACAGGAATGCGGTCAAAATTCTGCGGCGGCGGGGGTGAGGATGTCGCCCATTCCAGGGTCGAAGCATCCCAGGGATTGTCTCCCGCCAGCGTGCCGCTGCGAAGACTCTGGATCACGTTGACGAGCAGCAGCGCGAAGCTGAGCGCGAATATGAGGGCGCCGCCGCTGGAGAGTAGGTTCAAATGCGCCCAGTCCATATCCGCGGTGTAAGTGTAGACGCGCCGCGGCATCCCGATCAGTCCGAGGATGTGCATCGGGAAGAATGCGACGTTGAAGCCGACAAAGGCGAGCCAGAAATTCCAGCGTCCCAGCCTCTCGCTGAGCATCCGGCCGCAGATCTTAGGAAACCAATAATAAACGGCGCCGATCAGCGGGAAGACGGCGCCGCCGATTAGGACATAATGGAAGTGGGCGACGACGAAATAGGTGTCATGCACCTGGGTGTCGATCGGTACCGAGGCGACCATCACGCCCGACAATCCACCCATGACGAAGATCACGATGAATCCGATCACGAACAGAAGCGGCGTGCGGTAGACCGGGCGACCGTCCCAGAGCGTGGCCAGCCAGCAGAAGATCTGCAGGCCGCTGGGCACCGCGATCAGCATGCTTGAGGCCGTGAACAGGCCGGCGCCGAGCTGCGGCAAGCCCGTGACAAACATGTGGTGGACCCACAGGCCGAACGACAGGAAGCCCGTTGCGATCAGCGAGAGGATGACGACAGGGTAGCCGACCACGGGACGTCGGGCAAACGTTGCGAGGATCGCCGAGACCATGCCGGTGCCGGGGATGAAGATGATGTAGACCTCGGGATGGCCGAAAAACCAGAACAGATGCTGCCAGAGCAGGGGATGCCCGCCCGACGAGGAATCGTAAAAGCGCGTGTTGACGAGGCGGTCGAGGATCAGCGAGGTCGATGCGACCATGATGGATGGCATGGCGAACATCACCAGGAAGCTGGTGACCAGCATCGCCCAGACGAAGAGGGGAATACGGTCCAGCGTCATGCCGGGCGCGCGCTGCTTGAAGACGGTCACGACGATCTCGACGGAGACCGCAAGCGCAGCCACTTCAGTGAAGGTGATCATTTGCGCCCAGACGTCGGGCCGTTTGGTCGGTGTGTACTGCAAGGAGGACAGCGGGACATAGGCGAACCAGCCGACATCCGGCCCCACGTTAAGGGCGAAGGACATCCAGAGGAAGCAGCCTCCGAACAAGAACATCCAGTAGCTGAAGGCGTTCAGACGTGGGAAAGCGATGTTCCGGGTTCCAACCATCAGCGGCACGAGGTAGACGGCGAAGGCCTCCATCACAGGCACGGCGAACAGGAACATCATCGTCGAGCCGTGCATGGTGAAGATCTGGTTGTACTTGTCCGCCGAGAGAAACGTGCTCTCGGGTTTGGCAAGTTGGACGCGCATGAGCACCGCGAGAATTCCGCCGAGCAGCAGAAATGCGAATGCCGTGACGATGTAGCGACGTCCCACGACCTTATGATCTACCGACATCAGCGCGCCGAAAAAGCTGGATGGCGTGCGCCAGATGCTCTCCATGCGCGTCGAAAGCTGAAGGCCATTCAGCGCGTCATCACGCAACTCGCGTTGCTCGGCCACCATGCTCACTTGAGCTGCTCCAGATAATGAATGAGCGCGATAAGCTCGCCCGACTGCAGCGGCATCCTCGGCATGTTATTTCCGGGCTTGATGTGCTGCGGATCGGCAATCCAGGCGCCTAGGGTTGCCGAGGACATCGGCAGCGTTCCGGCTGCGACCGTCGTCCGGCTGCCGATATGCGTGAGATCTGGGCCGACTTGGCCGCCGGCGAGCGTGCCGCGGATCGTATGGCAGAGCGCGCAGCCTCTTGCGCGAAACAGCTGCTCGCCCTGCTTGCCGAGCGGGTCGGTCGGGCTGGTGGCGCTTTGGTTTTCATGATCCCGCCAGCGCCCGTACTCATCGGGCGATAAAGCGAAGACGGCGAAGGCCATATGGGCGTGCTGAAGGCCGCAGAACTCAGCACACTGGCCGCGATAGACACCGGCGTTTCTCGCGGTGAATTGAAGCTCGTTCTTCTGCCCGGTGATCAGATCCATCTTCCCGGTCAGGCTCGGGACCCAGAAGCTGTGGATCACATCGGCGGATTCAAGTTCGATTTTCACCGCCTGGCCCGTCGGGATCCGGATTTCGTTCGCGGTCACGAAGCTCTGGTCGGGGCTATCGTCCTCGTAACGAACTTCCCACCACCATTGATGGCCGATGATCTTGAGGGTGAGCGCATGCTCGTCCTTGGTGAACACGGAGCGCTGACCGGCATAGCTGGCGATCGACAGCCCGACCACGATGACGAGAGTCGCGAGCCCCAACACGAAGACGATGCGACCGCTGGTCCGTTCAAAGCCCTGATGCAGCGCGAGAGGCTGTTCGGCGTGGCGCTTCCGGCGCAGCAGGCCGATGCAAAGCACGACAACGACTGCGGTCCAGACGATTGCTGCGACAATCAGGAAGATGAACAAAGTCTGGAGTATCTGGTTGGATTGAAGTCCCTGCGGGTCGAGCGCTGACTGCCGGCCGGCGCAAGCGGCCAGTGGCAACGTCGCAAATGGCACCAGAGCCGTTCGCATCCGGACAGGCATCAATGTTCGCCGCGCTCCCCTGTTGGAGGGCGAACCGGTCAAACCTATGATGGTTCCTATTCGTCATCGGAGCGGTTGGCGGAGCCTCGAGCACGACCGCACCGACATCCTAAATGGGGCCATTGCCTTGATGTCGTATGGCCGTCCGCTTATCCGCTTTGGCGACGCGCTGTCGGCGCATCGCATCGTGAACGAATTTTCCGCGAAGCAGCCGAAATGCAGGTTGCGGATTGACGACGATCCGCAACTGGCCCCAAGGGCGACTGCAAAGGCAATGACGAATTGCAGGCCGATCAGCATGACAAATCCGACTAATGACTGCGCAACACTGATTTCGCCGGAAAGAACGCTGTTAGCGTAGGTGGAGCCGAGTGCAACGGTGACGATCAAGTCCATGGCGTACCACTTCGCAGCGTTCTTGGGCCCGCAACGCGAAGCATGATAACGAGAGCGACATAGGTGAGGGTCGTACCGATGGCAGTTCGCAGGATCGGTGCCACCCCCCGGAAGATGATGTGCCCAACTTCAACTATCGGGTCGCCTGACTAGAACGGCCATCCTCTGGCCGCGATGAAGATGGCCGCGTCGGCTGCTGCCATAAGCGCCAGTACGAGGAGAACGGCGGTGACCGCACCGGGCTGCATGATCGCACGCAGGTCTTCAAGCATTCATCATCCTCGCCTGACCGTGCCATTCGTCGCCGCGGCGCTGTCGGCTTCGTGTTCTGAGCCGGCGTGCCAAGCTCCCGGCGGCGCGTGGCCATAATACCACTATTGTCTAAATGTGAACTCGGGCTAGATAAACGGCAATGCGAGCGCGCCGCGCTGGTTCCTAATCCTGCTTGATTTCGCCGTCTGTCAGGAGGAGCGCCACCTTGAAGATCGGAGTGATTTCGGACACGCATGGCCTGCTCCGGCCAGAGGTGGCGCTCTACCTCGCCGGCGTGTCGCATATCATTCATGCGGGCGATATCGGTGCCGAGCGAGTCCTCAATGAGTTACGACGGTTCGCCCCGGTGACAGCCATCCGGGGCAATGTCGACGTTGACGCCTGGGCACGCGATTATCCTGAGACAACGACCGTTCGCCTCGGCGGACACGGCTTCTATGTCTTGCATGATCTGAAAGATCTGGTCGCGAAGCCCGCGCCCAGCGGGATCAATGCGGTGATCTGTGGTCACTCGCATCGGGCGAGCGTGGGGGTGGTCGACAACGTCCTTTATCTCAATCCCGGCAGCGCCGGGCCGAAACGCTTCAGGCTGCCGGTCACGCTCGCAACCGTTGAGATTGACGAGGGGGGTGAGCTTCGGCCGGTCGTCCACACGCTTGATTGATATGCTTGAAATCTCGGACCGGCGGCCAGCCGTGGTTGGTGTGCGATGTCGGCTATTGGCCCGTAGCGGCCCTTGTCGCGCAGCCCGCCGACCGTCTGCTTTTGACCCAAAGCCGACTCGATTTCTGCGAAGGCACCAGCCTTGCCAACCTTAGATTTTGCCGAGTTGACGGTTAGTCCAGCTGCCCTCGAAAAACATTTGGCTGAATATCTGTCTAAAGCGGCCTGCTATGAACCCGATGCGTCCGAGGGCACGCTGATCAAGCCCACCGCCGCATGAATCCGGTTCAGCGTAGATTTCGAGCATCTGTCCGTCCGAGGTGCCTCGGATTGATTGCAGCACCCGACCCCGAGCCACATGAAAGGGATGCATTCCCGGAATTTCATGAATGTTCACCTCAATGATCTCGACTTTGGCGATGACTTCGGTCTTCTCGGCTGCCGGTGGGATCGCGTCGAGCAGGATGCGATGTTCAAATTGAGGGCCGCGGCAAGCCACAGCCGGAAAGGTAGTAATCAACACCGCAAGAAGTGTGCTCGCGAGACCTGCCCGCAGGATTATAGCGGTCACCTCCACCTCTCCTTTGTTTGGGGTCGTCGCTAATATTGCATCCTTTTAGCGATCAATCTTCTTGATGCAGGTGGGCTCGCCGCTGGGTTGAGGTGTGCAATCCCAGTCCGGTCCAAAGCCCGCATTGGAGTTCCGCTGTGGCAGGAATGGGTAATAAATGACAACCGTCGCAAAGATGGCGAGAGCAATAACAGCTGACACGAGCATCCACACAATGCCCGCACGATCCGGAATCCAGGGGAGCCGCCGAATGGATCGATGTCTCCTTCGGTTGGGATGCTTCACCGCCCGTACCATCGCTGCGTGCGAACTGCCCTAGAGCTTTCAACTATGGCGGTACAACTTAAGCGCTAATCGATCAAATCTCACGTCAAGCACGCTCTCAAGATTAACAGATCATTGCCGCCGACCTATAACGGCGGACGTCCGGAATTGGCCCTTAGCTGACCAATCTCGGCATGTTGCGTGATGGCAGCTTCTGACCCATCAAGCAGCCCTCGGTGTCCGGTGAGGCTGCCACCTCACCGGACCGATGAAGCCACCGCTTTAGTTGAATGTTTGCAGCCTCAATTTGAGCGAGCCATCGGCTTGGCGTTCGAATACGTGCATCGCCAAACCACCCAACGGAGATGGCTTGCCGTCCTTGTCCTTGCCCGTGGCACTCCACTTTGCTGTGCCGAATACAACCTTGTCGTCTCCGCCGGCGTCGATCATCTCCAACTTGTGACCCGTCACACCGTTCGCGAAGAGACCGGCAAAGAAACTCTCGATCTCAGCCGGACCTGACGCCACCTGATGTGTGGGCGGCATCAATTTTGCCGTCGCGACATAGGAAGCGCCGATGGCTTTCGCGTCGTGCTTGTTGAATGCGGCATCCCAAGCGGCGTAAGCCTGCTGCACGTCCCCCTTGGCGTCCGCGGCCAACGAAATTCCCGGCGCGCCGAGCAGACAAATGACTAGCGCTGATATTTGAGCCAACTTCATAGGATACTCCTCTGTTGGATAATTCCTTTTCCGCTTGATCAGATCATCAGTCCAATCGTCTGCCGCGGCTGCGCGCCCGCCAGCATGACGACACCGTCGCCGGTCGCGCTGCGGCCGGCCATTGGTTCATAGGGAAGAGGTGCAGGCGATGGTAACTTCAACGGCGCCGTTCACCTCGAAGTCCATATCGCGCGCCATGACACCGCCAATGCAGCCGGTCACACATGCGCCGAACTTCACCACCACGACCAGTTTTGCGAAGACACGTTCATCATGGCTGGTGCCGGAAGACTCCATCCAATAGTTCGCGCAACAGCAATTCCGGGCGATTACCGTCAGCCACGTTGACAAATGGGAGGGAGCGACGCCGCACATACTGCCTGGGCCGGAAATCCCTGCGCTTATCACCGGAGTAATTCGCCTTCTGGCCCGAAGGCGAGGTTCGGGCGGCGATCGCAGTTGTCGACTCGTTGGGGTAGACCGGAAGCAACCGGCCGCTTCCAAGTGGCGCTAATGACCTGAATACATCGGGGGCCAACAGCCGTGGGTTTGGCCCTATCAAAGTGGTCGATCGTCGCTATGATGTGTCTTAGGGGGCGAACATGAGGCGGCGCGAGACCTAGCGCCGAGGTACCACTATTGAGCTTGATGGCTATCGGTGGTTTCGCCTCGACTGAGCCGATAAGCGGTATCCTCGACGAACACAACACCGTCGGTGCTGCGGCTGGCAAGGCAGCGCCAATGAATCAGGCTCGACAATGCGGCAGCGAACGTCATCCAAACTTGAGACCTCGTCGCCAGGTTGGCGACCGGATTGGGGTTACCGCGTGGGGCCGGCCGATCAGGTCAGCTGGCACTCACGGAAATCGCTGATCCAGTCGGCGTTATAGGCCACCTCGCCCTTCCCAGTAGGTGGGCGTCCCATAATACCGGTGGGTTCGGGTTTCCCAATTTCGATCTTCCCAGGAGTCATCGCTAAACTCAGGCGCGTCCCTCAGCTGTTGCTCCGTGATATTGGTTCGGAAGCCTTCAAGTGACGTGTCATACGTCAGAGCGCCCCAGGGAATGGGGTAATGGCTGTGACCCAAGCCGACAAATCCGCCGAAGCTCATAACGGCATAAGCCACGCGACCTGACACCTTGTCGATAATTAGGTGATCAATCTCACCGATATTCTTTCCATCTGCTCCATACACCTCGGTTCCTTGAATGTCTTCGCTTGAGATGCAGTGATGATCCGGATGGGCTGTTGCGCGGGCCATGACTTTTTCTCCTTCATGGGTAGGTGGTTTTCGGCTTAACTCTGCCGCTCCGAGGGTGTTCCTGCGTTAGGCGTAACGGTCGCCGCGCCGATCACCAGCCTTGCGACGCTGACATGGACTTTAAGAGCTCAAACAGAGGGACGACGATGAGGCGCAGATCTGGCGACGACCAGCCGGGTCGCTTCGCGCCGCTGCTGCGACGCAATATTGCACTCACCAAGTGCTCACCTCTGTCGAGAACTGATATACTGCACCGCGTCGTCCTCAAGTTGTGATGAGGGTCGAATGAAGCGGCGGGAGTTCATAGCGGCCGCTGCGGCGTTACTCGTTCGTCACGGGGTTTGCGGGCGCAGAGCAGTCGCTATCGACTTGGCTTTCTCGCTGTAGGTGATGGAAGCGGGCGGAGGCTCAATCAAACCGAACTGGCGTTGTTTGATGGGCTGCGAGACCACGGTTGGATAGATGGAAGAAATCTGATTATCGATTATCGTTTTTCCCAACCTCCGGATCGACTGCCCGCTTCAGTTGCCGATCTCGTTGCCCTCAGTCCCGATGTGCTCATCGTCGCGGCACCGCAGGCAACCAAGGCCCTGAAATCGGCAACTGCTACCATTCCCATCGTATTCGTAGCTGTGGCTGACCCTGTGGGACTTGGCCTCGTGCAAAGCCTAGCGCGTCCCGGCGGCAACATAACGGGACTTGCGACTTACGTGCCGGGGGATTTTGTCGCAAAACGAATAGAAATCCTGCGGGAACTGGTGCCTGGTGCCTCGCGGTTTGCAATCCTGGCCAATCCAGGCAACCCGATGCATAGGCTGTTGTTAGCCGACGAGGTACCCAGTACGGCCCGCAACCTGGGTGTGGCTCTGCCGATAGTTCAGGCGATCACGGCCGAGGAGCTTGATGTGGCCTTTGCCTCGGCTGCCGCCCAGCGCGCTGATGCTATCATTGTTTTTGGCGATACTCTGACCGTTGTCGAGGCCCCCCGAGTCGTCGCGCTCGCGGCGAAACATCATCTGCCTGCTGTTCATTTCTCCCGACAATTCGCCAATGGGGGATTGATCGTCTACGGGCCCGATATCGCCGATCTCTTCCGCCGTGCAGGCGGTTACGTCGATAAGATACTTAAAGGCGCCAAGCCGTCCGATCTGCCGGTAGAGCAGCCGACTAAATTCGAGTTCGTGAT
>NZ_JAVAYN010000285.1:0-241 GCF_054863025.1 Bradyrhizobium sp. 23AC
TCTTTTGCGGAGGGAATCGTTTCGAGCAACGGATTCGGAGAAGTTCCGGCAGTCCAAACGAGCGTCTTCGTATCGATCGTGGTCCCGTCACTCAATCGAAGGGCCTGGCCAGAAAACCCTTCTACTTTCATATTCAGCCGAACTTCCACTTTGCGCCCGGCGAGCTTTCGCTGAGCGTAAGCACCTAGCTTGTCGTCCAATTCTGGAAGGATGACCGGGCCGGAATGAACAAGAACGATTC
>NZ_JAVAYN010000286.1:0-241 GCF_054863025.1 Bradyrhizobium sp. 23AC
GTTCGTGCTCTCGTGGCTGCGCGGGTGAGGGGAGCGGTTGCCGCCGCGCGCTACGCCGCTGGGCTCGCCGTTGCGGCGGCCGCGCGCGCGGCGAGGATCCGCGCCAGCGGATTGGGTTCGGCGTCGCGGATCTTGAGCAGCGTGTTCTGGTCGCGATGGGCGAACGGTTCCGTCCGACCGTGGACGGTCAACACCGTATCCGTCGTATAACTCCAGGATCCGTCAGGATTGAACACGACCT
>NZ_JAVAYN010000287.1:0-209 GCF_054863025.1 Bradyrhizobium sp. 23AC
GGGAGGAGGATTGGGGCGTAGCTGGAATTGTGATCTCAGGCACTGTTTGACTCCCTTGCAACGATGCAAAAAAGCCCGCCAACGCGTGCGGCGAGCACTGAGAACGTTAACCATGACGTTAGCACAAGTATTCGCGCTGCTGAAGTTTTGTCCATGGCCGGAAATGCGATCCGCGACCGCATCGCCGGCCAAGGAGTTGCAACGCTTCA
>NZ_JAVAYN010000288.1:0-240 GCF_054863025.1 Bradyrhizobium sp. 23AC
GAAAAGAATCTGTGGCGGAAATGTGCCAATCTATTGAACAATGTCAGACGTGATCTTCGTCCTTGGAGTTTTGTTGACCCCACCAATCAGAAACGGGAAGCTGAAAAGTATGCACGTCATGCTTTGAAGGATACACATCTTCCCGACGACGTAAAGACTGCCTTGAAATCCGGCATGTCTGTTGAGTTTGGATTTACCTTTCCTGAAGAAAAAACAAAATTACCTATAAAATACCACGAT
>NZ_JAVAYN010000289.1:0-240 GCF_054863025.1 Bradyrhizobium sp. 23AC
GTTTTACCGACCTTTTCAGCATCATACTTATGATTAATGATCCAACCGCCTAGGATGCTGGTTGGTTTTTGCGATGGAGAAATGGTGTGTGTGCTTTGGGTAAATTTCCTCCCTTTTGCAACCACCGCTTTTGTAATAATCTCTCTGTATTCAGACATTCCGGCATGCCTCCTTGTTCTTGATCGTTTTATCTTATGCTGGGCATTCGTCTAGTGTGTCACGATTTTGAGCTTCATGTTC
>NZ_JAVAYN010000290.1:0-239 GCF_054863025.1 Bradyrhizobium sp. 23AC
GAGACCCCCGCCGAGCGTCTCGCCAGCGGCAAGGGCGAGCAGGGCACCATCCGCCTGTCCGCCTATCACGAGGGCGGCCACATCATCATCTGCATCGCCGACAACGGCCGTGGCCTCAACACCGAGAAGATCAAGGCCAAGGCGATCTCGTCAGGCCTCGTCACCGAGGCCGAGCTCGAGAAGATGAGCGAAGCCCAGATCCACAAGTTCATCTTCGCGCCGGGCTTCTCGACCGCGGC
>NZ_JAVAYN010000291.1:0-238 GCF_054863025.1 Bradyrhizobium sp. 23AC
CAGGTCGAGACGCCGCCGCTGGCGAAAGTTTGCCTGGACGGCGAAATAGGTGACCAGGGCTACAAGGACCGCGGTGCCTCCCACCAACAGCAAAACGATGGGTGTCGACATTGGTTGGTTCACCTCTTGCTTATTCGGTTGTGAAGGTGCTGAACCAGAGGCAAGGGCCTTCCCGCCCTCGCAATTGGGTCAGAACGTACGCGGCACCACCCGCGTCGCGGATGGTGACAGCCTGATT
>NZ_JAVAYN010000292.1:0-238 GCF_054863025.1 Bradyrhizobium sp. 23AC
TACATTATCGTCCTCTATTTTATCTCCACTTGTCCTATCATCTTTCAACTCAGCATCAAATGAAACAGCGAGATCGTTTTTCGAGATAAACGTAGCTTTTACCTGTTGAATTTTTGAGCCATCATATAACCTCGCCTGGATAATATTATCGCCGGAAACTTTTACCCACTTTAGTTTGGGAGCAGTCTGGTGCTTTCCCTTTACATTTAGTTTAATGATTCCTTGTTTGATGATATGC
>NZ_JAVAYN010000293.1:0-238 GCF_054863025.1 Bradyrhizobium sp. 23AC
TCGCAAAGGTGGCGCGGCGGACCTCGTGAACGGCGCGGCGGGGGTCCAGGCCCCGCTCACCGGCGGCAAGCTCACCCTGGGAAGCTGAAAGGAACGATCATGGACGACGCTACGACCAAAACGCGCGAGCAGGAATTGATGGAGCAATTCAATGCCGGGCTCGATCCTACAGGGGCAACCGCGTTGCAGATCCGCATCGACGAGCTGACTGCCCAGAATAAAACGCTCAACGAGGAAC
>NZ_JAVAYN010000294.1:0-238 GCF_054863025.1 Bradyrhizobium sp. 23AC
CCTGACCGTGATGGCGCTGATCCTCTTGGTCGCGCTGCCGAAGCAGGCGCGGCCGGTCGTGCCGTTGTCCGCGGCCTTCCCAGGTGCGGCCGTCACGGCCGCGGTGGTCATTGCAGGCCTCGTCGCCGGCACGGCCAACGCGACTTTCGCCAATGCGTTTGCGTTCGGTCCGCTGCTTCTCACCGAGAGGGGCTATACGGCCGAGATCGCCGCCTCTCACGTCAGCGTCGCGCTGTGG
>NZ_JAVAYN010000030.1:0-68109 GCF_054863025.1 Bradyrhizobium sp. 23AC
GCGCAGCCGATGCCTTGCTGGTGACGCCGGAGACCGTGTCGGTCGCGGTGAAGCTGTGCTTGCCGTCAGGCAGTGCGGCGGTGGTGTAGTGCCACGCTCCGTTCGCATCCGCCGTGACGGTGCCAAGCTGGGTCGTGCCGTCGAGCACCTTGACCGTGCTGTTGGCAACCGCAGTCCCCGCCAGGGTCACCGTCTTGTCGCTCGTGATGTGATCACCGGCAGTGCCGGTATCGTTTGAGAACGAGGCGATCTTCGGCGCCGCCGGCGCAGTGGTGCCGGTGCCCGACGTGCCCGAGCCGGTGGAGCCCGTCGTCCCAGAACCAATGACCGCATCCACGGCCGTCGACGCAGCGCTGACGTTGCCGGCAACGTCGGTCGCCTTCGCCGTCAGGGCGTGCGAACCGGTCGACAATGCCGACGTCGTGACGCTCCACGCGCCGCTCGCGTTGGTCGTCGCGGTGCCGACCTGGGTCGTTCCGTCGAACACCTTGATCGCGCTGTTCGCTTCGGCAGTCCCCGACATCACGACCTGATTGGCAGTGTTGACGGTGTCGCTCGCGATCGTCGGTGCAGTTGGCGCCTTGGTGTCGACGGTGACCGCCACCGCAGCCGATGCCACGCTGGTTTGCCCCGACGCGTTGGTCGCGGTCGCCGTCAGCGTATGCTTCGCATCGGTCAAGACCTTGGTGATGTAGTCCCAACTGCCGGTCGAAGTCGCGGTCGCCGTGCCGATCTGCGTCGAACCGTCATAGACTTTCACGGTGCTGCCAGCCGCAGCGGTACCGTGCAGGGTGATCTGGCTGGCGTCAGTGATGCCGTCGCCGGTCTTGCCCGTATCGGGTGACCAGGATGCGATGGTCGGCGCTGCCGGGACAGCGGGCGTTGAGGGGGGCGTCGTCGGAGACGACGTCTGCCATCCCGTGCCGAGTTCGTCGTTGCTCGTCAGGACGGGCGTGTTGTTCCTGAAGTAATAGTAACCCCACTTGCCCTCACCAAGTTCGTTGTTGGTGAACGAGACGCCGGAAATCTTGTCGGTGCTGCTGAAGCTGCCATCGGAGTAAAGGGTATAGCCGCCCCCTGCAAGATAGTTGCCGTCCACCTGAATGTTGGAAACCGGACCGAAGTCATTATTGATCATCACGGCCGAGACGTAGCTGTTCTCGTTGATGACGGTGTTGTGCCGAATGACGACGTCTGAAACGCCGCCGTCGATCTCGATGCCATCGTAGTGCGGACCGCCCAAGGACGTGCCGAGACGCACATCCGGCGCATTCATATCGTGGATATAATTGTCCTGGACCAGGCTCGATCCGGTGACAACAATACCGTTCTCCACGTCATGGATATCGTTACGCAGGAATGTGCCTGAACCGACGATGCCGTTCGCACCATCCGGGCTGCTTCCAACGTTTAGAATCTCGCTATCCTTGACGACAGTTCCTGTAATGCCATCCTTGATCCAGATGCCTGTCCAATCGCTGGACGTGATGCGGGTATTCTGAATCGTGACGTTATCGGCCAGGACCGAGATCGTGCCTTTGACATCGAGAGCGTCGATGACGGTACCAGCCTTGGTGACAGTCACGTCGCCCGATGGAGTCAGGATAACGCCATCAGGAAGGCCGGTGCTATTCGCGTCTGGAAATCCAGCAATTGCCATGTTTGTTCTTCCCCTGAGCAATGCACGCGCAGACTGAGTCTCAGCGCATACGGTTCGATATGTTCGCGGCTCAGTCCAACTCGACTGGTTCTTTGCCGCCCCATCAGGAGCGTGTTCGAATTCGCACGCGCCTTTTTTGAGACGATTCATTGACCCGAGGATGGAGTTTTTAAATCGCGCGGCCGCAGTTCCTGCCGCCGCCCAAATTAATATTATCGCCGGAGTGAGAATTAATGATGAGGATTAAATCTCGATCGAACGTGCTATTTAATTTGGCGACGAGCCTGTGCGGTCTTCATCAATACCAATAAGTATTGCGCCCTCACCTCGCGGGCCTTCGCTTCGCCAAATCCAACGGCGGGCCCGACGCAGCAGTCGGCGCCTCCAACGACGTCGCGGACGCTTGTCCGAACCTCGTCTCTCGAAACGAGAATGACTTCCGCGGATTTCCGATCTCTGCCGAGGGGCGTCCGGCCACACGGCCATGGCGTCCTGCGTGCAGCCTCGCGTGTACCCGCGACACACGCCTGCAGCTAGCGGGGAGGGCTACAGGGCACTGATGACCGGCAAGAGACTATGAAAGACTGGCGATCCCGGGAAGACTCGAACTTCCGACCTACGGTTTAGGAAACCGTCGCTCTATCCGGCTGAGCTACGGGACCGCGGAACCCGCAAGTCAGGCGGGTTGCCTGGAGGTGTACATATCAAAGCGGAGACGGGATCGGAAGCCCTCCGCGTCGCCCAATACGAAAGGCCTGCCGCTCGGCCTCACGCCTTGATATTGTTGTCCTTCACCACCTTGCCCCAATAGGCGACCTGCTTGTCGAAGAAGGACTTGAAGGCCGCGCCGTCCCGGAGCAGCAGCGTCATGTGCTGGGTGTCTTTGAGCTGGGCGGCGGTCGCGGGCTCGCTGAGGATTTCCTTGGACGCCGCCGCGAAGGCTGCGACGATATCGGGCGGCGTGCCTGCGGGCGCGAAGATGCCCCACCAGGCCAGCGTCTCGAAATCGGGAAAGCCCGCCTCGATCGCGGTCAGCGTATCCGGCAGGGCCGGCAGCCGCTCGCGGCCCAGCTGCAGGATCGGATGCAGCATGTTGGTGCCAAGCTGGGCGGCGACCAGCGCGGCCGATCCCGCGATGAGATCGACATGGCCGCCGAGCACATCGTTCATGGCCGGACCGCCGCCGCGATAAGGCACGTGCATGATCTCGACCCCGGCCTTGCTGCCGAGCACGGTCATGGCGAGATGGCCGAGCGTGCCGATGCCGACGGAGGCGTATTTCACCGCGCCCGGGGTCGCCTTGCAGGCCGCCACCACGTCGGCAAAACTCTTGTAGGGGCGGCCGGCGCCGGCGGCGATCACGTAGGGCGCGGTGCCGATCAGCAGGACCGGCGTCAGCTCGCGCTCGACATCCACCGGCGGCTTGTCGAGGATCGACGGAATCACCGCGTGTGAATCGAACGTCACCAGGAACGAGGTGCCGTCCGCCGGGCTCTTGGCGACTTGCGCCGCGCCGAGCGCGCCGGCCGCGCCGGACTTGTTCTCGACCACGACAATGCGACCGAGCTTGGTTTGCAGGCTGGCCTGCAACAGCCGCGCCATCGCATCGGTCGAGCCGCCCGGCGGAAACGGCACGACCAGCGTGATCTTGCCAGCCTGCGCCGCTGCCGGCGTCAATGCGAGAATGGCCGGTGCAGCCAGCAGCGTGCGTCGTGTGATCGTCATGGTCCCCTCCCTTTTGTTTTCAGCGCCTGGCTTTTTGCTCTTTGGCGCTAGAGCATGATCCGGAAAAGTGTGCAGCGGTTTTCCGATAAGATCATGCTCAAGAAAATACCCTAAGCGCGACGCGCTTAGGTCGTGCCGAAGCCCGACCCCGCTTTCTTGTATTCTGGCCGAGGCGGACTGAAGATGTCCAGCACCCTGGCGCCGTCGGGGCCGGCGCGCATGGTGTGCGGCACATTGCCTGGGGTGCGCCAGAAATCGCCCTTCGTCACGGCAATCTCCTCATCGCCCTGGACGCGGATGGCGGAGCCGTCGAGCAGCACGCCCCATTGCTCCTCGGGATGATGGTGCAGCGTGCCCTGCGCATGCGGGGCCAGCGTCACCACCGACAGCATCGCCTGCTCGCCGGAGAAGATGCGCGTAGTCACCCCTGCCGCGAGCTCGCGGAACAGCCCGTCGCTGGTGTCGTCTATGTGATGGAATTCGTCCTTCTGGCTCATGCCGCCCTCTCCTTCATTCTCGTTCGATCAAGTCTTGCCATACGAGCCCTGATAGCGGCCCTCGCGGATCGCCTTCAGGGTCTCCTCCTCGCGCGCGACCTGGGCGCGGACGGCTTCGAGCAGCGCCGCAGCGCCCGCGGCGGGAAACGACACCACGCCATCCTCGTCGCCGACCACGATGTCGCCGGGCGAGATCACGCTGCCACCGATCGTGACAGGCACGTTGATCTCGCCAGGGCCGTTCTTGTAGGGGCCGCGATGGATCACCGCGCGGGCGTAGCAGGGAAAGTCGTCGGCCGCGAAGGCCGCGACATCGCGGATCGCGCCGTCGATCACATAGCCCTCGGCTTTGCGCCACTGCGCGATGTTCTTCATGATCTCACCGACCAGCGCGCGGGTCTCGTCACCACCACCATCGACCACGATGACGTCGCCGGGGCCGACCAGCTCGAGCGCGCGGTGGATGGCGAGATTGTCGCCGGGGCGCGTGCGCACCGTGAAGGCGGTGCCCACCAGCTTAGCCCCGCGATGATAGGGTTTTAGCCCGACCGCGCCGGGCAGCCGGGCGAGATTGTCTGAGATGACCGACGTCGGCGCACCGCGAAAGCCCTCGATGATCTCGGCCGGCGGTTTCGGCACGCTGTTGGCTGCGATGGTAATGGTCATGTCCTGGATTCCTTCCGTCAATCATTCGGCGAGCGCCCGCGCCTTCGCCGGCATAATCCGGAAGGCACGCCCTTCCTTCATCCACGTTGCGCGCTCGTCGCGCAACAGCGTGCGGCGGACTTTTCCGGAATCATCGCGCGGCGGGGCGCCGACGATCTCGAAGCTTTCCGGATGCTTGTAGCGGCTGAGCCTGTCCTTCAAGAACTCCGCCATGCCGTCTGCGATCGCCTGGCCGTCGGCGTCGCCCTCCGGCTCGATGATGGCGTGCACGCGCTGGCCCAATTCCGGATCGGGCAGTCCCACCACAACGCAGGAGCGTACGCCCGGACACTCGGAGACGGCGGCCTCGACCTCGGCCGGATAGATGTTGGCGCCGCCGCGCAGCACCATGTCGGCGAGGCGGTCGCCGAGATAGAGATAGCCTTCCGCATCCAGCCTGCCGATATCGCCGAGCGATTCCCAGCCATCGCTGCGGCGCTTCGGCTCGGCGCCGAGATAGTGATAGGTGGCGTCCCTGCCGTCATTGTTGAGGAAATAAATCTCGCCGGTCTCGCCGGGCGCAACGTCCTTGCCGTCCTCGCCGACGATGCGCAGCTTCGCCATCTCGCCGATCTTGCCGACCGAGCCCTTGTGCGTCAGCCATTCCGTGCCGGAGATGATGCATGAGCCTTGCCGCTCGGTACCGCCATAGAGCTCCCAGACTCGCTCCGGCCCAAGCCAGGCGATCCAGTTCTCCTTCAGCCAGGGCGGCATCGGAGCTGCCATGTGGAACACGGTCTGCAGGCTCGACAGATCGTAGGCATTGCGCACCTGCTCCGGCAGCGCCCAGATCCGGTGCATCATGGTCGGCACGAAATTGACCCATTGCACGCGCTCGCGTTCGATCTGCCGCAGCGTCTCCTCGGCGTCGAACTTGACGAGACCGGTGAGCTGGCCGCCGGTGAACAGCGCGTAGTGCGACACGATGAACGGCGCATTGTGATAGAGCGGCCCCGGATTGAGCAGCGAGACCCCGAAGGGGATATTGAGCGGCGGCGCGGCGACCGTGTCGGTCACGGCCGGCTGATGATCGAGGATCACCTTCGGCCGGCCGGTCGAGCCGCCCGAGGTCATGGCCTTCCAGTAGCGCGCCACCGGCGGATTGAGCGGCTCATCCGAAAATCCCTCCGGTACGAAATCCGCCGGGAGGCGGTTCGGCGCGTTCCAGTCGGCCTCGCCGCCGACCACCAGCGCCGGCCTGAGAATGTCGAGCACGGCCGCGGCCTCGCCGCGCGGCAGTCGCCATGACAGCGAGGTCGGCGTCGCACCACACTTCCACACCGCAAAGGAGGTCTCGAAGAACGCGTTGCCGTTGGGCAGTCCGATTGCGACGAAATCGCCAGGCTTGACGCCTTTGGCCATAAATGCCCGCGCGCGCCGGTTGGCGCCGCGCTCGAGCTCGTCCCATGTCAGCGTGTCCTGCCCGTGACGGACGGCGATCGTGCCATGTGGTTTGCGTTCAGCGTACCAGCGCGGCACGTCAGACAGGGGCAGCAGCATCGGGCGTTTCCATTTCGTTTTCTTGGCGTCTTGCTTCGCGTGTTTCTTGGCGTCGCCTCAGGTGAGGCGCTCGCAAGGCGAAGTGTAGCAGCCCGCCCGGGCGACGCTGTGACTCACGCGCCACGTCAAGCACAAAATGTCAGCATCCCAGCCATGAAATTCCCGGGTTCCATGGGTGACAAGCCGGCGATAAAGAGGCAAAAATCTGGCTCGACTCAGTTCGGGTTGAGTTTTGCAAGGAATGCTCTCGTAGAATGTCGTCCGTGATAGCATTGCGTCGTGCGGCGCTGGTTCTTGTTGCCGCGGCAGGATTTTTCCTGCTGACGCACGCGCATGCCCACGCGCAATGGTGGAAACGCGCGCCGGTCGATTTCGAGGAATGCGCCGACGCCGCCGAGAAGGCCGCGACCAAGTCCGAGAAGACATCCGCACTGGCCGATTGCAACGCCAAGTTCGCCGGCCGCCGCAAGGCAGGCGGCGGCTACTCCTATTACGACTTCCTGCAGGATCGCACCTTCGACATCGCCGGACCCAATCCGACGCCGGAGGAGCAAAAGAAGATCGACGCAGCCTATACGGCCTATCTCGCCAAAGAGCGCCGCAGCAACGAAGCGGCCGAGGCCGCCGCCCGTCAACAGCGCGAGCAGCAGGAATTGCAGGCGCGGCAACTCCAGCAGGTCGCGCTGCGAACCGACGTCGCGCGCGTGCCCGTCCCGGTCGAGCGGCCAAAGGTGCAGCAGAGCGTCGGTCAGCGCTCGAAGGGCGCGTGCACCAAAGGGGCATTCTCCTGCGAATGGCCGCGGCTGTCGGAAAGCTTGAACGATCTGAAGAGGCTGTTCAATCCGACCCCGAGCAAGCCGGCGAAGAAGGGGTAAGCTCCTCGCACTGACTTGTAGGGTGGGCAAAGGCGCGCAAGCGCCGTGCCCACCACCCTGGCAAGACAAAGAAGTTGGTGGGCACGCTCCGCTTTGCCCACCCTACGACAGCGGGGTGTGGAACGTCAGTTCGGTTGCTTCTTCTTGCCGCGCTTCGATTTGACCGTTGGTACATCCACCGGCGCAGTCGTCGGCGAACTGCCCAACTGCGACCTGCTCTCCTGCAACCGCCTATCATAGCCGGGCGAGTTCACGACCGTCGGCGGCCTCGCAAGAGCGAGCGTCGATGCGCCGCAAAGCGCGGCAAGCGCGAGCCCGATCATCAAGCTACGTTTCATCGGTCCCTCCTTGCATTCAAACCACCGCGCGGATCTGCTGCGGCGTCAGCCGCGGCGGACCGTTGCCGGCTGCCTCGGTCTCCTTGATCAGCGCAACAATGCGGCGCATCAGCGGCACCTCAACATGGTTTTGCTCGGCAAGCGCGATGACGGCGCCCTGGAGATAGTCGATCTCGGTCTTGCGGCCCTGCTTCAAATCCTGCCACATCGAGGAGCGCGCCTCGGGATCGATCTTCATGGTCCGTCCCAGGATCGCGTTGAAGATCGTGTCGGGCAGCCGCAGCAAGGCCGGCGTCCAGTTCATCGGGATCGGCGTTGCCGAGACCGGCGCGATGCCGGCGGCCTTCAGCGCGGCGAGCCCCTCGGCCATCTGGTCGGCGAACAGCCTGCGCCAGTCGCGGTTTGCCAGTTGCGCGGCGAGCGGCAAATCGGACAATGCGCTGAGCGCATTGTTCAGATTGATGATCAGCTTGCCCCATTGCACGCCGGTGATGTCACCGCTCGCGCGCATGGTGAGGCCGGGCACCGAGAGCGACGCGGCCGTGTTTTCGGCGTCCTCTCCGATATGGATGTCGCCGGAGGTCGAGCGGTGGAAACGGCCCTCGCCCATCGCGATCACATTGAACGGCACCATGCCCGCGAGCACGCGGCGGACACCGAGGCGGTCGCGCAGCACCGCGATATTGCCGATGCCGTTCTGCAGCGAAACGATGACGGCATCCCCAGGCGCATGCTGCGCGATCTGATCCGCGACATCGGCGGTGTCGGCGCTCTTCACCGTGACCAGCACGATGCCGGCGCTGTGGAAGATCGCGGGGTCCTCCGACAGCGCCAGCTGCCCTGCGCCGAGCTTCGTCTCGGAGCCGTCGAAATCCGTCAATCGCAGGCCGAACCGCTCGATCTCGGTCTTCACCCGCGGCCGCACCAGCAGCGCAACACGGCGGCCCGAGGCCGCCAGCATGCCGCCGACGAAACAGCCGATGGCGCCCGCGCCGGCCACCACGATCGGTCGATCCGTCATCACCTCGCCTTGCTCCCTGAACGACCCGCCCTCGATAGCAGAGGCGAGGCCGGCTGCCCATCGCGGCGCATCCGCCTTGTAACCGTCATGAGAGCCCCATATGTTTTCGGCCCGGGGGCAGCCAGCGGCGAGCGCTCGCCGAACGAGACGCCAAAGGAGAGCACCATGGGTCTACTCGACGTCCTCAACGGCATGCAGAACGGCCCCCGCGGCCCCTCTACACCCAGCTCCGAGAAATCCTCCGGCGGCATGTCGCCGATGACCATGGCGCTGCTCGGCCTGCTCGCCTGGAAGGCGTTCAAGCACATGACCGCAAACCAGTCCGGTACGGCGCCGCAGCCGTCGCCGACGCCGGCCCCTCCGCCGGTGAACGCGGACAGCGGCGGTCTTGGCGGTCTCGGAGGCCTGCTCAAAGGCGGCCTCGGCGGCCTGCTTGCGGGCGGCGCGGCCGGCACCGTGCTCAGCGGCGGCCTCGGCGATCTCCTCAACCAGCTCCAGCAGGGCGGCCACGGCGACACCGCGAATTCCTGGGTCGGCAAGGGTCAGAACAAGCCGATCGCGCCGGGCGATCTCGCGAACGCACTCGGCGCCGACCAGATCGAAAGCCTGTCCGCCCAGAGCGGCCTGTCGCGCGACGAGTTGCTCAACGGCCTCAGCCAGTATCTGCCGCAGGTGATCGACCATTTGACGCCGGACGGACGGCTGCCGACCGAGAATGAGCTCTCCGGCAAACTTTAATCGGACGTTGATCGACGCGCTTTCGGGAAGGGGAGCAGACTCATGAGCATGGGCGGCCTGTTGTGGATCATCGTCGTCGGCTTCGTCGCCGGCCTTATCGCGCGCTGGCTGGCGCCGGGACCGAACAACCCGAGTGGCTTCATCCTCACCACCATCCTCGGCATCGCCGGCGCGTTTCTCGCGACCTTCATCGGCCAGGCGATAGGCCATTACAGCCCCGACCAGGGCGCCGGCTTCATCATGGCCACGCTCGGCGCGGTGGTGGTGCTGTTCATCTGGCACCGGCTGGTCGCGAGCGGCGTGATCAAGGGGTAGACCCCTGTCGCGTTGTGGCGCGACCTATCACCCAACTCGGTGTCGTCCCGGACAAGCGCGCCCTCAGCGCGCGCCGATCCGGGACCCATAACCACAGGGAGTGGTTTGGCGAAGACTCGGAGTGACCGGAGTCCCGCCAAACTTCTCCCTGTGGCTATGGATCCACGCGTTCGCGGGGATGACAGCGGAGATTGGAACGCGATCTCACGTAATCAAATGCATCCCCGCATCCATGCGCACGACCTCGCCGGTCATGTTGCTGGAGGCCGGCATCGCCAGGAAGCAGACGAGCTGCGCGATGTCCTCGGCGGTCGACGCGACCCTGAGCGGCACCTTCGCCACCACGCTGTCGCGCACCTGCTTGGCGCCGGCTTCGCCGCGGCCCTTGGTGAACCAGGGCGTGTCGATATAGCCGGGGCAGACCGTGTTGACGCGGATCAGCGGCGCCAGCGCACGCGACAGCGACAACGTCATGGTGTTGAGCGCGCCCTTGCTCGCGGCGTAGGCGATCGACGAGCCGACGCCGCTGATGCCGGCGACCGAGGATACGTTGACCACGGCGGAGGGCCGCTCCGAGGCCTTGGCGCCGGCCTCGAGCAGGCTGCGCGCGGCACGCACCATCTGGAACGGGCCGATGGTGTTGACACCATACACGCGCTGGAAATCTTCAGCCGACAATCCGTCGAGATCGGCATGGGCGACATGCTTGGTGGTGCCGGCATTGTTGACGAGGATATCGAGCCGGCCCCATCCGCTGGCTGCCGCGACGATCTTGCGGCAATCGTCGTCCTTTGAAACGTCGCCCTGCGCGATCAGGACTTCAGGAGAGCCCGCCTTGCGGCAGACGTCCGCGGTGGCCTCGGCTTCTTTCTGGCTAGAGGAATAGTTGATAACGAGCCGCGCCCCGCTGCGCGCCAGGATTTCCGCGGTTGCTGCGCCAAGTCCGGATGCGGACCCCGTCACGATTGCGCACAGACTGTCTTTGGCCATCCGGATTTCCTTCCCCTGTATCTGATGCGAGCCTTAAGTCGCTGGCCTTGTTTAGCGAGTTTGCCGCGCCCTGCAAATCGAGCAAACTCCGCTAAGCGGAATTAGCCTCCTATTGATCCTTGCCCCCATGCCCGCGCCGCAGGTTGACCTGCGATCAACGCTTGTCAGGGCCATGGCTTTTTCGGATCATCGGGCGCAAGAAGACCTGCGCGGTTCGCTCCACCAGGCGGGACGCGCCAACGGCAAAACACGGGGAACGCTGTGGCGGAGAGTGACAACATCGTCGTCGAGACCGCGGAGAAGATCTTCGCCGATCTCGCCGATCCGCAAACCATCAACAACGACAAGAAGGATTCCTGGCAGGCGCCGCTTTGGCGGGCGCTGAGCGAAGCCGGCCTGCCATTGTCCTGGGTGCCCGATGATCTCGGCGGCTCCGGCGCAAGCCTTGCCGACGGCTTTGCGCTGCTGAACGCCGCCGGCCGTTTCGCCGTCGCGGTTCCGCTGGCCGAGACCATGCTGGCCGGCTGGCTGCTGGCGCAGGCGAAGATCGCATCGCCCGAGGGCGAGATGACGGTGCTTCCGGCCTCGCCGAAGGATCGCATCACCCTCGATGCCGATGGCTCGCTTTCCGGCCGCGCCCGCGGCGTGCCCTTTGCGAAAGCGGCAAAGCAGTTTGCGGTGCTGGCGCACGGCAAGGATGGCGTCTCGATCGCGCTGGTCGATGCCGGCAAGGTCCGGATCGAGTCCGGCCTCAATGTCGGCTACGACCACAGCGACACCGTGACGCTCGACAAGGTCCAGCCCGTCACGCTCAAGGCCGCACCGAAGGGCCTTGACCGGACCACGATGATGCTGATGGGCGGCGTCGCGCGCAGCCTGCAGATCGCCGGCGCGCTGGAATCGATGCTCGACATCTCCGTGCGCTATTCCAACGAGCGCGTGGCCTTCGAGAAGAAGATCTCGAAATTCCAGGCCGTGCAGCACAATCTGGCGCGCCTCGCAGGCGAATCCGCCGCCGCCCTCGCGGCTGCGACCTCGGCCGCCGACGCCATCGCGAATGCGAAATCGTTCAACGACGAGGTCTATCTCGAAGCCGCCGCGGCAAAGATCCGCTGCGCCGAAGCCGCGGAAAAGGGCGGCGCCATCGCACATCAGGTGCACGGCGCGATCGGCTTCACCCTCGAGCACATCCTGCACCGCTATTCGCTGCGGGCGCTGGCCTGGCGCGACGATTTCGGTTCGGAGAGCCACTGGGCCGTCGAGCTCGGCAAGCTGGTCGCGGCCAGAGGCGCCGACGAATTGTGGCCGCTCGTGGCGTCGCGCTGATCAGGGAGAGAAACACATGACCGCTGCCCTCCGTTTCGATCCGATCCGCCTGCCCGAGAAGTGCGAGCAGCTGCGCAAGGAAGTGCGCGCCTTCCTCGCCGAGGAAATCGCCGCCGGCACCTTCGATCCGCACCAGCCCAATCGCGAGGACACCGACGCGCCGGAATTTTCCCGCCGGGTCGGCGCCAAGGGCTGGCTCGGGATGACCTGGCCGAAGAAATATGGCGGCCAGGAGCGCTCCTTCCTCGAACGCTACGTTGTGACCGAGGAGATGCGCGTCGCCAACGCGCCGACGCGGCGCTTCTTCGTAGCCGACCGCCAGAGCGGGCCGGTGCTACTGAAATACGCGCCCGAGCACATCAAGATGGACATCCTGCCGCGGATCTGCCGCGGCGAGATCTGCTTTGCGATCGGCATGAGCGAGCCGAATTCCGGCTCCGACCTGTTCGCGGCAAAGACGCGCGCGACCAAGACTGAAGGCGGCTACCTC
Organism: Bradyrhizobium sp. 23AC; assembly: GCF_054863025.1. NCBI lineage: Bacteria > Pseudomonadati > Pseudomonadota > Alphaproteobacteria > Hyphomicrobiales > Nitrobacteraceae > Bradyrhizobium > Bradyrhizobium sp. 23AC. The sequence continues at coordinate 12,181 of NZ_JAVAYN010000030.1, forward strand.
ATCAACGGCACCAAGATCTGGACCTCGTCGGCGCACATCGCCGACTACATGATCGCGATCTTCCGGACGTCGCAGCCGACCAAGGAAAACCGCCGTCACGGCCTGACGCAATTCCTGGTGAAGATGAAGCAGCCGGGCATCAAGGTGAACCCGATCGGCCAGATCACCGGCCAGTACGAGTTCAACGAGGTCGTCTTCACCGATTTCTTCGTGCCCGATGACCACGTGCTCGGCGAAGTCGACGGCGCCTGGAAGCAGGCGACGAGCGAGCTCGCCTATGAGCGCTCGGGCCCCGAGCGTTTCCTCGAGACCTATTACGTGCTGACCGAGCTCGTTCGCGCGGTCGGCCCGAACCCGGATACGCGCAGCGCCGAAGGCATCGGGCGTCTGGTCGCGCAGCTCCACACCATGCGGCGCATGTCGGTCTCGGTGGCCGGCATGCTCGAGGCGGGCAAGGAGCCGGTGGTCGAGGCCTCCATCGTCAAGGACATCGGCACGGTCTGGGAGCAGCAGCTTCCGCATCGGGTGCGCGACCTTGCCGCTTTCGTCGAGGAGACTGCGACCAACCGCGAGACGCTGGAGCGGCAGCTCGACTTCGCCATCAAGACCGCACCGAAGCTCACCATCCAGGGCGGCACCACCGAGGTGCTGCGCGGCATCATCGCCCGCGGACTGGGTTTGCGCTAGTTCAATCGAGGATCATCATGACCACATACAAAGACATCGGCGTCGAGAAGGTCGGGCACGTCGGCACCATCGAGATCCGCCGCCCGCCGCTGAACTTCTTCGACATCTCTCTGATCAACCAGATCGCGGATGCACTCGACGAGTTCGACCGCGACATCGAGATCCGCGCCTCGGTTCTCTCAGCCCAGGGCAAGGCGTTCTGCGCCGGCGCGAACTTTGGTGATCCGGCGCGGCAGGCGCAGGAGGCGCGCGAGGCCGAGAAGAAGGGGGACCCCGCCGACAACCTCGGGCCGATCAACCATCTCTACATCCAGGCCGTGCGCATCTTTCGCGCCAAGAAGCCGATCGTCGCGGCCGTGCAGGGCGCGGCCATCGGCGGTGGATTGGGCCTCGCCGTCTCCGCCGATTTCCGCATCACCTGCCCGGAAGCGCGTTTCTCCGCGAATTTTACGAAACTCGGCTTCCATCCCGGCTTCGGCCTGACGACGACGCTGCCTGAGCTGATCGGCAAGAACAACGCCGAGCTGATGTTCTACACCAGCCGCCGCGTCACCGGCGAGGAAGCCGTGAAGTGGGGCCTCGCCAACGAACTGGTGCCGCAGGACCAGGTTAAGGCGGCCGCGATGAAGCTCGCCGGCGAGATTGCCGAGTGCTCCCCGCTCGGCTTGCTCTCCACCCGCGCGACGATGCGCGCAGGATTGGCCGATCGCGTCATGGCCGCGACCAATCACGAGCTCGCCGAGCAGACCCGGCTGCGCGCGACGGAAGACTTCAAGGAAGGCGTGAAGGCCACGGAAGAGCGGCGCGCGGCGAATTTTAAGGGGAGGTAGCTTCTGCGTCGTAGGCCGGGCAGTTGCGACAATTTCTCCTGTCGCCCCCGCGAAGGCGGGGACCCATAACCACAGGGAGAAGTTGTCGCGCGAGCTGAAAACTCCGAGTCTTCGCCAAACCACTTCCTGTGGTTATGGGTCCCGGGTTCGCTTCGCGCCCCGGGACGACAGTGGGGGTGTGGCTAATCCCTTCGCCCCACCACCAGCGCATCCACAATCGTCACGCCCTGCCCCTCGGTGTGCACCAGCACCGGGTTGAGCTCGATCTCCGCGATCTCCTTTGCATGCCGCGCAGCAAGCGCGGAGATATCGGCGATCAACTGCGACAAAGCCGCAACGTCCGCCTTCGCCGCTCCACGAAATCCGTTCAGCAAGGGTGCAGCCTTCAAGCTAGCCAGCACCGCGCCCGCCTCCTCCGCGCTCACCGGCGCGGGGCGGTAGACGACGTCGCGGAACAGCTCCGTGGTGATGCCGCCGAGACCCACCATCACCATGGGACCGAACGTCTCGTCGGTCATCGTGCCGACGATGATCTCGACACCGCGCTTCGCCATCGGGCCGACCAGCACGCCTTGAATGGTCGCCCCAGGCCGGTGCTTGCACGCATTGTCCAGCAGCGCCTCGAATGCCAGAAACACCTCGCCCTTGGTGGTGATGTTGACGCGCACGCCGCCAACTTCGCTCTTATGGGCGATATCAGGCGACTGGATCTTCATCACCAGGGGAAAGCCGACGCGGGCGACCGCCTCGTCGAGCTCGCTCTTGTCTCTCACCAGCACCTCATCCGGCAGTGCAATGCCGGCGGCGCGGAGCAACGACTTGCTGTCGGCCTCGGACAGGACCGCCGATTTCAGATGCGCAGAAAGGTCGCGTGCCGGCAGCCGCGTCGCGTCCGCAGGTGGCGGCAGCTTGAAACTGGCGTAGTCGACGAGCCGACGCATCGCGACGCCGACATGGGTGAGGCCCGAGAGCACCACGACGCCGGATTTGGCGAGCTCACGGCGGGCGAAGTCGGACGGCACCGTATAGGAATAGAACACCACCGGCTTGTGCTGTGCCGATAGCACCGGGGTCAGTTCCTCTTCCTTGAAGGGCTTGCGCACCTCGCTCGACAGCGACAGCACGACCAGGATCGCATCGACCTCGTCCGAGGCGGTGAGGACGTCCACGCTCTTCTGCAAGCCGCCAGAGGTGACGCCTTGCGCCGTGACGTCGATCGGGTTGCGCGCGGTGCCATAGGACGGCATCAACTGCTTGATCCCAACCTGGACCTCTTCGGACAGCTCCGGCACCTGCAAGCCTTGCAGCGCCACCGCATCGGCGCCCCAGATGCCGGCACCGCCCGAAACGGTGACGACGGCAACGCGATCGTCCTTCGGCAGCGGATTGCTCGCAAAAACCGCCGCGATCGTCAGCGCTTCGTCCAGATCGTTGGAGACGATGAAGCCGTATTTCGCGAACACCGCGTCATAGGCCGCCGACCAGCCGGCCATGCTCGCAGTATGCGAGGCCGCCGCGCGCTGGCCTGCGCCGGAACGTCCGACCTTTGTCACGATCACCGGCTTCTTCATCTCCGCAGCGCGAAGGGCGCCGACCAGGAATTTGTCGACGTCGCGGATGCCTTCGATGAACAGCAGGATCACCTCGGTCGAGGAATCCTGCACCATGTAATCCAGGAACTCGCCGGCGCCGAGATCGGATTCATTGCCGGTGCTGACGACGTAACTGACGGCGATTCCGAGGGCTCGGGCGCGATGATAATAGGCAAAGCCGATGCCGCCGCTTTGCGCGACGATGCCGATCCGTTTGGTCGTCGCGACGAGCGGCACCACACCTGGCTTGACGTCGACGGCGGGACTGAACGTCGCCGCCACGCGCTGCACCTGGCTGAAGAAGCCCTCGGCGTTCGGCCCGGATATCCGCATGCCGGTGCGCTTCGCCAGCGCCGCGATCGCGTCCTGCATCGCCGCGCTGTCGCCGCCCTCCTCGGCAAAGCCGGAGGAGATGATCACGGCATTCTTGACGCCGGCGGCGGCGCATTGCTCGAGCGCGGACAGGACGGCACGGGCCGGGATGATGATGACGGCGAGGTCGATGGGCGCGCCGATGTCGCCGATCGATTTGTAGCAGGCCAGCCCGTCGATATCCGCGTAGTTCGGGTTCACCGGATAGATCGTCCCGGGATATTCGTTCTTGCGCAGCATGGACAAGAGCCGCCCCGGGATCTTCTCGTGATCGCGCGAGGCGCCGATCAGCGCGATGCTGGCGGGCGCGAAGAAGCTGTCGAGCGGATGCGGCATGGGTGGGTTTCCATATTGCGCTTCATGAACCCGCCGCAAGCTCTCGCCCCGTCATCCTGAGGTGCGAGCCGCGCGGTGCGCAGCACCGTGCGGAGAGCCTCGAAGGATGAACGGCCCCGCCTGCGGCCGTCGCCTTTCGCGGCTCGCCGAAGAGGCGAGCACCTCAGGGTGACGGATAACGGTCGAGGGATCAACTGACGCGGAACGTCACCCCGCCCAGCAGGAACTCATTGTCCGCCACTGCAACCCCCCGCGCCTTCGCGGCATGCAGCACGCTCGCCCGATCCGCGACCCGAAACTCGAGCGCGCTCATGATCTCGCTGGCGCCTTTTGCGAAACGGAAGGCCGCATTGGGCAGTTTCAGCTCGGCACCTTCAGGCGCAATGCCGATGATCTTGCCCCAGTGCCCCGCGAGACCTTGCGGATCAGGGCTCTGCATCTCCACGCCGGTCAGCGCCAGCGTCACATCCTTGCGGATGAATTTCTGCCAGTCCGGCCCCGCCGGCGGATATGGCCCCAAAATATCGTCACTGCCTTCGGTGTGGTTGAACTCGATGAAGGCGGCGCGGCAATCGCGGGGGTGGAGCTGGACGCCGTGATAGGGCGCGTGGTCGATCACGTTGGCGGTGCGCACACCAAGCGCGTTGGCGTTGCGGCCACGCTCGTCGGGATCATTGCAGCAGAAGATCGCCATGTAGCCGCCGCGGCCGCCGGTCTTCTCGATGAAGCGGCCGGCCGTGGTACCGCCCTTGAAGGGTGCCACCACCTCCAGCATGATCGTGTCGACCGGGAGCAGCGCATTCTCCAGGCCATATTTCGCGACATTGCCGTCGCGGTAGCACACGGCGAGGCCCATGATCTCCGCGATGTCGGAGATGACGGGCGCGAGCTGCGGCGCGACCAGGCAGATCTGCCGCAACCGCATATAGGGCGCCATGGTCATGCGCCCCTGAAGGTCGGCTTGCGCTTCTCGACGAAGGCCTTTGCGGCCTCCTTGTGATCCTCGGTGTCGCCGCAGCGGGTGTGGTGGATCGCCTCGCCATCGAAGCAATCCTCCAGCGCCAGATGCTCGGCATTGTTGATGTTGCGCTTGATGAAGCCGAGCGCGATCGACGGCCCTTGCGCCAGCGACAGTGCCAGCTCATGGGCCGCGGCGTCGATCTCGGCATCGGGCACGACCTTGGTCACCATGCCGATCGCATGCGCTTCCCTCGCCGTGAGCACCGGCGACATCAGATAGAGCTCGCGCGCCCGCGCGCTGCCGAGCAGCTGGGTGAGAAAATAGGTGCCGCCGTAATCGCCGGAGAAGCCGACCTTGGCAAAGGCCGTGGTGATCTTGCAGGATTCCGAGGCGACGCGGAGATCGCAGGACAGCGCCATCGACAGGCCCGCGCCGGCCGCGGCGCCGTCGAGCTGGGCCACCACGGGTTTCGGCATCTGGTGCAGGATGCGCGAGACCTCCATGCCGCGGCGCAGATTCGCAAGCTTCTGCTCGAACGGCAGCGGCGCGCGGCCCGCGGCCATCGACTTGACGTCGCCGCCGACGCAGAACGAGCCGCCGGCCCCCTTGAACAGCACCGCGCGCACCTCGGGATCATCAGCCGCACGGCGTGCCGCTTCGACCAGCCCGGCCACCATCTCGGGGTTGAGCGCGTTCTTCCGCTCGGGCCGGTTCATGGTGATGGTGAGCAGCCCGCCTTCGAGCTTTTGCAGGACCATGTCGTTCATGGGACGTCTCCCTTGTTGTTTTGCTCCGTCGTTCCGGGTCTCGCGAAGCGAGAATTCTGGTGCGCGATTGCGCACCGTAGGTCGCTTCGCGCCCCGGGATGACGTCGTGACTTACGTCACGCCATCACTTCTTCACCAGCGGGCAGCGCGACTGCTCCAGCGACTGGAACGCCTCGCTGCCGGGTACGGTGGCGAGCAGCTTGTAGTCGTCCCAGCGGACCTTCGATTCTGACGGCTTCTTCACCTCGAACAGGTACATGTCGTGGATCATGCGGCCGTCCTCGCGGATCTTGCCACCCTTGGCGAAGAAGTCGTTGATCGGCGTCTCCTTCATCACCTTCATGACAGTCGCTGCATCGGTCGTGCCGGCCGCCTTCACCGCCTTCAGATAATGCGTGACGGAGGAGTAGACGCCGGCCTGTGCCGAGGTCGGCGGCCGCTTCACGCGCTCCTGAAAGCGCTTCGAGAATGCGCGCGTGTCGTCGTTGAGGTCCCAGTAGAAGGCTTCCGCCAGCAGCAGGCCCTGCGCGGTCTCCAGACCGATCGAGTCGATGTCGGTGACGAAGGCGAGCAGCGGCGAGACCTTCTGGCCGCCCTTGGTGATGCCGAACTCGGCCGCCTGCTTGATCGCGTTGACGGTGTCGCCGCCAGCATTCGCGAGCCCGATCACCTTGGCCTTGGAGGCCTGGGCCTGGAGCAGGAACGACGAGAAATCCGACGTGTTGAGCGGATGGCGCACGCTGCCGAGCACCTTGCCGCCGGTCTTGGTGACGACGGCGCTGGTGTCCTTCTCCAGGTCCTGGCCGAAGGCGTAATCGGCGGTGAGGAAGTACCAGCTGTCGAGGCCAGACTTCACGGCCGCAAGGCCGGTCACATTGGCCTGGCCGTAGGTGTCGAACACGTAGTGGATGGTATAGGGACCGCAGGCCTCGTTGGTGAGACGGATCGAGCCCGGACCGTTGAAGATGATGATCTTGTTGCGCGCTTTCGCGATCTCGCCGGCCGCAAGCGCGGTGGCGGACGCCGCGACGTCGTAGATCATCTCGACGCCCTGATTGTCGAGCATGTCGCGCGCGATGTTGGCGGAGAGATCCGCCTTGTTCTGATGGTCGGCCGCCAGCACCTGGATCTTGCGTCCCAGCACCTCGCCGCCGAAATCCTCAACGGCCATCTTGGCCGCGGTCTCGCTGCCGGGTCCGGTGATGTCGGCATAGAGGCTCGACATGTCGAGGATGCCGCCGATCTTGAGAGGTGGCTTGTCCTGGGCCTGCGCGGCGGCGCTCGCACTGAGGGCAAACGCGGCGGCAAAAATGCCCGACAAAATTGTCTTCATGGAAAACGATCTCCCTTATCGCGCCGTACTCTGATGGCGGCTTGGTTATTGCTCTTGGCCAAAGCTGTTGCCGCAATCATGCCGCATGCGCAAGAGCGCAGCAAGCGCAGGTGCGAAGAGGCCGCATGTCGCGGCGCGCGATTTCCGCAAAGCGGAATGGTTAGAAGGCGCAAGATGTTCCCACGCGACGGCGGAAACATAACAATGGCGACGTGAGGCAATAGCGACGCATCAAGCGAACTGCCGTAGGGTGGGCAAAGGCGCGCTCTTCGCGCCGTGCCCACGAGTCGGCGCGATGAGCCAAAGACGTGGGCACGCTTCGCTTTGCCCACCCTACGAGAGCCTTCGCGGTTCGCCACGTTTGCGTTACAACTCGAACACAACGCAACCTCTCCGGGTCACGTGGCGCAACGGCTTCACCTCATCGTCGCATTCCTTCTCCTCGCGAGTCACACCGCCCTCGCGACGCCGTGCCAATTCGAAGCACAGGGCGAAGGCCGTGTCGCTGCGGTCGTCGATGCGCGCAGCGTTCGTCTCGACGATGGCCGCGAGATCCGCCTCGCAGGCATTGAGACGACGGCGACGACGAAGCAGGCACTGACATCACTGCTCGCCGGCCGCGACGTCACACTCCGCGGTAGCGACGACACGCCCGACCGCTACGGCCGCCAGGGTGCGCTGGTCTTCGTCGGCGAGAGCGACATTTCGGTGCAGGCCATGCTGCTCGCCCAGGGCGACGCCATGGTCTCCGCCGAAATCACGGACAAGGACTGCGCGGCGGCCCTGATGACGTCGGAGGCCGAGGCGCGGCGCCAAAAAAAGGGCAGCTGGGCTGACCCGTCGGCCATAAAAAACGCGGAAAGTCCGGACGATATTTTGGCGGGGATCGGGCGCTTTGTGGTGGTCGAGGGTAAAGTCCTGTCGGTCCGGCAAGCTGGGGCAATGACCTACCTCAACTTCGGACGGAACTGGACACGTGGCTTTGCCGTGACTATTTCAAAGCGCACGCTGCCGGCGTTCGAAGGTGCCGGAATTACCCTTAAGTCCTTGGAAAGTAAACGTATTCGAGTCCGGGGCTGGGTCGAGGGAAGTACGGGGCCGCGTATCGATGTGCGTCTCTTGGGACAGGTTGAATTGCTGAGCGCAAACGAGCCTACTGGGGTAAGGCCATAACGGCCGGGCACGGGTTAGACGACGTGAATGGGGTGCTAGAACGGCACGGACTGGGCGATTGCCGCCGCCTGCGGGCTGCGCCGGCTGTGCTTTGCCTTGCGCTGGGCGGGCTTCTCGCCGGCTGTGGCGACATGGGCCGGTTCCAGGCTGCCGCGACCCCGCCGACCGTTGCTATGCCGAAGCCGAAGCCGGCCGTCGCGCAGACCCCCGCCACCGAAAAGGAGCACGAGCGCATCCTGGCGAGCTATGGCGGCACCTATGACGATCCCAGGCTCGAATCGCTCGTCACCAAGACCGTCGACCGGCTGGTCGCGGCGTCCGACCGCCCCGACCAGGGCTACAAGGTCACCATCCTCAATTCCGGCGCGGTGAACGCCTTCGCGCTGCCGAACGGCCAGCTCTATGTCACCCGCGGACTTCTCGCGCTCGCCAGCGACACCTCGGAATTGTCCTCCGTGCTCAGCCACGAGATGGCGCATGTGTTGTCCAAGCACGCCGCGATGCGCGAGGACCAGGCGCGCCAGGCCGCGATCGTCACCCGCGTCGTCACCGACATGAGCAACGACCCCGATCTCACCGCGCTCGCGCTGGCCAAGACCAAGCTCACCATGGCGAGCTTTTCGCGCAAGCAGGAGTTCGAGGCCGACGGCATCGGCGTCGGCATTTCCGCCAAGGCGCATTTCGATCCCTACGGCGCGGCGCGCTTCCTCTCGGCGATGGAGCGCAATGCCGAGCTGAAGGCCGGCAAGTCTTCGCTCGATCCGCGCGCGCAGGATTTCACCTCCTCGCATCCGGCGACCCCGGAGCGCGTGCAGAACGCGCAGACCATTGCGCGGCAATATACTGCGCCTGAAGGCGCCGAGCGCGACCGCGAGACCTATCTCGCGGCAATCGACAATCTCGTCTACGGCGAAGACCCCAGCGAAGGTTTCGTCCGCGGCCGCCGCTTCCTGCATCCCAAGCTTGGCTTCACCTTCCAGGCGCCGGACAATTTCACGCTCGACAACACCGCCCAGGCCGTGATCGGCGTGCGCGAGGGCGGCGCACAGGCGATGCGTTTCGACGTGGTGCGGGTGCCGGCCGAGCAGTCGCTCGGCGACTACCTCAATTCCGGCTGGATGGAGGGCGTCGAGAAGGCGTCCACCGAAGACATCACCATCAACGGCTTCCCGGCCGCGTCCGCCGCCGCCAAGGGCGACCAGTGGCAGTTCAAGGTCTATGCGCTGCGCTTCGGCAGCGACGTCTATCGCTTCATCTTCGCGACCCGGCAGAAGTCGACCGAGAGCGAGCGCAACGCGCGGGAGACCGTCAATTCGTTCCGCCGCCTGACGCTGGACGAGATCCAGGCCGCGCGACCGCTGCGCATCAAGGTCATCACCGTGCAGCCCGGCGACACCGTGGAATCGCTCTCCCACCGCATGGCCGGCGTCGATCATCCCGCCGAGCGTTTCCGGGTGCTGAACGGGCTCGATCGCACCGCGCAGGTGAAGGTGCGCGATCGCGTGAAGATCGTAGCGGATTGACGTGCGCTAAGCGCACGTCATCCCGGGGCGCGCTTGAGCAGCGAACCCGGGATCTGGAGCGACAAGCAACGCTGCCGCAGGATGGGCAAAGCGGAGCGTGCCCACGCATCTTTTGCGATCGAGAGAGATGGTGGGCACGGCGCGATGCGCCTTTGCCCACCCTACGACACCTGTTGGGTGGCGACCGCTTGAGCCTAGCGCCCCGCGTCCATGTCGCCCGCCTCGCGCTGGCCGCTGAGCCAGAGCGCCAGCAGCGTCCAGAACGCACCTGACAACAGATACGCACCCGAGGCGATGACGCCGAGATTGGTGGCGAGCAGCAATGCGACCAGCGGAGCGAAGCCGGCGCCGAACAGCCAGGCCATGTCCGAGGTCAGCGCGGAAGCCGTGTAGCGATACGCCTGCTTGAAGTTCGAGGCGATCGCGCCAGAGGACTGGCCGAACGACAGGCCGAGCAGGATGAAGCCGATCACCATGTAGATGGTCTCGCCGAACGCGCCGGCATCGAGCACCTGCGGGGCAAAGCCGCTATAGATCGCGATCGCGATCGCCGATCCCATCAGCAGCGATTTGCGGCCGACGCGGTCGGCGATGATGCCGGACATCACGATCGCGCCAACGCCGAACACGGCGGCGACGATCTCGATGATCAGGAAGCGTACCGGGCTTTCGCGGGTGAACAGGAACACCCAGGACAGCGGAAACACCGTAACCATGTGGAACAGCGCGAAGCTCGCCAGCGGCGCGAACGCTCCCAACATGATGTTCTGGCCTTCGCTCGCGACAGTGTCGGAGATGCGCGCGGGCTGCAATTCACGGGTCTCGAACAGCGAGGAATATTCCTCCGTCGTCACCATGCGCAAACGGGCGAACAGCGCCACGACGTTGATGGCAAAGGCGACGAAGAACGGATAGCGCCAGCCCCAGTCGAAGAAATCGTCGGCCGAGAGGTTGCCGGCGAAATAGGCGAACAGCGCGCTCGCGACGATCAGCCCGAGCGGGGCCCCGAGCTGCGGCACCATCGCGTACCAGCCGCGCTTGGAGGGCGGCGCGTTCAGCGCCAGCAGCGAAGCCATGCCGTCCCAGGCGCCGCCCCAGGCCAGACCCTGCGCGATGCGCGCCAGAGCCAGCAGCCAGATCGCGGCAACGCCGATGTCGTGATAGCCGGGCAGGAACGCCAGCGCGACCGTGGCGGTGCCGAGCAGGAACAGCGCCGAGATCAGCTTGGCGGTCTTGCCGTAGGCACGGTCCACCGTCATGAAAATGACGGTGCCGATCGGCCGGGCCATGAAAGCCAGCGCGAAGATCATGAAGGAATAGAGCGTGCCGGTCAGCTCGCTCGCGAACGGGAACACCAGGCGCGGGAACACGATCACCGAGGCGATCGCGAAGACGAAGAAGTCGAAGAATTCCGAGGTGCGGCCGATGATGACGCCGATGGCGATCTCGCCGGGACTGGCCTGGTCGTGGCCGTGCTCGCCCGTGTGGAGGTCTGCCATTGCGGGGGTCTGTGCCGTCGCCATTCGTGCGCCCTTAACGTCCTGAAAACCAAAGCCGACCGCCCGGCGGGCGCCGGGCAATCTGGCCCTCTCTGGCCCAACATTCCGCACTGCAACATTGGACAAATTGTCCAATGTCCGGATTGTTGCGCCGCAGCTACCCGTTGGCCCCGCAAAAGAAACTCATTCTCAAAGGCTCGGCCCGTGTCTCGTCTCAAGATCCTGGCGCTACTACCTCTGGCTGCTGCGCTAAGCGGCTGCGACTACTTCGTGCTGGCGCCAGCCGGCGATATCGCTGCCCAGCAGCGCGACCTCGTTATCATCTCCACCGTCCTGATGCTCCTGATCGTCGTCCCCGTGATGGCGCTGACGGTGCTGTTCGCCTGGCGCTATCGCCAGTCCAACACGGCCGCTCGCTACGAGCCGGAATGGGACCACTCGACCAAGCTCGAGCTGGTGATCTGGTCGGCGCCGCTGCTGATCATCGTCTGCCTGGGCGCGCTGACCTGGATGGGCACGCATCTGCTCGACCCCTATCGCACGCTCGGCCGCATCCATGCCGACCGCGCCGTGGACCAGTCCAAGGCCCCGCTCGAGGTCGACGTCGTCGCGCTCGACTGGAAGTGGCTCTTTATCTATCCGGATTACGGCATCGCCACCGTCAATGAGCTCGCAGCACCGGTCGACCGTCCGATCAAATTCCGCATCACCGCATCCTCGGTGATGAACTCGTTCTACATCCCCGCGCTCGCCGGCCAGATCTACGCGATGCCGGGCATGGAGACGAAGCTCCACGCCGTCGTCAACCACGCCGGCACGTACAAGGGCTTCTCGGCGAACTACAGCGGTGCCGGCTTCTCCGGCATGCACTTCAACTTTAGGGGACTCGACGACAAGGGCTTTGACGCCTGGATCGCCAGCGCCAAATCCGCCGGCGGCTCGCTCGGCCGCGCCGAATATCTCCAGCTCGAAAAGCCCAGCCAGAACGAGCCGGTGCGCCGCTACGGCACGATCGACTCCGATCTCTACCGCCTGATCCTCAACATGTGCGTCGAGACCGGCAAGATGTGCCAGAGCGAGATGATGGCGATCGACGCCAAGGGCGGCAACGGTCATGAGGGCCTGAACAACACCCTGCCGCTCACTTACGACAAGTACGCCCGCCGCGGCACCCCGCTCGGGCCGGAGCCGACTTTCGTCGCCGGCACCTGCACGCCCGATGCGCCGCAGGGCAAGACCACGGCGTCGATCACGGCTCCCGTCGACACGGCGCCGCTGCTCGGCGCCGGCCTGAAGCGGCCGAGCTTCGCGCCGCTCAAGTCCTCGTCCTTCTTCCTCGGACTGCGTCCGAAGTCAGACTCTTAAAGAGATCCCCGCATGTCTCCTGATCTTCTCAAGCTCATCTTCGGCCGGCTCGGCTTCGAATCGCTGCCGCTGCACGAGCCGATCGTCGTCGGCACCTTCGCGGTAGTCGCGCTCGGCGGCGCCGCGCTGCTCGGCGGCCTCACCTATTTCCGCCTCTGGGGTTATCTCTGGCGCGAATGGTTCACCACGGTGGACCACAAGCGCATCGGCATCATGTACATGATCCTCGGCATCGTGATGCTGCTGCGCGGCTTTGCCGACGCGCTGATGATGCGCGGCCAGCAGATGCTCGCGTTTGGCGGCTCCGAAGGCTATCTCAACGCCCATCACTACGACCAGGTCTTCACCGCCCACGGCGTGATCATGATCTTCTTCGTGGCGATGCCGCTGGTCACCGGCCTGATGAACTACGTCGTGCCGCTCCAGATCGGCGCGCGCGACGTGTCGTTCCCGTTCCTGAACAATTTCAGCTTCTGGATGACGGTCGGCGGCGCAGTGCTGGTGATGGCCTCGCTGTTCATCGGCGAATTCGCCCGCACCGGCTGGCTGGCTTATCCGCCGCTGTCGAACATCGGCTACAGTCCCGACGTCGGCGTCGACTATTACATCTGGGCGCTGCAGGTCGCCGGCGTCGGTACGACCTTGTCAGGCATCAACCTGATCTGCACCATCGTCAAGCTGCGGTGTCCCGGCATGACCATGATGAAGATGCCGGTCTTCACCTGGACCTCGCTCTGCACCAACGTCCTGATCGTGGCCTCTTTCCCGGTTCTGACCGTCGTGCTCGCGCTGCTCTCGCTCGACCGCTACGTCGGCACCAACTTCTTCACGAACGATTTCGGCGGCAGCCCGATGATGTACGTGAACCTGATCTGGATCTGGGGCCATCCCGAAGTCTACATCCTGGTTCTCCCGGCGTTCGGCATCTTCTCGGAAGTGACCTCGACCTTCTCCGGCAAGCGGCTGTTCGGCTACACCTCGATGGTCTACGCCACGGTCGTCATCACCATCCTGTCGTACCTGGTGTGGCTGCACCACTTCTTCACGATGGGCTCGGGCGCCAGCGTCAACTCGTTCTTCGGCATCACCACGATGATCATCTCGATCCCGACGGGTGCGAAGATGTTCAACTGGCTGTTCACGATGTATCGCGGCCGCATCCGCTACGAGCTGCCGATGATGTGGACGATCGCCTTCATGCTGACCTTCGTGGTCGGCGGCATGACGGGCGTGCTGCTGGCGGTGCCGCCGGCCGACTTCGTCCTGCACAACAGCCTGTTCCTGATCGCGCACTTCCACAACGTGATCATCGGCGGCGTGGTGTTCGGTGCCTTCGCCGGCATCTCCTACTGGTTCCCGAAAGCGTTCGGCTTCAAGCTCGATCCGTTCTGGGGCAAGATGTCGTTCTGGTTCTGGGTCACCGGGTTCTACCTCGCCTTCATGCCGCTCTATGTGCTCGGCCTGATGGGCGTGACCCGCCGCCTGCGCGTGTTCGACGATCCGTCCTTGCAGATCTGGTTCGTCATCGCCGCGATCGGGGCCTTCCTCGTCCTCCTCGGCATCCTCTCGATGCTGGTTCAGTTCGCCGTCAGCTTCCTCAGGCGCGAGCAGCTCAAGGACGTCACCGGCGATCCCTGGGACGCGCGCACGCTGGAATGGGCGACCTCCTCGCCGCCGCCGGACTACAACTTCGCCTTCACCCCCGTCGTTCACGATAATTATGCGTGGTGGGACATGAAGAAGCGCGGCTACCAGCGTCCGCTCACCGGGTTCAGGGCGATCCACATGCCCAGCAGCACCGGCACCGGCATCATCCTCGCCGGCCTCGCCACCGCAATGGGTTTTGGTTTGATCTGGTACATCTGGTGGCTGGCCGCCGCGAGCTTCGCCGCGATGCTGGTCGTCGGCATCGGTCACACCTTCAACTATCACCGCGACTTCGACATTCCGGCGGAAGACGTCATCCGGACCGAGGACGCGCGCACCAAACTGCTCGCCGGAGCCAAGTAAATGACTGTCGCTGTCCATCCCTCGCAGACCGGCGAGCCGGTCTTCTACCTCGCCGACGAGCATCCGCATCCGGAAGGCTGGAGCACTTCGCTCGGCTTCTGGATCTATCTGATGAGCGACTGTCTCATCTTTGCGATCCTGTTCGCCACCTTCGGCGTGCTCGGCGGAAATTACGCCGCAGGCCCTGCGCCGAAGGACCTGTTCGACCTGAACCTGGTCGCGGTGAACACCTCGATGTTGCTGCTGTCGTCGATCACGTATGGTTTTGCCATGCTGACGATGCAGCAGAACAAGATCGCACAGACGCAAGTCTGGCTGGCGATCACCGGCCTGTTCGGCCTCGCCTTCATCGGCATCGAGCTCACCGAGTTCGCTCACATGATCCATGAAGGCGCCACGCCCCAGCGCAGCGCCTTCCTGTCGGCGTTCTTCACCCTGGTCGGCACCCACGGCCTCCACGTTTCCTGCGGCCTGATCTGGCTGGTGACGCTGATGGTGCAGGTCCAGAAGTTCGGCCTGATCGAAGCCAACCGCCGCCGCCTGATGTGCCTGTCGATGTTCTGGCACTTCCTCGACGTGGTCTGGATCGGCGTCTTCACCTTCGTCTATCTCCTGGGAGTTCTGCGATGAACACCGATACCCATGCCGCGCACGCGGATGATCATCACCACGAAGGCGGCCACGCCCACGGCTCGTTCTCGACCTATATGCTCGGTTTCGTGCTCTCGGTCGTGCTGACCGCGATCCCGTTCTGGCTGGTGATGAGCGGCGCACTGCCGAGCAAGCAGATCACCGCGCTGGTCATCATGGCCTTCGCGGTCGTGCAGATCGTGGTGCACATGATCTACTTCCTGCACATGAACACGACGTCCGAGAACGGCTGGAGCATGATGGCGCTGATCTTCACCATCGTGATGGTGGTGATCGCGCTGTCGGGTTCGCTGTGGGTGATGAGCCACCTCAACAGCAACATGATGCCGATGCACCAGATGAGCGGAATGAAGTGAGCGAGGTCAGGACCGTGACAAGCAGGGCGAACGGGGCGCACGGCGAGGCTGCGCGGTCCCCGTCCCTGTGGCTCACGGTCCTCTCACTGACGGCCTTTGTTCTTCTGATCGCACTCGGCGTCTGGCAGATCGAGCGCCGCGCCTGGAAGCTGGCGCTGATCGACCGCGTCGAGCAGCGCGTCCATGCCCCGGCCCAGCCGATCCCCTCGCCCGATTCATGGCCCGCCGTCTCCGCGGCAAACGACGAATACAGGCATATCAGCCTCACCGGCCGCTTCCTGCATGACCGCGAGACGCTGGTCCAGGCGGTCACTGAGGAAGGCCCGGGCTATTGGGTGCTGACACCGCTCCAGCGCAATGACGGCACACAGGTCCTGGTCAACCGCGGCTTCGTGCCGTCCGAGCGGCGCGACGCATCGACGCGCCGGGACGGCAATCCGGACGGCCAGGTCGAGATCACCGGCTTGCTCCGCATCACAGAGCCGAAAGGCGGATTTCTCCGGAACAACGTGCCCCAGCACAACCGCTGGTACTCGCGCGATGTCGCCGCGATTGCGACGGCCCGCGGTCTGCACGATGTCGCGCCTTTCTTCGTCGATGCCGATGCCGGATCACAATCCGGCAGCGGGCCGATCGGCGGATTGACCGTGATCAGCTTTCCCAATAACCACCTGATCTACGCGCTGACGTGGTTCGCCCTGGCTTTCATGCTGGCGGGTAAACTCTTCGTCACATTCGGCGGCGGGCTGTTCCGCCGCAAACGCTTCGTCCACGAACCGGCCGGCGGCTCCGATGCCGTCGCCCGCAGGACGGGATCAGATGCTGGAACGATCGTCGAGCCGACCTGACGACGGGAAGACGCTTTCCCACACACTTGCGCATGGCGGGCTGGCCGTCACGCTGCAATCGCAGGCCGACGCGCGCAGCGAGCTGATCGGCACGACACCGACCGACGACGAGACCAACCGCAAGAACATGGCGCTGCTGATCCAGCTGCGCTGGACCGCGGTGGTCGGCCAGATCGTCACGATCGGCGGCGTGCATTTTGGGCTCGGCATTCCCTTGCCGCTGGAGCGCATGGGCGCGGTGATCGGCGCCCTGGTGCTGCTCAACGTCTCCAGCCTGGTCTGGGTGCGCCATCGCGCCGCGATCACCAACAACGAGCTGCTGGTCGCCTTGATGCTGGACGTCGCCGCGCTGACCGCGCAGCTCTACCTCTCTGGCGGCGCCACCAATCCCTTCACCTCGCTGTTCCTGCTCCAGGTGACGCTCGGCGCCGTGCTGCTCGATGCCCGCTCGACCTGGTCGCTGGTCGCGCTGACCTGCGCGAGTTTTGTCTGGCTGACGCTGGCATACCGCCCGCTGGATCTGCCGCCCAACCCGCTGAGCGAGACTTACACGCTCACGGTCGCCGGCATGCTGCTGGGCTTCGTTCTCAACGCCGTGCTGCTGGTCGTGTTCGTCACCCGCATCAACAGGAATTTGCGCGAGCGCGACGCGAATCTGGCCGCGCTGCGTCAGCATGCCGCCGAGCAGGATCACATCGTCCGCATGGGCCTGCTCGCCTCCGGCGCGGCTCATGAGCTCGGCACGCCGCTCGCCTCGCTCTCAGTGATCCTCAGCGATTGGCGCCGCATGCCCGATCTTGCCGCCGATCAGGAGCTCGCTGAGGACCTCGCCGAGATGGAGACCTCGCTGCAACGCTGCAAGTCGATCGTGACGGGCATCCTGGTCTCGGCAGGCGAAGCACGCGGCGAAGGCTCATCGCCGACGACGGTGACGGCCTTCGTGACCGCCCTGGTCGACGAGTGGCGCGATGCGCGCTCGGCGCGGACGCTCTACTTCGTCAATACGTTCGGCGCGGACGTCGCCATCGTCTCCGACATCGCGCTGAAGCAGGTCATCTTCAACGTGCTCGACAACGCCTACGAGGTCTCGCGGGAATGGATCGAGCTCGTCGCCGAGCGCGAGGGCGACAATCTCGTGCTGTCGATCAGCGATCGCGGCCCGGGCTTTGCGCCGGAGATGCTGGCGCAACTCGGAAAGCCCTATCACTCGAGCAAGGGCCGCGCTGGTGGCGGGCTCGGGCTGTTCCTGGTGGTGAACGTCGTGCGCAAGCTCGGAGGCAGCGTGACCGCCGAGAACCACAGGAAGCGCGGCGCCACTGTCCGCCTCACGCTGCCGCTCGCAACGCTGGCGATCGGAGGGAATTTTGACGCCTGACCGTTCGCTCATCGTCGTCGAGGACGATGCCGGCTTTGCGCGCACGCTGAAGCGCTCGTTCGAGCGCCGCGGCTATGATGTCGTGCTCGCCGCCTCGATCGAGGACGTGCGGAATGTGCTGGAGGAGCGCTCCTTCGGCCACGCCGTCGTCGACCTCAAGCTTGGCGGCGCCTCGGGCCTCGCCTGCGTCGAGCTGCTGCACACGCATGATCCTGATATGCTGATTGTGGTGCTCACAGGCTTTGCCAGCATCTCGACCGCCGTGGAGGCGATCAAGCTGGGCGCCTGCCACTATCTCGCAAAGCCCTCGAACACCGACGACATCGAAGCCGCCTTCAACAAGGCCGAAGGCAACGCCGAGGTCGCGCTCGACGCGCGGCCGACCTCGATCAAGACGCTGGAATGGGAGCGCATCCACCAGACCCTGATCGAGACGGATTTCAACATCTCGGAAGCGGCGCGAAGGCTCGGCATGCACCGGCGCACGCTGGCGCGGAAGCTCGAGAAGCGGCCGGTGAAGTAGCGTCCGTCGTCCCGGCGAACGCCGGGACCCATACCGCGGAATCTGTCGATTGCGATCGGTTGAAGTACCGACCGACGTGTCTTCGCCATTCCGCTCCCTGGGGTTATGGATCCCGGCGCCCGTGCGCAATTGCGCACTAGGCCGGGACGACATCGATTTTGTTGAAACGACCTTGGCACAAAGCTCCAGTCGTCGTTTCGAACAACGATCCCCAAAAAGCAAAAAGCCCGGCGCGAGGCCGGGCTTTTGATTGCTTGCGCAGAACGAAGCTGCTTACGCGGCTTCGTCGGCGACGGTGGTGTCGTCGCCATCGGTGTCGTCGGCATCGCCCTCGGCATCCGTATCGCCCTCGCCGTCGGCGGCTTCCGCCTTGGCGTTGGTGCGGCGCGGGCTCTTGGCGAGCTGGGCCTCGATCTCCTTGACCGCTTCGGTCTCGGTCGAGTGCTGCACCACCGCGATCTCGCGGGAGAGGCGATCGAGCGCCGCTTCATAGAGCTGGCGTTCGCTGTAGGACTGCTCCGGCTGCGACTCCGAGCGATAGAGGTCGCGCACGACTTCCGCGATCGCGACGATGTCGCCCGAATTGATCTTCGCTTCGTATTCCTGGGCGCGGCGCGACCACATGGTGCGCTTGACGCGGGCGCGGCCCTTGAGCGTCTCCAGCGCCTTCTTCACCAGCGCCGGCTCGGACAGCTTGCGCATACCGACATTGGCGACCTTGGCGGTCGGCACGCGCAGCGTCATCTTGTCCTTGATGAAGTTGATGACGAACAGCTCGAGCTTCGCGCCGGCGATCTCCTGCTCCTCGATGGCCAGGATCTGGCCGACGCCGTGAGCGGGATAGACGACGAATTCATTGGCCTTGAAGCCCTGACGCTGGGTCACGACCTTCTTTTCCTCGACCTTCGGCGCAGCGGCCGCCGGCTTCACA
This sequence comes from Bradyrhizobium sp. 23AC, assembly GCF_054863025.1. Lineage (NCBI taxonomy): Bacteria > Pseudomonadati > Pseudomonadota > Alphaproteobacteria > Hyphomicrobiales > Nitrobacteraceae > Bradyrhizobium > Bradyrhizobium sp. 23AC. Next base: position 31,313 of record NZ_JAVAYN010000030.1, read on the forward strand.
GCGGGCTTGGCGGCAGCGACGGGAGCCTTGGCAGGAGCAGCAACGGGAGCCTTCGACGCGGCGGGCTTGGCAGCGGGAGCCTTGGCGGCAACGGGCTTGACAGCAGGCTTGGCAACGGTCGCTTTCGCGGCCGGTTTGGCAGTCTTGTTAGGCATTGCGCTTCTTTTGTTCTTCGAGGACTTTGCAGCCGGCGCCTTCGTCGCGGTCCGACCTTTGGATGCGCTACGGCTGGCCGCGGCGACTTTTTTGGCCTCCTTATGGGAAGCCCTCGCTGAAGTACTCTTTTTACGCGTTTTCTGTGACACAGCCTGCGCGCGGAAACTGCCACGCCCCTGTTCGACATTTGGTTTCACGGGAACCCAGCGGGGCCAACGGGGCTGACAGGGTTCGGCTTAATGTGCCCAATATAGCACATTTCCCGCAAAAATCAATGATTTAGGGGTCTTGAGGGCTGGTTTTCGGCGAAAGCGCCGCTATTAGGGTTAAGTTTGAGCCCGATTCAGTCGCCGGAGCCGGGGTTCGGAGAAAAATATTTCTCGAACTTGCCTTCCATGCCGTCGAATTCCTTGGCGTCGGCAGGTGATTCTTTCTTCTGGGTGATGTTCGGCCAGCTCTTGGCGTAGTCGGCGTTGACCGAAAGCCACTTTTCCAGGCCCGGTTCCGTATCCGGCTTGATGGCGTCGGCGGGGCATTCCGGCTCGCACACGCCGCAATCGATGCACTCGTCCGGGTGGATGACGAGCATGTTGTCACCCTCGTAGAAGCAGTCGACCGGGCAGACCTCGACGCAGTCGGTGTACTTGCACTTGATGCAGTTTTCAGTGACGACGTAAGTCATCCAACGCTCCGAAAAGCTCTTTTAAAAGTCGCGGCTTGCGTAGCGCGGATGGCCGGGCGCCGCAAGGTCGGGAAGGGCCGATCATGACGGCTTTGTGTGTTTGATCGACCAAGAACTGAATTCGAAACGCAATTAATTGCGTTTCGCTTCGCTTAGCTCCTCAAAGAGCACCCGCGCCGCGGCAGCATCGCCACGGCGCTCGCTGAAGCCGGTGACCTTCAACACCCGCACGGTGCGATCGAGCGCGACGGTGATGACGTCGCCGATCTTGATCGCATGCCCAGGCGACTTTTCGCGCTCACCATTGACGCGAACGTGGCCCGACCCGACGAGCTCGGCCGCGGAGGTGCGCGCCTTCACCACCCGCGCATGCCACAGCCATTTGTCGAGGCGCTGCCGCTCGGTCGTCGTGGGATTACTCCTTACGGCCGGACAGCTGCTCTTTCAGCGCCGCGAGCTTGGCGAAGGGCGAGTTCGGATCGGCCGGGCGATCGCGCTCGCGCGGGTTTGCGCTCGAGGCGTAGGGACGCAGCGACGGTCCGCCCTGGCGGTCGCGGCCCTTGTCGCGGTCGCGGCCGCGGTTGTCACGGCCCTTGTCGCGATCTCCGCCGAACTTGCCCTTGTCGCGATCGCGTCCCTTGTTGTCGCGATCCTTGCCCTCGAAGCGGCGGTTCCTGTCGTCGCGCCCCTCGGGACGCGGCGCGCCTTCGCCACCTTCCCGCGGCTTGCGGAAGTCTCTGCCGCCGTCTCTGCCAGAATCTCTGCGATGACCACCGCCGTGACGCTGGCCCGGCTTCGCGCCGTCGGCTGCTTCGCCAGGCGCGGCGCTCGCTGCACCAGCTTCAGCGCCGGCCTGCGGACGCTGATGGTGGTGACGCTGGTGGCGATGGCGCTCGTGGCGCGGCTTGCGGTCCTCGTGACGGCCGCCGGGACGCCAGACCTCGATCAGCTCGGGCTCGGCGGGCGTCGCCGCAGCTTCAGGCGCGGCGGCGTCGGGTGACGCGGCGGCTTCGGTTGCGGCCGTCTCGGCCGCAGCGGCTTCGAGGCCGGCAACCTCGGTGGGCGCAGCGGGCTCTTCCGCCGGCGGCGCAATGCCGGGGGCGTCTTCGGGCGTAACGGGGGCCTCGGGAGAGGCTTCCAGCGCAGGCTCGGCCTCCTGAGCCGGCTCGTCCTGCAGCTCCATGCCGGGCGCATCTTCGACGGTGACCGGCTCGGCGACCGCTTCGGTGGAAGCCACCGCCGGCAGGCCGGCAACAGCCTCCGCCGCAGTCTCGGTCGAGATCTCTGTCGCGGACTCGGCGCTGCCTTCAGCCGGCGGCGTCTCGGCCGCGACCGTTTCCACCACGACGGGCTTTGCCGGCAGCGGCGGGCGCTTCTCCATGCGATAGCCGAGCGCGCGCAGCACCGAGGCAAAATCCTCGCCGGCAGATCCCGTGAGCGAGGTCATCGCCTGCGTCACCACAAAGCCGCGGCCGTCGAAGGCGCCGGCCGGCTTTTCGCCGGACGCGTTCTCGCGCCAGGCCAGCGCCGGGCGGATCAGATCGGCAAGGCGCTCCAGGATGTCGACGCGCACGGCGCGCTCGCCGGCCTGCTTGTAGCCGAGCACGCGATAGGCATCGCGCGGCAGAGCCTTGTCGACCGGGAACGAGGTGCGGCCGGAAGATGCCAGATGCTGCGCGCCCGAGAGCGAGGACAGATCGACATTGTCCTGCTTCAGCGCCCACAACAGCGCGGCCAGCGCACGCGCGGCGGGCTTCAAAAGGCCGGGGAAATAGATGTGATAGGCGCCGAAACGGACGCCGTATTTGCGCAGCACCGCGCGCGAGGGCTGGTCGAGATCCTTCAGCTCGTTGGCGATCTTGGGACGCTCCAGCACGCCGAGGGCCTCGACGAGCTGATAGGCGATGCCGCGGGCGATGCCGGTGACGTCCTCGGCCTTGGACAGCTCGAACATCGGCCCAAGCAGCTTCTCGACATGGGTCTTGAGCCAGAGCTCGAGCCGGGCCTGCACCTTCTCGCGGGGGCCGCCGGTCAGGCGCTCGTCGGAGATGATGCGGATGCGCGGATGCAGCGCGTCCTCTGCGGCAGACAGCCGCGCCACGGCATCGCCGGTCCAGCGGATGATGCCTTCGGAGGTCAGCACGAACTGATCGTCCGGCGCGTTGCCGAGCTTTTCGGCGCGCGTGTTGATCTCGCCGGCGAGCACTGCTTGCGCTGCAGCCTGCAAGGCTTTCGCATCCGAGCCAGCTTCCGCCGCATCCGGTGCAAAGGTGAAGCCGTCGAGGCGGCCGATGACATGGCCTTCGACGATGACTTCGCCGGTCTTGCCGATTTCAGTATTCAAGCTCGTGTTCTCCCGCAGGCGGCGCATCAATACACTGGTCCGGCGATCAACGAAACGCTCAGTCAAGCGTTCATGGAGCGCATCCGATAATTTATTTTCGACCTCCCGCGCGATCCCCTGCCAGCGTTCGGGGTCTTTCAGCCAGTCCGGGCGGTTGGCGACGAAGGTCCAGGTGCGAATCTGCGCGATCCGGGCCGAGAGCGTGTCGATGTCGCCGTCGACGCGGTCGGCCTGGGTGATCTGGGCCTCGAACCAGGCATCGGGGATGCATCCCTTCCGCATCAGGAAGCCGTAGAGCGTCGTCACCAGCTCGGCATGGGCCGCCGGCGACAATTTCCGGTAATCCGGGACCTGGCAGGCCTCCCACAGCCGCTCCACCGCCGCCTTGCCATGCGCGATATCGCGCACCTCGACGTCGCGGGCGGCATGGTCGAGCACGCGCATGTCCTCGGCGACGGGGGCGCGCGTCAGCGCCTCGTGGCCGGGGGCGAGGTTCAGGGACACCTGCAGCGCGCCGAGCGAGGAGAAATCAAGCCTGGTGTTGCGCCATTGCAGCATCTTCACGGGATCGAAGGTGTGGTTCTGCAGCGCGTTGACGAGCTCGGGCTCGAACGGCGCGCAGCGGCCCGTGGTGCCGAAGGTGCCGTTGCGCGTGGCGCGGCCTGCACGGCCGGCGATCTGCGCGAATTCGGCCGGCGTCAGCCGGCGGAACTGGTAGCCGTCGAACTTGCGGTCGGAGGCAAACGCAACGTGGTCGACGTCGAGATTGAGGCCCATGCCGACCGCGTCGGTGGCGACGAGATAATCGACATCGCCGTTCTGGAACATCGCCACCTGCGCATTGCGCGTGCGGGGCGACAGCGAGCCCAGCACCACGGCGGCGCCGCCATGCTGGCGGCGGATCAGCTCGGCGATGGCGTAGACTTCATCGGCCGAGAACGCGACGATGGCGGTACGGCGCGGCTGGCGCGTGATCTTACGATCTCCGGCGAATTCCAGCTGCGACAGGCGCGGCCGCGTGATCATGGACACGCCCGGCAACAGCCGCTCGATGATCGGGCGCATCGTGGCAGCGCCGAGCAGCAGCGTCTCGTCGCGGCCGCGGCGGTTGAGCAGCCGATCGGTGAAGACGTGGCCGCGTTCGAGATCGCTGGCGATCTGGACCTCGTCGACGGCGAGGAAGGAGACATCCAAATCGCGCGGCATCGCCTCGACGGTCGACACCCAATAGCGCGGACTCTTCGGCTTGATCTTCTCCTCGCCGGTGACGAGCGCGACCGCCTCGGCTCCGACCCTGCCAGCGATCTTGTTGTAGACCTCGCGCGCGAGCAGGCGCAGCGGCAGCCCGATCATCCCCGACGGATGCGCCAGCATCCGCTCGATAGCGAGATGGGTCTTGCCGGTGTTGGTCGGCCCGAGCACCGCAGTGACGCCGGCGCCAGGCACGCGATCGGACGGCGCGCGCTCGGAAGCAAAGGGGGAGGAGGAAAAGGGCATCTGGGGGATTAGGTAGTGGCGATTTGGGCGAATGTCAGTGCTGTCTGGGGCGGTGCGGCGGCTCGGAGGTGTCGGCTATGTCTCCGAACGCGGCCCTCGCTCCGCTGTCATGCCCCGGCTTGACCGGGGCATCCAGTACGCCGCGGCCTGTCCGCTCAACCACAACCGCCTCGGCGTACTGGATCGCCCGGTCAAGCCGGGCGATGACACCGAGGACGTGGCGGCGCCTCCCCAAACCTCGCGCAACTGTCTCACTTTGCGACGCTTTTCCCGTTGGTCTTAAGCTTCGGAACGACTCTAGAACGAATCGCGGCCGAATCGCTGACTCCCTCTGGAGTCATGTTCCGTTCACGCAACATGTCGCGGGAGTCTTATTGGCTGCAACTAGATGGAGTTTTGGGCTGCCGTACAAGTGACGTTTCGATGGCGCAAAGCCTTAAGTTGGGGACGGCGCGGAGTCGAATCAGAATCGGGGAGGAGTCAAATGGATTCCCGGAGCGAGGCCCCCGAACGCATTTTCGCGAAAACAACCCCATGCACAGTAGGTAAGTCGTTGAAATAACGAGACTTCACAGCCGCCTTGGAGAGGAGATCGTAGCCCGTATGGAGCGAAGCGGAATACGGGGAGCCGCGGGCGAGAATCCCGGATTACGCTTGCGCTCCATCCGGGCTACGGCCGTCACCGCAGCCGCTTACTGCGTCTTCGCCACCCTTGGCGGCTGGGCCGTGGTGATGAAGCTGGTGGCTTCCAGCATGGCCGGGCCCAGGGGCGTCGGCACTTTCAGCCAGAACGGGACCAGGACGCGCGTGCCGGCGACGGGGGCGAAGGCGATCTCGATGTTGCGCTGGGCGGCGAGGTATTTGATCACGGGGCGGTCGGGGATGTAGCCGGCGACGGGCACGAAATAGAGCGAACAGACCACCACCGGGCCGTGATAGCCCTTCTCCGCCTTCACATTCTCCATGCGCTTGAAATCGAGCTTCAGATCGTAGCGCATGCGGCCATCGAACACCGGCGCCGAGTTGTGGCAGGCGTCCGGCGTAACAGGATCGCCATTGCCGGGCACGCGCAACAGCGAGGCCGTCATGGGGTCCCAGACGCCGCGGCGGTGCGCGTCGGTGACGACGATACGATCAGGGTCGACCGGCGGCTCCGGCAGAATGGCAAAATCCTTCACATTGCCCTTGTCGAGCGTGATGCGGATCTCTTCGGTCTTCTTCGAGGTGGTGGTGGAGGCCTGGTAGCCGGTCGCCACCAGCGCGCCGTTGACGATGCGTCCCTGCGAGGCGCCGGTGCCGGACCCGCCGGTGAACGATTTCAGCAGCCCCGAGGTGCCGCCCGCGGCCGCCGCCGAAAACACATCGTCCTGGATGTCGATGTTCCATGCGCCCTTGCCGACGGGAATGCCGGCCAGCGAGGCCTCATACTGCGCCTCGAGCTTGCCCTGCGCCGCCGCCGGCACCGCACCCCAGGCCACGGCTAGGCCGCAAAGCGCCGCCAGCCAGCCGGCGAAGCGCGGACGGACTGAGCGCTCTTCTGGCGCAAGAGGTGGCATTGCGGGCACGAAACAATCCAATCGGGGCGCGACGGTTGTTACTTAAGCCAAAAACCGCGGCAAACAATGTGTCCGGGCGTATCGAGCCGGGAACTCCACCGGAGTCTTCGGTCGCGAATACGCCCTTTATGTGATGGTAAGGCCCGACAAACATTGCCGTTTTGGTGATCGGGCGGCGCCGGGAGCGCTCACCTACCTCCATCCCCTCCGCCGTCATGCCCCGCCTAGTGCGCAATTGCGCACGGGGGCGGGGCATCCAGTACGCCGCAGCCCCTCGGCTCCAGCCGCACCGCCGCGGCGTACTGGATCGCCCGGTCCCAGCGCGCAATTGCGCGCAAGGCCGGGCGATGACACCTGTTGTGGAGCACGAATCCCCGCCCAAAACCTTGACTACCCGCCCCTTCCCCCCTATACGTCCGCCCGCTCCCTGCAAGGACAAAAGAATTAGCCCCCGTGGCGCCCAGAATGGCGGCCGCAATCGTTGGGGGATCGAACTCAAGGATTATGCCATGTCTCGCCGCTGCGAACTGACGGCCAAGGGCCCCCTCGTCGGCCACAAGGTCAGCCACTCCAACATCAAGACCAAGCGCCGCTTCCTGCCGAACCTGGTCAACGTGACCTTCATCAGCGAAGCCCTGGAGCGCAACGTGCGCCTGCGCGTCTCCACCAACGCGGTCAAGAGCGTCGACCACAATGGCGGCCTCGATGCCTTCCTGCTCAAGGCCAAGGCCGACGTGCTGTCGCCGCGCGCCCTCGAGCTGAAGCGCGCCATCCAGAAGAAGGTCGGCCCGACCACTGCGCCGGCCAAGAAGGCCAGCTAAGTTTTTTAGGTTTGGGCGGGGGCTAAGTTGCGTCGCGTGTCGTAGGCTTAGCCAGTAGAGTTTGCGTTGCGGCCGGATCGAAAGATCCGGCCGTTTTTGTTATGCAAAGGAAGACGGCACGACCTAAAGCCTGATCTAGCGATATCTGACACAGCACATTGCTCAACCGCAGTTTCCTACAACGCAAACTCACTCGACTCGCCATCTCTTTTGATTGTAACTTTCATACGGCGCTACCATTTCGACTTTTGCAAAGTTTCTCTCGCACCGCCGTGGCTGCAGTTCATACTATTTTATACTCGATCTAGCTCGAGCTTCGTGATGAGTTTCTTCGGCGCTCCGTTCTTTGGATTTTTCAAATGCTAAAAAGTTGGACCGTCGGCAATTTTAAATCGATAGGAGAAGAGCTAGTTCTCCCCCTATCGCCAATTACTGCGCTCGTCGGCGCGAATAGCTCCGGAAAGAGTTCGATTATCCAAAGCATACTGCTCATCAAGCAAACGTTGCAGTATGCGACTGCGGATCGACCAATAGCGCTCAACGGCCCACTACTAAAGCTCGGCACATTCGACGATGTCCGAAACGTCCGCTCTGAAGGGGGAGGTGTTCGGATAGGCTGGGAATACGAAGAGACCACGGTCTTCCCGAACTCGGAAACCTACTACAAGCCTCGTCCTAACGTTACACCTTGGCGTGAAGTCATTCCTCACATCCAATGCTTAACCGAGTTTGGAATCGCGCCTGAAGCGCGCACCGAACTTTCTCGTCTGCAGCCCTTTTTGGTTAGCACGAGTCTTACAGCTCTTTCCGGAACGATGTCGGGCTCGGAGCAAATCGGAGCACAGTTAGAGATCAGCCGAATGCCTGGCGCCCCCGAGCCTACGGCGCTTCCCACGACAACTCCGCTGCCTATATCCACGAGACCTCAGCCAGCACAGCGTTACAGGGTCAGCGACATCGACATCGAGACGCGCGCGTCGCTCCTGGAAGAACATCCAAACGGAGAAATAGAAGCCGCCGTAGTCCGCCATTTCCTGCCACTCACGATCGGAATCCGCTTCGACAGTTCTCTGCGACAAGCAATGCAGATAGCGGACGCCATTTGCAGCCTTCGGAAATCGATACGATTCCAGCGAGAATTTGCAGGTTTATCGGCTCCTCCCGAGCTTCTGGGAATTTTACAGAAATGGGTAAGTGCGAACCAAGAATTCTTGCGTCAGTCTCAATTCTTTCAGGAAGCAGAACTCTTCGCTCGCCCGTCGACAATCGGCCAAGTTCTAGATGCGCTGCTCGACCTCCAGCGACGGTCTCGTTCCCGCCCTGCAAGCTTTCCCTCTCTTCAAGAGCTTCAGCCACTAATAGCCGAAGCGCTACTCACGAATGAACTGCCGCGAATGGAGGTAGAGTACGAGCGTCCCCGTTTGATATATAACGCGGCCATTCAGATTCGCGAATATTTCGAAGAATACGTACTGTATTTAGGACCACTGCGCGACGAACCCAAGCCTTTGTACCCTCTTGAAGCGTTGGGCAACCCGACCGACGTCGGCTACAGGGGCGAACATACAGCCGCGGTCTTACATCTTAATCAGTATCGACCAATTACCTATCTAAGCTCAAAGAGATTCTCCGACAATGCCATCGATTTCGCCACGGGCGCTTCAGTCGAGTCGTTAAGAGACGCACTCGTCGACTGGCTGTCGTACATGGGCGTGATAGACGCCATTCTTACGGACGATAGGGGCAAGATCGGACACGAGCTCCAAGTTCGAACGCCCGGCATCGGCAAGTATCACGATCTCACAAACGTAGGCGTTGGTGTTAGCCAAGTACTACCAATCGTACTGATGGCACTACTTGCTCCAGTCGGTAGCCTTCTGATCTTTGAGCAGCCTGAGCTACATCTCCATCCGCGGGTTCAAACACGCCTAGCAGATTTCTTTATTTCGATGGCAATGTCAGGCAAGCAATGTCTTCTAGAAACGCATAGTGAATACTTAATTCATAGGCTCCGTCGCCGAATTGCGGAAGCGCCAGGGGAACAGCTTACATCCATGACTAAGCTTTATTTCGTTGAGCGATGTGGCGACACTACCAATTGCAGGTCTGTCGACATTACTCGTTATGGCGCGGTGCTAGATTGGCCAGCCGATTTCTTCGACCAATCTCAGGTCGAAGCCGAAAGCATTTTGATGGCTGCTTCCGCCAAGCGCGCGGAAGAAAGACGGCAGAAGAAGGGGGATCGATGAGGGCCTCTCTTGTTCTGGAACCTGCTGTGTTAGCTATGCCGGCCCTATCCAATGATGAGCAATCAATTACAAGATCAATTGAGCGGTTAGTCGAGATCTCGACATTCATCAGGAATTCAGAGTTTCAAGCTTGCCTGATAAGCGAAGCGGAGCTTTACCTCGCAGAGGCAAATCTCTATCCCGTATCCGATTCTATAAGCACGACTTTGATGAATGCCGGACTGGAGCACGTATATTCAACAGAAGACATTCGCCGATCTGTGCAAAATATACTCCAGCAATCTCAGCGACTAGAGAATATCTCTGGCGTCGAATTTCTCATTCCGTCCTCGACGACGACTACCCCGGACATCACCTCCTCAAGAGAGCGCCCCCCAATCAAGGAAGCACTGGAGGTCACGTTGGCCCACCTCTGCCTTCTTACTGAAGTATCGAGCAGATCAGTTGCCCGAATGATATCTGCAGATCGAAATGCAGATGAGGAGATCGAAGTCAGCGTCGACGCCACAGACATCACTCCTCCCTGGAGAGGGAAAACCGAAAGGAGCGTTTCCTGTCTTGTCGGACTTTCCTCCTCTGTACGTTCTTTCGTCACTCAACTCGACGGAGACGCATTGTGGCAAATCTCTCAGAACGAACAAGAATTGGCGGCCGCCATAGCGATAAAGGCTCGATCGCTTCGAAGACTGTCCGGATGCGAAGCACCCGACGCCAACTGCGAAGCCTTCACGATTGGTGCCTCGCTTCTAAGAATGATGGCGGTGTCTCAGTGCACGCCAGACGGAAGATATGGGCATGCTACATTTGATTGCTGTGCTCGATTGGTCGCCAAGACGCCGCTGGAAGCCCCGAGTAAGCTGTACAAGCTCTCTGATTCTGGCCGCCGTACAGATGTCGTCCGGGGTGACGGCGCGATCGGTTGGCGGGTTCATGTAACAAAATCTGGCGAGGCCATTCGCCTGATGTTTTGGAGAAAGGAAGACTCCTCCATTGAATTCTCTACCGTCGGTCCGAAGGCGGATGTGCAGATTCACTAGAGATGCATACCCTGCTTCCGCTATTCTCCCCCCGGTAGCATCACCCCGAGGCGCATCCCATGGACCACGCGCGCGACCCCACCCCCTCCCCCAAAAACCTCGTCATCTGCTGCGACGGCACCGGTAACTAGATTTCGGAGAACATCTCCAACGTCCTGAAGCCCTCTCGCTGCCTGCGCAAGACGGACAAGACGCAGTCGCGGCAGATGGCGCTCTGCGATCCCGGCGCTCGGCCCGCTGCCGCCACTCGTAAACACCCCCCCGCCCGTTAACCGTCCATTAACCAACGCACCCTAGCCTGCTGTAATCGTCCAGCCATCATTAGCTCGAAATGCCTTCCCGGTTCGCTCCAGGAGAAGCGCCGATGTGCGTTGCGTTGTTGACGTATGCCGATCTCAGTACCCGCCTCAATATCTCGCGCGAGGCCGCGCGGTCGCTGGCGCGACGACGCCTTCTGCCGCGCTCGCGTTCGGATGACGGCAAGGCCCTGGTGAGCGTTGATCTCGACGAGCTCCGCTACACGCCCCGCCCGCGACGTGCCCGCCGGGCAGACCCCATCGATGCCTCCATCGCAAGGATCGAGGCAATCAAGGTCGATTCCTTCAAGGCGGAAATCGCGCGGCTCGAAGACGTCGCAACCGCCTACAGGGCCGTGTTCGAGCGCGAGCGGGAGCGCGCCGATCGCCTCGCCGTCGAGCTGCAGCAGGCGACCGCCGAGACCATGGCAGCCAACGCGTGGGCGGCACGACTGGAAGACGAAGTGACGGCGCTGCGGAGCGATCGCCGGGACGGCTCGATCGCGGGACACGCCGCGCGTCGATTGGGACATCTGGCCGCCGCCATCGTCAAAGCAGATCGCGCGGCTAGCAGGTAGCACTCGAAGACTTCTCCATCCCCGGCTTGCCGGACCAATCGCGAGGGAAAAATGGCTGGCAATATCGATATTCATGAAATGAAGGCCCGCATCGTCGTGTTCGGTGTCGGCGGCGCAGGCGGCAATGCCGTCAACAACATGATCACGGCCGGGCTGCAAGGGGTCGAGTTCGTGGTCGCCAACACCGACGCGCAGGCGCTGGCCATGTCGAAGGCGAAGCACCTCATCCAGCTCGGCACACATGTCACCGCAGGCCTCGGCGCCGGCTCGCAGCCGGAACTGGGCCGCGCCGCAGCCGAGGAGGCCATCGATGCGATCCGCAATCAGTTGACCGGCGCGCACATGGTGTTCGTGACTTCAGGCATGGGCGGCGGCACCGGCACCGGGGCTGCACCCGTCGTCGCCAGGACCGCGCGCGAGCTCGGCATTCTCACGATCGGCGTGGTCACCAAGCCGTTCTACTTCGAGGGCCAGCGCCGCATGCGCTTTGCCGAGGCCGGCATCGAGGAGCTGCTGAAGACGGTCGACACCCTCTTGATCATCCCGAACCAGAACCTGTTCCGGGTGGCCAGCGAGAAGACCACGTTCGCCGATGCCTTCGCCCTTGCCGACCAAGTGCTTTATTCGGGCGTGGCCTGCATCAGCGACCTCATCGTCAAGGAAGGCCTGATCAATCTCGATTTCGCCGACGTCCTCTCCGTCATGAAGGAGAAGGGCAAGGCCATGATGGGACGGGGCGAGGCCTCCGGCGAGAAGCGCGTGCTCGCCGCCGCCGTCGCCGCGATCTCCAATCCGTTGATCGAGAACCCCTCGATCAAGCGCGCCAGTGGCCTCATCATCTCCATCACCGGCGGCAAGGATCTCATGCTGTACGAGGTCGACGAAGCGGCCAGCCGCATTCGCGACGAGGCCGACCCGGACGCCAACATCATCGTCGGCGCCTCCTTTGACGAAAGCTTAGAGGGCATCGTCCGCGTCTCGGTGGTGGCGACCGGTATCGACAATCTCGACCCGGCGCAGGCGCTGCCGGTGGAAACCGCCCTCACGCAGCTCGCCGGCAGGCTGCGCAACGACAGCCGCCGCATCGCCGATCGCATCGAGCGCAGCGCACCCGTTCCGCAAGCGGGCAGCCCGCCGCTCCGCCCGCAGCCGCACCACCCCGTGGGGCCACCGGCACGGCCGGGCCTGGACCATGCGCGCCAGGCGGCCGACCGGCCGCTCGATCCTTACGGCCGCACCGCTGCGCGCAATGCGCCCGACGAGGCCGTTCTCGATATCCCGGCCTTCCTGCGTCGCGCGGCCAACTGAGTGGTGGCGAGAGCCGCGGTTGCCAATGCCGGAACTCAATCGCTGCTACGCGACAACGCGCTGAGAGTGGCCTTGTTCTAGCCACGCCTCTCCCGCTTGCGGGAGAGGCCGACGCGCCCCGGGCGATGCGAAGCATCGTCCCGAGCGCGGCGGATGAGGGTTCTCACCACTCGGGGACATTCGCCGCAATTCTCAACAATCCCAATGCGGAGACAGCCCCCACCCCAGCCCTCCCCCGCAAGCGGGAGAGGGAGCCGACTGCCAATGCCGCCGCATCATGCACGCCATATGCGATAGCCCCCCGAAAGCGGGAGAGGTTGAGCGAGCCCGCGGCCCGCTCGATCCAACCAAAAGCCATTCTGCTTCAGAGCCCGCACGCTTAGAGCGCGCCGATGCTTCACGCTGCCGTGCTGCGCGGGCTCTCCGCGGTTTCCTTCTTGTCCGGTTCCTTGTCGCGCGACAGCCAGGCCGGAAAGCGAAGCAGGCGTTCGTTGGTGTCTTTCGGCAGCTCGACGGGCGGCGCTTCAACGGCCGAACTCGGCAAGTCCAGCGCGGCCTGTCCGGATCGCACCGCATCCGCACGCTGATCCAGTTCGCGCAAGAGGGGATCGAGCACGCTGTCGATCTCGGTCGCCACCGACACGAGGAAACTATTGAGCTCGCGCGCCTCGGGCACGACGGCCGCAGCCGATTCGATCGCGCTGGAGAGACCGTCGACGACGGGCGCAAACGCGCCGGCGGCTTGCTTGATTCGCGTCTTGATCATTTCGATCTCGCTCAGGACGCGCTCACGCTCCCGCCTTTTCTTCTCTTCCGAAAGGCGGGCTTCGATTTCGGCGATCTGGGCCGTCAGGGTCGTGGCTTCGGATGCGAGCGCATCGCGTCGTCCGCGCGCGCGATCGAGATCGCGGCTGAGATTGTCCACTAAGTCGTCCTTTCCGAACATGGCTTTGCTCCGTAGGACAGGCGCTTTGCCCTGTAGGACGGCCATGGCGCGAACCGCCAGCCTCGCCACCGACCGGATGGCCGGATCGGCCGAAACTGGCATCAACCTCGGTCGCGTCACATGGGCCGACATGGTGATCCCCCCATCGTCACATTAGGCAACCGCATGGTTAACAAGTGGTTAATATCAACAGATGATGGGGCAAGGGGGGCTCGGTGCCGGAAAACATCTCCAGCGTCCTGAAGCTCTATCGCTGCCTGCGCAAGACCGAAGACACAGCCGCGCCGTTCGCCCTTCCCTACCCCCGAAAATCAATGCTCCGCAGCACGATCCCCGGCGGTGTGCCCTCGAACTCGGTTGCCTGATACTTCCGTCCCACGCACGCCTCGATGCGCTCGCGCAGGCGCATGAACTGGGCTTCGCGCTCGGCGGGCCGGGCGCGCGGGCCGCGCTCGAGGTCGTCCATCGCGGAGGTCGAGATCGCGCAGGCGATCTCGGTGGCGCCGTCCTGCATCGAGAACTGGACGATGCCGCGGTCCTGTTCGTGGCCGATGAAGCGGCCGCTGGTGAGCGTCATGGGGTTACTCCTGTACTGCGCGCCCCGGCCTGGTGCGTCATTGCGCACGGGGAGCCGGGACCTATGACCCGGTCGGCTTGATTCAAGCACGCTGTGGCACGAGCATCTGCAACAACTCAATTCCGTGGCCATGGATCCCGGACCTGCGCTTCGCTTGTCCGGGACGACATTTGTGCCGCGGCCGGCCTCAGCCCTCGCCGCTGAGCCGGACGAAATCGTCGAACAGCGCGGCCACCAGCGCGCGGTGGCGGGTGTCTTCCACGGGCAGGCTCGCGGCATAGAGGTTGAGCAGATGGCGCGCCTTCACCGCGGCCTCTGGCCACGACACAGCCGGCACCGTCAGCATGCGGTTTTCCAGTTCGGCCTCGCGCTCGCGCAGATCCCTGACCTGGGATTCGACCTCGGCCAGCGCGCGGCGCAGATCTGTCGCCTTCTGCGCGGCCATGCCGCGGTGCTTGTCGAGGTCGACCGGGATGTCAGTCATGAATGGCGCTTGCCTCGATGCGTTGGGGCGTCGGCGGGATCGACCGGGCCGACGCGGAACGGATGCCTTGATGTCATGATGTCGGGCCGCGAGCGGATGGTCATGCACGCCTGCTTTTCGCGAAGTGTGCCCCAAGCCGACACCGCAGTGCGAAGCATGCGCCGGTTGCAGGCCGATAGCCAGCACATTCGTCGTCACGCCGCCGGCGCCAACGCCGCAGGCCGGCACCGGTGCGTTAGTCCTCGCAATCGCCCTGCCGCAGGCGTAGGGTTGCTGCATTATCGCGCATCGACCGATGATTGACGGTGACGTTGCGCGGCTCGGCCGAACCGGATGAAGTCAACCCATCACAGGAGACGGAAATCATGGCCAAGGGACAGCAACGCAGCAATCGCGAAATCAAGAAGCCGAAGAAGGACAAAGCCAAGGCCATCGCCGCGGCACCGAGCCGCAAGGACGCGGCGTGGCAGCCGGAGATCGGCCAGGGGAAGAAGAAGTAGGGCGGCAGCGCTGCCTTCCCTTCTCCCCTTGTAAGGGGAGAGGGGACGCCCCTTGCGTCTCTTCTCCGTCGCGCTTTTCCGCTATACTCGCCCCGGTAGCATCACCCGGAGGCGCACCCCGTGGAGCACGACCACACCACCGTTCCCAAACCCGACTCCAAAAACCTCGTCATCTGCTGTGACGGCACCGGCAACGAGATTTCGGAGAACATCTCCAACGTCCTGAAGCTCTATCGCTGCCTGCGCAAGACCGACAGGACACAGCCGCGGCAGATGGTGTTTTACGATCCCGGCGTCGGCACGGTGACGGAGCCGACGACGTGGCACCGGCTCAAGGCCAATATCAATCTGGTGCTGGGGCTCGCCACCGGCTACGGGCTCGATGACAATGTGCTGTCGGCCTATTGCTTCCTGGTCGAGCATTACGCGCCGGGCGACAAGATCTATCTGTTCGGCTTTTCGCGCGGGGCCTACACGGTTCGCGTGCTTGCGGGGCTGATCCACAAGGTCGGGCTGATCAGGCCGGAGCAGGCGAACCTCGCCGGCTCGGGCCTCGTCGCCTACAAGCAATATTCCGGCACCGGGCGCGGCAACGACGTCGAGGATCTCTCGGACGTCGCCTTCGACGACCAGGGGCCGCTGCCGAAGGACCAATTCGACCTCGCCGCCCAGTTCGCGCGCATCACCTCGACGCGCTGGCCGACCATCCACTTCATCGGCGTGTGGGACACCGTGGCGAGCGTGATCGTGCCGCGGCGCGACAATCTCTTCTTCCTGTTCAGCCTGGAGGAGCTCGCCTTCACGCTGCGCAACCCCAGCGTCAGGATTTTCCGGCAGGCGATCGCGATCGACGAGCGGCGCTGCATGTTCCGCCTCAAGAAGTACTGCGAGCCGCAGGAGTTCTGGAGCAATCGCTACGTGCCCGACGAGAAGAAGGTGCCGCAGGATATCTTGCAGGTGTGGTTCGCCGGCGTGCATAGCGACGTCGGCGGCGGCTATCCGGAGGCGGAAAGCGGGGACTCGAAATATCCGCTGATCTGGATGATCGCGGAGGCGGAGAAGGCGGGGCTGAACTTCAACCCGGCGACCATCAAGCAGCTCGCCTGGGGCATCCAGCGCAAGAACTCACCGTTCCAATACGTCGAGCCGGCCTACACGGGGAAGACGGGCGTGCTGCACGATTCGATGACGGCGGGCTGGCGGATTCTGGAATATCTGCCGAAGAGCGCAAAGTACAAGGAGTGGCCGGAGCGGAAAGTGTTTCTCGGCTTCTACATCCCCGATTGCGAGCCGCGCCCCATCCCCGAAGGCGCGCATGTGCATGAAAGCGTGCTGAAGCGGATGGCCGTGGAGCCGGACTACCGGCCGGTGAATTTGCCGAAGGACTACGTGACGGTGCCGATGCCGGTGGGGCCGGGCGAGCAAGGGGATCCGGGCACGCTGCCACCCTCCCCTGGAGGGGGAGGGTCGGCTCACATGGAGCGCAGCGAAATGTGAGACGGGGTGGGGTGACAGTCTCTCCGCGGCCGCACTGCCCGTGCGGAGAGATCACCCCACCCCGCTCGCGCTGCGCGCGATCGACCCTCCCCCTCCAGGGAAGGGTAAGGCACCCCGCTACCGCCGCTTTCTTCCTTCGCCGCTACTTTTCATTAAAATTCTTCCGCCCGCCTTAGCCGGATCGCATCAACTCATCCGCATCATCCTGCACGATATCCGCCGCTAGACCTGCGGAATTGGAGGAGAGTGCCAATGTATCCGCGTAAATATGCCCGCGTGAAGCCTGCAGGGCTGGTGTCGCGCCAGGCCAAGATCATCACCGACCCGCGCGCGCCTGTGATCAACTGCACGCTGATCGACTATTCGCCCGGCGGCGCCTGCGTCGATCTCGGCGGCCAGGTGAACATCCCCGACAGGTTCGAGCTGTTGCACGTCAACACCAAGAAGCGCTGCCGCATCGCCTGGAAGCGCGGCACGCGGGTGGGCGTGGTGTTTTAAGTCTTTCTTACCCTCCCCTGGAGGGGAAGAGGAAGCTACTTGCGCATCCTCGCTTTGGCGCCGCCGACGATCTGCATGGCGACGCCGGCGATCCAGCCGAGCAGAGCGAGCCAGGTCCAGGCCAAATGCGGATCGAGGCGGAGCACGATGACGGCGACGGAGGCGAGCGCGGTGAGCGTGGCGCAGAGCGTGCCGGCGGCGCTGAGGAATTCGGCGGCGTCGATCGCGCTATGCGCCTCGTCGAACGGCAATTGCGGCGTATCGATGCCGAGATAGAAGCCGACGAAGCCCAGCACCATCATCACCATCAGAAAGCCCTGCGTGGTGAGCGCTGATATCGCCGATCCCACATAGGCGCCGACAAACAGCCCGCACGCCGCGCCGGCCATCGCAAGCCCGACACGCTCGAACACATGAGCCGTTTTGCGAACACGAAACCGCATGGCAGGCCTCCGCGAGGAGTTGGGTCGCGCAAGGTTAGGCCAGATTTGCGGGGGGTGGAAGCTGGGGGGATTTACGGATGCGGGGGGCAGTGAGGGCGAAAGCGCGCGCCACAAATTCCGCTGTCGTCCCGGACAAGCGCAGCGCAGATCCGGGACCCATAACCACAGGGAGCAGTTTGGCGAAGACTCTTAGTTAAGTTGTCAACGCGCAGCGCGGATCATCGTGAGAACTCGCGGTATGGGTCCCTGCGTGCGCAGGGACGACAGTGGTGGTCGTCGCGCCACACCAGCAGCGCGCCTTCACCGCGCCCCAAACGTGGTCCTGCCGAACAGCGCCTTCTGCGTCGAGGGCTGCGAGCGCCAGTATTGTGGCGGGGCTTCGACCTCGCCGCCGACATCGGCAGCGGCGTGCCAGGCCCAGCGCGGGTCGTAGAGCATGCCGCGGGCGAGCGCGATCATGTCGGCCTTGCCGGATGCGACGATCTCCTCGGCCTGCTTGCCGTCGGTGATCAGGCCGACGGCGATCGTCGGCAATCCGGTCTCGCGCTTGATCGCCTCCGCGAACTGCACCTGGTAGCCGGGGCCGAGCGGGATCTTCTGCAGCGGCGAGACGCCGCCGGAGGAGGCATCGATCCAGTCGACGCCGCGCGCCTTCAGCGCGTTGGCAAACTCGATCGTCTGCGCCAGATCCCAGCCGCCCTCGACCCAGTCGGTCGACGACACCCGCATGCCCACGGGCTTGTCGTGCGGGAAGGCCGCGCGCACCGCATCGTAGATCTCGAGCGGAAAGCGCATGCGGTTCTGCAAAGACCCGCCATATTCGTCGGTGCGCTTGTTGGAGATCGGCGACAGGAACTGATGCAAGAGATAGCCGTGCGCGCCGTGCAACTCGATGGCGTCGATGCCGATGCGCTCCGCGCGCTTCGCGCTGTCGACGAAGGCCTCGCGGATGCGCTTGAGGCCCGCCGCATCCAGCGCCAGCGGCGCGGCCTCGCCCTCCTTGTGCGGCAGCGCTGATGGCGCCACCGTCTGCCAGCCGCCCTGTTCCACCGGGATCAGCTGGCCGCCGTCCCATGGCCGCGCGCTGGAGGCCTTGCGGCCGGCATGGGCGAGCTGCATCGCGATCGCGGTCGAGGAATGCTTGCGCACCGAGGTCAGCACCTGCTTCAGCGCGGCCTCGGCGGCATCGCTGTAGAGCCCGAGACAGCCCGGCGTGATGCGGCCGATCGCCTCGACATGGGTCGCCTCGATGCAGAACATCGCCGCGCCCGACAGGCTGAGATTGTTGATGTGGGTGAAGTGCCAGTCGGTGGCGACGCCGTCCTCGGCCGAATATTGGCACATCGGCGACACCACGATGCGGTTCCTCAACGTCAGGCCGCGCAGCTTGATCGGGGAAAACAGGACGCTCATGCGGGGGAGTTCCGGGGGGATGAGAGGGGCAGTTGAGAGAGTGTAGTATGCGGACAGGCGATTGCTAGGCGCGCTGGGGAATGGCGGCTCGCCTCGGCGTGCATTCCCGCAATGATCCAGCGGAAGACGCCACAGCCCCTACTCCGTCTCCTCGAACTTCCCGGGCACCGGCTGGCCCATGCGGATGCGGCCGTCGGGGAGCAGTTCGCCGTCGGCCTCGGCCGAGAACTGGATCGTATTGCCGCCGCCGTCGCGCTTGCTCGCCTTGCCGAGCAGGCCGAGCTTGTCCGCGAGCGCGGTGTCGTCCGTGACGAACACGCGGTAGTCGGTGAGATGAAAGCGGCGCGGCCCCTGCCAGGTCAGCGCCGGCACGGAGGTGCGCATGTCGCCGTCGGTCTTGATGTCGATGCCGCGGCCGGTCACGTCGCGGAACAGGTCGGGGGTGTCGATCCGCCGCGCGCGGCCGCCGTCGATGGCGTACAGGTTCAGCGTCACGATGTGGCGCTCGCTGCGGAAGCTGACGGCGACGGTGCGCGAATCCTGCGACCAGGCGGCGTGGAAGGCATCCGGCGCGGTGTCCAGGATGTTGTCGTCGTTGACATTGTCGAGCGTCATCAGCCGGCGATGGCCCGGCTCCGCCATCAGATAGATGCGAAAACCCTCGCCGCCCGTTTCGCCGTCGCCATGGGCCGCGACCGACAGCTTGCCGTTCGGCGCCCGCCCGCCCTGAATGACGGCGTATTCGGTCTTGCCATAGCGGTGCTCGGCCGTGGCGAAAGCCAGCGAGGACGCGGCCAGCGTGAGGATGAGGGCGAGGACGGCGCGGCAGGGCATGAAGATATGTAGCGGCGACATGCGCGCGAGTTCAATCTCCGCCATCGTCCCCTACTCCGCCAGCGTGAATTGCAGCAGCAAGGTCCGCTGCAGCATCGAGAAATTGTCGTCGGAGATCAGCGTCAGCACGGTCTCGCCTTCGGGCGTGACGTGGGCGTCGATGCCTTCCATGTTGTCGATCTCGTGGCCGAGATCGGCGGCGAACAGCGCGGGGCCGTCGACCAGCGCGCCCGGAGCGATCGACTTCAGGGGGATCGAGCGGATGCGGATGTTGACGCCGGTGAACCAGGAGAATTTGCGTTCGAGGATCAGAAGCTCGCCGGAGGGCAGCAGCACGGCATCGCTGATGTCGTATTTCTCGGTGCGCCGCACGCTGAACTGGCCGGGCGAGGGGCCGCCGATCAGGAAGGCGACGAGGTTGCCGTCATGGTCCAGCCCGCGCTCGGAGAAGGCGATCAGGGTGCCCGCCAGCGGCATGGTCTGGTCTTTGCCCTTGTCCTTTTCTTTGGGCACGACGACCAGCGCCTCCAGCCCCTTGTTGGAGGGCAGCTTGCGGATCCCCGCCGGCACCGGCACCACCTCGCCGCGCGCGCGCGTGCCGCCCTTGGAAAAATCGTAGCGCAGGATCTGGTTGACGCGCTCAAGCCCGACATAGACGAAATTGCCGTCGCGCGCGATCGATTCCGAATCCCACCACAGCCGTTTTTCCGTGATCGGCCGCCCCTCGGCGCCGAGCAGCGGCGCGGCCTCGACGTCATCGAGGCCGGTCATCTTGCCACTGGCGTAGCGGATGCGACCGGTGAACCAGCCGCCCTGGTCGGAAACCGCGAGGAAGCCCTCGCCCTTGGCATCGAGCCGGATGCCGGACAATCCGCCGAAGCCGCGATAGCGCGAGGTCAGCACCAGGCCGCTGCGATAGTCCAGCGAGCCGAAGCGCGTGCGCGTGCGGTCGCGCGGCTCGAAATTGGGAATGGCGCGCGCGTTAACCTCGACGCTGACAGGCTCGACGACGGCGTTCTCGACCTGAAGCGCGCGCGGTGGCGGCTCGGCCGCGGCTTGCGCCAGCGCCAGGCGGGAGGCTGCAAGAGTGGAAAATCCCGCCGCTGCGTGCCTAAGGAAGCTGCGGCGGGATCGATGCGTGCTCACGAATGCAATTTGCGTCGCGGGCGACCGGCCGGCTGGGTTGGTGCGGTGTTGGTCTCACTGAAGAGTTCGGCGAGCTTCTCGGTGATGGCGCCGCCGAGCTCCTCGGC
Source organism: Bradyrhizobium sp. 23AC (assembly GCF_054863025.1). NCBI lineage: Bacteria > Pseudomonadati > Pseudomonadota > Alphaproteobacteria > Hyphomicrobiales > Nitrobacteraceae > Bradyrhizobium > Bradyrhizobium sp. 23AC. The sequence continues at coordinate 52,282 of NZ_JAVAYN010000030.1, forward strand.
ATCCACGATCGTCACCGCGCGGCGGTAATAGCGCGTCACGTCGTGGCCGATACCGATCGCGATCAGCTCGACCGGCGAGCGGGTCTCGATCTCCTCGATGATGTGGCGCAGATGCCGCTCGAGATAATTGCCGGGATTGACCGACAGCGTGGAATCGTCGACCGGCGCGCCGTCCGAGATCATCATCAGGATCTTGCGCTGCTCGGGCCGGCCGAGCAGGCGCTTGTGCGCCCAGTCGAGCGCCTCGCCGTCGATGTTCTCCTTCAGCAGCCCCTCGCGCATCATCAGGCCGAGATTCTTTCGCGCACGCCGCCACGGCGCATCCGCCGACTTGTAGATGATGTGGCGGAGATCGTTGAGGCGGCCGGGATCGGCCGGCTTGCCGGCGGCCAGCCACGCCTCGCGGGACTGGCCACCCTTCCAGGCGCGCGTGGTAAATCCCAAAATCTCGACCTTGACGCCGCAACGCTCCAGCGTGCGCGCCAGAATGTCGGCGCAGGTCGCCGCGACCGTAATGGGTCGTCCGCGCATCGAGCCGGAATTGTCGAGCAGCAGCGTCACCACGGTGTCGCGGAACGTCGCCTCCTTCTCGTGCATGAAGGACAGCGGATGATAGGGATCGGTGACGACGCGCGACAGGCGCGCGGGGTCCAGAATGCCCTCTTCGAGATCGAACTCCCAGGCGCGGTTCTGCTGCGCCATCAGGCGGCGCTGCAGGCGGTTGGCGAGGCGGGCGACGATGCCCTGCAGATGCGCGAGCTGCTTGTCGAGATAGGCGCGCAGGCGCTCCAGCTCGTCATGGTCGCAGAGGTCCTCGGCGGCGATGATCTCGTCGAATTTCGGCGCGAAGGCATGGTATTCCGGCCCGCGCGGCTCGTTCTTGCCGTGCGAATTCGGACGCGTCGCCTCGCCCGGCGTCTCGTCGTCGCCGAGCTCGCCGTCGTCGAACGTGTCGGAGGTCGAGGCCTGCGCGCTTTCCATCGCGCTCTCGCTCATCTCCTCGCTCGACGCCTGCGCCTGGTCGGCGCTCATCTCCTGCGCGGCGTCGGAATCGGGCGAGCCCTCGGCGCCGGACTGGTCGTTGTCGCCGTCCTGGTTCTCGTCGTTCTCGTCATTGTCTTCGCTGTCGGCGTTGCGCTCGTCGCCGATATCGAGCGCGGTCAGGAGATCGTGCACGGCGTCGCCGAACCGGGTCTGGTCCTCGACCAGGGTGTCGAGCCGGTCGAGCCGCTTGCCGATCTTGTCTTCGAGAATGGGACGCCAGAGATCGACCATCTTCTTCGCGGCGGTCGGCGGCGCCATGCCGGTCAGGCGCTCGCGCACCAGCATCGCCAGCGCGTCCGCCAGCGGCGCGTCGGCACGGTCGGTGATCTCGTCGAACTTGCCGCGGTGGAAATGGTCGTCGAGCATCGCGGTGAGGTTTTTCGCAACGCCCGCCATGCGGCGCGCGCCGATCGCCTCCACCCGCGCCTGCTCCACCGCCTCGAACACGCCGCGCGCCTGCGGATTGCCGGGCATCAGCTTGCGATGCAGTTTTGCATCGTGACAGGCGATCTTGAGCGCGATGGAATCGGCGTGGCCGCGCACGATCGCCGCATCGCGCTTGGTCATTTTTCGTGCGGGCTCTGGCAGCCGCGCCTTGCCCGGCGCCAGCCCCGGCCGCTCGGCCGCGAAGGAGACGTCGAGCTCCGGCGTCTTGGCGATCGCCTTGAGGCAGGACGCGACCGAGCGCTTGAACGGCTCGGTCGGCGCTTCCTTGGTGTTACGGAATTTGGAGTTGGAGGTGGTGCTCATCTCGATCTCACCGTCGTCCCCGCGAAAGCGGGACCCATAGCCACCGGCGGTAGTCAGTCAGGGAAACTATCAGCGCGCTTCAATCGAGACATCACGCGGCATGGGTCCCGGCGTTCGCCGGGACGACACACCGAGAGAGATCAGGACAGTGCCACGTTGACCGCCGATTCCGGCAGCTCCGCGTTGAAGCAGCGCTGGTAGAACTCGGCGACCAGCGGGCGCTCGAGCTCATCGCATTTGTTGAGGAAGGTGACGCGGAAGGCAAAGCCGATATCGCCGAAGATGTCGGCGTTCTCAGCCCAGGTGATCACCGTGCGCGGGCTCATCACCGTCGACAGATCGCCATTGGCGAAGGCGTTACGGGTGAGATCGGCAAGGCGCACCATCTTGTTGACGATGTCGCGGCCTTCCTGGGTGCGATAGTGCTTGGCCTTGGCCAGCACGATCTCCACTTCCTCGTCATGGCTGAGATAGTTCAGCGTGGTGACGATCGACCAGCGGTCCATCTGGCCCTGGTTGATCTGCTGGGTGCCGTGATAGAGGCCCGAGGTGTCGCCGAGGCCAACCGTATTCGCCGTGGCGAACAGCCGGAACGCCGGATGCGGCTTGATCACCTTGTTCTGGTCGAGCAGCGTCAGGCGTCCCGAGACTTCGAGCACGCGCTGGATCACGAACATCACGTCCGGGCGGCCGGCGTCGTATTCGTCGAACACCAGCGCGACGTTGTTCTGCAGTGCCCAGGGCAAAATGCCGTCACGGAATTCGGTGACCTGCTTGCCGTCGCGGACCACGATCGAGTCCTTGCCGACGAGGTCGATACGGCTGATGTGGCTGTCGAGGTTGACGCGGACGCAGGGCCAGTTCAGGCGGGCGGCGACCTGCTCGATATGGGTGGATTTGCCGGTGCCGTGATAGCCGGTCACCATCACGCGGCGGTTGCGGGCGAAGCCGGCGAGAATGGCGAGCGTGGTGGCGCGGTCGAAGCGATAGTCGGAATCGACTTCGGGCACGTGAGGATCGACTTCGGAATAGGCGGGGACTTCGAGATCGCTGTCGATCCCGAACACCTGCCGCACCGACACCTTCATGTCGGGCTGACCGGAAACTTCCTCAACTTTGGACAGAGCGGCGGTCGTCATCAATCCTCCGAGGTCCCGGGCGGTCCCGAAACCGGTTATTCGCACGTTGGCTGCGGCTGGGTGCTGAAAATCAACCTATCAGAGACAACGTGCCGGCAGAAGCCCGCCCGCCAATCAAAGTTCCATTGTCTTTTCATTTAGATAGGCAAGGAACGCAGTTTTTGGAGGGCTGCCTTGCGAATCACGCCCAAATTCGGGCGCGTCACGCCCGTTCCGTGCGAGTGGCACTTTGGCCGTATGCCGTTACTTATGTAGGGTCCAAAGCTCCGAGCTCCAGCCCCTCAAGAGACAACGTGACGTCCTTCCTCGATCCCCTCATCTCGTTCGTCTCGGCCCATCCGTGGCTGGCCTATCTGACCCTGTTCCTGGCAGCCTTGCTCGAAGCGGTCCCGGTGGTGGGGTCGGTGATCCCCGGCTCGACCATCATCCTGGCGCTGAGCGCCCTGGTTCCGGGCGGTGAGCTGAAACTGCAATGGGTGCTGCTCGCGGCGGCGGTCGGCGCTGTGCTCGGTGACGGCTCGGCCTATTGGATCGGACACCGACAGCAGCGCGAGATCCTCAACACCTGGCCGCTGACCAATTATCCGCGCGTGGTCGCCGAGAGCGAGAGCTTCTTCCACCGCTTCGGCACCTGGGCGGTGTTCTTCGCCCGCTTCGTGCCGCCAATCCGCGCCTTCGTGCCGGTCACGGCGGGCGCGCTCGGCATGGCGCCGGCAAAATTCTACGCCGTGAACATCCCGGCGATCCTGGTCTGGGCGCCCGCCCATGTGCTGCCGGGCGTGCTGGCGGTATCGGCCCTGCACGAATATGCCGGGCTGCATCACCACGGGCATGTCGGCAAGCATATCTGGGTGTTGACGGTGGTTGGGGTTGCGATCGTTGGCGGCGTTGGCGTGTGGTACTATCGCCGCCGACAGAACGGCGTCGCGACGGCCAAGCCGCGGGCGTAGGCCGCACCACACCACAGGTGTCGTCCCTGCGAACGCAGGGACCCATACCGCGTGATCTATCGATTGGGACCGGCGAGAGTACCGAATGAACAGTCGTCGCCAAACTGCTCCCTGGGGTTATGGGTCCCTGCGTTCGCAGGGACGACATGGGAGAACGAGGCTCAGGCAGCGGTTCTAACCAGCAACCCCCACCCTTCTCCCCGGCGCAGGTCCCACATACCGCGCCCTCGGCCTGATCAACTTGCCGAACTGCAATTGCTCGCTGGCGTGCGCGATCCAGCCGACGCTGCGGGCCATGGCGAACAAAGCGAGCTCGCTGCCGGCGGGCAGGCGCAGCGCGTGCACCAGCACCGCGAGGGCATAGTCGATATTGACGAATTCGCCGGTCGCCTCCGCGATCCGCTCCGGCACCTCGCGCGTGAACTTTCGCGGCGCGCCCGAGCGGGAGAGCGCATTCAGCAACGATTGCGCGCGGGGATCGCCGCGCTTGTAGACGCCATGGCCAAAGCCGGCAAAACGTTCGCCGAGCGCGACGCGCTCGCGCACCATCGGGGCGACGTCGCGATCGATCAGGGTCTTGACGAGCTGCGAAGCCAGCACGCTCGCGCCGCCATGTTTGGGCCCCTTCAATGAGGCGAGACCGGCGATGACGGCATCGTAGAGATTGAGGCCGGTCGAGGCCGCACAGCGCGCTGTGAAGGTCGAGGCGTTCAGCTCGTGATCGGCGAGCAGAACGAGGGCGCGGCGGATCAGGTCGGGCGCGTGCTTGTTGTCGGCCGCCCAGGCGTTCGCGATCTGCTGATGCAGCGGCTCGGCCGAGGGTTCGGCATTGAGCATGGTCGCGACCAGCAGCCGGACAATTCGTCCGCCGACCATGGCGCGGCCGTCGGGCGCGCGGGTGAACGCACGGGGATCGACGCTCGCGGCCAGCGCGAGCACGGCGATGGCGCGGTCGATCGGCGCGGCGCGGCGTGCGGCTTGCCCGATCGTGCGCATCTCTTCGGAGAGCGCGGGCTGATTATCCGAAGCGAACGGGTCGACGTCGGAGACGTCCCAGAGCAGCGTCGCGGTGTGCTCCAGCGTGTCGTTTTCGGCGAGATCGACGCAATTAACGCCGCGATAGATCGCGCCCTCCTCGGTGATGGTCGAGATCTCGGTGTCCATGACCGGCAGGTCAGCGTCGAAGCTGCGCAGGCCGCGCGGCTCCGGCGACGGCACCCGGCGCTCCTTCAGCGCGCGGACGTCCTCGGCACGGTAGCGGTTTTTTCGCGAGTCCTGCGTCGGCTCGGAGCGGATCAGGCCGCGGCTGACATAGGCGTAGAGCGTGGCCGGCGAGATCGCGAGTTCGGCGGCGGCTTCCCGGGCGGAGAGGTAAAGCCCCTCGGAATTTTTCATATTGATTTATGTAATCAAGATTGATCAATCTGTCGAGAGGCCCGAATTTCCTTGGTGCAACGCAAAGGGAGATTTGGGCCATGAACATCCACCTCACCAAAAGCCAGATCGGGCTGGACGGCGTTCCCGCGGCCGAGACCGTGCTGAGCCATGTCGACGGCGAGCGCGGCGAACTGATCATCGCCGGCGAGCATGTCGGCCGCCTCGCCGCTCTCTCGAGCTTTGAGGGCGTCACCGCCCGGCTCTGGAACGGCGCCAGCAAGACCACCCTCACCGAGGCCAATGTGCGGGCGAGCCTCGGCCTTGCGCGCGAGCGCGCCTTCGCGCGGCTGCCGGACCTGCTGCCGGCAACGCGCGGCATTGGCGTTGTCGACGGGTTTCGCGCGGCGGTCGCGGGGCTGCGCGCGGAGAACGGGCTGGAGCACGAGGCGACGATCGTCGGCGCGTTTCCGGTCATCGCAGGCGCGCTGGTCCGGCGCGCCAAGGGGCTCGAGCCGGTCGCGCCGGATCCCAATGTCAGCCATGCTGCCGATACGCTTCGGATGTTGCACGGGCGCGCGCCTGAAACACGCGAAGTCACCGCGCTCGATGCCTATCTCGTCACCGCCAGCGACCACGGCATGAACGCCTCGACCTTCACCGCGCGCGTGGTGGCTTCGACGCAAGCCGATCTGTTTGCCGCGGTGACCGCGGGCTATTGCGCGCTCACGGGCCCGCTGCATGGCGGCGCGCCTGAGCCGGTGCTGGAAATGCTGGACGCGATCGGCTCGCGCGAACGCATCCAGCCCTGGGTGGATGCGGCGCTGGCCCGCGGCGAACGGATGATGGGCTTTGGCCACCGCGTCTACCGCGTGCGCGATCCGCGCGCCGATGTGCTCAAGACCGCAGTCGAGGCGCTGGCGTCCAACGGCACCGATTTGCCCTTCGCCGGCGAGGTCGAGGCCTACATCCGCGCCGCCTTGCGCAAGAAGAATCCGGAGCGGCCGCTGGAAACCAATGTCGAGTTCTTCACCGCCATCCTGCTCGATGCGCTGGCGATCCCGAGGCAGGCGTTCACGCCGATCTTCGCAGTGGCGCGCGCCGCAGGCTGGACCGCGCATGCGCGCGAGCAGCAGCGGACGGGACGGTTGATCAGGCCGAGCTCGTCGTATGTGGGGGCGATGCCGGAGGGGTAGGTGCGCAGCGGGGATGAGTGAGGCGATGGCGGAGCCAATCCTCCGCTGTCGTCCCTGCGAAAGCAGGGACCCATACCGCGTGATTTATCGATAAGAGGCAGGTACTGGTACCGCGGGAAGACTATTTCACTACGACTCTTCGCCAAACGTCTCCCTGGGGTTATGGATCCCGGATCTGCGCTGCGCTTGTCCGGGACGACACCGGGGTTTGGCGCCGAGGTGCCTCGCACCTATACAGCGCGGGCGAAACCTTACGCCTCGCGCACCACCGTCTTCAGATAATTATACGCCTTGATGATCTCGATCAGGCGATCTTCCGTCGAGCGATCGCCGCCGTTGGCGTCAGGGTGGTGCTGCTTGACCAGGGCCTTGTACTTGGTCTTGACGTCGGCGAGCGTGGAATCGGGGCCGAGGCCCATGACCTGGAGCGCCTTGCGCTCGGCGTTCATGACCTTGCGCGTCTCGGCCTTGGGCTGAGCGTCCGGGCCCTTCCGCCAGCCGGCGCGGCCGTTGATCTCACTGAACATGCTGAACGGATCGGCCGCCATGTCGATCTCGGCTTCCGCACCCTTCTTGCCGCCATTGGCGCCCATCTTCCAGGTCGGGCGGTGGCCGGTCAGCGCGTCCTTCTGGTAGCGCGCGACGGCATCGGCATTCATGCCTGAGAAGAAATTGTAGTTCTGGTTGTACTCGCGCACATGGTTCAGGCAGAAGTGCCAGTACTCGCGCTGGTTCTCACGGCCTTTCGGCGCGCGATGCGCGCCCTTGTTCTGGCATCCGGCCCATTCGCAGCCGACCGCGGTGTCGCGCGGCTTCACTTCCGGCTGCTTGCCCCGCGGCTTCACGCGGATGGAGTCGAAGAACTTTGATGAATCGATCGGCATGGCTGACTTTGACTACGCAATGCAAAAACCTTCAAGTCTTGACATTGCAATTAGCTGCTAACCCCGGCAATTGACGGGGCTTGATGACGCGCGTTAATGGCACTCATGGTTATGAAAGACACTATCAGCAACAAGTTGCAGGAAGCTTTCACGCCCGAAAGCCTCGAGGTCGTCGACGAGTCACATCTGCATGAAGGCCACGCCGGCCATCGGCCCGGCGGTGAGACGCACTTCCGTGTGTATATCGTGTCTCAAGCCTTCAAAGGGAAGAGCCGGGTCGAGCGCCATCGCATGATAAATTCGGCGCTGGCCGCGGAACTCTCCGGCAGCGTGCACGCGCTGGCGATCCAGGCGAAGGCGCCGGGGGAAAATTAGTCGCTGTCGTGCCCCGCGAAGGCGGGGCATCCAGTACGCCGCGGCGGATGTGGTGAGCGAGCTCTCCAACGCTGGCCTCTGGGATACTGGATCGCCCGCCTGCGCGGGCGATGACACCGACCGTGAGGCTAGAACGACGTCCCCGCCCGTCTCGGCTTGGCTTCTTCCAGCTCGGACTCGCGCGCTACCGGTGAAATACGGAGCGCGGTGATACGGTTGCGTTCGCGGCGGAGGACGCGAAAGCGGAAGCCGTGGAAGGTGAAGCTCTGGCCGCGGTCGGGAATCGAGCGCGCCTCGTGAATGACGAGGCCCGCCACCGTCGTTGCCTCTTCGTCGGGCAGATGCCAGTCCAGCGCACGGTTGAGATCGCGGATCGGCACCGAGCCGTCGACCACGACGGAGCCGTCGGGCTGGCGCCTTACGCCGGCGACCACCACGTCGTGCTCGTCGGAGATGTCGCCGACGATCTCCTCCAAAATGTCTTCCAGCGTCACGAGGCCTTCAACCTCGCCATACTCGTCGACGACGAGCGCGAAATGGGTCTTGCGGCGACGGAATGCCTTGAGCTGCTGGGATATTGGCCGCATTTCCGGCACGAACCAGGGCGGCAGCATGATGGTGGTGACGTCGATGCGCGAGGTATCACCTTCCGAGACGCGGATGGCCCGCAACAGATCCTTGGCGTGCAGGATGCCGATGATGTTCTCCGACTTGTCGCGCCACAGCGGAATGCGGGTGTATTCGGTGGCCAGCACCTCCCGCACCAGCTCTTCCGGCGGCAGGTCAGCATTGATCATCACCATGGCGGTGCGGTGAACCATCACGTCGGACACGGTGAGCTCGCCGAGGCGGAAGACGTTGTGAATGTATTCGGCCTCGCCGCTCTCGATCTTGCCGTGCACCGCGGATTCCTCGACCAGGCCCTCGATCTCCGAATCCGTCAGGATCTCGTGCTGCGAAAACTCCTGGACGCCGATCAGACGCAGGATCGCGCCCGACGCCGTGTTGAGACACCAGCTCAGCGGATAGAACACAAGGTAGGAGGCATGAAGCGGATAGGCGATCCACTGCGACACCGGCATCGGCTCTCTGATTGCAAGCGTCTTCGGCACCTGCTCGCCGATGATGATGTGCAGGGAGGAGAAAACCAGGAATCCCGCCACAAACGAGGTGAAGTGCAGCGTGGCCTCCGATAGTCCGAGCGGCTGGAGGATCGGGCTCAGCAGCGCAGACACGGTCGGCTCGCCGATCCAGCCAAGACCGAGCGAGGCCATGGTGATGCCGAGCTGGCAGCAGGCCAGATAGGATTCGATGTTTCCCATCATGGTCTGCAACAGGCGCGCGCCGAAGCGGTTCTGCTCGACCATGGCCTTGACGCGGAAGCCGCGGCTCTTCACGAGCGCAAATTCGGCTGCCACGTAAAATGCGTTGGCGGCGAGCAGGAGGACCGCAAGCAGCAGATTGATCGAGATCGAACTCATGTTTGCCTCGCGACCGCCTTGATCATCCGCGCCTCATTGCGGGCGGCCGATCCAGACGATCCCGCCATCACTGCGATAATTTCGACTTCAGGAAATCGCGCACCGGGGCCGGCTCGACATCCTTCGCGATCACCGCACGCCCGACGGCCTCCAGCAGGATGAAGGTGAGCTTGCCGCGCGTGACCTTCTTGTCCTGCGCCATCAGCGCCATCAGCGCATCGGCATCGGCAAGCCCCTCCTGCGCAAAGCCCGCAATGTCCTGCAGGCGCGTCGGCAGGCCGGCTTCGATCAGATGCCGCTCGACGCGCGCCGCCTCGGCTTCGCCGATCATGCCGAGCTTCGCCGAGAACTGCGCCGCCAGCGTCATGCCGATGGCAACGCCCTCGCCGTGGAACAGGCGGTCGGAGAACCCGGTCGCAGCTTCCAGCGCGTGGCCAAAGGTGTGGCCGAGATTGAGCAGCGCGCGCTCGCCGGTCTCGCGCTCGTCGCGCGAGACGACGCCCGCCTTGGCGCGGCAGGAGGTCGCGATCGCGTGCTCGCGGGCGGAGCCGCCCTTGAAGATGTCGGAATGGTTCTTCTCCAGCCAGGTGAAGAAGGCCTCGTCGCCGAGCACGCCGTATTTGGCGACCTCGGCATAACCGGCGCGGAACTGCCGCGGCGACAGCGTGTCGAGCACGGCGGTGTCGGCGACGACGAGCACCGGCTGGTGGAACGCGCCGAGCAAATTCTTGCCCTGCGGCGAGTTGATGCCGGTCTTGCCGCCGACGGATGAATCGACCTGCGCCAGCAGCGAGGTCGGCACCTGCACGAAATCGACACCGCGGCGCAGGATCGCGGCGGCAAAGCCGGCGAGATCGCCGACCACGCCGCCGCCGAGCGCGATGACGAGGTCGTTGCGCTCGATCTTGGCGGCGATCAGGGCTTCGCTGACTTTTTCGAGGCCGGCATAGGTCTTGGAGATCTCGCCTTCCTCGACGACGACGCGCGAGGTCGGGATGCCGCTGGCGGCAAGCGAGGCCTCGGCGGGCTCGAGCCAGTGCTTGGCCACCGTGCGATCCGTCACGATCGCGGTGCGCACGCCGGGACGCAAGGCGGCGACCCGTTCGCCGAGCGAGGACAGCACCCCGCGGCCGATGACGATGTCATAGGCGCGATTCCCCAGCGCGACGTCGACGTTGACGGGGTCGGAATGTTTCAACGGCGCAGTCATCGTATGGCACTCGCAACGTCGGCAGGTGGTTGGGTGGCTTGCTCACCAGAGAGATGCGCGCGCAGCGCCTCGATGGTCTCCTCGACGATCTTGTCGTGCGGCACGTCGCGGGAGGCGATGGTGAGATCGGCATGGCCGTAGACCGGCTCGCGCTCGGTGAGCAGGCGCGTCACGGTTCCCTCGGGGTCGGCGGTCTGGAGCAACGGGCGGTCGGCACGGCGCCGCACCCGGCGCATGATGACGTCGTGGTCCGCCTTGAGCCAGATCGAAACCGCCTTCGCGGCGATGCGCGCGCGGGTCTCCTCGCGCATGAAGGCGCCGCCGCCGGTCGCCAGCACCACCGGCCCGCTGTCGAGCAGCCGCGCGATCACCCGCGCCTCGCCGTCACGGAAATACGGCTCGCCGTGGCGCTCGAAGATCTCCGGGATGGTCATCTGGGCCGAGGTCTCGATCTCGGTGTCGGCATCGACGAAGGGCAACTTGAGCCTGCTAGCCATGCGGCGGCCGATGGTGGATTTGCCCACTCCCATCATACCGACGAGCACGATCGAGCGCGCCCCGAGCGCCGACAGGATGTCGGCTTCGGGCGAAGCTGGTATCGGCAACGCGGCGTCGGGCATGGATATCGCTCTGGATCTCGCTCTGGATTCTCGCTCGATCTGCCGCCAAAGGCGGCATGCTTTGGCCACCTATACGACCCCACAGGGGGCCTCGCCAGTGGACTCTTGCCACGAAACGGCGAACATGTTGGATGATGTCATTGGTTAATTTGCCCGCCAAGTCCCTGAACACCAAGTCCCCTGCAGAGACCCCAGAACGATGCCCAGCCTGTTCCGCTTCCTGACGGTCGTCGCCGTGATCGCCGGCATCGTCTATGGCGTGGTCTTCGCACTGGCCAATTTCGTCAGTCCCAAGTCGCGGGAAATGACGGTGACGATCCCGCCGGACAAGTTTCTCAAGAAATAGGAGCTAGCCTCCTGGGCATGCGCAACCCGCCCTCAGATGCCAAGCTCACCGGCCTGTTCCTCGACATGCTCGCGGCGGAACAGGGCGCCGGGCCCAATACGCTCGACGCCTATCGCCGCGACCTCACCGATTTCTCGGAATTTTTGGGCCGCGTCGGGCACAGCTTTGCCGACGCCGAGACGCAAAATTTGCGCGACTATCTCGCCGATCTCGATGCCCGCGGCTTCAAATCCACCAGCGTCGCGCGGCGGCTGTCGGCGATGCGGCATCTATATCGCTTCCTGCTCAACGAACGCATCCGAGCTGAGGATCCCGCCGCGATCCTGTCCGGCCCCAAACGCGGCCGCGGTCTGCCGAAGGTGCTGTCGATCTCCGATGTCGACCGCATGCTCCGCCGCGCCAAGGAATTGGGCGAGGCGGAGGATGCCTCGCCCGCGAAGCGGCTGCGCGCCTTGCGGCTGTATTGCCTGCTCGAGGTGCTCTACGCCACGGGCCTGCGCGTTTCCGAGCTGGTGGCGCTGCCGCGCTCGGCGGCCAAGCGCGACGCCCGCATGATCGTGGTGCGCGGCAAGGGCAACAAGGAGCGCCTGGTGCCGCTCAACGAGGCCTCCCGGCAGGCGATGGCGGATTATCTCGCCGCGACGGAAGCCGCGAAGACGGAGAAGAAGAAAGACAGCCTCGCCGCCTCCAAGTGGCTGTTCCCCTCGTTCGGCGAGAACGGGCATCTGACGCGCCAGCATTTCGCCCGCGACCTCAAGGAGCTCGCGGTCGCCTCGGGGCTTCAGGCGCGACTGGTCTCCCCGCACGTGCTGCGACATGCCTTTGCCAGCCACCTCCTGCACAATGGTGCCGATCTGCGCATCGTGCAGACCCTGCTCGGCCACACCGACATCTCGACGACGCAGATCTACACCCATGTGGTGGAGGAGCGGCTGAAGAGCCTGGTGCGCGACCTGCACCCGCTGGCGGAGAAGTGACTGTCGTCCCTACGAAAGCAGGGACCCATACCGCGTGATCTATCTGCGAGGGGTACCTCGGGAACGCCGCTTCACTGCCAGTCTCCGCCAAACTTCTCCCTGTGGTTATGGGTCCCCGCGTTCGCGGGGACGACAGCAGGGACCGAAACCGCCTTGACTTCGGCCACATCTCCGCAGAAAGAGCCGGGGCCTTCGCATGATTTGACGGGCCCGCTCGCAGCACACAGGTCAACTCATTGAAGAGGCTACACTTCTTATCCTTGGTCTAAATCTGCTTCGCCGCCTCGCCCCGTCCTCCCTATATTGAGTTGATGCAAGACCAGATGCGCAGCTATCTCGACTTCGAAAAGCCCGTCGCCGAGCTCGACTCCAAGGTCGACGAGCTCCGGACGCTGGCGGCCTCTGGTACCGACATCTCCGATGAGATCGGCAGGATCGAGGACAAGGCAGCGCAGGCGCTGGCCGACCTCTATCAGAACCTGACGCCGTGGCAGAAGACGCTGGTCGCGCGCCATCCGCAGCGGCCGCATTTCAACGACTTCATCAAGGGCCTGATCACCGAGTTCACCCCGCTCGCCGGCGACCGCAAGTTCGGCGAGGACGAGGCTTTGGTCGCCGGCTTCGGCCGCTTCCGCGGCGAAGCGATTTGCGTGATGGGCCAGGAAAAGGGCGATTCCACCGAGAGCCGCATCAAGCACAATTTCGGCATGGCGCGGCCGGAAGGCTATCGCAAATGCGTGCGGCTGATGGAGATGGCCGAGCGGTTCGGCCTTCCGGTGCTGTCGCTCGCCGATTCCGCCGGCGCCTATCCCGGCATCGGCGCCGAGGAGCGCGGCCAGGCCGAAGCGATTGCGCGCTCGACCGATGCCTGCATGGCGCTGACCGTGCCGAACGTCGCCATCATCACCGGCGAGGGCATGTCGGGCGGCGCCATTGCGATTACCACCGCCAACAAGGTCCTGATGCTGGAGCACGCGATCTACAGCGTGATCTCGCCGGAAGCGGCGTCCTCGATCCTCTGGCGCGACGGCACCAAGGCCCAGGAAGCCGCCAATAACATGAAGATCACCGCCCAGGACATGCTCCGCTTCGGGGTGATCGACAGCATTTTGAAGGAGCCGGTCGGCGGCGCCCACCGCGACCCCGCTGCCATGATCGCCACCACCGGCGACGCCATCGCCAAGGCCTTCGACGAGCTCCGGGGCCTCGACGGCGACACCATCCGCAAGCAGCGCCGGCAGAAATTCCTCGATATCGGCCGGAAACTGGGCTGATTCGGGCCGATTCCGGTGCCGTAGGATGGGCAAAGGGCGCAAAGCGCCGTGCCCACGACCCGGTCGCGTGGCCGCAAATCGTGGGCACGCTTCGCTTTGCCCATCCTACGGGACCGTTCGGGCGGCCCCCGGTAACCCCGCGTTAACCCTTTTTTTGCCCAAATCGGCGATCTGAGTCCCAGTCGGGCCGAATGGCCCAAGTAAGGCCCAAAGTCGCGTCCATTCAGTCTTCGTTGACCATGCCGATGGGCCAACGGGCTCGTGATCCCCACTCGGGTTGCGACCACATGACCCAGAGGTTAGAATTTTAATCAATGGCTTCAGGGCATCAGCGCTGGGGCGTGAGCTGAAAAAGCCCGTCACGACGGGTCCGGTTCTCCGGTCGGATCATGCTCCATCAGAATTGGGGTTCGCGCTTTCTGCCCGGCACGGTGTGGGGTCCATCTTGATTTCTCGTTCGCTTGCTCGCGCGCTCTTGGCTTCGGTTGCGCTGATGACGGCCAGCGTTCTGCTGGCCGGCTGCGATACCGACCAGGTCTCGCTCGCGACCAACGCCAAGGCCAACCAGCCGGTGCCGCCGAAGCTTCTCGCCGCGATGGTCGAGAAGGACATGGACCTGCAATCGCCGATCCTGGTCCGCCTGTTCAAGCAGGAGGCCGAGCTCGAGGTCTGGAAGCAGGCCCGCAACGGCCAGTTCGCGCTGCTCAAGACCTATCCGATCTGCCGCTGGTCCGGCGACCTCGGGCCGAAGGTGCGCGAAGGCGACCGCCAGGCGCCGGAGGGATTCTACTCGATCAACCCGGGCCAGATGAATCCGCAATCGGCCTATTACCTCTCGTTCAACACCGGCTACCCCAACGCGTTCGACAAGGCGCTCGGCCGCACCGGCTCGCAGCTGATGGTGCATGGCGACTGTTCTTCGCGCGGCTGTTACGCGATGACCGACGAGCAGATCGCAGAGATCTATTCGCTCGGCCGCGAATCCTTCTTCGGCGGCCAGAAGGCGTTCCAGCTGCAGGCCTATCCGTTCAAGATGACGCCGGTGAACATGGCCAAGCACCGGAACAATCCGAACATGCCGTTCTGGAAGATGATCAAGGAAGGCTATGATCATTTCGAGGTGACGCGGCAGGAGCCGAAGGTCGATTTCTGCGAGAAGAAGTACGTCTTCGACGCGGCGAAGCCCGCAGACGCAAAGCGCGATCCGGTGTTCGACGCCTCGGCAAAGTGCCCGGCCTATGTGATTCCCGAGGACGTCGTCGCCGCCGTGCGGGGCAAGCAAGCCAGGGACGAGGCGGAATACGCCAAGCTGGTCGCCAAGGGCACGCCGGTGGCGCGCATGAACACCGGCATCGACGGCGGCATGAACAAGATCTTTGCCGCAAAAATTCCGGAAGGCTCGACCGGCCTGTCCGAAGGCGCCGAAGGCACCACGCTGCAGATGCTGGCCATGGCGAAGGCGCCGGGCACGATCCCCGGCCACGTCAATCCGCCCAAGCCCAACCTCGACAGCGTGGCGTCCGCGCCTGCGCCGCAGGAAGAGCCGGTGGTCGCCGTCAGCGCACCCGCGACCAGCGCCCGCGTCGCCACGGCCGCGCCGACGACTGAGAAATCCGGCGGCTTCTTCTCCAACCTCGGCCGCAAGATGGGCATGGGCTCATCCGACACCACCGCGACCACCCCGCCGCCGCAAGCCACGGCGTCCGTGGCCCCGGCCACCACGACCACGACGCCGCCGACCGCCGCGTCGCGGCTCAAGGCCGCAGTGACCCGCTTCGTGCCGGGGCATGACAAGTCCAAGGAAGCGGCGAAGGATGCGCCGAAGCCGGCAGCGACCGTGGCCGCCAAGCCCGCCGAACCGGCAAAGCAGCCCGACACCCGCCTCGCCGCAACGCGCCCGGCGCTGAAGCCGTCGGTGAGCGATGGTGCGGGTGAAGCGACGCAGATCATGGGCGCCGCGCCGGTGGTGTCGTCGAACTCGTTCGACAGCCGCTTTGGGGCGGTGAAGTAGGGCGACTTTCGCTCCCTCTCACATTCAGCTGTCATCGCCCGCGAAGGCGGGCGATCCAGTATTCCAGAGGCGTTGGTGATTGAACCGAGAAGCCGCGGCGTACTGGATGCCCCGGCTTGATGTTTAGTCCGGAGACATGGCTGACACCTGTTCGGACACATCACTGACAGGTTGGCCATTGGTCAAGTCGATGGATG
>NZ_JAVAYN010000295.1:0-238 GCF_054863025.1 Bradyrhizobium sp. 23AC
GTACCGCGTGAGCGACGAACACCAGGACCTCGCCCGCCACGGCACAGCCGCGGCGGTGATCCCGGGCCGCCCGCGGTGGAGGCGGCCGGGGACCCGCATCCGATGACGCGAGAGGGCGGATCACCGGCAAGGAGCGCGCGCCGCTCCGCAGCCCTGTGCGGCGCAGCGGCCCTCCTCTGGGCCCTATCCCTCTGGTTCTGGCTATTGCCCCTGCTGCGGCCTCGTGGCAACTACCTGG
>NZ_JAVAYN010000296.1:0-207 GCF_054863025.1 Bradyrhizobium sp. 23AC
TCACGTTACACAACTCCTTGGCTCACAATCCGCTCCACATTATGGCGGACTGGATGATGTTTCAGGTCATGTTGCGGTTCACTGATGGGCCGCAGCCGGCGCCGATGAGCGCGAGCGCGCAACGCGGACAGGTCGTTTTCAACAACATCGGTTGTGGGCTGTGCCACACGCCACAAATGCAAACCGCGCCGGGCATGAATAGCGCGG
>NZ_JAVAYN010000297.1:0-237 GCF_054863025.1 Bradyrhizobium sp. 23AC
TCGCGCTCGCCGAGGTAGCGCAGGTCGTGCACCAGCACGACGGCGCCGACGGTGTCGCTGGCCAGGCTGGTGACCGAGACGTGGACCTTGCCGGACGGCAGGTCGGGCGTCATCGACCAGGAGCGCTCGTCCGGCGCCTCGGCGCGCATGCGGCCGAGGAGCGCGCGGCAGCTGAACTCGGTGGGGTAGCCGTCGGTCGCCGCTAGGAGCTCGCCCTTCGGCGAGCAGGCGGCCGCG
>NZ_JAVAYN010000298.1:0-237 GCF_054863025.1 Bradyrhizobium sp. 23AC
CTGCGGCGTCCACGGCGCCGGCTTGTAGTTGAGGATGCGAAACTCCACCGGCAGCGGCTCGCGCTCCATCGCGGCGTTGACGCCATCGCTGAACGCGCCCAGAATTTCGCGCGAGCGCGCGGAAAGACGCTGCCACTGCGTCTGCACCATCGCGCGCACCGGAATCGCGCGTTCCGTCTCATCGGCTGAGAGCGCGTGCGGGCCGTAGACCTCCGCGAGGTCGCCGAGGATGTAGCG
>NZ_JAVAYN010000299.1:0-237 GCF_054863025.1 Bradyrhizobium sp. 23AC
GCACTGCTTGCCTCTTGGTTTTGGTTTGTGCCGTTTTGGTTCATTCCGTTCTTTTCGATCATCAGCTTTCTTATGGTGCTGTTCATGGTTGAGTCCGCGAAGAAAGAGGAAGACCCACCTACATTTAAAGAATTTTTAAAATCAACAAAATCGATTTTTAAGCATGAGGGACGCTGGCTTTATGCCATTTTTGCTATCGGCGGTTTTATTATGTTTCTTCTTTTTGGTGTGCTCTTT
>NZ_JAVAYN010000300.1:0-237 GCF_054863025.1 Bradyrhizobium sp. 23AC
GCTCGAAACCTACGGCGGCCACCGCGTGAAAGCGGCACAGGCACTCGGAATCAGCGAGAGGAGTTTATACAGGAAACTGCGCGACCACGGCTTGCCGCTGTGACTCCTCTAGGCCCGGAACGTAGGCAGAAGGCGCAGGGCGTTCTCACGGTCGATACCCCGAAGTTCTTCCGGTGTGAAGCCGCAGTGCGCCAGGCCCTGGGCGATCGCAGCGCTCTGGCCGAATGGAAAATCGGT
>NZ_JAVAYN010000301.1:0-237 GCF_054863025.1 Bradyrhizobium sp. 23AC
GCGACTTTCGTACCATAAAGCTCGGTGCCGCGCATGATCTGGTCGTGCGGCATCAGGCCGATGGCCATCTGTAGCAGGAAGCGATCATTCCTGAACTCGCCATGCGCCTTGATGATCTTTTCCGCCACCAGCTCCGGTTCGCCGAGGAAGAGATTGCCCTCCGGTCCGCGCGCCGCATCGAAATGGGCACGGTTCGTCGGCCCCCAGCCGCGTTCGCGACCGATGCGGTTCATCACC
>NZ_JAVAYN010000302.1:0-236 GCF_054863025.1 Bradyrhizobium sp. 23AC
GGTCACGACGCCATCGACAGACGAAGGCCAAAGGAAACGGCCGTGCTCCAGCCGCTTGGCATAGAGCGACATGCCCAGGCCATCGTGCCAGAGAATCTTGATCAGCTTGCCGCTCTTACCGCGGAACACGTAGAGGTCGCCGCCGTGCGGGTCGCGTTTGAAGGCCTCCTGTACCAGCAAGGCCAGCGAGTTCATGCCGCGACGCATATCGGTGTGGCCGGTCGCAATCCACACCC
>NZ_JAVAYN010000303.1:0-236 GCF_054863025.1 Bradyrhizobium sp. 23AC
TCGAGCAGAAGATATATAGTCCCTCCGTCAGAACCGGAGTCATTCCCGCGAGCATCGCCTGCCGCTCGCGCACGAGTTTGTGCGTTTGTGTCATTGTTCCACCTGGAAGTTCGAAAATAGCCTGAAGGGACCCAGCCTGACGGATCAGGCTGGGCGGCTAATTCGATGGGCGCAGGGGTAATGACGGAGCATCGCGCACTGATACCTTCGATTCGACGCCATGCCCAGATGCCTTG
>NZ_JAVAYN010000031.1:0-65193 GCF_054863025.1 Bradyrhizobium sp. 23AC
GACATCCAGCCGACCGAATGCGCCAACTACTTCGCCAGCGCCGGTTATGCTTCAATCAAAAGGTGAAACGCTCTAACCGACCGCTTGCCGGCGGGCGACACCTCGCGGGCCGTCACGCTCTACACGTCGAGCTTCTCGCTGGGCGTCGGGCTTTCTTTCCTGGCTGCCCAGGTCATCGCAGACACGTGGGGGTGGCGCTGGGCCTTCGTTCTGACGGGCGCAGGCCCCATGGCTATGGTGATCGCGTGCCTCCTCATGGACGCGCATCGTCCCGAGCCGAAGCAGGGGCGCCTCTTGGATTTCAAGCCGGTTGTCTCAAACCGCGAGGCGCTCGGTTACATCCTTGGCTATGGTGCTCATTGCTTCGAGCTCTATGGCATCCGGACCTGGCTTGTCGGATTCTGGACCTTCGTGATCGGCCATCAGGGCGCCCCTTCGTGGCTCTCGCCCGTCGTGGTGAGTTTCCTCTTCGCCATCCTGTCGATGCCTGCGAGCATCTTGGGCAACGAGGCAGCGCTGAAGTTCGGCCGGCACCGCGCCATCACGATCGTGATGATCGCCTCGGCGGCGGTGGCTCTGCTCCTCGGAGCGAACGTGAGCGCGCCGGCTTGGGTCCTCGCGCTCCTGCTGCTCGCGTACGGACTGACCGTACCTGCAGATTCCGGCGCGCTGCCCGCCGGCATGGCGGCGGCGGCTACCCGAGACCATCGGGGGGCCACGATGGCCCTTCACTCCACCGTTGGCTTCGGCCTCTCGGCCGCCGGCGCTTGGGGAACGGGCTTGGCGCTCGATGTTGCCGGCGGGCCTCAGAATGCGGGTGGATGGTTGCTGGTCTTCGTGGTGCTCGCCGTCGGGATTTCGGTCGGACCGCTCGCTCTCCTGTGGGCTCGCGCTGGTCAAGGAAAAGCAGGCGCGGTTGCCTGATAGCGGCCGCGACGCAAAGGGAAATGAGCGGTAGGAACCGCAATCCCACGCCCGAGGTTGATGCGCATGAGTGGAAGAACTCTCAACGAAAGCGCCAACGGCGACATCTGGCGGCTGGTCCGTGATCCGCAGAGCGGCGGCCCGCTCGTCGAGCATCAGCAGAACGCAAACTCTGGCGGACGGGCGTCCCTAACCGAGATCGGGCAATTCCTACGAGCGGGCGGCAACGGACCCGAGCACCAGGCTTTGCTCGCGTTGATCGCCACCTTGGTCGAGGACTGACGTCCGTCGCCGGAGGGCCGCCATGTTCTTTTTCTTCTCCAACCGGCTGGGCTGCCTCGGATCGCTAGTGATCTCAGCCCTCGTGACGGTCGTGCTGCTTTTCATGCTCGGAATGTTGCGGTTCTGAGACTTGGCGCTCGATCGATGGGTGGTGCGCCTTGCTGAAGGGCAACCATGGCCCGCTCGGCTCAGGCCTCTCCCGGTCCGGAGAAGATCGAGGTCGGCGGGGTGGTGCGCGGGATCGGCAGGGGGCGCTCGGCGCGCTGGGGGAGCCTGACCGCAACGCCGCCCTTGGCGTCGTATCTTTCGGCAAGCTTCATCAGGCGTCGCCTGGTGAACGGATCCGCCTTGTCGGCGATGTCGCGCACGCGCTGCGCCAAGCCTCTGTAGAATTCCTGCTCCATGACGCACCCCCTTCCTACTGCTTTGCCGGCAATACAGAACGGGTGCGAAGCGGCCGTCAAGGACGGATCATACGTTCCGCATTTCTTGCTGATTCTGCTTGAGGCGAGCGGCTGCGCGGGCCTAAGCTTTTCGGTGGCAGGGACATCATGGCGATGCGGCATCCGATCCGGAAGGCGTGCCCGGCGTGCGGGCGGCCACTGAAGCTCGTGTCCGGTGAAAAGGGCAATGGCCGCGATCTCTATGTTTGCTCTTACTGCGATGAGGATCCGCTGCACGACCCCGCTGCCCGCAGATGGATCGACGGCCCCCTGAAGCCGCCGAGCCAGTCCTAGCCGGTTGGCCTCCAACTTTTCGCGAGCGCGCTAGAGAAAAGATGCGCCGGGGTCCAGGCCGGCCGCCATGGCAGCCACCAGCGAAACCAGGAGGCCGGCGCCGCAAAAGATCTGGATGATCTTGAGCTCGTCAGCGTCGACGTCTACGCCAGTTGCTTGCGAAAGCACCTTTGCGAGCGTTGCCAGCATCCGCGACCTCCGAGACCGAAAGGAGGATGCATCCTAGGGCATTCCCTCGGCGTTGAGTGTGAACTGGCTCTCAGGTCCGATGGTGCTGGAGCATCCCGCCGGGGATGCCGCACGGCCCGATCACGCCGCGAAGCGGATGGGTCCATTGCCGAGTGCCCTATCCGCAGCTGCTGGGCCCTGAGGGTTTCGCGTATGTCGGTCATGGGCCCCTCTAGCCGACCTGATCTTCCTTTGCACCCCGCGCCACGATCCGGAGCGTCCCGTCCGGAAGGGGGCGCTGCAGCTGCAGGGCTTCCTCGGCGGGTGCCGTCATCCAGGTCTCGACCTCGGCAGGAGTCGTCAGGATTACGGGCATCGCCTTCGGATGGATGGCGAACACTTCGGCATTGGCCTCCGTCGTCAGGAATGCGTAGAGATCGTTGGTGGTCTCGCCTTCCTTGACCTTTCGGACGGACGTCCACTTTGTCCAGATGCCGGCGAAGCAAAGGAGCGGGCGGGCTCGTCGAGTGCGAACCAGATGTCGCCGCCTTCGGCTTTGTTGAATTCGCTGAACGAGTTGAACGGCACCACGCAGCGGTTCTCTGGGCCCAGCCATCGCGTCCAATGTTTGCTCTTCACGTTGCGTATGTTGGTGGTGCCGCCGTCGGGCTCCATCCGGAGCAACTCCTTGAAGTCGACAGTCTTGCCCTTGGCCTGCAGCCTCTCGGCGCGCTTCTTCGTCGCGTCCATCAGCGCCTTCGAAGACGATGGCATGCCCCAGCGGGCAAGCGCGAGCTCGCGGCCGTCGGCGCCGTTCCGGACAATCGGCGCCTTGTAGTCCGGAAACACGCCGGGCATCGGCGGGAGATTGCCCACGTACCGATTGACGACGCGAAACAGATCGCTGATGGCCGCCTGGTTGGTGGTGATCGAGTAAAGGTTACACATTCAGGCTTCCGGATTCGAATGGCGGGCTCGCTGCGACAGCTGTAGCAGCGTCGCTGGCGGTCGGCGACCGGCCTTGGCGCACTTGCTGCAGCGGAGGCGGCTCGCCAGGTCGTGGACGAACGTGGACGGCGGGTGGAGCAGCGTGGTCAGATCGACGTCCCGGCGGGCCTTGCACCGCGAGCACTCGATCTCGAGCCATGCGTAACCTCCGTTGATGGCCTGGTCGACGGTCGGCGACGGATCGATCGGGCCGCCGTCGGCCCACATGCGCTCGTTCCATGACTCGCAGAGCAACTTGTCGGCTTGGCGGAGGAGTGCCTCCCCCTTGGTGCGGGCTTCGGCCGACTGCGCAGCGAGAATCGTGGTCATCGCTCGCGCGCGGCCGAGCTCCTTGGCGAGCGCCTTGCGGTCGCCTCCGCTCAGCGGCGTCGGGTGGTGCTTTGGTGCCATTGCAGCATCCAGTGTCGACCGCGCCGGCGACTACTCGAACGTCGGCCAGCAGCCGTCCTCCTCATGGCGCCCCGTCCTTTGCGTGCAGGTGTTGTCCAAGAGGCGCTGGCCAACGCTCTTCCAGGATGCCTCCTGCCCATGCAGTCGGACCGCATCGACCTTCTGGATCTCGACAGTCCTGCCGCAGCGGCGGCATCCGACCCTCAGAAGATGCTGAGGAATCTGGCTCAGGCGCGGAGTCGCTCCCGACGGGGCGAGCCGAGCTTCGGCGCGCGGGTCCTCCAGGAGCGACTGCCAGTATTCGGACGGGAGGTCGTCTGCCGGTCCAAGGGCCGGCGCTTGGGCGGCTATCGGGTCCGTCGCGGGGGTCGATCTCAATCTCTGCATCTGCTTCAACGTTGGGAAGCGCCAGCCAGCGGCATGGGTCATGATGCAATTAGAACATATCAAGAACAAGAGTCGAGTCCATTCGGGAAATGAATCTCGGGGATGACCACAGGGTTTGTCGGAACCCGTCACGTCCGTTCGTCTTGAATCCGAGCCGCACCCAACCGGAGTTCTGTGTACATGGCCCCGCGTGCCAACTGGAAAGGCTTCCTGCGACTTTCCCTCGTCACCTGTCCCGTCGCTCTGTATCCGGCGACGTCCGAGAGCGAGAAGATCTCGTTCAACCAGCTGAACCGGCAGACCGGTCATCGCATCAAGTACCTGAAGGTCGATGCCGATACCGGCGACGAGGTACCGAATGAGGACATTGTCAAGGGCTACGAACTCGAGAAGGGACAGTACATCGAGGTCTCGAAGGAAGAGCTCGAGGAGATCGCGCTGGAGTCCACCCGCACCATCGAGATCGATGAATTCGTCGACAGGTCCGACATCGACCCGCGCTACCTCATCCGTCCCTACTACCTGCGTCCGGACGGCAAGGTCGGGCACGACGCGTTCGCCGTGATCCGCGAGACAATCCGCGAGATGGACAAGGTCGCGATTGGGCGCGTGGTGCTGACCAACCGCGAGCACATCATCGCGCTTGAAGCCCGCGACAAAGGTCTGATCGGCACGCTGCTGCGCTACCCCTACGAGGTCCGTGGCGAGCAGGAGTATTTCGACGAGATCCAGGACGTGAAGGTCACGAAGGATATGCTGGATCTCGCCAAGCACATCGTGAACCAGAAGGCGGGGCGGTTCGATCCGGAGAAGTTCGAGGATCACTACGAGAGCGCCCTGGTCGACCTCATCAATCAGAAGCGGGCCGGCAAGGTCATCCGTCCGAAGGAGCGGCCGAAGGGGGAGAACGTCGTCGATCTGATGGACGCGCTGCGCAAGAGCGTGGGCGGCGCTACTGCCGAAGCAGCGACGCCGAAGAAGCCCGGCAAGAAGCCGAAGAAGGCGTCTGCCGGCCAGAAGGAAATGTTGATGCCGATCGCCGGGAAGAAGCCGGCGAAGGAGGCCGCCGCCAAGAAGCCGGCTGCGGGGGCCCGGCGGAAATCGGCGTAGGCAACGTCGGTCTTCCGCTGAGGTAGCAAGGTACGGCCATTCGACGGGACGGCGCAATTGCGACCCATCTGTTAAGCCGAAAATCACCAAGGCCCAACTTCATCAGAGCGCGACTGCCCGCTTTACGTGTCGTTCGACACTCTGCCCTAGCCTGTTGATCGGCTAGGGGTTTCTTGATGGACCTACTCTCGCGAATGCGCGCCGCCTTCTCCGTTGGCAGCACGACCGATCCGCTCGGTCGTTCGCTGCTCGTGGAGCAATTCCGCGTGCTGCGGAAACAGGTGCCGGTTCTCTACGCGGTCCTGCTGATCGACAGCATCAGCGTGGGCCTGGTGCTCCCGTCGAGCGTCTCGCCGTGGCTTCGGTTCGCGGTGCCCGCCGGACTGCTCGTCATCTGCATGATTCGGTTGGTCCAGTGGGTGCGCTTGGGCGGCGCGGAATTCACGCCCGAGCAGGCCTATCGTCAGCTGGTCAAAACCCGTCTCGTCGCGATCGTCCTCAATACGGGCTTCGTGCTTTGGATCCTCGCGCTGTTCGGGGTCGTCGATCCCGGCCTCCGCGCTCCGGTGGCGCTGCTCGTCTTCATGGGCTGCGTCGGCACGGCCTATTGCCTCGGCAGCTTTCCGCCGGCCTCCCTGCTGACGATGATCATCGCTGGCCTCCCGATCGCGACGGTGCTGCTGCTGTCGGGCGATGGAATGATGATCTCGCTCGGGATCAATCTGCTGCTGCTGCTCGTCCTGCTCGGACGGATGATCAACACCAATTTCCGGTCTTTCGTCCAACTCGTCGGGACGCAAAGCCGGTTGACCGAAGAAGGCGAGCGCGCACGCGTTGCCGAGCAGACGGCAACCGCTTTGACTGAGCGCTTCGACCGGGCCCTCAACAACATGTCCCAGGGCCTCTGCTTTTTCGACGAGGACCAGCGCCTGATCGTCTGCAATCGGCAGTATCTGCAGATCTACGATCTCGATCCGGAAGTCGTCCGTCCGGGCATGAAGCTGAACGACATCGTTGATCTCCGCTATGCCGTAGGCAGCGCACCCAAGATGTCCAAGGAGGATTATTTGGTCTGGCGCAACAGCTCTCCCGTGATCGCGGAGGATTCCGATACCACGGTCGAACTGACCAACGGCCGCATCGTGCGGATCCGGCATCGCCCGATGCCGGACAAGGGCTGGGTCGCAACGCACGAGGACATCACGGAGCGGCACCGGACCGAGACGGCGCTTGCGCAAGCGAAGGCCGCGGCCGAGCAGGCGGAAGCGAGCGCCCGAGCGGCCCACGCCCACCTCACCGAGGCGCTAGACGTCGTTCCCGAGGCCCTTGCGATCTTCGACAAGAACGACCGGCTGGTGCTTTGGAATCGGCAATACGCTGAACTCTATGCTGTCAGCCGCAGCGCCCTTACTACTGGCACGTCGTTCGAGACGCTCATCCGCACCGGACTGGATGCGGGCCAGTACCCGGATGCGATCGGTCGGGAGGAGGAGTGGCTCACCGAGCGCCTGGCCCGGCATGCGCTTCCACAGCATTCGCACGAGCAGTATCTGGAGGGCGATCGATGGGTGCGTGTCGAGGAACGGCGCACGGCGGACGGCGGCAGCATCGGTGTTCGGATCGACATCACCGACTTGAAGCGGCGGGAAGCGTCCTTCCGGCTGCTCTTCGAGGAGAACCCCCTCCCTATGTGGGTGGCCGATGCGAAGACTCGGCAGCTGATCGCCGTGAACGGCGCGATGTGCCGCCACTACGGTTACCCCCGCGAAGCTCTCCTGACCATGTTCGAGGGGCAGCTGCAGTGCGGAGAATCCGATGGCACGGAGCGTGATTTCGATCTACACCGAACCGCCGACGGCGAGGCCATCCAGGTCGTCATCGAGTCGCGGCCCCTCGTCTATGGCGAACGGGCGGCGCACGTTTGTGTTGCCTTCGACGTGACGGACAGGAATCGGGCCCAAGAGAAAATCAGCTATCTAGCCCGCCACGATGCTCTGACTGAGTTGCCCAACAGAGCGGCCCTGGATCAACACCTGCGAACCTCGATCGAACGAGCGCAGATCACGGACAGCCCCTTCGCAGTGCTCTGCATCGATCTCGACCATTTCAAGGAGATCAACGACCTCTTCGGCCACGCCATTGGCGACGCCGTGCTGCGGGAAACTTCGAGGCGCCTGCAGGAGGCCGCGGAAGGGGCATACGTGGCGCGCGTCGGGGGCGACGAGTTCATCGGCATCATCGATCGATTGCCCTTGCCCGCAACCGCAGAACTGCTGGCCACGCGCATGCGGGCCCAGTTCGAACGGCCCATCGAGGTCGACGGCCACGCACTCCAAATCGATCTCTGTGTCGGCGCTGCACTCTATCCGCGAGACGCCGATAATGCCGTCTCGCTGCTAGCCAACGCCGATGCCGCCCTCTATCGCGCGAAGCATGAAGGCAGGGGAGCGATCCGCCTGTTCACGAGCGCCATGGACCAGCAATTGCGGGATCGCCGCGCGATCGAGCATGACCTGCGGGTCGCCGTGGAGCGAGGGGAGCTCTTTCTGGAATATCAGCCGCAGCAGCACCGGGACGGCACGCTGAAGGCGTATGAGGCGCTCGTTCGCTGGCGCCATCCGGTTCGCGGCATCATTCCGCCAGGAGAATTCATTCCGGTCGCTGAGCGGAGCGGCGCGATCGCGCAGATCGACGACTGGGTACTGATGGAAGCGTGCAGGGAAGCTGCGTCATGGCACCAGCCTCTCAGGGTCGCCGTCAACGTCTCTGCCGCGCAGTTCCGCCGAGAAAATCTAGATGCGCATGTCCGCAGGGCGCTGCGCGAGAGCGGGCTGCCGGCCTCGCGGCTCGAGCTTGAAATCACCGAAGGGGTGCTGATCGAGGACATCGCGCGCGCCAAGAAGACGATGCAGTCGCTCAAGGCACTCGGAATTCAGATCGCTCTGGATGACTTCGGCACGGGATACTCCTCCCTATCGTATCTCGAGGCTTTTCCCCTGGATCGGATCAAGATCGATCGCTCGTTCGTCATGGCGCTCGGCCAAAGCGAGCGGTCGCTCGCCATCGTCCGGGCCGTGATTGGCCTCGCCCACGGACTTGGGGTCCCGGTGCTCGCGGAGGGGATCGAGACCGAGGCCCAGATGTCGCTTCTCCTGCAGGAGGGTTGCGACGAGATGCAGGGCTACTTGATCGGGCGGCCCCGAAGTCTGGCGGCCCCTCCAGAAAGCAAGAGGCTCCCGCTCCGGGTCGCGTTCCAAGGTTGAACCGCGCCGGTGCGATCACCAGGGCATTCGTCGGATGCTTAAGGCCCCCCGTCGTCCGCTTTCGCCGCCCAGATGCTTACCCATCTGAAAGGTCCAATTGGAAGGCGGCCGAGACGCAGTTCTGTGTGATCACAGTAGGAACGAACGGGCGAGCCGGGCGTCGATATCCTGCCTCCGGCGCTGCGCCCCCAAGCCCCGCCGGGGGAAAACCTACCCACTAGGTTGGCGGTCCGAATGCGCAACATAGCGCAAGGACCGTTTGCGCCCGAAGGAGGGAGCAATGAGCAATCGGACATTGGGCAGGAGGATGCCGACCGCGGCCGAACGGGAAGCGCAAAAGGCGTTTCGCGATACGGGCGCGAAGGCGCCGGTCTCCGAGCATGAGCGCGACCAACAGGCATTCCATGCAAACCGGGAGCGCCTGAAGGCGGAGCGCTTGGCTCGCGAAGCTGCGTCCACCGAAAGCGGCGCGGGCGCTACGAGCGCCAAGCCGCGAAAGCGCCCAAGGAGTCATAGAATTCAAGACCGCTGAGGACCGCCACGCGTGTCGTCGGTCTGGCGAGCGATCGACCTGACTTGAAATCGGGGCTCACGTGCGTGGGCTTGGCTGTGGAGTCGGCGTAGCCGTTGGCGAGGAGGGTTGCAGAGCCGGCGTTGAAGGTTGTTGTTGCTGAGGCGTCGGGACGGTTTGCTGATCGCCGCCGTGCGGGACGCACGTTCCGATGTTGCTGAGCAGACGCTTGGCCTGGAGATCGCGTGCCTTCGAATACTCGCGCCGTCTATCGATGTTGACTGCGGCCCAGCGGTCCCACGCCTCGAATGCATCGGCATAGTGTTTGCGCATCTGCTCCTCAGCCGCGAGGCAGTCGGCGAACTTGTCGAAGACGAGGTCGGTATTCACCGGAGTTACGCCGCCGACCAGAACCACGAGCATCCACTTCATCGTCATCATGCCCGAGTTCGCGCGACTATGGGCGGCCCACCGAAAGCTCAATACCGCGGCCGGAAAGGACTCAATTCGCTGGCTGTGCGTCCGGTTCCACGATGCTCCGGGTGACGGGGCGCCGCGGTTTCGCTCGAACGTTGGACTGGTGGGAACGGCCCTCCGTGCCAGACGGTTTCAAATCCATGAACAGGCTCTCTCCGCTCGTTCTGGAGCACTCGCTTCCGGTCGTCGTCCGGTACGGTATCTCGGCTTGCATCATGCTCGTCTGCGCCGTCCTGCAGATGGCGCTTCAAATGCAGACGGGCGCCCCGGGGTACTTCCTGCTGCTGCCTGGCGTGTTCCTGTCGGGCCTGATTTTCGATCGAGGCTCGGGAATCTTCGCGGCCGTGATTGCCGTCGGGGTCGGCACCTACGTCAGCTACGCGGGCAGCATCGGCCTCGATTTTCTGGCCACGAATTCGCTCTTCGCCATCACCGCGGCCGGGACCGCGACGGTCGCTGAATTCCAGCGGGCGGAGCTCCGGCGGGTGATGTTAGCCGACAAGACCAAGGCCGTCCTGCTGCAGGAGATGGCGCACCGGACCAAGAACAACCTTGCAATCCTCGGGGGCATGATCCGGCTGGAGGCCCGGCACGGCAGCCCCGAACTCGCGGCCGCGCTGGAGGCAACCGCGCGGAGGGTGCAGGTGATGGCCGAGGTCTACGACCATCTCTCGGTCAAACAGGATTCCCGCTCGGTCAACATGCGCTACTTCCTGAACGACGTCGTCGAGAAGGTCTTCCAGTCTTTGGCGCCGTCAGGGCCGGTCGCCTTCCAGGTGGTCTGTGCCGAATTCTTCCTGCAGCACAACCATGCGCTCGCGATCGGCATGATCACCAATGAGCTTGTCACCAACGCCTTGAAGTACGCCTTTCCGGACGAAAGGGCAGGTCACGTCACAGTCACGCTTTTGAACATGGACAAGATAGAGCTGTCGGTTTCGGACAATGGCGTTGGCTTGGCGGATGACTCCGCACCGGGCGGTCTGGGGTCGCGGATCGTACAGCTTCTCACCCAGCAGCTCGAAGGCGAGCTCACCTACGAGCGGCAGGATCCAGGACTATGCGTCCGCGTGCGCGCACACCCTAGCTAGGTACGAGGCGCGATCCGAGACTCGCAATCGATCAAGCAGGGAGTTCAGAGAGGGCCGAGGCTCCATCTCGAGGCGCATCATCTGGCCCAGCCGTTCGCCCATTTCGGCCGCAGCGCGCGACCAGGCAGGTCATCAGGGCGGTCCGGATTTCTCATCGACGCCAGCTATCCTCCTCGTCCCTGCCAACATTCGAGGCCAAAAATCGTTGCGGTGTCAGCCTCCGGAGTGTTCACTTTTGAACAGCTCCAAGGGAACCTAGCCATCCGCGCTGCGTAGCCATCTAAAGCAGGGCGCAAGTTGACCAAATCCCTCACCATCCTCGTGGCCGAGGACGACTACCAGATCCAGGAAATGCTGGAGGAGGCGCTGACTGACGCCGGCTTCCGGCCGCAGATCCTGTCGTCGGCGGAAGAAGCGGCGACCGTTCTGAAAAGCGGCCTCTACGAATTCCGGGCGCTGGTCACGGACGTGAACCTGAAGGGCAAGACAAGCGGCTGGGACCTCGCGCGTCTTGTTCGGGAGCGGGATCCCGAGTTTCCCGTCGTCTACATGACCGGCGCGGCCGCCGACGAATGGGCGAGACTCGGAGTGCCCAACAGCGTTCTGCTCACGAAGCCCTTCGCCCCCGCTCAGCTCGTCACCGCTGTCTCGCAGCTTCTCAACATCGGACCGGCTCCTCTCTGAGGGAGGAGTCTCGCCGCCGCTTTTGAGCAGAGCAACGACCGCGACCAAGGCGAGCAGGCCGGACATAGCCACGCACCAGCACTGACATCTCAAGAATTCGCATACGGCGCCCCGCTCGAACTTTCCGCCATGCGGACGCCATATCCGGAACCGGACTTCCGGAACCGAAACCTTTTCGTGGCCTCACGAATTCAGGGACAGGGGCTGCAACGCGAGGCGCAGCGAATGTCCAGCATGCCGGTAGGCGACATGGCTCTCACTGTCGCCGTCATGACCATCGCCTTCGTCGGCGAAGTCGCGGTTTTTGCCCTCCTTGGAATCTTCTGAGGGAAGGCCGCGTCACTGGAACGCGGCGCGCCGGCGCACCACCCTTGAAGAAGCCTGCTGGAGGAAGTTCGATGTCGACGGTGGCGAACCTGCTAGCGCAAAAGCAACAGCTGCTCGAGCGACTGGAAAACGATCCAGGTCCGAACGAGCGCGATGAAATCGAGAGATTGCTCGCCAAGATCGAGACCGCCCTGACGTGGCTCGAGTCCAACGACCCGGTCGAGGAAGGCGGACAGCTGTAGCTGGCCAGACTTCTTGGAACGGAGTGGGTCATTCAGCTTTTCCCAAGGCACGGCTCGCAGCAAAGCGCTGGGGAAGGCCGGGAGGAGATTTTCGATGAGAGCGATAGCGTGGGCGATCGGTCTTACATTCGCTGCCTCCGCATCGGCAGTCTCGGCGCAACCGGTCAGGTGGACGACCTACAGCATTCCTCAAACCGGCACGTCAGTCGATTTCCCGTCCTCGATATTTACCGAGGAGGCCGGTCGACCGGATGGATATGGACAACGCTTCCGGACCGCCGATGGCCGCGCCGACATCACGATACAGGCCGCCCCCAACGTCGCAAACGATTCGCCAGCTGCGTTCCTGGCGAAAAAGGGCCCGCCGTCGCGCATTCAGTACAAGCGGGTGACGCCCCGCTTCTTCGCGGTCTCCAGCTACAAAGGCGACAAGGTCTGGTACGACCGCTGCAACTTCGTCGGCCGGCTGGTTCATTGCGTGCTGATCAATTACCCGGCCAGCGAGGAGCACGACTGGGACGACATCGTCACCCGCATCAGCCTGTCGCTTCGCAGCAAGTAGTGGTCCGAAGCGGGGCGGCGCTCTTATTGGACCGAATATGCGACGCAGGGTTGGCACTTCCGGAGACTTGGGAAGACGTCAGCCTTCATGACCCCGGATTTTTACGGTCTGGTTGCTTCGGGATCGTTTACCATCAGCGACTATATAATCGCCATGGACATCGAGTACGACCCCGAGCGCGAGGCGGTCGCGGCCATGAAGCTCGCCGCCGACGCCGATGGAGCCGAACGGCAACGCTGGATCATACTGGCGCTGGCCTGGCAGGAAATTGCCCGAGTCCCGGGTCCGCCGCTCGCAGCCAAATCCGAACAGGCGGCTTAGCCAGAGCCTGGCGGGCACTCCGGGCACGTATCGCCGATCGAATCCAGCACGTCTCGGACTTCCGCGGTTGCCTCGTCGCGAGAAACGCCGGCTGGCGGATGCTGACGGGCGAGATCGATGGCGCGTTCGCGGGCGTGAGGGTCGCCACGGTCCTGCGCCCATCCGTGCTCCTCGCATTCGTGGATGGCCCCGGCCTCCTGCAGCACGTTGATAGCCCAGCCGCGCAGCGTCCGGATCGCCGGCCGTCGTTCCCTCGTCATCAGCATCGAGATACTCCTACCGCGAAGAATCCTTGACCTCCTGGCTTGTTCCGCGCGGTTAGCACGGAGCAGGGATTCCAAATCCGCGGACGTCCGGCTTATCCCCGTGTTTCCGCGCCCTGTGGATGATAGCCCTGAAGTCCCAGGAGGTCGAAACTACGGGAGCGGCCGCCGGGTACGCGCTTGTGTCCGTTCGCAGCACTTCGAATGGGCAGGCGTACGGCGGAAGTCGGGAGAGTTCCCCGTTGGAGCATGACAAGCACCTGACCAGCTCTCCGCCGCGCCAGCTCAAAGGCGCACCGCAGGCGCACAAGTCGAGATGGTTCTGACGTCCCACCAGAAGCGATGGTGCCAGCTTTCCTCCAGGCACGCCGGACAGAGCCGGCGCAACCGGGCGGGATCATGCCTCCCCTGAGGTGCTGACGGAAGCGCACGCCTATCGCGCACAGGGTTATCCACGGTGACAGGCATGTCTACTCCGGCCAGGACCTCTGATGTCTCGCAGGCTGGGCGGCACGGATGCGGAGGGCGATATTGCATCCATGGCGGATACGTCGCTGGCCTCATTATCAATCTTGCGATGGCAACGACGCGCCGAGTTTGCCGATAGTGACGATCTCCATTGCGGGTGCTGACGCGTGGTCTAGGTGCTCACTACGATGAACTGCGTTTTGCCGCTGTGCTCTGCCTTGAGATCCGAGTGGCTGAACCGACTAGAGCCTGCCTTCATTCCACGTGTTTTCGCGACGGGCGTACCCATCTGCGTCCTCGATAGAGGCTGGTCTGACCGAAGGCCGATCCCGCTTCGCGGGCTCTCGATCTTGTCCCCGCAACGTCCGTCCTCGACTTTCTTCCCCTGGCGCTGCGCACCATTCCTCGCGGTCCAAGAAAGTCGCTGCCGGCCGCCCTCCATTTCATTTCAGCCCTCTGGGTGCAGGTCGATCGCCTCCGGTCTCACGACCGCCATCGAGGTCGCGATAGGCGCGGCCCGAGAAAACAAGGGAATGACACAATGGCTACCATCGGCACCTTCACCTCTACGGGCAATGGCTTCTCCGGCGCGATCAAGACGCTCAACCTGAACGTCAAGGCCAAGCTGATCCGCGTCGAAAATCCTTCCGACAAGGGACCGCACTTCCGCATCTACTCAGGCAATGTCGAGCTGGGTGCGGCCTGGCAGAAGACCGCCAAGGACACTGAGCGCGACTACCTCTCCGTCAAGCTGGACGATCCGAGCTTCCCCGCTCCGATCTACGCCACTCTGACCGAGGTCGAAGGTGCGGAAGACTTCCAACTGATCTGGTCCCGGCCGAACCGGGACTGAAGCTCAGTCAGTGGGCTCCGCCGCAAGGCGGGGCCCGCTTTCCCTCGACCGGAGATGCGATCATGACCATCGACACCATTGAAGAATTGCGCGCCGAGCAGAGCGGATGCGTATTCACGCCGGCGGAGCGCAAGGCGCTCGAATTCGAACTGGCTGAACTCATCCGCCAACGCAACGAAGCGCTCGCAGCCGAGGAGGGGGCATAAGCCCCCTCGTCTTGCGACTTACGATGCACCGTCGTTAGCTGCCGCGCCTCCGTTCAGAACATCCTTCATAGCTTTGGCAGGCGTAAAGGTCAGCTTCCTGGAAGCTGCGATCGCGATCGTTGCGCCGGTCGACGGATTGCGGCCCTCACGAGCGGGGCTATCCTTGACCTTGACCTTGACAAACCCGGGAAGGCTCGTCTCGGCTCCGCCCGCGGCCGCATCAGCGATCGCCTTGAACACGCTGTCAACGATTGTTTTCGCCTGAGCTTTTGTCAGGTCGTTCTCGGCTGCAATCTTTTCGGCGATCTCATTGGCAGTCGTCATGAGGCGAGCTCCGTCTTGTTTCGATCGTGCTCGTCTGACATCACAGCAGTGGAACAGATAGAGCCGATATCACAGGCGGAGCCGCAGTCCCGGAAAAATTTCTAGACTATGGCAGCTTTTCGTCCACTGCAGCGTAACCGCGCCTCCGTTTGATACGCTGCAGCCGTCCTAACGCGTCAACCGCCTCTGCACTGCCATCGAAGGTCTGCATCCTGGTCTGGCCATTCGTCCCCATCCGGCCTCAATCGCGGATCGGCGACATTTCGCCGAACAAGGTCGGCTGCGTGGGCAGCGCATAAAACCGCCGCATATTGCACGTGGCATCGATGCGGCGCAGATGAAGCAGTCTGGTTCGGGTTTCGGCACAGACGGATTCTTGCTCTCCCTCGCAAATGCCGTCCAATGAGTTTTATGAATCGACCGGGCAGACGTCTCATTTTATCGATAGGTCAGTTGCTCCGGGACCCGTTGCCCAATTAAATCTTTCTTCAACGGCGACTTCGCTTTCGGGGCGCGCGCGTCGCAATGCCCAACTTGCAATTGCGCCGGCTTCGTCACAACAGCCGGCCGCAAGAGATCGGCCCTTGATTCAAACTTCCTAAGGCCAGTTTTTGGCGGTGTCGGAATTTTTGTCGCTACAGCGGGCGGCCTCGAGAGGAACGACACGAATCTTTCTCGCGATAGGTAGAACGTATTCCGAGCGTGCAGATAGCCGTCGCAAAAATAAATTTCGTATCCAGGCGGGTCCACTCTGACAGCCATGTCCGCTTGGGCGAGCCCCTCCGGGGACGGCTCTACTCGCGCCGCTGCGGCGACGCTCCCGGAGCCCGCAAGCGGTCTCCGCGCATTCGCGTGACGATCCTCTCGCGATAGTGTTGCGGCTGCCAGGCACCGCATAAGCTCTGTCTCGCTTCCCAGAAGCTGCTCCTCCCGACGACTATGACTGACCTGTCTCTTCTGGCAGGGGATTCGTCGGATGAATTCCGGGATCGTTCCGGTGATCGCTGTTGGTTCAAACCAACATCCCCCGTGTCATGACGGACGAGGACATGCCTCCGCGCCGTCAGACCCATTTCGGACCTTAATATGAAGACCATTGTCATCAACAATCAAAAGGGCGGGGTCGGCAAGACCACCCTTGCTGTGCATTTGGCGTGGTTCATGGCGGAAACAAATCTCCGCGTTCTCATGATCGACGTTGATGCGCAGAGCAATGCGTCGGACACGTTGAGGCAGTACGCCGGTTCAACGTTAGCCGCGGATTTGTTCAAGCCGGGGGTACGGGTCGTACCTCGAGCCGATGAAGGCCTGACGCTCGCGCCGGCCGATAGCTCACTGACTGATCTCGATCGGAGCAATGCAGCCGCCATAACGACTCTGCAAGAGAACCTCGCGATCGCGTCGGATCAGTTCGATGCCTGCGTCATCGATACGCCGCCGTCACTTGGACTTCGCAGTGTCGGCTGTTTGGTTGCAGCGTCGCATGTGCTGGCCCCTATTTATCTGGAGGACTATTCGATCAAGGGCGTCAAAGGTCTGATGCAGACCGTGATCGGCGTGCAGAGGCGCTATGGCCGTCAGGATACGAAGTTCCTCGGGCTGCTGCCCTCGAACTTCAACACGAAATCGCCCCGTCAAAGGACACATCTTGAGCAGCTCTTGCGCGAGGCTGGCAAATATGTGTTCCCGGGCCAGATCGTTGCAAGGGACGGCTACGCTGAAGCCGTCGCGGAACGCCTGCCGGTCTGGAAGCTGAAGCGCCGCTCTGCGCAGGAGGCTGGTCGGGAAATCCGCGATGTTCTCGCCAAGATCGTCGCGCAGATGGACGAGTCGGCACATGGCGCTTGATCTCAGCTTCAAGCAGCTCATCGCCGCCGCGGAAGATGGTGCGGCCACAATCGGGCAACCGACTTGCATCTCTATCGACCGCATTGACGAGGATCCGGACCAGCCCCGTCGCAGCTTCGATGAGCAGAAACTCGACGAGCTTGCAGAATCGGTCCTTCAGCATGGCGTGCTGCAACCGATCGTGCTGCGGCAAGCGACCGAGGAGGGGCGGTACGTGATCGTCATGGGTGCGAGGCGGTATCGTGCTGCTAAGCGCGCCGGGCTCCGTGATATCCCGGCTTTCATTCATGTGGCTGGTTCTGCCGATCGTTATGTTCAGATGATCGAGAATATCCAGCGCGATGACCTCAATGCCCCAGAAATAGCGGCGTTCATCTCGGACCGCTTGGAGCAGGGTGACAATCAAGCCGACATCTCGCGCAAGCTCGGCAAACCCAGGGATTGGGTATCTCGCTACGCATCGGTCCAGAATATGCCGGAGTTCCTTCGCTCGAAGCTTGCCGGCTCATCAATCCGCGCTGTGTATGAGCTCTACCAGGCTTGGCGTGAGCAGCCCAACGCGATTGAGACTTTGTGCGCAGAACAGGAGAGCTTCACCGACGCTCACGCCCGGCAACTGGCTCGCGAAGTTCGCACGAAAGTCCGTGGTTCCCCTGCTGATGACGAAGGGGCTCCTGGAGCTCAACCACCACGAGGCCCGGTCGCACCGCAAGTGGCGTCGCAAGCCATAGAGAGAGGCCGTGAGAGGGCTGCCGCAGGAAAGCTCCCCAACTCTTCGGCCAATCGGAGCGAGGGAATGAGCACGTCACTGACGATCAGAGTGCGTCACCGAGATCGCAAGGGCTGTCTTCTGGTCGATCGACTCGCGTCTCAAGGTTCTCGCCATGCCGTGCTGCTCATCGATGGTGCAGAGGACGCGGAAGAGGTTCCAGCATCGACGATCACAATCGAAGAGATCCTGTCGGCATGAAGCTCCTCTTAAACAGCCTCCCCGGAGACAGTGCTACATTTGCTGCGACGGCGGAGCGGATTTCCCATCCGAAGGATGGCGCGCTAGCGCAGCAGCCGGAGGCCGAACGCGCCCCCCACAGCGCCGTAGAGAGGCCGGAGGCTGCTGGAAAGCCGCGGTCCACATATTCGGTGCCAATGTTGCGACTCTGCCCGCGTGGCGGTCGTGGAGTACCAGCATTAGGGGTTACGGCTGCGCCATTCCCAGAAGACCTCTCCTCATCGATCGTCGACTGTGTTGGATCTCACCTGCGGCAACCGCCTAGCCTTGACTGCCGAGCCCGATGGTTTGAACCAACACGGAGGCGATGGAAGTTTTCGCGTCTTCTAGTGCAGGATAGGCTTCGCGCCAGCGATGTATTACATCGCAATTGGGATTGACGTGCATGGCTCTGATCTCGCTTCGCGTCTCGGACGAAGTCGCGGCGCAGTTCTCAGCTTTGGCAGCAACCCACGGCGGTAAGTCCGCGCTTCTGCGGCGTCTCATTGCTGAGGCACTAGCTGCGCCCGCACCGCGCATCTTGGCGTTGCCGGTCGGACGGCCGGAAAAGGTGACGGTGCGATTTCGCGAGAGCGAGATGCGGCAGCTCGCGGAGGTCTCGCATCAGCGTGGCATGACGCGAACCGGTTGGATCGTCGCGCTGGTGCGCTCACGGCTGGGGTCGCCAGTGCAGCATTCCCCGAACGAGCATGAGGCGCTTCGCGCGATCGTGCGCGAGCTCAACCGGATCGGCGGCAACATCAACCAGATCGCGCGCGCCGCAAACACCAGTGTGCTGCAGGGCAGGGCGGTTGAGCCCGATCTATCCGCAATTCAAGAGGCCAAATTGGTCATCGAAAGAGAGCTCGCGGAATTGCGTAATGCGCTGCACGGCAACGCGGATTATTGGGATGGAAGGCGATGAGTCGACGCTCCTCGCCGCGGCCGACCGACCTAGCCGCCGAACTTCCGCCGATCTCGTATGTCTGGGAGACGCCCAATCGGCGTCCCCGGCGAGCCGAATGGGATATCCCCGATCCGGCTGCTCCAGGTGGCGTTACGCCGGCGATGCGTGCAAAGCTCGAACGCATCGTGCGCAGAGCACCAGAGGTGATGGTCAAGATCACCGGTCGCACCAAAGGTGTGGCGCATCTCAAGGCGCACCTCGCATACATCACGCGAAACGGCGAGCTCGACGCAGAAACAGAGCAGGGCGCGACGCTGGCGGGTCGTTCCGGATTGAAAGATCTGCAGCAACGCTGGGAGGATGATGCCGGTCTCGACGACAAGCGACGCCGCGATGGATCGCTTTCGATCAACATCGTTCTGTCGATGCCGGCTGGCACCGACGCCGTCGCAGTCAAGGATTCAGCCCGGACATTTGCCATCGAGACGTTTGGTTACAATCACGACTACGCTTTCGTCCAACACCTCGACGACAAACATCCCCACGTGCACTTGACCGTCCGATCCTTGGGCCATAACGGCAAGCGTCTCAATCCCCGCAAGGCGGATCTTCAGGCGTGGCGGGAGCGGTTTGCTGGCGAACTTCAGCTTCGCGGGATCGCGGCAGAGGCAACGCCGCGGCGAACCCGCGGACGGGTTCGGAAGGGCGACCGCGGGGTGGTCCTCGCTATGCGCAAGCGAAAAGCCATGCCCGATGTCGACCGGTTCGCGCGTAAGGAGGTCCTTTCGGAGGTGAGAGGCGGCAGGACTGCCAAACATCGTTGGGACGAACAGATCAAGTCACGCCAGGACGCGATCCGGCGGCGATATCTCGATTATGCCGCTGAGCTCCAGCGCTCAGGTGTGGCAGCAGATCATGTGCTGGCGCAACAGATCCGGCAATTCGTCAACGACATGCCTGCCGTCGAAACCCGCCGGCGTGCGCTGAAGAACGAGCTTTCGGAGCTTGCCAATAGCCGACGGCGCGGAGCGGAGCGGGACGTCGACAGAGACGGGCGCGACGGAACACGAGGCGGTGAGCGGACCAGATAGGCGAACGCCGGAATCATAGAACCTGGGGACAGGGGGCGAGTCCCTCTCCGCTACCAAAACGTCAGTTAAATCATCATATAGCGCTGCCGCACCGGTTTGAGTCCTTGCGGCCGCGCTGTAGCAAATTGTTCGTAGCGTTCGGGTTGAACTCGGATTGTAATCCTTGGAACGGCTGCGATCTTAGCTACTTCGGACTTACGGCATCGCGCCTATGCGCCATGTTGAATCGAAGCACCTCCTCGAAGACGCGATTTCGCGCCTTCGCATCTGTGATCAATGCCGAGGCGGGCATAACGTAGAGATGCAGTGGAATATCGTCCGATGCTCCGATGACGAAGTCATCATAGACAACTCGCTCACTCAAAGAAAATACGTCTTTGAACCCAGTTCTCTTCATGTCTTTGTAGAATTCGTCGTCAATCTCAACCACTGAGAAGGCAAAGACCTCTCTTACCGTTTTGATCCGGTCAACGAGTTCAGTGGCGTACAAGCGGCACTGGAGGAGAGCCTTGTTGTTCTCAAAAATATCCGCGCCGGGCTTCTTAAATTCGACGATGACAAGCTTATTTGGGCGGCCTTCGTTGTCCTTAGAAAAGAACGCCGCAACGTCGGGCTTGCGTTGCTGCTTCGATTCTGTCTCCGCACCAACTTCGCGGACTATTTTTGCCAAGGTCTCATCGCTATAGATGCTGCTGTAGGACAGGAATTTGTCGTCCACCAGCCAAACGTTGTTTTCGCGGATATCGTCTCCGTCGCTTCTCTTGCGGAGGATCGCGTTGTGGAGAACGTCTTCCGCTGACTCTCGCGGCATTTTGGCGAGTGAATCGATCAGCAGAGCGCGATGGATGATGAACCGCGCCAGGTCGTCACTGGCGAGATGGGAAATATCGTCGAAATCGACCTTCCGGCCTTCTTCTATGGCCTCGACGATCTGGTCTTCGCGTCTCGCTTGTTGCGCTCTGTAGGTTTTGACGATCTCGTCCGCGTCTAGCATGGCGGCGTCCCCGTGCAGCGACTCGATCGTGATGAACGGGTAGTATTTCCTCAATTTGTCAATGTTTCCGAGTTTGAACGCATCAATATCCCCTTCCGCCGTCTCGTTGATCATGGCTAGGCATTCTTCGTGAATACGCGGCATGAGCTTTTCGCGGCTAATCGGCGACACCAGATCGGTATCTGCATCGGCCTTTGGTATTTCGAGCTTCTGGCGTTCGATATTGGAGCTTCGGTTCAGATAGTTCGAAGTGATCGAGATCAAGTAGCGGCAAATGTCGAACCGCTTGCTAATCTGATACTCCTCTACGCAAAGTTCATCCGCGCAAAGCATTGCAATGATGCCTTTTCGCGGCGCATCTTCCCGAAAGAGATAACAATCGAAGATCTCACCGCTGACCTCAAAGGTCCTAGTCTTCAGGGCCTCGATGTGTTCGCCCGAAAATATGAAATCCTCAGTGAACGGCTGCTTGGAGTTATGGGTGAACTTGATCGCTATAATTTGGCCAGCCTGTTTCTTCAGAAACAGCAAAAGCCGCAGATCGTCGCACATCGAATTGACGAGCTTAGCGACCTGTGTGTTGATCTTCTCCCTCAGCTCGGTGAGGGTGATCGTCGTTTTCTGCGACCCGGATGAGGTCGTTCGCTTGACGTCGTCCGGCTTGAAGTCGGGTGTATAGCGAAATTCGACTAGCTGTGTCGAAAGCTGGCTCCGGATCTCGACCCGATTGGCATACTTGAGGAACGCAAGGCGGCCGACACCTTTGCCGCCGATATCGTCTTTGTGGCCCGTGCAGATCTCGTCGAAATAATTAAGATTGTCCTGCGTGAAGCCTTCGCCGTCGTCGGAAATCGTTATCCTGTCGAGGACCGTACGCTCTTCGTCGCCGAACAACCCCGACTGCCTCTCGAACCACAGATCGACTGAAATGGTTCTTGCACCGGCGTGGATCGAATTCGTGACGCCCTCGCGGATGACGTCCCGCGCTGTGACGCCGCCCTTATAGTGTTCGGCAATAAATTTCTTTAGATTGATCCGGGCCATAACGACTGTCTAGTGAAACGGACCATGGCAGACAAGTGCACCGCCAAAGTGTGCAACAAAAACTCTATATTTCAGATGAATCATAATCATAACATGCAATGGGTGGACCTGGCAGCACAAGAGCTGTGTGCCGGCGGCTGGAGGGCGCGGGCCGCCTCCGCCTTCCCATGTCACCCGGCTTCACTACCCGGGTTTGGCGCTCATAGTTGCCGCGCCCATCATGGCTGCGGTCATAGACAATCCGGCAGCTTTTGCGGTGATGACTGACCCCACGCCTTCCGCCGCGGCGGACATTAGGGGGAGTCAGAGGGTCGGCGGCGAGATGCGGGCCGATTTTGCACATGGAGATCATATGGTTGGTGCGGCGCCTGATCTGCAGCCAATGTTCGGTGCGGACGAATTCGTCGTCATACCGAAGGCCATTCGGTCGTGCCGCGCGCGACGATCGGCGGGGCGGTTCTCGGGCCGTCGGAAGCTACGGCGGTTTCGGTGAACGAGGCGGCCGACTTCGCGCTCTACCATGCCAAGAGACCGGCCGCAGCGGCTTTGTCCGCTATTGGCCTGGCACCGGGACGAGGATCACGCACCGTCGGGACGCTATTCGCGACGTCGCGAATGCTTTGGCGGACGAGCGGATACAGGCGTTGTGATGCTGGACACGAACGAGATCGTCGGCCTGGGAGCCTTATGTCGGATGAGGACGATCGACGGTGAGATGGTCCCGGCGCAGGCGTTCCGCGAAGGGACGACGGATGCTCATGTCGCGGTCGCGCTGACCCAGTGCATGCTGGCGAAGGGCGCCGAGGATATCGCCTTCTGGCAGGGTCAAGGCCTGCCGATCAACCAGGTCGGCGTCAACGTGTCGACGGCGGATTTCTACACCGGCAGTCTGGCGCGAAAAGCCGAGGGCGCCTTCGGCCGCGCCGGCATCAGTCTCGAACATCTGATGATGGAAGGTGAGCGAGGACGTCTATATCGGGGCGGCGGCACCGGGTGATGGCGCGCGAGATCGCGGCACTCAGGGTGGCCGGCGTCCGGGTGACGCTCGACGATTTCGGGACGCGCTGCGCGTCGCTGACGTATCTGGTCAACATGCCTGTCGACTTTATCAAGATGGACCAAGCCTTTATCGGCCGGCTGTGGCCCGAGGATCCGAGCCTGGTGATCGTCGAGGGCCTGATCGACATTGCGCGGCGCCTTGGGATGTGCGTCATCGCCGAGGGAATCGAGGCGGAGGTCCAGACCAGGCAGCTCCGGCGATGGGCTGCGAGGTTCGGGGCTTTGCCTTTGCGCGCGCGGGAGATCGCGACGCGACAGCCACTCTGATGCGCCGGCACGCCACCGGCATCAAGGGGGCGATGCCGCTGTATGCCGGGCGCGACGCCATTCTTCGCGAGGCGGAACCGGCCGCGACCGCCTCGCGTCGGACAGCGGCAGGCTGACGCGACCGGCAGAATCCCGCGGCTGCGCGGCGGGAAGCCGGAATTCCGTAGAAACGTCGATGACATTCGTCCCACTTCGCGCGCCATGCTTGCGGGCAAGACCTTGCGCAGAGCCTTTCCCGAAATATGTATAATGAATGGGCAGAAGGGCTGAGGTGCGCCGCAGGCGGCGGCGGCAGAACGGAGCATGATGGCCGATCTCAATCTTGCGG
Source organism: Bradyrhizobium sp. 23AC (assembly GCF_054863025.1). Lineage (NCBI taxonomy): Bacteria > Pseudomonadati > Pseudomonadota > Alphaproteobacteria > Hyphomicrobiales > Nitrobacteraceae > Bradyrhizobium > Bradyrhizobium sp. 23AC. The sequence continues at coordinate 23,125 of NZ_JAVAYN010000031.1, forward strand.
ATCGACTGAAGCGGATAGAGCAGCTCGAGGATGAGCTGATGCGAAAAGGTGCGGGGATCCTCGGCGTCGGGGCCGACCTCTCGCATGCCGACTTCTTCATTTTTGGCGCGATGCGCCGGACGTTGGCGCAGGCCCGCGGTTTCCGCGACCTTATCAATGCTCGCAATTTTCCCTGCGCAGCCGCCATTTTGCGTCTGCAGCTCGACACGGCAATGCGGGTCAATGCGCTGTCGATTGTCGATGACGTGGATTCGGCGTGCAAGGCCGTTCTTGACGGCGAGCAGTTCAACCGGCTCAAGGACCGGGACGGGAACAAGCTATCAGACGCGCATATTCGCAAGAAGCTCGCGGAAACGCATCCGTGGATCAGCCCGGTGTATGAACGCACCTCGGACTTCGTGCATCTATCGGGCAAGCATTTCGAAGTGTCGATCGCCCGTACGGACGATGAAACGCGCATGGCTTATTTCCAGATCAGCGGACATGATCCTCATCGAAGGGACGAAACCTACTTCGAGGCCGTCGACACTTTCTTCGAAGCGACTAAACTGGCGGGGATGTTGCTTCTCGCCTTCTGGACGGCGCGCCATCGGCGGGAAACTGTGATGGCCTCGATGCCGAAGGACGGCGCCTGAATCGTCGTGAGCGGCAACGTCCTGACATTCACGTCGCAGATTGGCACGAGGGGCTTGCCGTCCCCGGGCCAAAAAGGGGGGATGTTGCAAACAAGCGACCAGTTGCCGCGTATCTTCCAGGCCAATCTGGCGCGGCTGTTTGAGCAGGTTATTCAGCCCGCAATGGAGGCGCTGCCGGTCCACGCGTCGCTCGAATGGGGCGAAGCGGCGGCGATAGAACAATTTCTCGATCGCGCCGCAGCGCAGATCGACAACTATACCGCCAACGAGGCGGCTAAGGCGTTCAGCCTGACGCTCGCCGCGATCTTCGAGCGCCAACTGAGCATCTGGGCGCGGGCCATCTATCGCGGCGATGGGATAGACCTGCCGAAGTCGCGCGGCTTCCAGGATTTTCTGACGCTCTGCGCCGAACGCGCCGGCATCGACCTTCAGCAGGGCGCGTTGGGGGCCGATCTGACCGAGATGTTCATGGCCGCCAATGTCGTTCGCCATGGCGAAGGCCCTTCTTGCGAGAAGCTGAAGACGATCTCGCCCGCGCTGTGGGACGATGCTGCCAACGACTATCACGATCTCCTGGCGGGGCCGCGGATCGCAAGCGAGCACCTCAGGATCCGGATGTGCGACCTAGTTCGCTACATTTGGGCGACCACGCGGTTCTGGGGGCTGGCCGATCCTCTGCCGATGGCTGTGACCGATCCGCCCTATCGGGTCGCAAGGGGCGGGGACATCGCATGACCGACGCCGAGGAATTTGACGATGAGCGAGACGATCAGCCCCGCTACCGCGAGGTCGCCGAGATCGGAACGAGTGATCTTTATGAAGCCTTGATCAGTTTGGCCGGCTTTGCCGAGAATCGTTGCCTTACGATGCAGGCGAGCCAGCTTTGCCTCGTCGACAATACGCTGAACGCGCTCGAGGATGAGGTCATGAGCCATCAGTTCGATGATGAGCCCCCGCGCGGGAAGATCGCGTTGTTGGGCGCGCTCTCACCGATGTGGATCTATGCCGCCTACGAGTTACAGCGGACTTGGCGTCAACGATGCGAGGAGGTCATCAAGCTTGCCGAGAATTCGGGTATCGATCTCAAGGCTGCCCATCTGGAACGAGCGCTGGGATATCGCCACTACGATCGCGAGCTGCGTGCGCAGCAATTGCGGGACGCCCAACAGCGGCCCGAGCTTGTCGAGCAGATGCGGCTCGACCTGCGGCGGACGGAGATGGGCTTCACCACGCTCGAATTCATCCGGGTGGCGCTCGCCAAGCATGAGGTGAGCAAGAAGGGTAGCAAGAAGCCAATCGCGTTCGCGCCGGGTCTTGCGCGTCCGAACCGCTGGTGCGGCTCGATGGAATATGAGTTGAGCAATGGTGGTGCGATCATCAGCTACGTCACGCGCCGCGACATCGCCGAGACCATCCGGTTCATTCCAGAGGCGGAGAATCCGAGCGACGAGGATCTGGCCAGCTTCCGAGCCTATATGAACCCGCCCGATGTCGAGGCGCTGGGCGGCTGATGGGATCGTGAGCGACCAGCTACCACCACGACCCGGGAAGACCAAGGCCTTCGACTTGCTCACGTCGGTGGCCGCTTTTGCGCGCGAACACGCCATCGCGCTGAACGATCCGTCGCTGGTGGAGCGATTCATCGCCAACGCTGGCCCCAAGCTGATGGAGGCATTGGCAGACCCGACTCTGATCCATGGCTCGCGAACCGAGCGCCTGTTCGAGGCGACGGTCCTCAGCCTGGGGCGTTTTCGTTTACTGAAGACTGAGGACGCCGGCCGCGTTCATGCCGCTGGCACCTTCCGCGCTCCAGATTTCCGGATGGTCCTCGACGAGGGCGAGCAGTGGCTGGTCGAGGTCAAGAATGTCCGGATCAAGGAGCCGTTCAAGCAGGAGACGCGGATGTCCGCGGCCTATCTGGCTTCGCTGCAGGCCTATGCGGACATGGTCGGAACGCCGCTGAAGCTGGCGATATTCTGGTCGCTGTGGAACATCTGGACGGTCATTTCGCCGGATCGCTTTCGCACTCAAAATGGCGGTCTTCGAGTCACGATGAAGGATGCGGTTCTCGCCAATGAGTCCGAGCGGCTCGGCGAGGTAATCATCATGACCAAGCCACCGCTGCGGCTTGTGCTTGGGGCGGCGACCGATATGCCGCGTTCGCTGAGCCCGGAGGGGCTGGCCAACTTCATCATCGGATCAGCGAAACTCTTCAGCGGTGACGTCGAGCTGACCGATCCCAGGGACCGAAAGCTCGCAGAGGTGCTTCTGTTCTATGGCGAGTGGTCCACCGAAGGTCCGCTTGCAGTTACCGACGGCGGCGAGTTCGCCGGTGTCGAGTTCGTCGCCACGCCGGAAGAACCTTCCGACCAGGGTTGGGATGGCATTGGCTGGGCGAGTCGGATTTTCAGCCGTTATTATGCCGCGCAGACCATCGATGGCGACCAGGTCATCCAGCTCCATGGCGAGGCGGCGCCGGAATGGTTTGCGCCGCTATCGGATTGGGATTTCAAGAATAGCAAGTTGCCGCTTTTGCTGGGGCGGGTTCAGGCGCCAGCCGATCGGGCGGCCTGCGATCCGGAGCCGTCTGTATGACGCTCATTTCTGCGGGCATCGTCGGGCCGGGCTGCCCGCGGCGGCTTAGTCGTCATCAGCCGGCGGCTCAGGGGGCGGCGGCACCCAGCCGTCGGTCTGCAGGAAGGTGAGAACGTCTTCGTATTTGTCGATCCGACGCATCCGAACAATGTGTTGATAGAAGCGATCCCGTGCGTCACGGCTCGGCCGGTCGGCGGGCGTCGCGTTGCGCAGCAGAGCAAGCAGAAGGGTATCTGTCTCGGCTGCGTCCCAGTTCTGTCCGTTGTCGATCACGGCATCGAGGAGCCGATCGAGTTGCTGGCCGTTGAGGCGGCCGGCGAACGGCGTGATGAGGTCGCTGAAGTTCGCTTCTGATCTACGCCAGCTACCAGAGCCTTGATATTCTTCGACTGCCCGGGGCCACAAGTCGGCGAGCGGCTGTGAGGCGATCGCGTTGACGAGGTGATCTCGATCGAGGCCGGCGATGACGGCTAACAGCGCTGCGCGGAATTGCGGGACGGTGACGCCAGCCAGGATGCGATAGTCGGTGAGGGCGGCGGGGACGGCGTTGTTGACAGTCGCTTGCAGGGCTGTCCGTGTCGCCTCTTGAAGCTGGAGCCAGAAATCCGGAAAAGCAGCGATGAATGCAATGGCGCGGGGCCGGTTCCCCGGCTCGAGATTGTCGATCAGCCTGACGATGGCCGCAAAGATGTCCGGCCAAGCTTGAGGGGCGCGGTCACGCACAGTGACCAGCGAGGGGATGATCTTACGATGGAGCGGCTCCCACTGGGCCGGTACGCCCTTAAGAAGGGATTTTGCGAGCACCGTGCCGAAATTGCGGACGTTCTGCGCGCGAACCCGCGCGAGGTAGCGTTGCTCGACGTAGTCGAGGATGCGCTCATAGGCCGTTGGAAAGCCCGGTGACTGAACGTCGACGTCGTAGAGGTCGAAGATCGCCTTGCCCTGCAGAGGTTCCTGCGACAGCACGAGATCGACCGCGTTGACGAGATGGAGCCGCACCAGCTCCGGCGATGGCTCGAAGAGATCGGCCTCGGCTGAGAAAGCGGGGTGGGCGCAAAGATGTCGATCCTCGCGAAGGCGCTCCAGATGCGTTCGGGCAATGCGGTTGACGACCTGCGTGTTTGCCGTCGCATCTTCGAGGATGCCTGCCTCGAGCTGCAGCAGCTTGGCGATGTCGCCCGCGGCAGTGGCGTTGTCCCATGATTGCAGAAAGGCCGTCGCGGCCGCATCGCCCAGGGCGCTGAGCTCGCGGTATTTTGCGATCAGATCGTAGGCGAGAGCAACCCAGGCGGACGTGAGTGCGCCGCGCAACGCGCCTGCCTTGTAGGCCTTCACAGCGTCGAGAAAGTGCACCTTCGACTGGGGATGCCGAATTCGGGTGAGGAGTATGTCGAGATCTACAAATCCAGAGTCCACGGTTTTTCTATCCAGGGAGTGTAATGTGCTGAGATAATATCACCCTGTCATATGCTATCAAAAAATTCGCGTCTTCACCTGAATGGTATCGATGTGGAGGTCGAGGATGTAAATGTCGCGCGTTCGCAGGCCCTTAGGGGGAAGCACACACGGATCGGGACCGGAGCCGCCGTTGCGGACCTGGTCGCCACGGCCGTGAGGCAGCGGAAACGCCGCGTTGCGACTGTCGACGATGGCAAGCTTGGTGATACGCTGAGGTGAACGAAGTCGTCCTCGCGCTGCCGCGAATCGCCATCATGCTGGCCGACAGGACGGCGCGGCGGTTGGCCTCGAGCACCTTTGCCCAGCTGCTACGGCGACCGCTCAGGCCGCAATTCCTTGTTCATTTCGGGCTGACCGGACGCGGGGAGTGGAAATCAAGCCTTGGGGCCTTCGCTAACCGCGGCCTGCGCGGATCGCCGTTTAAAGATCATCTTAGCCGGAGTGTCTGATGCGAGTTCGAATGGCGCCCACGTCATGTCTTCGACGAGTCGGTTCCGTCCGCAGATCATGTGCCGGACCTTTGGAAAGTGCGCGAACTGGCCCGCGACGCTGCGGTTGAAGCCGTGCGCCAGCTCGATCGGCATCTCCCCGTTCACGAAGGCTCCGTCGAAGTCGCCGACGACGACCAGGATCAGCGTGTGCGGGTCGACCGCCAGCACGCGCTGGAACGGCACCATTCCCGGGAGGGGCAAATCCATCGCGGCGTGTGCAGGAGCTGGCGCGGGCAGCACGGGCGTGGTCGAAGACCGGAGCGGGATCGGCGACCGTGCCACCTGGATCAGCGAACGGTCATAATCGTCTGCGAACGAGCGCAGGGCCATCGCGTTGAACATGAGCTTCGCAAGATCTGGGTTGGAGCGCAGGGTCGTGTACATCTCCCGCTCTTCCTGGGTGAACTCCATCTCGGAAGAAGGATCGGCCGCCATTGCGGCGAGCTCTGCGCTCGTTTGAAGATAGTGGGGTGTGCGGGCCTCGAGATGCCGAACGAGCGAATAGAGAATAGGCCGGTCGGTCTGGTCGAGGTCGGCGGAGCGTCCAGCGACAATCTTGGCCCAGGTGTCGCTCCGACTGATCGGCGTCTCGACCGTCCGGTTGATATCCGTCTCGACCGAAATCGGGCGATTGCCCTGCATATGTACGTAGAAGTCGCGCTCGTACCCGATGCTCTTGATCGAGCGCTCCATCCACACGGCGACGGCTCCCTCCTTAGCCAGAGTGGTTACCTTCGTGCGCGTCTCGTCGATGGCGAAGTTGCGGAGGAAGAATTGTGGAACGACGTGATGGTCGTGTGGATCGTCCATCGGAAACTGCTCCCTTCACCCGACTTCGATAGGACTTCTCCTGACCGATCCCTGATCGGCAGAAGGTCTGTTAATCCGGTCCCGTTGCCCTCGGAGCGGGAGCGTGGCTACGACAACCGCCGGCTCTACGGCGAAACGCACCATTGAGGGTGGGACCGGCATCGGTAAAGCCAGGTGGTCGCCCCGTGGGCGGTCGCGCTGTGAACTGTATATCTCGTCGCGACTGTGATTGCGCGAAGCACGAACCATTGGTTGAATAATCGAATGGTTATGCACCGTCTTACACTTGGCTACGTCTGGAAGCAGAAGCAGATTCCCGTCTTGCTGCGTCGAACCGGACGTGGTGAGAAGCTCCGAGTGCGACTGCCGTTCGCCGATGGTAATCGGCAATGGCTGCAGAACGGCCGGCGAACGGAGCCTGAATGGATCGGCGGCGATCACGCGTACTGGGAGCTGCCAAAGGCATGGTTCAATGACTGCGTCGATCGAGCCCTGCTGAGATACGGCAAAGTCTATATTATCCAGCCCTACCGCGAGCAGGAGATCTGCGCGCTGGCGTGCCAGGAAGCGCTGGGGCATGAATGCCAGTGTTCTTGCATGGGCGCCAATCATGGCATCGGCAATGATGGAAGCTGGTTTGAGGTTTCCGACACCTTCTCGACCCGTTGGGGGGAGCGCGAGCTCGCCTGCCGTTTGCTCACAGCCCGGTAAGGACGAGTGGCTGATGAGCCGCCTGCGTCATCGGGCAACGCATGAATTTCTCGACCGCGCCATCGAGAAACACCCGCTCGATGTGATGTCCGGCGCCTTCAACGAGACTGCGTGCCACCATCGGGAGCTCCCGAACCGACCGCTGCACGTCATCCATCGCGATCGGTGCGTCGCTTTCCGGCACATCGATCCGTGTGACGTTGTTCTTGCCGACCAGGAGATAGGCCTGGCCGAGCGCATTGCGGGATTGTGCGCGGGCGGCCGCATTGAATGACCGCATGAACGCCCAATCCTTGATGCCGCCGTTGCGCGCCCGCTCATCGACAGTAAAAGTGGACTCACCTGTTCCCAGGCTCAGGATACGCACGTCCTCGCGCGCAATGTTGAAGCAGGCCAAGGCGTCGACCAGGGCGTTCATGACCGGATTGTTGGCCCAGATGCCGCCATCGATCATGATGTACCCGTCGTCCTCGACACCGGGGTAGTAAGACGGGGCCGCTGTCGTATGGAGCGCCACATGGGCGAACTTCTTGTGGCGGTCCTTCTGGTAGTCCGGGTGGTGCGGCGTCTTGTATAGGAACGGCTCGCCGTGGCGCCCTTCGAAGCTCGGGATGACCAGGCGGGTGACGGCATCGTCGAGCACTTTGTCGCCGAAGATCCGCAGCAGCTCCTCTCTGAGCGCGGCCTGGTCGTGCTTCGGCTTGAACACCCAGCGCAGCGCCCTCGACACCTTGCCGAGCCCAGCCGACGGTGGAAAGATACGCTCACCGCGCTCAAGATAGATGTTCAAGGCCTGCCCAGCCGTCATCCCATGGGCAAGGGCGAGCGCGATGATGCCGCCCGTCGAGGTGCCCGCGATCATGTCGAAGTGATTGGCGATGGAGGCGCCGCCCAGGAAGCGGCTTTCGAGTTCGGCCAAGACGGCCGCAGGAAATACGCCGCGAATTCCGCCACCGTCAATCGACAGGATGCGAAAGGGGCGGGCCTGCGGCCATGATTGCTTCAGGCGAGCATGTTGGATCGTGCCGTCGGACCGGCGCGGCGGAATATAATTCATTGGGTGGTCTCCATTACATCGGCGAATTCTGATCCGGCGTGCCGCCCGCCCCCGGTCCAGCGCCCGGTCATCAACCAAAGTTCGTAGCAGGCGAGCCAGTCGAGCGCCCAAGGGACGGTCGTGCTGGCGATGGTCATCGCCGATGACCATTCCCTCTCGCGAGGATCGAACAGGCAAAGAGTCGGATCCTCGACAGGCGGATAGACATGAGGCAGCTGCCCCTCGGGATTGCCGGGCAACCGAACCAATTCGGGTGAGAGGACCCGCACCTCGGGGAACGACCCGAGCCCATAACGGATTTCCAGTGAGTAGCCTGAATATTGCGGCCTCACACTTCCCACCCACCGCGCTGACTGAGCGCGGCGGTCGACGCGGCGCGCAGCGAACTGCGGCCAAGTCGCCTTCATCGCGGCGATCTGCTCGTCAATGGAGAGGATCGCTGCCACCATCAGATCTTACGCCCAAAGAACGTGTGCGGGCGCGCCACCGAAACCGCCGGATTGACGATCGGCGCCGCGATGGTGGCGGCCGAGGGCAACAGCACACCGCCCCGCCGTGTGTAGAGCTGACGGGATTGCTGGATGCCGCCACCGATCTCGGTCGCGATCTGGTCGGCGGCCCGGGTCACAACGCGGTCTCCGAAGTTCTCGCGCAACGCGTCCATCATCGTGTTGGGGAACATCTCGCCCTTGCGCATCGCCTCAAGCGAACTGACCATCTCGCGCAGATGCCCGGCGAATTCGTTCTGCTGAGCAATGGATTCCGGCCAGCGGTCGGTAAAGACGTCGGCCTCGCAGACCGGATTGGCGATATGCAGGAGCCGTCCGTAAAGCGAAGCCTGCTCAATGTCGCGGATGATCCAGCTCGCAAGGCGAACAAGCATCGCGCTGAGCGACATGTTCGGCTGTGCGGCGAGCCCGGCGTAGTAGGAGAGCATCACCGACGGCGGAATGCGGCCGGTGTAGCTGGCGTAGCGAATGTTGCGGAAGCGCTTGAGGAGCTGTAGGGCGAGCGTCGCAGTGTTCTTGACGATGAAGTCGCACTGATCGGGAACATCGTCCACATCTGCGTCGGCGCGAGCGGCAAGGCCGGCATGGTCAAGCCACCGCCGTTGAAACTCTCTCGCCATGCGCAATTCGAGAGGCGTCTTGCTCGCATACCATTGCGCGAAGCCGTAGGCGTTCATGTCGACGAACCGGTCGTCGACCGTCCGGCGCGGACCCTTGGCGTGGGTGATCAGGCTCTCGCGATCGAGCCTGCCATAGACGCGCAGCGACGGCGTGACGTCGAGATGCATCTTGTCGGCGTAGAACAGAGTAACGCAGCGCGTCTGCCGCAGCACCCGCTGCACAGGATAGTCGGCGAGCGCGGCTTCGAGCTCTGTCAGTATTTCAAGCGGCGCCATGCCGCGAAAGCGGCCGCCGAGCTGCGAGACGATGTCGAGATCATACTCATCGTCGGTGCCGCGCGTTGAAATCGTGGCATCGATCGCCATGGAGCCCTGCGGGTAGAAGTGCTCGATCTGGTCGAAGAAGGCGGTCGTCGCTTCGAGGTGGCGGCGTACAGCCTCGTAGCGCGACTTCGCCTTGTCATGCAGCGAGGGCGGAAGCTGAACGCTGAGTGCGATCTCCGCGAGGATGCGGTCGAGAGGGTCGTCGAAGGGATTGAGGCCAGTCGGCGCAAGTTGGATGTTCACATCGTTCTCCGTGGCGGGGCTGCGTTTGTGCATCTCGCCACCGCCCGCGCGGTGTTCGGGATGATATGAGTTCGTTTGCGTCTACTCCGAACAAGATGGGAACCTTGAATGCGTCTGTCAAGGGACATAGAATATAGCTACTCCGAACTCGAGGTTGCGGGGATCGAGCAGAAGGGTCGATTATGAAATTTGGTCATCGGATCAAGGACTTACGCACGAACAAGGGGCTGACGCTCGATCAGCTCGCGCAGGAGACCGGCTCGTCGAAGAGTTACATCTGGGAGCTCGAGAACAAGAATCCGCCCAGGCCATCGGCCGAGAAGCTGTCCGCGATTGCAGGCGCCTTGGGAGTGACGGTCGACTACCTGATCGGGGCCGACACGCAGACCCTCAGCGAGGCGGAGGACACCGCCTTCTTCCGGCAGTATAGCGGCCTGCCGGAGGAAACGCGCCGGCAGATTCGCGAGATGACTCGCATCCTCGACACGAAGACCCGCAAATGAGCGAGCCGACCCACCTCCGGCCGCTGAAGGAGGCGGCCCGCATCACGCAGATGCTCGACCTTGTGCTTGGAGCGGATCGGTTTGATCGCGCTCCGGTCGACGTGATCGGCCTGGCGTTGGAGTACTCTCGCAAGGTCGAGCCCGACAGCCCCATCCACGAGGTCGTCGAGCGCAACATCCCGGGCTGCGTCGGCGCGTTGGTGTATGGGGAGGAGCGGCCGCGCCAATGGGCGATCATGTACCATGTCGGTCAGTCTGACGGACGCCGCTCGTTCACCGTGGGGCACGAGTTCGCTCACTACGTGCTGCACCGCCAATTGATTGAGGAGGATGGGCTTTTCGACGGCGGCATTTATTGCGACGAGAACGCGGTGGTTCGTCGCGACGGATCCGGCATCGAGCAGGAAGCCGACGAGTTCGCCGCCGCGTTGCTGATGCCGTTTCATGACTTCCGTCGTCAACTGCCCGCCAAGGCTCGCGCCGATTTCGAAGCGCTCGGTCGACTGGCAAAGCGCTACGGCGTTTCGCTGACAGCGGCGATCCTGCGCTGGCTCGAATACACCGAGACGCGGGCAATCGTGGTGGTATCGAACGAGGGGTTCGCCCATTGGGCCAAGCCCAGCAAGGCGGCGCTTAGGTCTGGGCGCTATATCCGCACGAGGGACGCCGTATTCGAACTCCCGCTGCAGGCCTTTGCGGCACGACGCGACTATTCCGACGCGGCGTTGACCGGCGTCATGCAACAAGCCGGCGTGTGGTTTCCGGAGCCGGTGTACGAGATGTGCCTTCGCTCCGACCGCTACGATCAAGAGATCACGGTGCTGCAGTTTGAATCGGACGGCCCGCGCTTTCAGGAGGAAGAAGAGGAGAGTGACGTCTTCGACCATTTTGTGCGGAACGGACAGGTTCCGGATCGCTAACGCTTGAGCGGATCAGTTCATGGATTTTGTTCATATCGCCATTTGTGCCCGCCTGGCCCACGGCGATCTCGTCGCCGCCGACGCCGCCCTTGAGGCCGGCCCCACCGATGACGGCATCAGGCTCATTCTGTTGAAACAGCTTCTGGTAATGGACGCGCGTCCTGACAGCGCGATCGCGCATCGTTAGTCGAAGTTCGGGTCCGGATAGCGCTCCTCGATGACGTTGCGCATGATGTTCCACCAAACGTTCTCAATTGTGTAGTCCATCGGCTTCATCTTGCGAGGCGCCCAATCGTCGAGAGCGCTTGCCATCCGAACGTGCCCGGGGGTTTTGATCGGCGGCTCTCGTTCGGAGGGCTTGCCCGAGGTGACGGACAGATTGGAAACGGCGAGCGTGGTCGGCTCATATTCGAGAGACGCCTGCAAGAAATCGCCTTTGTCGGTCAAAGGATGATCTGTGGTGTGCGAGAGGAGAGCCTCTTGCAGCTTCTCTCCAATAGAGATGTAAGGTTCCAGGAGGCCGTCCGTTTGCAGGCTCTTGCGCCAACGATCGTGCGTCTCAAGAGCATCGGGAAAGTCGCCCCAGTGGAAGTCCGTCCTCCCTCCGAAGGTGATCTTTCCGTATCCATCGACATGGTATCGGAGGTCATCCATCAGTTCGAGCGCGCGGCGTGGGTCTTTCTCGACCAGCACGGCATCGATAGCGGCCAACACCTCTTCCATGTCGAAGACGATCTTCCGTAGCCCTTCCTTTTGCTCCACAAACATCTTCGGAATTTCGCCGATCGGATTTGGAAGCGGAAGTGTCCAGGAGAAATCAATGTCGTCTTCGCTGAAGCGTCGATAGGGGATGTTGAGCTGGTCCAGGAAAGCGGCGGACTGATAGTAGGTCTGACTCTTCAAGCTGTGCTCGATTTGATCGAGCGCGAGTTTGCGCGATTTGACCCGGTAGCTTTCCTGGAGCGCCGCGGTGCCGACGACGTAGCTTTCTGGTGAGTGGCTCGCGCTGAGGGACAGCGCGTCGGCTATCTGCCGCGCTGACATGAGATACATCTCGCCATCATCCTCTTTGCCGACGTGGAGAAGCGCGAAGAATCCTTCAAGCGGAGTGCCTCGGCCGTCGACGACATAGCTCTTCGGTATGTGATGGGTGGTGCGGCGGTCCTGAAAGTATTTGGCTTGGATCACGCCGACCCGAGGAGGAACCTTGTCCGTGAAGCGCTGTGTCGTGGTGCGGCGTTGAATGAGGAAATCGGCGCCGTCGGTGTCGACGCTGCGCTCTAGCACCCAGAAGCGGTCGATCAGAAAGGAGCGCGTGCGCGCTTCGCCGACCGTCCCATTTTCCATCACCTTGAGCCAAGTCGGCCAACTATCTTCCATGATTAAGTCCTATCCAAAAGCCGATCACTAACGTCAGGGAGCCCGTCCACTAGGGTTGTTCAGCTTTCCACCGACGATGAAGTTCGCGAAGCTTTGCCTCAGTCGAGGCGAGTTGGTCATCGTAATCCAGCCCATTGGGGCTTAAAGACGTTACCTCAGCGGAAGCGATAACGAGGCGCCATGCGGCGTACTCGTGAAAAGGGTTGAGGCCGATGACATTGCCAAGCGCGAGGTTGCTGGGTTCTGGCGCCGACAGGAGCTTCGCGAACGCTGCGACGGCAGTGTTCATATTCCAATCCGAGACGAACAACACCAAGGCGCACAGCGCGAGCAACGCGACTGATGGGCTTTTCCAGCGATAAACTTCCATCCGACCCTTGCCGAAATCGATGCCACCGTTTGTGGTGACGAAGGCGCAGAGCGAGATCGCGGCCTCGTAATAGGGCTGGAGTACGGTGGCATTGAATACCTCGCGGCCATGGTTTTTCCGGGCGAGCTCGCTCGCCTGCCGCCATGTCGCGTCCTCGAAAGGTATTATGCCCCCCTTTACCAGATCAAACAGATGAAGGTGGTCCTCTGTGAATTGCTTTTTCGCGGCGGCCTTCCAATTGAAGGCCGGCATCTCGGCCTGGGATGGGTGGAATTGCCAGCGCTGATGGTAAGGATGGCGCTGAAGCGCGTGTGCCCAGGAAATCGCCTCTAGCGGCATCGATACTGTGAAACGGGTGGCGGATTTAAGGTCGAAGAACCACTGCCGCATGTCCCGGATACGACGTTGGTCAAATATTCCTTGCTCGATGCCTTTGCAGACGAGGAGGCGCACGGCTCGGGTTTCCGCGCTTTTCTCCGATCCGAAGTCGATGAGGCTAACCTGGGTCGTGCGAGTTTCGTCGTCCCCGTAGAATTCGCAGAAAGGATGGTGGGCGTCGCCGCCGTCAGGGTCGACAAACCTGAAATGGGCTTGACGGAGAATTGCCCTAGATGCTCGCGACCGTGCCGAGCGAACGATGCGAGCTCCAAATTTGCCGCATGATGAACATTGAATGTCGGCGCGGATCGCGTCGCCAAACGCGCTGAGAATTTCAGCTCCGTCGTGATCCTGCGTTGGTTGTGTGCCGGTCATCAGAACCGTGAGTTGGTCGACATCGAGTTCGCGCGCGAACCTCACAGAATATGCAGTTGCTGGCATTGGCCCCCCCCCCATCCACGTTTATCGTTATGCGATGGGCGACGAATCGAACGACGCGGCAATACTATTTATCGATTTCAAGCGTTGAAATCAGTATCGGCTACTATTTCGAGCATTCCTTCTGCTGCCATCAAGTCAATTACAAGATTCAGGGCTTTGGTGACGGGCAGCGGCGATCTTTTGCTTTAGATCCCCGACGAATGCGGTGTAACTCTTGCCTTCCTTGACCTTCCGGACGGATGTCCAGTTGGTCCAAATGCCGGCGAAGCAGGCGAGGGGACGGGTCGCCGTCACTCCACATCCGCTCGTTCCAGCTTTCGCAGAGCAGCCTGTCGGCTTGCTGGATCATCGCCTCTCCCCTGGCCCGCATCTCCGCCGATTGGGTCGCGAGCATGCTAGCCATCGCGCGCGCCTTGCCGAGCTCTTTTGCCAGAGCCTTGCGATCGCCACCCGACAGGGGCGTGGGTGATACTTTGGGGCCATCCAGACATCCAGGCGCAACGAGATCGGATCGGCAAATCCAGAGCGACTAGGGTGTCTCGAACGCTGAGGCCGGTGTTTGGGCGGCTTCCTCCCGTTTTCACCTGTCAACTTGCTCAGATCTTGAAAATCGGGGGATTGCCGGCAGTAAATGCGGGCCGCTGCCTATTGCCGCTTGACCCCCAAAACTGAAGCGTTCTAATTTTGTTCTCGTGATTCATGTGAGGGCTGCTGCATTCCGCGCACCCGCAAACGATGCTGGCAGGCTTTGACCCGATCAGCGGGTATTTTCGGAATGAACACATCCGCTGCCTCGAACCTTCGGACAGGAAACATGCACGAGATCATCTGTCCCCACTGTGACAAGGCCTTCAAAGTTGACGAATCCGGCTATGCGGAGATTCTGAAGCAGGTCCGTGACGGCGATTTTGAAAAACAACTGCACGAACGGCTGGAATTGGCCGAGCGCGAAAAGCATTCCGCTGTGGAATTGGCCAAGGCAACAGTTAGGAGCGATTTGCAGAAGACCGCGGCCGCCAAGGATGCACAGATCCTGGAGCTGAAGTCCAAGCTCGACGCGAGTGAAGTTACTCGGAAGCTCGCCGTCACTGAAGCGCTTAGTGCAGTGGAAAAGGAGCGTGATACGCTCGCTAACGCACTCGCGCATTCCGAACGCGAGAAAAAAGCTGCCTCAGAGCTTGCTGATGCCCTTCTGGCCGGCGAGCTGCACAAAGTCTCTGCTGCCAAGGAAGAGGAAATCCGGGAGCTGAAGGCCAAGCTCCAGGCCGTCGAGCTTGAGAAAAAGCTTGCAGTGACCGAAGCCGTCGGCACGATCGAAAAAGAGCGCGATGAGCTGAAGAACGGCATCAAGCAGGTACAGCTTGAAAAGCAGCTCTCTGAACAGTCGCTCAAGGACAAGTACGAGACCCAGATCAAGGATCGCGATGACACGATCGATCGCCTTAAGGAGATGAAGGCCCGGCTCTCGACCAAGATGGTTGGCGAGACCCTCGAACAGCACTGCGAGACCGAGTTCAACCGAGTGCGCTCGATGGCCTTTCCGCGGGCGTACTTCGAGAAGGACAACGACGCACGGACCGGCAGCAAGGGCGATTACATCTTTCGGGACTCGGACGACGCCGGCACCGAGATCATCTCCATCATGTTCGAGATGAAGAACGAGAGCGATAGAACCGCCACGAAGAGCAGGAACGAGGACTTCCTCAAGGAACTCGATCGGGATCGAGCCGAAAAGGGCTGCGAGTATGCCGTCCTGGTCTCATTGCTCGAGCCCGACAGCGAACTCTACAACGCGGGTATTGTCGACGTTTTCCACCGCTATCCGAAAATGTATGTCGTACGGCCGCAGTTCTTCCTGCCGATGATTACGCTTCTGCGAAACGCGGCCACCAACTCTTTGAAATACAAGACCGAGCTGGCGCTCGTTAAGGCGCAGAATATCGACATCACCCAGTTTGAGAGCCAGCTTGAGACGTTCAAGAACGGCTTTGCCAAGAACTACGATCTCGCCTCCAGAAACTTCCAGACGGCGATCAATGAGATCGACAAGTCTATCGACCATCTGCAGAAGACGAAGGACGCGCTGATCGGTGCGGACCGCAACCTGCGCCTCGCGAACGACAAGGCCCAGGACGTGACGATCAAGAAGCTGACGCGTGGAAATCCGACGATGGCAGCGAAGTTCGCGGAGCTTAAAAACCAAATTGAGGCCGCCGAGTAATGATGTCTTGGGCCGACCACGCATAGCGCGTTCCCCTGCAAACCATGCCAATTTCTCCTCAGCTCTGGTCATTCACGGAGAAGCACCAGCGTTTCTTCAAGTTTAAAGAATGCCTTGCTGCCGGCGATCGGTCGCGGTGCGAGGGCCAGATCATTCGCGCTCACATCATCCCTCGCTCTCAGCTGAAGCAGATTGCCCAGGATGGCCACATCGTCGCCGTTCCGACCTCGTTGCTAGCCATAATGAAGATGCAGCGGACGGGGTTCGAGGCGAAAGAAACTGGCGTCGGTGAATTCTCTACCATGAACTGTTTCTGTGCGGGTCATGACAAGGTTCTCTTCGCGCCGGTCGAAGATGCGCCGCTCGTTTTCTCGCCCGAGCAGCTCGCGCTGCTTTATTACCGGGCAATTGCTGCTGAGTTCTATCAGCGCAATAGCCAGCTCGAGTCGGCGGAATCCGAGCTGGACCACCAATCAAACGAGCCGCGCAACCTCAGATTCTCCTGGATTGCCATGTGTAACGACCAGGCTTCCGAGGAGGCTCATCAGGCCTTAGTCCGTACCGAAAGATTGATCGCGGCCCGACGCTTCGAGGATCTCCGTAGCCTCGTCGTGCGGTTCGACGCGGCACCTGCTGTGATGGCCGCTGGCGCCTTCCGGCCGATATACGATTTCGCCGCACGACGCGTCCAAAAGCCGGTCGACCTGTGTTGTTATGTAGCGATGCACTTGCTAGCCGCCGACGGCGGAGCAGTTTTGGCTTTCACTTGGCTTCATCGCGACCAAGCCGCGGAGCAGTTCGTCCGCACCTTCGCCGCCTTGCCGAGAGAGCAGATGGCTTCGCTTGCCGTTCAATGCGCTTTTGAGCACATAGAGTTTACCTGTATGTCTGACTTGTGGTGGAGCGGTCTGAAGCGCCCGATGCGTGCCGCGCTCCTAGAGCGCGTTAGGCGAGCAAACTCTTTATCTTACCGTCGCTCGCCCCGCTGCCTATCTTACCGCATCCGCTATGCCGATTGGCCCGTCGCAGAGATCCGCTAATCTCAAGTACTTTTGCGACCGGGTATTTCGTACGAAAGGCTCCAACTCTTAGAAGGGTTGTCGCTCGAAGCGATTCTTTAACATGCCTTTCCGGGGCGCCTTAGGCTTGGTTGCTGTGGTGATTTTTGCGAGGATCGGCGTTCGGTGCTCAGCAGCAACTGTCTTGCATAGATCCGAGTAGCCTCATCGAGCCAGTTGTATCCGGTGCGGAATCTTCAGCTATTGTCATGCCCAACGAGGAACGTTGCGCTGCGCATTTCCCACGAAAACCACCTGACAAATGTCATGAGTCGACACGGGTTACCGAATGCCCCTAAGATGGAGAGGAAGTAAGTTCGCGGAAGCCGGGTACGGGTGGGGCAGTGAACTTCCAGGTGACGGTTCTCAAGGTGCTGGTCAGCTAGTTCGCCGTCATGGAGGACATCAAGCGCGATATGGCGATTCTGGCGACCAGCGGACGGGACTGGGCTGAACGCACGAAGCGATTGGCAGCCCACGTGCCTCACCTGGATATCTTCTCCCAAAGTCTGATCGAGCGGCTTGAATGGAGGCTGGCGTATCACTGACAAGGGACGCGCGGTTCTCGAGATCATGGAGGCGCGGCCCGCACTCGCCCAAGCAACGGAGCTGCCCAATGTCCGCGCGGTCGAGGAGCCGACGTCAGCTGCGGCTCGGTCACCGATGCCTTCGATCGCGCCAGTTCGACGCATGCGGAAACGAAGCCGACGCCAACGCGACGATATCCGGCGAAGACAAGCGACTGCGTCGTAACAAACCTAGCTAACGGGCGAGTTTTCGCTTTCGGAAAATAAAAATATATTCCATAATCTATGTTATGCGATTCGTATTTACAGAATCTACTTAGGAACGTTCACACTTCTCCTTATCAAAAGCTGCGCCGGCGACGGTAACCCCTTTTCTCGATCACCACAGGTCAGCCGTTTGCAATCTTGGCGGCTTCCGCAGCAGCGCGTTGCATACTGGTCGACATCTCGCTGGTCACGGTGCCCGCAGGCGACGATGGCAAAATCGCCAGATCGGCGCGCGACTTCGCGGAAGGCGACGCGCGATCCCCCATCGAGGTCTCGCCTCGGAAGGTGATCCAATCTTTCAAACCGCGCCGAATTAGACTTGCTAAGGAACAAGCAAGTGATTAGTCTGGTCGCAGGGTTCGCGAGAGGCCCGTTTAACTTCGGAGGAGGCGGTAAACATGAGATACCTCAAGTCGTTGCTGCCGGCCGCAATTGCCGGCCTCGCCTTTATCTTAGCTACCGGCGCATCAGCGCAGAAAACATACGACCCGGGAGCATCGGACACCGAGATAAAGATCGGGAATATCGTGCCGTATAGTGGTCCTCTATCAGCGTACGCGACGATCGGAAGGAGTCACGCTGCCTACTTCAAGAAAATCAACGATGAGGGAGGTATCAACGGACGCAAGCTTGTCTTGGTGACCTACGATGACGCGTATAGTCCATCGAAGTCGATGGAGCAGACGCGAAAGCTGGTCGAGAGCGATGAAGTGCTGGCCGTCT
The DNA here is from genome assembly GCF_054863025.1 of Bradyrhizobium sp. 23AC. Classification (NCBI taxonomy): domain Bacteria; kingdom Pseudomonadati; phylum Pseudomonadota; class Alphaproteobacteria; order Hyphomicrobiales; family Nitrobacteraceae; genus Bradyrhizobium; species Bradyrhizobium sp. 23AC. Next base: position 41,366 of record NZ_JAVAYN010000031.1, read on the forward strand.
TCAGTTCAGTTGGAACCCCGACGAACCTGGCGACGCAAAAATACCTTAACTCGAAAAAGGTGCCCCAGGTATTCGTCTCTACGGGGGCATCGCGATGGGGAGACCCAGCCAACTTCCCTTGGACGATGGGATGGCAGCCTACATATAAGAGCGAAGGGCGCATCCTCGGAAAATATATCGTTGCCAATCATCCAGGCGGCAAGATCGCGGTGCTATGGCAGAATGACGACTCCGGTAGGGACATCCTGACTGGCCTAAGGGAAGGACTTGGAAGCAAAGCGAATCAGATCATCGCTGAGCGTTCTTACGAAGCGACCGACCCGACGGTTGACTCCCAGGTCGCGGGCCTGAAGGACTCCGGGGCGAACATCTTCGTATCTCTCACCGCGCCAAAGGCTGCCGCTCAGGCGATCAGAAAATCTGCAGAAATCGGCTGGAAGCCGGTTTATCTTCAATCGAACGTGTCGACTTCGGTGTCGTCTGTGCTGCAGCCGGCAGGGCTGGAGAACTCAAAGGACATTATTTCAACTGCCTTTCTCAAGGACCCCAGTGATCCGACCTGGAAGGAGGATCCTGCGACGAAGGAGTGGTTCGCCTTCATGGACAAGTACTTCCCGGATGGCGACAAGACCAACTCAGTGAACGTTCTAGCCTATGCGTCCGCGCAAACCCTGGTCCACGTGCTCAAACAATGTGGTGACGATCTAACGCGAGCAAACGTCATGCGACAGGCGGCACGTCTGAAGGACTTCAGATCTGAGATGATGCTGCCTGGCATCGTCGCCAACACCTCTGATTCGGATTTCTATCCGCTTGAGCAATTGCAAATGATGAAGTTCGACGGAAAGAGCTGGGTTCTATTTGGCGACATCATCGACGCGTCTTCCCCAGGGCATTGAGGGCGAAAATCAAACAGGCCGCGAGGCTGGACCAACCGCATCCCGAGGTTCTGAGCCACGGGACCTACACATTGTTGTTCCGGTCGACCATCCACTGATGCATGGCTCTGTCGCTCGCTCCGACTTGGACGACAACCTTCAGTTATCAAATATGATCACGCTGCGGAGCGTCTTGCCTGCCTTCACGGCGGCAAACCCTCTATTGCCGTCACCGGTGGCCAAGAGGTCCGGGACCGGCGAGACGCTTGCGTGGGGTGGTCGAGGCCATGAAGATGCAGAATGTGCTGCGCGTCCAGGGACCGCACGGTGAAGAAGATCCACGCCAGCGCGGACGACGTTGGCAGTAGATGCGTTGATTCTGGAGTTCGCGGGATGAACCGCCGTGCGCAAATAGCGACGGTCAAGCCAATGGGGGATGCCAAGTGGTAGCAGATCGAGCCTCGCAGATGAGTACTGGCCCCCTTGCGGGAGTTCGTGTTGTGGAATTTGCCGGCATCGGCCCCGGTCCCTTCGCGTGCATGATGCTAGCGGACATGGGCGCCGAAGTGGTGACCCTTGACCGGATCGGCGCAAAGAGGAACTTGAAGGCAATTGCGGCACGCGGTCGCAAATGGGTCCATGTCGATTTGAAGGATGACCAAAGTAAAGGCGAGTTGATCGAGCTTCTCTGCGGTGCCGATGCTCTCATCGAGGGTTTTCGTCCGGGTGTGATGGAGCGCCTCGGCCTCGGTCCCGATGTAGTTCTCACTCGCAATCCTCGACTTGTATACGGTCGGATGACCGGTTGGGGCCAACATGGTCCCCTTGCCAACGCCGCTGGTCACGATATCAACTACATCTCGATCACAGGTGCGCTCGCCGCGATCGGCACGCGAAAAAGCCCGATCCCGCCGCTCAATCTGGTCGGTGATTTCGGTGGAGGCGCGCTCTATCTCCTCGTCGGAGTCCTTGCAGCACTGATAGAAGCAAGGAAGTCGGGCAAGGGGCAAGTCGTAGACGCGGCAATGTGCGACGGGGCAGCCTCGTTGATGACCATGTTCTTCGATATGAGCGCTGCTGGCGATTGGGTGGAAGGCCGCGAGCAAAACATGCTGGATGGAGGCGCGCACTTCTACGGCGTCTTCGAATGCGCATGCGGCAACTTTGTCTCGATCGGGTCCATAGAGCCGCAATTCTACGCGCTCTTGCGGCAACATGCCGGCCTGCTTGATCCTGATTTCGATGATCAAATGAATCGCACAGCTTGGCCCACGTTGAAGCAAAAGCTTGCAGCAGTCTTGAAAACCAAGACTCGCCAGGAGTGGTGCGAGATCATGGAAGGCACCGACGTTTGCTTCGCCCCGGTCTTAACGATGACAGAGGCATCACGACACGAACACATGGTTTCTCGGGAGGTGTTCCTTGCGCGCCAGGGAGTCTTACAGCCTGCCCCGGCGCCGCGGTTCTCGAGGACACCCTCAAGAGTTAGGGAGCCCGAGGAAATGCCCCTCGCAGCGGTCGTGGGCTCTTGGAACCGGCGGTGAGTTCTATTTGACCAGCGGCATTCATGGTTGCCTGCAGAACAGTCCGCATTTCGTACGCGCGCAAGGAAGCTGAAAGCGTGACGCCAGATGAATTCCGGGCGGCCGTGCGGACGATCTTAAGAATATGGTCATCTTACCCGAATCTTCAAGCATCCTGCTTGAATGCCAGGATGGGCCTTCGGAAGACAGCATCCGGTCGCGAGGTGGTTGCGAGTGACCCTCCGCCACCCTCGTTATACGAGGCGGGCGCACCTCCCGAGAGGCGAGTCCTTGGCGAAGAAATCATCTGCCTGCGAGAGAATCCTACAACGGCGACACTGAAGACGGCCGGCACCTGCTGGTCCATCGGGTGAGCTGCTGGAGGCCACGATGTCCTTTCCCATGCTGACGGCATATTGCGCCCTGCTTCGAACATCTGCTTTCGAGCTTGAAACTGAGCGTTAGTCATGTCTTTACATAAGATGCCCGTGCATTGTTCGGGACGCGTCGCCGTCTGACGTTGCGCTCGTGAGCGGGGCGTTTCATCGACCGAGCGGTGTTCAAGCCCAGTGCTTCCATGCCGCAAATCCTCTTTCGTCCGGATTGATTTCCCAAGCCGCCCGGTAAGGCGCTTCGCTTCAAAGACCCCTCCTTTTTTGTCAAGCCAAGAGGTTCGAAACGATATCACACCAATGGTATTTGCTTTTCAGATAACAAGTATGTTAAGCCCGCGGCGCCATGGATGTTCGTAATTCATGCTGCGGCGCGATTGCGTTCGGTCACATCTCGACCGCCCGGGGCGCCGCCAGCTTCATTCTGAGCATCGCGATAGCGCTGCTTGGCGCACCATCGAAATAAGAGCGTATCCTGGGAGTGAAACGTGACCCTGTTTGATATGTCGGGAAAAGTTGCCGTCATCACCGGCTCCACGCGCGGCATCGGCCGGGCTATTGCCGAACGGATGGCCGAGCACGGTGCTAAGGTCGTGATCTCCTCCCGCAAGCAAGACGTCTGCGATCAAGTGACCAAGGAGATCAACGACAAGTTCGGGAACGGGGTGGCGGCCGCGATTGCGGCAAACATCTCTCGCAAGGAAAACCTGCAAAACCTGGTCAGCGAATCCATCCGTGCCTTCGGCAAGATCGACGTGCTGGTCTGCAACGCGGCCTCTAATCCCTATTACGGTCCCCTCGCCGGCATTTCGGACGAACAGTTTCGCAAGATTCTCGACAACAACATCGTCGCCAACAACTGGTTGATAAGTATGGTCGTGCCGGGGATGATCGAGCGGAAGGATGGTTCGATCGTTATCGTGTCGTCGATTGGCGGCCTGAAGGGCTCCACGATCCTTGGCGCCTATTCAATTTCGAAGGCGGCCGACATGCAGCTCGCGCGTAATCTCGCCTGCGAATATGGCGAGCACAATGTTCGGGTGAACTGCATCGCACCGGGTCTGATCAAGACCGATTTTGCTAAGGCGCTCTGGAGCGATGCGGACAATCTGAAGGCGTCAACGTCGCGTTCACCCCTGTTACGCATTGGAACTCCGGACGAAATCGCTGGAGCGGCGGTGTTTTTAGGATCGCCGGCGGGCAATTTCGTGACCGGCCAGACCGTGGTCATCGACGGTGGCGCCACGATCAGTTGACGCTTGCTCAAGCGCGAAAACGGAGGTGATCCTGGCGCCCGTGCGATGCGAGTCCTCCAGTTCACACAAGGCAGTCTAAGGCAGCAAGTGAGGCGTGCGGCAAAAAATGGAGTCTTCCATGCTCGAGAAACTCTCTGATACATTGCAGACCGGTACCCACCGCAATTTCTTGCTGGAGCGGGTCGTGCATGGACGGCCGGCGGCAGAGGTCATCGTCCAGGAGGCCGAGAAGCTCGACAAATCCCGCATTTTTATTACCACCAGCGGCTCGCTTAGCGCTGACGATGCGTTGCCGCGAGAGATCGGCCGCGCTTTGGGCGAAAAATTCGTTGGCCTGTATTCCGGAATCACGGCCCATACGCCACGCCAATGTGTGATCGAAGGCGCTGCCGCTGCACGTGCTGCGCAGGCTGATCTTCTGGTTGCAGTCGGCGGCGGCTCGGTTATCGACGGGACCAAGGCGATGCTGCTATGCCTGTGGCACGATCTGAAAGATCCGAAGGAGATGGACGCCCATCGCGGCGAAATGAGCCAGGATCCCAGCGTTTGGCCCGCAAACGCGGCGAGCCGCATCCGCATGCTTGCAGTGCCGACGATGTTTTCGGCTGCCGAGTTCACCTGGTTTGCTGGGGTTAGCGAGCCGGCGCACCATGTGAAGGAACCCTTCGCCCATCCGCTGCTGGTGCCGCAAGTGGTGGTGCTCGACCCAGTTGCCACCCTGGCGACGCCAATACCGCTCCTGCTTGCGACCGGCATGAAGGCCGTCGACCACGCCGTCGAGCGGCTTTGCGGGCTTGATCCGCCGCCGCTCGCGGACGCCGCTGCATCATCCGCTCTGAAACTCCTGTACACGTCGTTGCCGCAGCTCGGTGGTCCAAATGACAATCTGAAGATGCGGATGGATTGCCAGTTCGGCATGTGGCTATCGATTTTTGGCGCTGGCAGTGGCTCTCCAGCGGGAGCGAGCCATGCCATCGGACACGTGATCGGTGGCTATGGCGTGCCACACGGACATACGACAGGAATCTGCCTGCCCTCCGTACTGCGATGGAACTATGATGCAAATGCCGCCCGGCAGGCACATACGGGCCGGGTCATCGGTGTGACCGGTGACAAGCTCGCGGACGCGGTGCGCGCGTTCGCGACGAAGCTCGGTGTGCCTACGCGGCTGCGCGATGCCGGTATCAAGCGCGACCAGCTCGATGATATCGCGCTTAAGTCTCTGCATGATGGGCCCATGAAAACCAACCCGAAACCGGTTACGTCCACGGCGCAGGTCATGGAGATATTGGAAATGGCATGGTGACCCTCGCCTTCGTCGTGACGCATCGCCGCGCGCGTCACCGGCCGTCATGAGGGAGCTGTGAGCGACGACATTGGAGAGAGCATGATAGTCGGCCGCGACCGTGGCCAGTTTGGCGAAGTCCGCAGCCTAGGGCTGCAATGCTCTGTTGATCGGAGTTGTCGGAGCTGGGTCGGACGCACGCAATCCAAGGCAAACACTACTATCGGTTGGGTTCGGCTTTCCCGGGTACTGGACTGCCTGACAGCAATGATCGAGGATGTATGAACCAAAGGATCTCAGAATACGCAGCTCTGTTCACTGCGTTGGTGGGGCTTCTCATTTCCGAGCCCGCTCGAGCCCAATCGTATCCAGCCCATTTTGTTACTTTCGTCGTCCCATCCCCGCCCGGTGGCGTCACGGATATTGACGCGCGCATAATTGCGAAGGTGCTATCCGTTAAAATAGGGCGCCCGGTCATTGTTGAACCCCGGCCTGGGGCGGGAGGCATGATTGCGACGGAATTCGTCGCGAACGCGAAACCCGATGGATACACATTATTGTGGGCATCGTCAGGAGCGATTGCCACCAGTCCGTGGATCTACAAGAAAAAACTCGCCTACGATCCCTTCAAGTCGTTTACACCCATCCATACGCTACAGGAGGCTTCTCCAATTCTCCTGGTTTCGGCATCGAGCCCCTTCAAGAGTACAGCGGATCTTGTGAAGTATGCAAAGGAGAATCCAAGCAAGCTCAATTTCGGATCAGCGGGGAACGGCACCGGCCAACACATTGCATTGGAGCTCTTCAAGCTTGCTGGCGGCTTCGAGGCGACCCATGTCCCGTATCGTGCCTCTACGCAGGCGATGACCGATCTGCTCGCAGGTGTAATCGACGCTACGTTTGACTACTACAGCCCTGCAAAGTCGCAGCTTGAGTCCGGCAAGCTACGGGCGCTATCAGTGACAGCTTCGTGGCGCCTTCCGGTGTTGAAAGATGTCCCCACCCTCTCTGAACTTGGCTATCCGGTGGAATGGACAGGCTGGTCTACGGTCGTCGCGCCGGCCGGCACTCCGCCTCAGATTGTGGATTTTCTGGCAACGGCGTTTGCTGAAGCATTGGCTGCTCCGGAAGTGATCTCGCACCTAGAGGCGACGGGTACACGAGTGTTACCGCCAAAGGCGAAAGAAGGAGTTGAAGCCTTTCATCGTAGCGAAAGTGAAAAGGTGCGTCGCTTGGTTCAAGACTCGGGCATAAGCGTCGAGTGAGTGAAGAAGACACTTTCCGGATCATTCGCCTATTGGGTTCTATCGGCGGTCAAACCGTCGCATTTATTGGCCTAACCGGCTAAGGCTGGATGACGAACCCCGAACAGATTGTGGGCTATGATCGCACCACGCTGGCCAACAGCTATGCGGTGCGAACCGGCCGAGACCTGTCGCATATCGCTTATTCGATTGGCTTCAACCTTGGAAGAGCGCGGTGATCTTGCATGCGTCTACGCCCGCTACATGGTGGGAAGAAGAGCGCGGATGGGATCGACCTGGACCAAACACGCAAAAGGATCATCGAACGCCGCGACTTGGCCGAACAAGCGGTAGCCGGTTGGAGAGCAGCGGTCTTTCCTCGTAACCCCGGCAAACGCACCTGGCCAAGTAGTCCGACGGAATGCCTGTGTGTCAGTCGGCAATCACGGCAAGCCAATGCGTCGGGGCATCGAATTGAGTTGGGCCATGCCCACGCTCGAGGATATCCAACACCATGACAAATGTGAAATGTAGGGCGACCGATGCGTGTGTGGGAATATGCGGTTGAAGAGGATAGGAAGCAAAAAAAGGCCGGAATCTTTCTAAGGATCCCGGCCAAGTCTAGGGAGAACCCGATCGGCTTGCTGCCACTCGCTTAGAAAGCTCCATTCTGCGCCCGAGCCGACGTTACCTCCGACACATCGGCATTACGCTGCATCAAACTGGAAGGGACGCACCGTGGTTTGGGACGACAGGGTGACGGTCGGTGACCTGCCTTAAGCTAGCAGCACCGTATCCGCGCAGGTTATCGCGTCGGCACCTTCCATCACTGTCAGTTCCAGCGAGCCGGCCTGCACCGCGATGTTCTCCGCGAAGAACCGCGCAAGGGCTACGTAACGCCGAGACTCACCGTCACCCTGCCCTTTCACGGCAAGCGCTTCGCCGGCCAGCAAGCAGCCGCCGAGTGTCACACCGAACAAGCGCAGGTAAGGTGTTGCCCCTGCCAGTGCGTCGTCCGATGCAGTCGAAATCCGCGCCAACAGCCACCTGCTTGAGCGGTCGAGCGAGCCGATTGCCTCGCGCAGTTTTCGGCCAGCGGTGCCAAAGGCGGGGTCGTTGGAAGCCTCCAGCTGATCAACGATCTCGGAGAGATCGTTGATCGCGTCCCAAACCGACGCGCCGCCGTTTGCACCGAGCTTGCGCATAACAAGATCGATCGACTGAATGCCGTTGGTGCCTTCATAGATCGAGGTGATGCGAGCATCGCGATAATGCTGCGCGGCGCCGGTTTCCTCGATGAAACCCATACCGCCATGGATCTGCACGCCGAGATAAGCGACTTCATTGGCGATATCGGTGGAGAAGGCTTTTGCGATTGGCGTCAATAGTGCACCGCGCGCAGCCGCCTCGGCCCGTACTTTTGGCTCTCTTGCACGAGTGGCGATATCAAGTGCAACCGCCGTTGAGTAGCAGACGGTTCGAGCGGCTGCCGTCAGCGCTCGCATCTGCATCAGCATTCGCTTCACGTCGGGATGCACGATGATCGGATTGGAAAAATTGCCATTGTTGCCGACGGCACGGCCCTGACGGCGCTCTTGCGCGAACGCCAGAGCGAGTTGATAGGCGCGGTCTGCAACGCCGACGCCCTGGAGGCCAACCCCGAGCCGGGCCTGATTCATCATCGTAAACATGCTGAACATGCCGCGATTTTCTTCGCCGATGAGATAGCCGATGGCGCCACCATGGTCGCCCATGGTCATGGTGCAGGTGGGAGAAGCGTGGAGGCCGAGCTTGTGCTCGACGCCAGTTGGATAGATGTCATTGCGCGCCCCAAGTGTGCCATCCGGGTTGACCAGGTATTTCGGAACCAGAAACAGTGAAATGCCTTTGCTACCGGCTGGGGCGTCCGGCAGCCGGGCGAGCACGAAGTGCACGATATTGTCGGTCATATCGTGATCGCCGTAGGTGATGAAGATTTTAGTGCCTGTAATGCGATAGCTTCCATCGGCAGCGCGTTCGGCGCGGGTGCGCAAAGCGCCCACGTCCGAGCCAGCCTGCGATTCAGTGAGTTGCATGGCGCCAGTCCATTCGCCCGACACCAGTTTTCCGAGATAGATCCGCTTCAATTGCTCGCTGCCATGGGCATGGAGCGCGTCGATCGCGGAGAGCGTCAACAGCGGGCAAAGGCCGAAGGAAACGTTGGCTGCGCTCCAGATCTCCGTGCAAACAGCGTTGATCGCCAGCGGCAAGCCTTGGCCACCGAACGCTTCCGGTCCGGACACTGCGCTCCAGCCCGCTTCACTCCATCGCTTATAGGCATCCCGCCAACCTGGTGCGGTCGTGATCTTGCCGTTCTCCAGCCTAATTCCGTGCTTGTCGCCGACGCGGTTCAGCGGCGCCAGCACGCCCGCCGCGAACTTTCCGGCTTCTTCCAGCACGTCCGCAACGGCGGCGCCGTCGAAATCGCCGTAATTGCCGGCCTTTATCGCCGCCAGGAGCCCGGCACCATGGTTGAGCGCAAGCAGGATGTCGCTAATCGGCGCGCGGTAAGTCATGCGAAACCTCGTCTAAGGGGGTGGCAGGGGAAGTGGCCTTATTCACATGAAAATCGTATGCCTTCAAGATCGAGTTGTTATATGACCAACAAATCGACGCCCCGTTTCGATTTTTTAGAAAATTGGGGGCCGCTGCGGAATCCCGGGTGAGTCCTGCAAAACGCCCAGAATGGGGACCCGGCTTGCTCGTCGATTCTCGCGATCTCGAAAACCACGCCACATTCCACCTTCGTCGCAACCAACGGTCCGCGGCCTCGACGTGCAGTGGCGCTCCGGGCGAGAAAACTGCCACCGTCTGACATTCGCCTGCTCGCCGGATTGGGTGACGCAGCCTACGACCACGCCGCCGACCGTGACGGGGTCTAGCTCATTTCGACTGATCAGCGCCTTTGAAAACAGTCGCGAACAGATCAACTGGGTGAATGTTCGAAAGAAATCCGTCCTCCCTTCCCCTGCCCATTGGGTTCGGACGGCGTCGAGGATCCTGCGTTACGTCGTCGAAGGCCACTCCATCAATTACAAGCTGCCATGTCCAAGCTGGGAGTTTTAAGTGGTCTATCTGCATTGTCAGCCTGCAACCATGTGTTTCCTCACCGGGTCCTGTCAAAGACCTTCGAAGCGCAATATTCGTGAGTCGGCCGCGGCGTGGCGGTACTTGGCGAGCTCTCGATACTCTGGGCTATTCCAGAAACGCTCTGCGGCCTCCCGGTCAGAAAACTCGAGGAGGACTAGACGCTCGCCATTCGCTTTGCCTTCGAGAGTTACTGGGGCATCGTCGACTGCAAGAACCCGGCCGCCAAACTTGGCGAACACGGCGGGAAAGCCCGACGTGTACTTCTCATAGAGCTCAGGGTCCGAGAATCTGACTTCGCCAAGGATATAGGTAGCCATGCGATGATGCCTCTCAAACTTGTACGCGAATAAAGAGTGAGTTCGGTCGGCAAGCGATGCTATCGCCGACGTCCGATGCGATCAACAACCGGCAGTCCCCGCCTCCAGCTAAAGTGAGGCGCTTGCTGACATGCCGCAGGTACCTTTAACAACACTTGTTGTGCGAAAAGCAAGTACTATTTCAACCAGACAAGATTGCACGACTGACACACAGGACGTGCCGGTCGGAATATTAGGCCTGTTCGTCGCGGGCGACGTGCAGCGCCCGCGCGCTCCAACCGCGCTACAGCGACGGCCAGGACAGCAATCAAGGCGATAACGAGCGTCGGGGGCCGTTCAGACTTGTTCATCATCAGTGGAACATCCGCACGGTTGTCGATTGATAACCTCGCCCTTGGGTCAGGAAGCGCCGCAGCTTGTCACGATCGGATGCGAAGCCAATGCTTATTTCTGCTCTTGCGGCAGGTAGATCAATTGACCGATCCGCGTGAGGGTGAACGTGAGGCGAGAGACCGTCGATCGAGGAAGGCCACAGCGGTCGGCGATTTCCCGATTGCCCAGGCGCATGCTTGGACGCTCAAAGCAGCGCAGGATGTCGAAAGCGCGCGATATGACTTGGATCACCTGCGCGCTTCCAATAGCGGCCGCAGTCCCCTCTTGCGGCATCAACTTCTCAGATCGGCGTCCCATCGCTTGCATCCCACAAAACCGAGTCCTGGTTTCAGAACGGTGAACAAATGCCTCGCTGCCGACCTGCGAGGAAGCGATTCAGCTTGTCGTCAGCCGGCTGCGCACGACGCCTCCGAGGAGCTCATGATGTGCTCGCGCCCCGCTTCTTGCGCAACCTTCAATTCTGACACCGCGGTGAGGTGCGCGGCGCCAGGCGACGCCGAGGATGTGGACGTCGTTCTTGACCGCCCGGCGCGCCACCTCCTCCGCGGTGGCGAACAGCGGCCCGTCGGATGAGTTCATCTCAGCCTTTTATAAACTCTTCGTCGAAAGCTGCGAACTTCGTCCCCTCGGCGAGCTTGTCAGATCGACCCGACGGCTTCTCTCTAGTTAAACTCCACAATCAGCGCGTCCACCGCCAGCGTGGCGCCGGCGCTGGCGTGGACCTTCTTCACGATGCCGCGATGCACCATCATTTAGCGCTTGCTTATTGACCAACAAGTGGTAGCCTGCACGTACTCTTGCTCGGGTACAGTTCGTTCGTGCCCGGCTCGTCAGCGTAAAGAGGTTTGCAATGCCGGCCTACTTCATCGTTCAAAGCACAATCACGGACGAAGCGCAGTACCAGAAATATGTGCAGTCCGTTGTGCCGCTTATAACCAAATTTGGCGGAAAACTTGGAGCTAGAGGGGCGAAGGTGGAAGTGTTGGAAGGCCAACATGACCAGCGCCCGGTCGTCATGTTTGAGTTTCCAGACATACAGGCCATCGAAGGGTTCTGGAATTCGCCGGACTATGTTCCTATTAAGAAGCTGCGCCAAGGCATAGCCACCATGAACATCTGGGCGTTTCCGGGCGTCTAGACGGCTGAGCGATGCATATGAGGGTCTACCACTCGTGGGTCCGTCCCTAAAGTCCCTCGCAGCTGCCGCTCAATGGGCCCGTCAGAGTTTGATCAGGGCCGTGCGAGATCGGCTCGAGGAAGCGCCATCGGAATGAGACCATCTGGATCCTTGTCCCTGCCATCGGGGTCACAGTGTTAATGACTACTGATCGGAGGGTAAGGGCCGCCTATCTAGCAATTTTCCGGGCGCTGATCTTGTGGCTGAACCGCGCCCGGGAATTATTGAGTGCACGGCCTTGCGCTCGGTCTCCGACTAGGGCGTGTACTCTTAAAGACCGAGATGCCAGAGCGTATCCCGCTTTTTTGGGCAAACGCTCATAAACTCAGCCGGCCGGAAAAAGTGGCTCGCTGCATCATCTTGGAGTGGCGCCTCCGGCCGACAGCGCCAATCGTACTCACCGCCCAGTAGAGGAGCGCTCTATGTCCTGGAAATCGAAGGCGAGTTGTTACCCCGTGGAGGGTGAAGCGTCTATGGAGACCCCGGCGGAATTTGTACGCTCCTATGGTGCCATCGTGGACGCGCTCACAGCGACAATCCTTAATGCAGAGGCCGGGATAAACTGGCTAAGAGTTCAACCGCCAGATCTGGAACAAGTCCGGCGAGTTCTCAATGGCATTGCCGACGACGGTATGCGAGTGGGCGAAATCGTCGTTCGACTTCGAGCGTCCATGAAACGGTTCCCCAGAGCGGATGACGCCGTTGATCCTTGAGCTGATATCTCCGACGTGGCCTGAGCGACCCTCCACAAAGCGGACATCAAGCGTGCGCTTATCCGCAGCGTCCCGACTATGAATACATGCCCTAACGTTCGTTGAACCGCGGCGGGATTCCGCCCCGTACAATGCGTTGCCGAAGATGACGGCGTCGATCGCCTCCGGCGCGATGCCGGTGTCGGCCAGCACGGCCCGAATTGGCGCCGCGCCAAGTTCGTCGACCTCTACCGTCTTGAACGCGCCGCCCCGAGGCGCGACCGCCGTCCGGCGTGCGGCGACGAGCTAGGCGGCGCTCATCGCAGCACTTCGCAGGCGTCGGATTCCCAGAGCCGGCGCAGTGCATGGAAATCGGTCTTGCCGGAGGAGGTCATCGGCCAGTGCGGTGGCACGGCAGACCGGCGCGGGATCTTGTAGAGCGGCGGGCTCAGGCGGGCATGCCTAATCAGATCGGAAGACGCTATGCACCCACCCGGACCCGGCCTCAGCAAAGCCACCAGCCGCTCGCCCCAACGTTCGTCGACGGCGCCAAGAACCCCGCCTCGGCTAGGCGATATTCCCTCGAGTACACGCTCGATCTCCTCCCGATGGGCGTTCCTGCCGGCCGTGATGATCATGCGGCTGGCACGGCCGGCGGCCTGCAGGAAGCCACGCTCGTCGAGCATGGCAATCACCGCCAACACGCCCGCCAGAAGTCGCCAGTCGCCGACCGGCACACGGTGCAACCAGGTCGGTGGCGCGGTCATCCTGACGTCAGGGAGTCCCCTGCCCCAACGATCGTTGCATGGGCCCGGTAGGCAGGCAGCACTTCGGCGGGCCGGCCATCGAGGCGGATGTAGCCCTGATCCAGCATGATGCGATCGAATTCCGCGAGCAGCTCGAAATCATGACTAGCCATCACCGCCCGCTCCGGAAGCGCCATGATCCTGCGGTACAGCAACAATCGTGTCGGCAAGTCCAGACAGGAGAACGGCTCGTCCATCAGCAGAAATGACGGCTCCGTTGCGAGCAGTGCCAGAACGCAGACCAGCTGCTTCTGGCCGCCGGACTGCTCGTTGACGTTGCGTTCCGCACATTGAGTGCAGCCGTGCCGCTCCAGCAGTGCCGCGCCCGTTGGCGTGCCTGCAGCGCCGTAGTCCCCGCTCCGCAGGTCCAAAAGCGACCTCCTCGACAACCGTGGGGAAGATGAGCTGGTGGTGGTCGGGATTCTGAAACAGAAAGCCGACCCTGGCTGGAAGGTCCTTGCGATCCCGCACCGTTTCGAGGCCCACCACCTCGACGCGACCGCGTGCTGGCAGGAGCAACCCGTTCACGAACCGCAACATCGTGCCCTTGCCTGAACCATTGTCCCAATCAGGCCGATCTGGCACTCAGCTCGGGAATGGCAAGAACCTGAGGTCCGCAGCCCGAAACTGTTCGAAGATGACCCTTCAGCCGCCCCACGGAGGTGAGGAGCTTGCCGGAAGCGCTTCGCGTCGGAGCAGCATCAATCAAGACGATTCTTTCGGCCCAGTCGCGCTACGGAGTTGGCTGAAGTACGACGTTGTCGATTAGCCGCGTCGACCCGACATAGGCCGCCACGCACAGTGCCGCGGGGCGATGCAGCGGACTTGCGGCGGGCTTGAGCGTGTCGCCGTCAACAAGCTCAAGGTACTGCACACTATCGACCGTTTCCAAATGCCTCCGGGCGATTGCAATCAGCAGGTCCACGTTCCGCTCTCCCAAGCCGAACTCCTCTGCTGCGGCGAAGAGTCCACGACTGATGGCGAGGGCTTGCCTCCGGTCTTCCTCGCTGAGATACCGGTTGCGGCTGCTCATTGCGAGACGGTCCCATTCCCGAACGGTCGGCACGACAACGATCTCGATCGGCAGATTCAGATCAATGGTCATGCGACGCACGACCGCACACTGCTGAAAATCCTTTTGCCCGAAGAACGCTACGTCCGGCTGCACCATGTTGAACAGCTTGCTTACGACCGTCGCGACCCCGCGAAAATGTCCCGGCCTGAACGCGCCGCAAAGCGGTTTCGCGAGTTCGCCCGGTTCGACGAAGGTCTCGAATTGAGCAGGATAAATTTCCTCTGCGCCCGGAGCGAAGATGATCGCAACGCCCGCATCGCGGCAAAGTTTTTCATCGCGCGCGAAGTCGCGTGGATAGGTGCTGAGATCCTCGTTTGGCCCGAACTGAGTGGGGTTGACGAAGATGCTAACCACGGTGAAGTCGCATTGCGCCCGGCTGGCCTCGATCAGCGCCAGGTGGCCGTCGTGCAAATAGCCCATTGTCGGTACAAATCCGACACGCTTATCTGCTCTGCGAGCCGCCGCGAGAACGCCGCGAAGCTCGGCGACAGTCGTGATTGTCTTCATTGTTGCGCTTCACATCGGGTTGGGTTTGAAGGCGTCCAGTTTGCGATCGTCTCACCGATGCCTTCGGGAAGCCGATAAGACTCTTGCGGTGCCGGAAAGGCACCGTCACGGACATCGGCAACCCAACGCGACAGCGCCTCCTGCAACACGCGAAAGCCGTCGGCGTAGGTACGAACGAATTTTGGGACATGGCCTTCGATCAAGCCAAGCACGTCGTGGAACACCAACACTTGCCCCGAACAGCCAGGACCTGCGCCAATCCCGATGGTAGGTATGGTCAGCGTTTCTGTCGCTCGCGCAGCGAGCTCGGCCGGAATGCCTTCCAGGACCAGAGCGAAACAGCCGGCCTCCTGCAAACGATGGGCGTCGTCGAGCAGACGCACGGCGTCATCGGCCTTGCGGCCCTGCACCTTGAATCCACCCATCGCATTGACGCTCTGCGGGGTCAGGCCGAGATGACCCATCACCGGGATCTCGCACTGGACCAGGGCACGTATCATTTCGACGCGCTTGAATCCGCCCTCGAGCTTTACGGCGTCGGCGCCACGCTGCAAAAAGCCTCCGGCGTTGCGGATCGTGTCCTCCGGGCTGAGGTGAAAGCTCAGAAATGGCATATCGGCCACGAGCAGGGCGCGAGGTTTCACACGCGCAACCGCCTCAAGATGGTGATTCATCATCGCGATGCTGACCGGCAGCGTATTGTCGAATCCGAGGCACACGTTGCCGACGCTGTCTCCGACAAGGATCATATCCACCATCGGATCCGCAATGCGGGCAGTAACCGCATCATAGGCGGTCGTCATTACGAGACGCCGCCCCTCCTCCTTCCACCGTTGCACCCTGGGAAGCGTGACCCGCTCGCCTGCGGCTTTTGAGGTGTGGCTCATTCCCGCCCCCTGTCTCGTCAGCCGACCCAGTTCGATTCCGCGGATCGAAGTGGTACAGTTTTCACGTCCCCTGCCTTACCTAATATCTCGAAGCCATAACGCCCAGTTGCATCGCGAGTGACTGAGTAGGTCATGCGATCGGAAATGTGATTGTGGCGATCGAACGTAAGGATTCGTGGCCTGAGCCGAGCGAGTTCCCTCTCATCTACGTAGGTCGAACTGCAGACGATGATTTGATCACCTGCCTGGCAGGTGCGCGCGGCGGCGCCGTTGAGGACACAGCAACGCGAGCCGCCCGCGCCGAAAATGACGTAGGTCGAAATTCGCGCCCCGGAGTTCTTGTTCCAGATATCCACGAATTCCATCGGCAGGATCCCGGCCTCATGGCACTGATCCGGATCGAGCGTGATCGAGCCGTGATAGTGAAGATTGGCTTCCGTAACGTGGATGCCATGCAGCTTTGCAGCCAGCACTTTTCTCATCTGAAAGTTCCTTTGAGCCTGCCTCGCGTCCCTAAAGCCGACCTCTCCTATGGAGCACGAGATGAAACTGTCAACTCAGAGATACAAAAAGAAAAATCTCTCTCAAAACCAGCGGCTAGACGCGAAGGAACGACCAATGGTCGCGCGATCATCGCGCAAGAACTTCCCAACTATTAGTCATACGAAAGGCTGCGTTGCCACACGCCAGGCGCCGATATTTCGAACACATTCAGGCGCTCCACTTGTTCAATCGAGGAAGTTGGATCTTGTTGGACCACACGGACCGTCAGACAACTCGTTTTTTGAAGTGGACAGCCATTTCGAAACCCCGATAGGTCGCCTGGCAACACTCATCGCGCACAGCCAGGGCCGCCATGAGTCGTCACATCGTTTTCCTCACTGCAAACAGCAATGCCTATATCGATCGGATAATGGCACCACAATCCCGCATGCGCGCCGGCTCGAGGTCGCCCGCAACCCCAAGACTGACGAACTCGGGAACGACATCGACATCGTAGTTTGTGGTCAATTCGACAATGAAGCTGAGCTCGCAACTTACAAAGGCTCGATCAGGCGGCTGCGACCACTGAGAGAACTGGGTTTCGATCGACTATAGTTTGGCTGATGTCCCCCCGTAAGTCCGATGCAGGTCACAGAGCTGCCCTGATGGAGCCGACCGCGGCGAGGCAATGTCTCGCGGGTCGACCATACCCTGGGTTTTTGGATAGCGCGGCAAACGGCGCTGCCCCTACCGGCGATATCATCGGTCTTTTTCCCTACGTTTCAGGGGTTTGGGCCGGCTTACACGCTGCGCAGCGATTGTGAGTTGAAGCGAGGTCTTTCGACCAAGTCGATCACCGATGACGCCAAACAGCGCGCCGCCAATGGCCGATCCGAACAATGTCAAAGCCTGCAGTGAACCGATCTCAGCCAATGATAGCGACATCGATCGTTGGAGTCGCGGGCAAAAGGAACGAAAGATCAGAACGTCGTAGAAGTCGAGAATGTAGCCCAGCATTGCTGAGATCATAATCGAATACCGTCGCCTCGTCGTGTAATCTTCCGAAGTCACGAAGTTTATAGATATGTGGTGCGCTTCCCGTTGAAAGAGCTGGAAAGGTGATAGTCGTTACCGAAACGCGTTCCGCGTCACTGGGAGTCGCAAAGCGGCTCCGGGCACCGATTTGATGCGCTAAGCGCAGGGCCCCAATTCTCGACGCTGGCGAAATTGAAAGAGGTGGGTCCTTGCTCACAAAACCTCAGCCACCATCACCGGCGTTATCAATCGTCGCAAATCACGGGGCCTCATCAAGAGCTCCAAAGATCCTCTGAACCCGCGGCGACGCGAGGTCGCTTTGACCGAGAAGGGAAGACCGAAGCGGACGCAGCGATTGAGACTATCGCCGACGAGTCCAGCGCCCTTCACCCGCGCTCGCTCAAGCGCTGTGTCCATATCCTCCACTCGTATACAACGACAGCATTCCGAGACTGCTTGACGCGGATTCCGCCGGGCTTGCCAAGCAAAAGGCGGCCTTATCTCCTACGAACTGAATCCATTTGCCGCGGTCGGCAAAGCGGTCAATCCAAGTTCTTCGTAGAAGCAATGCGAACCTTTCATCTTCCGGAGCACTAAGATAGACGTGCTTAAGCGTCACATTATCTCTCCTTATTGGCGTGGACCGTTAATCCATGCCCCACCCCGGACTAGAGTTTGATGATCATGTCGCGCTGTCCTTTCGGCATTAATGTTCAATGTGGTCACGCCCCGCCTGACAAATCAGCATTCTATGCTGTTGCCTACGGACGCAAGACGTCCTCTTCGCTAACCGGTGCGGCGAGAGGAGGTGAAGTTGTTGGGGCCGGCGTCGAATTGCTCTGATCGAAGTGCGCAGACCTGAGGCAACTCTGCCACGTATTCCGGCAGAGCTATGGACGAAGGGCTGGCACTGCAATCTCGACTGCGCCAGCTCTCGGAGTCACCATTTCCGATGACCGACCCGACCCTTTGTCGGACTCGGCTGCATCTTTCTCAGCTCATCTCTTTCAGAGCATAATTCTTGAAGTCTCGCCTGTATCTTGCCGATGAGCACTTCCGTTGCGCCCACGTCTATTCCTGCATGTCGCAGTCGAGATGCGTCCCTACGGTGACGTCCGATCTGAACGCGCATGTGATCTATCTCGTGACGAATTCGATCTAGAGTCGACATGATTGCTGCCTGCTAGTCATATTCGGACGAGCGCTCGGGTGAGCCTGTATTCAGCGATGCCGCCTCGTTGTGCCCGAGCCGGGCATTCAGCTTGCGGATCAGCTCCTCGGCGGCGTCCGCGATCACGGTGCCAGGCGGGAAGATCGCTTCGGCACCGGCGGCATAGAGCGCATCGTAATCCTGCGGCGGTACCACCCCGCCGACGATGATCATGATGTCGTCGCGGCCCTGCTTCTTGAGCGCGGCCTTCAGCTCCGGCACGGCGGTGAGGTGAGCGGCCGCCAGGGAAGAGACGCCGAGGATGTGGACGTCGTTCTCGACGGCCTGCCGCGCGGCCTCGTCGGCGGTAGCAAACAGCGGCCCGATGTCGACGTCGAAGCCGATATCGGCAAACGCCGAGGCGATCACTTTCTGGCCGCGGTCGTGGCCGTCCTGGCCGATCTTGGCGACCAGGATGCGCGGGCGGCGGCCTTCCGCCTCCTCGAAGGCGTCGATCAGCGCCTGAACCTTCTCGATTTGGCTGCCCATGCTGGACGCCTCCCGCTTGTAGACGCCGCTGATGGAGTTGATCTCGGCGCGGTGCCGGCCGAACACCTTCTCCATCGCGTCCGAAATTTCGCCGACAGTCGCCTTGGCGCGCGCAGCAACAATGGCGAGCGCCAAGAGATTGCCGTTGCCGTCGCCGGCGGAGCGAGTGATCGCTGCGAGTGCGGCATCGACGTCCCTCTGGTTGCGCTCGGACTTCAGCCGCGTCAGCTTGTCGATCTGGAGGCGCCGGACATTGGTGTTGTCGACCTTCAGGATATCGATCGGCGCCTCGTCGGTCGGCTTGTACTTGTTGACGCCGATCACCGCCTGCTTGCCGGCATCGATCCGGGCCTGGGTCTTGGCCGAGGCCTCCTCGATGCGCAGCTTCGGCACGCCGGCTTCGATCGCCTTCGCCATGCCGCCGAGCTCCTCGACTTCCTGGATATGGCTCCAGGCCTTTGCGGCGAGGTCGCGCGTGAGCCGCTCGACGTAGTAGGAGCCGCCCCAGGGATCGATGATGCGGGTGGTGCCGCTCTCCTGCTGCAGGAACAGCTGGGTGTTGCGGGCGATGCGCGCCGAGAAATCGGTCGGCAGCGCCAGCGCTTCGTCGAGCGCGTTGGTGTGCAGCGACTGGGTGTGGCCTTGCGTCGCCGCCATCGCCTCCACCGTCGTACGCATCACATTGTTGAAGACGTCCTGCGCGGTCAGCGACCATCCCGAGGTCTGGCTATGCGTGCGCAGCGACAGCGAACGCGGATCCCTGGGGTTGAACGGCTTGAGCAGCTTGGCCCAGAGCAGGCGCGCCGCGCGCAGCTTGGCGACCTCCATGAAGAAGTTCATGCCGATCGCCCAGAAGAACGACAGGCGCGGCGCGAAGCGGTCGACGTCGAGGCCGGCGGCAAGGCCGGCACGCAGATATTCGACGCCGTCGGCGAGCGTATAGGCGAGCTCGAGATCCTGCGTCGCGCCGGCCTCCTGCATGTGATAGCCGGAGATCGAGATCGAATTGTATTTCGGCATCTTTTGCGAGGTGTAAGCAAAGATGTCCGAGATGATCCGCATCGAGGGCGCGGGCGGATAGATATAGGTGTTACGCACCATGAACTCTTTCAGAATGTCGTTCTGAATGGTGCCCGACAGCTTCTCCGGCGGCACGCCCTGTTCCTCGGCCGCGGCGACGTAGAGCGCGAGGATCGGCAGCACCGCGCCGTTCATGGTCATGGACACGCTCATCTGGTCGAGCGGAATCCCCGCAAACAGCGTGCGCATGTCGTAGATGGAATCGATGGCAACGCCCGCCATGCCGACGTCGCCGCCGACGCGCGGATGATCCGAGTCGTAGCCGCGATGGGTAGCGAGATCGAACGCGACCGAGAGGCCCTTCTGGCCCGCCGCGAGGTTGCGGCGATAGAACGCGTTGGAATCCTCGGCCGTGGAGAAGCCGGCATATTGCCTGACCGTCCAGGGCTGGTTGACGTACATGGTCGGGTAGGGGCCGCGCAGGTACGGCGCGATGCCCGGATAGGTCTCGAGGAAATCGAGCCCGGCGATATCTGCTTCTCCGTATGCTGACTTGACCGGAATGCCCTCCGGAGTGACCCACGGATCGACGGGAACAGAAGAGGCGACGACCGAGCACCTTTCGAAAGCAACATCTGCAAAATGCGGGATACCGCCGATGGATGACATTTGAGTGCTCGCGTTTCGATTAGCGACTATCCGAAGGAATCTTCGGGTTTTGGATCCAGTCGTAAGCGGCATTTAGCGTCGCCAAGGCGTCGCAACCGACGTGAATGAAGCTGCCGATGCCAGCCCGCCGAAACGCGGCCTCGAATTGAGAGGGAGGTCCCGCCAAATAGATGTGCCTAGCGCCGACTTGCTGAAGCGCTTGGGCGGAGATCTCGGCGCGTTCCGCATAGATCTTATCGCTGGAGCAAAGGCAGGCGAGTGCGGCACCAGAGCCCATGAATGCGAGGGCAAGCTCGGCTGGGTCGGCGACGCCTGCGCCGTCGATAGCCTCAATTCCTCCGGCTTCGAAGAAGCTCCTCGCAAAGCTCGCGCGGGCCGTAAAGTCGGTCGGTGTGCCAAGACTAGCAAGAAAAACTCGCGGCCGCACGCCGCATAGCTTCAGTATGGCATCGGACTTGTCGCGGAGCGCTTCAAATGGTTCCGAAAGCCGGATCGGCGGTAGTGCATCGAATACGAATCTCTGGCCAACCTCAGGCGGAAGAGCCACCGGTGTTACGTTCAGTACCGACGCTGCGCCTTCGCCAAGGGTTGCGAACTCGCTTACTCCAGTCAGCGGCTCGCGGCGCTTCGCGAGATTGGTATCGCGCGCTCTGCGCGTAGCTATGATCTTCGCCTGAAGCGTTCCCTGTTGGAGAGTGGCAAAGAGGCCTCCGGCATCTTCAGTCTCCTGAAAGCTCCTCCAGGCCGCCTCGCAAAGCTCTATTGTTAGCGCCTCAATGCCGCCAGCACCTGCGGCAGGATCGCTAACCTTGGCCAGATTGCTTTCCTCCAGCAGCAGAAGCTGCGTGTTACGCGCCACGCGCCGCGCAAACGCGTCCGGAAGGCCTAGCGCCAACGTGTGCGGGAGAACCGTGATCGCATTGGCACCGGCGATTCCCGCAGAGAATGTCGCCAAGGTAGCGCGCAACATGTTTACGTAGGGATCGCGCCTGGTCAACATGCGCCAGGAGCTGTCGGCCGCAATGAACAGCGGCTTTGGCTCAAGACCACACGCCGATTCGATGCGCGCCCAGAGTAGTCGTAAGGCGCGGAATTTGGCTATAGTCAAAAACTCGTCTGCGTCAGCAGCGAGCCGCGCATAAATCATACTTCGTGCTTGATCCAGCGGAATGCGCCCCGCTTCCATAGCGTGCAGATATGCCACCCCGCAGGCAAGCACGAAGGCAAGCTCCTGCACTTCCGAGCCGCCGGCATCGTGAACGATACTGCCATCGCTCACGGCGAACGGCCCCTTGAACCCCAGCGCTACAAACCCTTTTATCGTGCTGGCAACGGTCCGCGCGATTTCGTCCCAAGTGTATGGACTGCGTCCGCGAAGGGCGCACGCGCCCAGCGGATCGAGCCCGAATCGAATGTCGCAGATGGCTGGATCGAGGCCGACCGACCTCACATATTCCGCGACATGGATCGCGGTCTTACGCCCTTGTGTACCAATCTGAAGTTCAATCCCAATGCCGGCATCAAGGTGGACGTCCTCTAAAGCCTTGGCGACGGCACCCGCCGTTTGATCTAGACCGAATCCGCGGCTGCAGTTAGCCCCGGCAAAGACGAGCGCCAGGCCCGTCGCTCCATTCTCCAGATCCTGAAGGGCTTGCCTGTTTGCCGTTGCCGCGTCTGGATGATCGATGCGCTGCATGATCTGCCAAGGGGCCGCGGGTGCCCGCCCCACGATCGGCGTGACGTCTTTCGCGCGGCGGTAAATCGGCTCGATTCTCAAGTCGTCGTACGTCTTGCCAATCAGCTTTTCGAACGGTGCTCCCTTTAGCACGCCATCGACCAGCTTGCGCCAGTCCTCGTGTGAAGCAGGCGCAAAGCCCGATGCCAATGCAAATAGTTCGGTATTCATCAACTCCACCCCGTCCCAAGTGGAGCCGAGCCGCCCAACGTCACTTCTGTCTAGAGCTAACCGGAAGTCCTGCAGGCGGCTGCCCATCTCAGGTCGCGATCTTTGCGGTACTCAGGAAAACTCCAAAATCAGCGCGTCAACCGCCAGCGTCGCGCCGGCGCTGGTGTGAACCTTCTTCACGGTACCGTCCTGCTCGGCGCGCAGCACGTTCTGCATCTTCATGGCTTCGACCACGGCCAGCGTCTCGCCGGCCTTGACCTCCTGCCCTTCGTTCACCGCGATCGAGACCACGAGGCCCGGCATCGGGCACAGCAGCTTCTTGCCGCTGTCGGAGGCCGTCGTCACCGGCATCAGCCGTGCGGAGGTCGCCTCGGCCTCGGTCCAGACATAGACCGGCACCTCGACGCCCTGATGCGCGAGGCGGATGCCGTTGGCAATCGGCCGCGCCTGCACCGCGATGAACTGGCCGTCGATGGTGCCCTGCCAGACCGGGTCGCCCGGCTTCCACGGCGACTGCAAGAGATGCGCGTTGCCGGCCTTGCCCTCGGCGTCGACGAAGCGGATCGCGATCGCCTCGCCCTCGCGCGCGACCTCGAGCTGGATCTCCTGGCGGTCGAGCCAGACCGCGCGGCGGCGCTCGCGCTGCACGATGCGCCCGCCCATCTGGCCCGAGATCTGCCGCTTGCGCTCGCCGAGCACGTGATCGATGGCGGCGCCGACCGCGGCGATGCGCCGGGCGACCTCGCCTTCCGGCACGCGCACCGCAAAGCCCTTGGGGAATTCCTCGGCGATGAATCCGGTCGAGAGCCGGCCCTCGCGCCAGCGCGGATGATGCATCAGCGCCGAGAGGAACGGGATGTTGTGACGGATGCCGTCGACGTAGAACGAGTCCAGCGCGGTCGCCTGGGCCTCGATCGCGGCCGCGCGGGACGGCGCGTGGGTGACGAGCTTGGCGATCATCGGATCGTAATGGATCGAGATCTCGCCGCCCTCCTGCACGCCGGTATCGTTGCGGATGGTGATGCCGTCGTGGCTGGCTTCCGCCGGCGGACGATATTTCACCAGACGTCCGATCGAGGGCAGGAAGTTGCGGAACGGATCTTCGGCGTAGAGACGCGATTCCACCGCCCAGCCCGTCAGCGTGACGTCCTTCTGCGCGATGGCGAGCTTCTCGCCCGCGGCAACGCGGATCATCTGCTCGACGAGATCGATGCCGGTGACGAGCTCGGTGACGGGATGCTCGACCTGCAGGCGCGTGTTCATCTCCAGGAAGTAGAAGCTCTTGTCCTGGCCTGCGACGAACTCGACGGTGCCGGCCGAGTCGTAGTTCACGGCCTTGGCCAGCGCGACGGCCTGCTCGCCCATCTTGCGGCGCGTCGCTTCATCGAGCAGCGGCGACGGCGCCTCCTCGATGACCTTCTGGTTGCGGCGCTGGATCGAGCATTCGCGCTCGCC
>NZ_JAVAYN010000304.1:0-236 GCF_054863025.1 Bradyrhizobium sp. 23AC
CTTGCCGAAGGCGATCGCTTGCGCACCGGCGCGAACGGGTTCGCGACGCTCGAGCTGCCCGGCGGCTCATACGTGACGGTCGCGCAGAACGGCGAACTCAATATCGAGAGACTGCGGCACGTCGCGCTGACCGGCGTCGCCGATCGCGTCTTTGAGCTGCGCGCCGGCGAAGTCGAGAGCCAGGTCACGCATGCGAAGCGACGCGATGATCGCTTCCAGATCCGTTCGCCTTCGGT
>NZ_JAVAYN010000305.1:0-236 GCF_054863025.1 Bradyrhizobium sp. 23AC
GCGTTGAAAACCCCGCTGCAGGGCGCCGACGAGGCCACCAAGCAGCAGGTGAACGATGCCTTGGCGAAAGCCAACCGCGGTCTGGACAACTCCTACAACAACGTGTTGAGCGTGCGCGCCGAGCTGGGCAGTCAGCTGCAGGAAATGGATCAGCTGGACAGCATCGGTAAAGAGCGTGACATGACCAACCAGATCCAGATGAGCGCGTTGTCGGATGCCGATCTGGCCGAGTCTAT
>NZ_JAVAYN010000306.1:0-236 GCF_054863025.1 Bradyrhizobium sp. 23AC
TACGAGGAAGGACAACAGCTGGCACACGTTGTTTGGACGATTCGTCTTTCGGTTCTTCGAAAAGTAATCGGTACATCCCATGTGTTGCTTTCAACTCTGCCTGTTTTTCATGTGAATCCTCTGATTGAATAAAGATGAGATCATACGCCTCTTTGCTATCCTGAAGGTCAATGACACGAACGAGGTCATTTCGGCCGAGCCACATCATCCGCTCTCCTAATAGCAGCTTTTGCTCT
>NZ_JAVAYN010000307.1:0-236 GCF_054863025.1 Bradyrhizobium sp. 23AC
TCGGCCATGAGTGGGAACTGACCAAGAGCCCGGCGGGGGCGCATCAATGGGTCGCCAAGGATGCGGCGGAAGACGTGCCCGACGCGCATATCGCCGGTAAGACGCATCGCCCGACGATGCTGACGACCGACCTCGCGTTGCGCTTCGACCCTATTTACGGGCCGATTTCGAAGCGTTTTCATGAAAACCCAGACCAGTTCGCGACCGCTTTTGCCGAGGCGTGGTATAAGCTGACC
>NZ_JAVAYN010000308.1:0-236 GCF_054863025.1 Bradyrhizobium sp. 23AC
GTGCGTTAGCGGTCATCGTTGGGGCAGCGATTTCGTTTGCAACTCGTACCGGTTATATGGCGTTTTTAACCGAGCAAGTACCGCATTTAGTGAATGCACAAACGATGTTTTGGTACACGTATTTGTTCGCGATGACCATCGCGCTGGTGCTTGCTTTGTGGGTCTTACTGAAAAAACAAGCCGTTAAACCTTTGCTTTTTAGCGGTGCAGCACTGATGATCCTTGGCGAGCTGGCC
>NZ_JAVAYN010000309.1:0-235 GCF_054863025.1 Bradyrhizobium sp. 23AC
GCAGGTAGCATCACTCAAATGCAAGCGGTGTTTGATATGGAGGTGATGCATCTTAAATCGGCGCAACGCCATATCGAAGGTCTAGCAAGCACCGATCTAAGCCAAGGTGTATACGCTGAAGGACTGGCAGAGGACGCGTTTAACAAAAGTGGCGTCACCGATAATGTCGAACGAGCTGCGGCGTGGATCATTAATGCTTCTAACTCTAAAGGAAACGATGCCGAAAACATTACGT
>NZ_JAVAYN010000310.1:0-235 GCF_054863025.1 Bradyrhizobium sp. 23AC
GATAAGTGGAGCGTCTGCCGGGGTTAGGCCGCCATGCGGATTGGCAGCGGGTTGAAGTAGGCTTGATCCGGAGTGCCGCCGTCAAGGCTCGAGTGGGGACGCCGGCTATTGTAGAAGTCGAGGTATCGGCCGATCGCGGCGCGGGCGTCGGACACGCTTTCGTAGGCCCGCAGATAGACCTCCTCGTATTTGACACTGCGCCACAGTCGCTCGACGAACACGTTGTCCCGCCAAG
>NZ_JAVAYN010000311.1:0-235 GCF_054863025.1 Bradyrhizobium sp. 23AC
ATCGCACCGGCAACAGTTCGGTCGATTATGTTCGTCCAAGCGGTACTGGCGGCGATGCGCTGTTGCTGACGCTCGGCCAGGTCGAACGGCCCGGTCGCGGCTGGTGGCGCGTGGTGCTCGATCAATATGGCGCGAACGACGTGCTCGTCCCCAAGGTTACGCTGCGCCGCGAGTGGCCGGGCGGGCCGATCATCGGCATGTTCGAGGCACGGCACGGCCCGGATAACCGTCTGCT
>NZ_JAVAYN010000312.1:0-235 GCF_054863025.1 Bradyrhizobium sp. 23AC
ATGGGCAAAGCGCGGACGGAACGCGCTACCCGACCTGGAACCCGGTGCTGTTCCAGCCGCCAGGCGGGCCGCTCACCTTGTTCTACAAGGTCGGCCCCAATCCGCGCGGCTGGTGGGGCATGGTCAAGACCTCCAGCGATGGCGGTCGTAGCTGGAGCGCGGCGCAGCGCCTGCCCGAGGGCGCGCTGGGGCCGATCAAGAACAAGCCGGTGGTGCTGGCGGACGGAAGCTGGCT
>NZ_JAVAYN010000032.1:0-64647 GCF_054863025.1 Bradyrhizobium sp. 23AC
CCACCGCAAGCCCGGCTCGCGATGCGTGACGACACATGATCGCCCCTCTTGGTGAGCCGGGATGGGCGACACATACGACTAAACCGAATTTCGGTAAAGTGGAATATTTTCGGCGACGAGGATTGACAGAGCGCGACACAGGCCCGTTTTGGCTGGATGGGCGGTTCAGTCGCTCTCTAGCGCACCCGCCAATCGGACGTCGCAGCCGATTGTCCTGAAAAGAAAGGGAAGCAAGGCGATCCAGACAACGCCGCCGCAGGACCTGGATCGCCCTCGCCTTCCGTTCCTCAATCGATTCGAATCCGACGTGACCTGTCGCGCGGCCGCGGAGCGGCCGTGCTGAATGCGGTCGAGCAGTCGTCGTCGTTCTCACCGTCGAGCAGCGGAGCACCACAGTGCCGGCACATGCGTGCCGACATCGACGACGCCTTGCCGCTCGCCAGGACCTGACGATAGTTCGCCAGGTCGATGACGTTGCGGGGCGACGTTATGTGTTTTTCAACCATGGTTGTTCCTCGCGGCTACGCACTGCTTATCGCAGACAAGTTTCGCGCAAACGTTCAGCCCACCGCTCAAATTTTACCGGAGGAATTGCGGCACGGCGAACACATCACGGCGCGGCCGCAATCCCGATCTATTCTGCGACACGATTCACCGTGTCTGTGCGACCGGCGTAAGGTCTCGGTAGCTATTTTCCGAGCGCGACGAGATCAGAGCCACTTCTTCCACTTGAAGAGCCAGTACGGAAGAATCGCGGCGACAAGCATCATCACCAGCGCCATCGGATAGCCGTGCGCCCATTCGAGTTCCGGCATCATCTTGAAGTTCATGCCGTAGATCGAGGCGATCAGCGTCGGCGGCATCAGCACGACGGCCATGACCGAGAACAGCTTGATGATGTTGTTCTGCTCGAGATTGACGACGCCGAGCATGGCGTCGAGCACGAAGGTGATCTTGCTGGAGAGATAGGAGGCGTGGTCGGTCAGCGAGGAAACGTCACGCTGCATGGTCTTGAGCTGCTCGCGCATGTCCTTCGACCATTTCACGCCCTCCACCACCGCCGAAAGGAAGGTGACGACGCGGCCGATCGACACCAGGCTCTCGCGAACCTTCGAGGTCAGATCGCCCTTGCGGCCGATCGAGATCAGGATCTGGGAATACTGCTTGGCGTGACCGTGGCGCTCGCTCTCGGGCTCGAAGATGTCGTGGCTGACCTGGTCGATCTCGGCGCCGCAGCGCTCCAGGATGTCGGCGCAGCGGTCGATCACGGCGTCCAGCAGCTCCATCAGCACCATCTCGCCGGTGATGGAAGGCGTGCAGGAGCGGGCGAGCTTGGCCTCGACCAGGGCGAACGGCTTCGGCAGGTCGTAGCGCACCGTCACCAGGCGGTGGTCGCCGAGGATGAAGGTCACCGCCGTGGTCCGGGGCATGTCGGTATCGGAGTGGCACATCAGCGTCGCGGTCATGTAGCGCGCGCCGTTCTCGATATAGAGACGGCTGGAGATCTCGATCTCCTGCATGTCTTCCCGGGTCGGGATGGCGATGCCGGCGAGCCGCTCCACCGCCTTGTCCTCGGCCGCGCTCGGGTTGACGAGATCGATCCAGACCGCGCTTTCGGGCAACGCGGTGAGATCTTCGATAACAACCTTCTTCAGGACGGACTCGGAGGGAACAAACACCGAAAACATGCACGACTCCAGAGAACCTGCGACAGAATGACAGCCCTTAGCGCGATTCTGACAAGTTCACGATGACAACCACATTAACGAAGCGTTTGCATTTGTGGCGGCGGCATGGCTCAACTGTGGCACGGAATCGACAGTCCGGCCCCTTTTGGCCCAAAAATCTTCACGGGGCCGCAAAACTTGCGGCAGAAAAGCCACAGCTTGGGTCTCGCAGCGCGGGATAAGGCCTTCAGTGCTGGAATTGTGGCAGATTTCAACGATAATGGGATTAACGGAGTCGAGGAACTTGGGCGGTAAGCTCAGGCCTTCCGCACGGTATTGTTTTGATTGGAACCAAATCATGTCGTCGCTGAAAGTTAAGTTAGGAATTCTGGCCGCCGGCCTGATGCTGTCGGGCTGCATGCAGGCCACGCATTTCGAGGCGACCGACACCAAAGCCTTCAAGCCGAAGGACAAGGAACTGCTCGCCAAAGTTCGGTACGAGAACACCCCGGTTGCGGAGCCGTTCCGTCGCGCCATCGTCCAATACCACCGCAAGGAATCGCCCGGCTCGATCGTGGTCGATTCCGACAATCACTACCTCTATTACGTGCTGGATGGCGGCAAGGCGATCCGGTACGGCATCACCGTTGGCGAAGAGGCCATGGCCTGGTCGGGCATCGCCAAGGTGGGTAGCAAGACCGAGTGGCCGGCCTGGCACCCCACCCCCGGCGAGATTTCGCGCCTGGGCGTGCCGACCTATGTCGCACCCGGCCCGGACAATCCGATGGGCTCTCGCGCGATTTACCTCTATTCCGGCGGAAAAGACACGTTGTTCCGCATCCACGGCACCAACCAGCCGGAATATATCGGCGCCTCGATCTCGTCGGGCTGCATCCGCCTGACCAACGAGGACGCGATCGATCTCTATGATCGCGTCAAACTCGGCACCCTCGTCGTGGTGCTCGAGCCGAAGCACGGCGATTCGCCCTACAATTCGCGGCTGGCGCTCGGTGGCAGCCAGACCGGCCAGGCGGGCAGCTACTGATCGCCTGCTGATCTCTGAGATCCAAAAGCGCCGGTTTCACCGGCGCTTTTTTGTTGCCGGCTTGCGCGGCTGGGACTTGCTGCCGTCGGCCGCCGGCTTTTTCGCGGGCGCCGCGGACTTCTCCGCCGCCTCGTCGTCAGCTCCTTCCTTTTCTTCAGACTTGGCCTCGGGCTTGACCTCGGGCTTGGCCGCGACCTCGCGCGGTGGCGCCTCCTCGGGGCGTTCCGCCGGCAGCAACGGGGCGACCTGCGGCAGGGGATCCCAGACGTTCCACTGGCAGATCCGGTAGTCGTTGCGCCGCTGCGCCAGGTCGAGATGGATATGGTCCTCATGGTACCAGTCCGAACCCGGGCCGAGCACGGTGGAAAACCGCGCGCAAACCGAGTGCAGCACGCGCTCGCGCACCTCGCGCGACATGGTGCGGT
Source organism: Bradyrhizobium sp. 23AC (assembly GCF_054863025.1). NCBI lineage: Bacteria > Pseudomonadati > Pseudomonadota > Alphaproteobacteria > Hyphomicrobiales > Nitrobacteraceae > Bradyrhizobium > Bradyrhizobium sp. 23AC. The sequence goes on from NZ_JAVAYN010000032.1 coordinate 3,138, forward strand.
CGGTGAGGCCGATCGACTGCCCGTTGGCCAGCTTGATGGCCCGAACGTCGAGGGCGTTGGCCTTGCCGTGCTCGGACAGCAGCGCGCCGACGACGCGGTTGCGGCCGCGGCACTCGAAGCTGTCGAAATTGTCGAGTTCGCCAATGGTCGAGCCGAGGCTCGTGGCCAGCGGCGCCATGTCCTTGCGCAGCCAATCGGCGATCGCCGACGCCATGGTGCAGCGAAGGATCGCCGCCGGCTTGACCGTCACCTTGCGCTTGTCCGGCAGAACGACGGCTTCCAGCCGCACCAGATCCTCGCCGCCACAGGCGCCGGGGCCGCGGATATCCGGAATCGAGGGCGCGATCGCGATCTCCTCGGTCAGCGCGAGACGGCAGGCCGAGACCGGTTTCTGGGCTGGTGCCGCAGCCTCGGCCGGCTTGTCGGCGCCGGGCTTGTCCGCCGAAGGCTTGCCGTCCGCCCCCGGCGGAGCCTCGTCCGATGCTTTGGGCGCCTCCTCGGGGCGCGGTCGCGGCAGCGGGATCCGGGCGGAATGAACCGCGGGGCGCGGCCGTGGTGCGGCGATACCGAAGATATCCAGCGGGGACGTATATTTTCGCGCCTCTGCCCTCTCGGCGAGCACGAGCGACAGCCCGAGCGCAGCGGTAACCATTGCCGCGCCAGCGGACATATAGCCGCGACAAGACCATTTGCGGCGAAAGTCCGGCAGGCTAAAACTCATGACAATTCTTTGGCCCAACGCTGAGAGCGACAACGCGCCCAGCGACTTCTCGGAGGAACGTCGGAATGCTTGGTTTGATGCAAGATTGGCCCCTGCTCTGCCACCGGATCATCGAACACGCCGCCAAAATTCATGGCAAGCAGGAGGTGGTTACTCGCTCGGTCGAGGGACCGATCCATCGCACCAATTACGCCGAGATCCACAAGCGCGCGCTCAAGGTCTCGCAGATGCTGGAGCGCGACGACATCAAGCTCGGCGACCGTGTCGCAACGATCGCCTGGAATACCTGGCGCCATCTCGAGGTGTGGTACGGCATCATGGGGATCGGCGCCATCTGCCATACCGTCAATCCCCGCCTTTTCCCCGAGCAGATCGCCTGGATCATCAACCATGCGCAGGACCGCATCGTGATGACCGACATCACCTTCGTTCCGGTCCTGGAGAAGATCGCCGACAAGCTGACAAGCGTGGAACGCTACGTCGTGCTCACCGACAAGGCGCACATGCCGCAGACGACGCTGAAGAATGTGGTCGCCTACGAGGACTGGATTGCGGAGGCCGACGGCAAATTCAAATGGAAGGACTTTGACGAGAACACGGCAGCCGCGATGTGTTACACGTCGGGCACGACCGGTGACCCGAAGGGTGTGCTGTATTCGCATCGCTCCAACGTGCTGCATGCGCTGATGGCCAACAATGTCGACGCGCTCGGCACCAGTGCGTCCGAGACGATGCTGCCGGTGGTTCCGCTATTCCACGCCAACAGCTGGGGCATCGCCTTCTCCGCGCCCTCGCAGGGCACCAAGCTGGTCATGCCCGGCGCCAAGCTCGACGGCGCCTCGGTCTACGAGCTGCTCTCGACCGAGAAGGTGACGCACACCGCCGGCGTGCCCACGGTGTGGCTGATGCTGCTCCAGCACATGAGTGCCAATAATCTCAAGCTGCCGGACCTGAAGATGGTGATCTGCGGCGGCTCGGCGATGCCGCGCTCAATGATCAAGGCCTTCCTCGACATGGGCTCGAACGTGCGTCACGCCTGGGGCATGACCGAGATGAGCCCGATCGGCAGCGTCGCGGCGCTGAAGCCGCCGTTCCAGAACGCCACCGGCGATGCGCGGCTCGACGTGCTGCAGATGCAGGGCTATGCGCCCTTCGCGGTCGAGATGAAGATCACCGACGATGCCGGCAAGGAACTGCCCTGGGACGGCACGACCTTCGGCCGCCTCAAGGTCTCAGGCCCGGCCGTCGCCAAGGCCTATTTCCGGATCGACACCGACATCCTCGACGAGGACGGCTTCTTCGACACCGGCGACGTCGCGACCATCGACGAGGCCGGCTACATGCGGATCACCGACCGCTCCAAGGACGTGATCAAGTCCGGCGGCGAGTGGATCTCCTCGATCGACCTCGAAAACCTCGCGGTCGGCCATCCGGCCGTGGCGGAAGCTGCCGTGATCGGCGTGTTCCACCCCAAATGGGACGAGCGGCCGCTCCTGATCGTGCAACTCAAGCAGGGCCAGCAGGCCACCCGCGAGGACATTCTGAAATTCATGGACGGCAAGATCGCCAAGTGGTGGATGCCCGACGACGTCGCCTTCGTCGACGGTATTCCGCACACCGCCACCGGCAAGATCCTGAAGACGGCGCTGCGCGACCAGTTTAGGGATTATCGCTTCCCGAACGCGGCGGCGTAACGGCAAAGCAAGCAACGTCATTCCGGGGCGATGCGAAGCATCGAACCCGGAAGCATTCCGGGTTCGGCTCTTTGAGCCGCCCCGGAATGACCGGTCATAACAGCCCGGTCTCCCTTGAATTTGCCCCCGCGCCGTGGTCTCAACGGCCCATCGTCGCGCCAGATCGGCCGGCATCGCCAACCCCGGCAGAGCTCACTCGATGGCCCGCAGGTTTTCCGCTCCCTATCAGTCGGAGCCCGTGTCCAGCCTCGCGAGCTGGGCGCGCAATCTGGCCGTGTTCGCGGTGGTGGCGGTGGTGGTCTCGATCATCATCGTCCGCTTCGATTTCCTGGAGCCGAAGCCGGCCCTTGCGACCTTCTTCGGCGGGCTCGCGATATCCGGCCTGTCGATCCTGTTCGGGCTCGCCGGCTTTGCCGCGATCTGGCAGAACGGCTCGCGTGGCATGGCGCGCATCCTGCTCGCTTTGCTCATCGACGGGGCGATCCTCGCCTATCCCGCCTATCTGGCCTTGCAATATCGCAAGCTGCCGGCGATCTACGACATCACCACCGACCCGATCGATCCGCCGCGTTTCGACGCGCTGGCTCGCCTGCGCACCGGCGAGGGCACCAACACCGCGGTCTATGCCGGCCTCTATTCGGCGGAGCAGCAGCGCCACTTCTACCCTGATATCGAGCCCGTCGAGCTCGAGATTTCCGTCGACCGCGCCTATGCGATCGCGCTCCAGCTCGTCAACAAGCGCAAATGGATCGTCATCGACGAGCGAGCACCGCAGCCGCCGCGCCGCATCGGCCGTATCGAGGCGGTGGCGCGCACGCCGATCATGGGTTTTCGCGAGGACATTTCGATAAGGTTCGTGCCGGACGGCGATGATTCCCGCGTCGACATCCGCTCGGCCTCGCGCAATTTCGACAGCGATCTCGGCAGCAATGCCGCGCGGGTCAAGAAATTCATCGACGATCTCAACACCGCCGCCGATGCCGACGCGCTCAAGCCGGTGAAGAAAACGCCGGTGGCGCCGCCGAAGGCGCCGGCAAAGACGGTGAAGAAATGAAACTGGCGAATGGGGAGTAGCGAATGGCGAACGGAGCCGCCCACTCGCTACTCCCCATTCGCTATTCGCCCCTACGCCATCCGATATGTCCCGCCGATCACGGGATCGCCGTCGGTCGCCACCACGCCGCGGGCGACCAGGTCTTCCAGGTGCGCCAGCACGGAGTAGCCGGCGGCCGTCGTCAGCCTCGGGTCGATGCCGATATAGATCGCGCGGACCATGGTCGGGATATCGGTCTCGCCCTTGGCGAGGCGGTGCAGGATCGAGGCCTCGCGCGCCTTGCGATGACGGATCAGGAAGCGCACGAAGCGCTGGCCGTCGGGGATCTCGGGGCCATGGCCGGAGAAGTAGAGATCCTCCTCGCGTGCGGCGAGCCGATCGAGCGAATCCATGTAGTCGATCATCGAGCCGTCGGGCGGTGCCACGATCGAGGTGGACCAGCCCATCACGTGATCGCCGACGAAGTTGAACTTTCGCTCCGGCCAGGCGAATGCCAGATGATTGGCGGTATGGCCGGGCGTCGCAACGGCCTCGAGCCGCCAGCCGTCGCCTTCGACGACGTCGCCATGCGCGATCCGGATGTCGGGTACGAAATCGCGATCGGAGCCGGATTCCGGATTGTGCTTCTCGCTCTCGAAACGCGGACGCGAAGCCCGGTGCGGACCTTCGGCATAAACCGGCGCGCCGGTCGCCTGCTTGATCCGCGCGGTGTTCGGCGAATGGTCGCGATGGGTGTGGGTGACGAAGATATGGCTCACCGTCTCGCCGCGCACGGCATCGAGCAGCGCAGCCGCATGCGCCGCATCGTCCGGACCGGGATCGATGATCGCGACATTGCCCTTGCCGACGATGTAGCTGACCGTGCCGGTGAAGGTGAACGGGCTCGGATTGTTACAGAGCACGCGGCGCACGCCGGGTCGGACTTCCTCGACGACGCCCGGCTTCAGCGGAAAGTTGCGGTTGAACGGGACGTCGTCATTGTCGGACATCGGACTTCCTGTACGTGCCGCCACACTCTCTGCCGTCATACCCCGCGAAGGCGGGGTATCCAGTACGCCGTGACGCCGGTGGCAAAGGCGAGGTCTCTGGAATACTGGATCGCCCGCCCCCAGTGCGCAATTGCGCACAAGGCGGGCGATGACAGCTGAGCAAGACAACGGCCACGGGATACGCGGCTCAGAAAAACGCCTGAATGCCCGTGATCGCGCGGCCGAGGATCAGCGCGTGGACGTCGTGCGTGCCCTCGTAGGTGTTGACCGTCTCGAGGTTATGAACGTGGCGCATCACGTGGTACTCGGCCGAGATGCCGTTGCCGCCGTGCATGTCGCGCGCGACGCGGGCGATGTCGAGGGCCTTGCCGCAATTGTTGCGCTTCATGATCGAGATCATCTCGGGGGCGAACTTGCCCTCGTCCATCAGGCGGCCGACGCGAAGCGAGCCCTGAAGACCCAGCGCGATCTCGGTCTCCATGTCGGCGAGCTTCTTCTGCACGAGTTGGGTCGCGGCGAGCGGCTTGCCGAACTGCTTGCGGTCGAGCGTGTACTGGCGGGCGCGATGCATGCAGTCCTCGGCGGCGCCGAGCGCACCCCAGGAGATGCCGTAGCGGGCGCGATTGAGGCAGCCGAACGGGCCCTTCAGGCCGGAGACGTTGGGCAACAGCGCGTCTTCAGGAACCACGACGCCGTCCATCACGACCTCGCCGGTGATCGAAGCGCGGAGCGACAGCTTGCCGCCGATCTTCGGCGCGGACAGACCCTTCATGCCCTTTTCCAGCACGAAGCCGCGGATCTGGTTGTCGTGCGCGGCCGATTTGGCCCACACCACGAACACGTCGGCGATCGGCGCGTTCGAAATCCACATCTTGCTGCCGGTGAGGCGATAGCCGTCCGCGACCTTCTCGGCGCGGGTCTTCATGCCAGCCGGATCGGAGCCGGCATCGGGCTCGGTCAGGCCGAAGCAGCCGACCCACTCGCCGCTGGCGAGCTTCGGCAGGTACTTCTTGCGCTGGTTCTCGTCGCCATAGGCGTAGATCGGGTACATCACCAGCGAGGACTGCACCGAGTTCATCGAGCGATAGCCGGAATCGACCCGCTCGATCTCGCGCGCGACCAGGCCATAGGCGACGTAGCTCGCATTGGCGCAGCCATATTCCTCCGGCAGCGTGATGCCGATCAGGCCGAGCTCACCCATCTCGTTGAAGATCTCGCGATCGGTCGTCTCTTCGAGATAGGCCTTGGTGACGCGCGGCAGCAGCTTGTCCTGGGCGTAGGCACGGGCAGTGTCGCGCACCATGCGCTCGTCTTCGGTGAGTTGCTCGTCGAGCAGGAACGGATCGTCCCACTGGAAAGAGGCCGCAGCCGGCTTGTCCTTGGCCTGAGGGCGCACGCTCATGAAACGTCCTTTCGTCTGGTTCCGTCAAAATTTACCCGACAAACTAAAGCGCCGCGGCAACAAGTGCAATTGCATCCTGGTTTCGGTCATTCCGGGTCGCGCAACGGCGCGAACCCAGCAACGGCCTCGTCAGCTTTCGAGCTGCTCGTTGGCGACGATCTCGATGCCGAAGCCCGACAGGCCCTTGTAGTCGTGCACCGACGAGGTGAGATGCCGGATCGAGGTAACGCCGAGATCACGCAGGATCTGCGCACCGACGCCGACTTCGCGCCACTGGCGGTTGCGGTCTGCCTCCGTCGCGCTCTCGTCGGGCAGCGGGGCCACAGGGACACCGGCAGCGCCGTCGCGCAGATAAACCAGAACGCCACGGCCGGATTTCTTGAAGTGCTCGAGCACCGTCGCCATGCGCTTGTGGCCGGTGAAAGTGTCCTTGACGATGTTCGGCTTGTGAAAGCGCGTCAGCACGTTCTTGCCGTCACCGACGCCGTTGTAGACGAAAGCGACGTGGGCGATGGAATCGAACGGCGAACGATAGGCATAGCCCTGCAAGGGGCCGATCGGGCTTTCGGTGACGAAGGTCGAGACCCGCTCGATCAGCTTCTCGCGCGCCTGGCGGTAGGCAATCATGTCCGCGATGGTGACATGCTTGAGCTTGTGCTGGGCGGCGAAGCGAGCGACCTGCTCGCCCTTCATCACGCTGCCGTCGTCGTTCATCAATTCGCTGATGACGCCGACCGGCGGCAGGCCGGAGAGCTTGCAGAGATCGACGGCGGCCTCGGTATGGCCCGAGCGCAGCAGCACGCCGCCATCCTTGGCGATCAGCGGGAAGATGTGGCCGGGCCGGGCGAAGTCATTGGCGCCGACATTGGGATTGGAAAGCGCGCGGCAGCAGGAGGCGCGCTCCTCGGCGGAGATTCCGGTGCCGCCATCGGGCTTGTAGTCGATCGACACCGTGAAGGCGGTGGTGTGCGCGGAATCGTTGTGGGCCACCATCGGATCGAGCCGCAGGCGGCGCGCATCCTCGGTGGTCACCGGCGCGCAGACGATGCCTGACGTATGGCGGATGATGAACGCCATCTTCTCGGCGGTGCAGAGCGAGGCGGCGACGATCAGATCGCCCTCGCCCTCACGGTCCTCGTCGTCGGTGACGACCACGAGCTCACCCCGGGCAAAGGCCTGCAAGACTTCCTGAACGCTATCGGGCATGTCCCAATCTCTATCGGTTATGCCGGGAGGCTTAGCCGGACTTGGGCCGGGGCGCTAGTGTCCTGGACGCAACCGCATATGCCTGACGGCAGGCCTGCCAAGGTGGGCAGGGCTTGCACCGAAGATACCAGGGATATAGGCGCGGATTGCCGGGGTGGAAGGCGGCCGGTCCCCGTCAGGGCAGCACTTCGCGGCGCTCGCCGAGCCGCTGGTCGAGCTCGGCGCGCTTGTCGGTCAGAAGGCCGGCCTGCGCGGCCTCGATCACGGTAAACAGCTCATGAGCGTCGCTGAGCCGGGTTACGGTGACGTAGCTTGCGCCGGCCGCATAGAGCTCGTCCACGTCCGACAGGAGATCGGCCGTGGCCACGATCAGGGCGGTCGGATTGAGCGCGCGGACGTGGCGGACCAGCTTCTCGTTGCTGGCGCCCTTCAGCAGCGAATCCGGCACGCTGAGGATGATCATCTCGGACTTGCCGACGCCGGCATGGAGCAGCGTATCCGCGCTGCTGATGTCGCCATAGATCACGTGCAGGCCGCGCGACAGCAACGTCTGGTACACATTGGGGTTGAAATCGACCACGGTGATCTGCTCGAGCAGCACCGGCGTCTGCCGTTCGATCTCGGCCAGCAGCGCGCTCGCCGCGCGGAAAAAGCCGAGGATGACGATACGGCGGGCCTCGCCATGGCCGCCCTCGTGCCCCTCCTCGGCATGGCCGTTGCCGTGGTCGAGGTCGCGCAGGCCGATCCGCTTCAGGGGACCGATGGCCCAGCGGGTGATCTCGTCGCTGCGGCTCATCGCGAAGGTCGAGAGCACCGCGAGCACCACGAAGGCGAAGGAGGCGGCATTCGCCGTCTGCGCTGCGATATGGTGATCGGCGACGCCGGTCTGGATCACCACCAGCGAGAACTCGGAGATCTGCGCGAGGTTCAGCGCCGGCAACAGGCTGGCGCGCAGGCCCTGCTTCATCAGATAGAGCGGCGTGAAGGTGGTGACGAGGCGGCTGACTACCGTGAAAGCCGCGATCATCAGCGCCAGCCCGATCACGGAGAGGCCGGGGACGGGAATGGTCATGCCGAGTGCGACGAAGAACAGCGTGATGAAGAAGTCGCGCAGCGTGGTGACCTTGGCGGTGACGTCGAGCGCGTAGGGAAAGGTCGAGAGCGAGACGCCGGCGATCAGGGCGCCCATCTCGCGCGACAGCGACAGCCGCTCGGCGGTCTCGGCGACGAGAAAGCACCAGGCCAGCGCGCCGAGCAGGATCAACTCGGGCCGCCGGGCGATCTGGTGGAACAGCCGCGGCAGCACGTAGCGGCTGATCAGCAGAGCTGCGGCGACCAGCACCGCGACACGGCCGATCGAGAGCAGGATGACGCTGGCCTGCAGATTGGCAAGGCTCGGCTGCACCGCCAGGAACAGGATGGCGAAGATGTCCTGCAGCACCAGCACGCCGAGCGTGATGCGCCCTGGCAGCGTATCGAGCTCGCGCTTCTCGTAGAGCACCTTGACGATGATGACGGTGCTCGACAGCGCGCAGGCGACGCAGAGATAGACCGCATCGAAGTGCCCGCCGCCGAGCGACAGGCCGATGCCGACGAAGAACAGGACCCCGAGCAGGCAGCCGCCGAGCAGTTGGCCGCCCGCCGCGAACAGGATCACCTTTCCCGCCCGCACGATCTTCTTCAGATCGATCTCCAGGCCGATCATGAACAGCATGAAGATCAGGCCGAGCTCGGAGATGACGCCGATCGATTCCTGCGAATGGACCCAGCCGGCGCCGAATGGACCTATGCAAAAGCCGGCGATAAGATAGGCCAGAATGAGCGGCTGACGGGAGAAATGGGCGAGCAGGCCCAGCATCCAGGCAAACAGAATACAGAGAGTGATGTCGCGAATGAGCTCATGCATGCCAAATTGGTCCGTTTTGCCGCACCCTAGAGACGGGTTGCGGCGCGGCAAGCGAGCAATTCGTCACATGCGAAAAGGGCTGTTCGCAGCAATGCTGTTATGCCCCCTCGCCTTTGCCGTGCCCGCCGTCGCACAATCCAAGGTCAATATTGAACAGAACTTCGCCGATTCCCTCACCGCGCTGCCGAAGGAGGAACTCGCAATCTCCGGTGGATTCTACGTGCCTGCCTATTCCAGCGTCGCAATGAGCCAGGGCAAGCTGCGCGTCGACTTCTCGGTGACCTTGAGTGTTCACAACGCCTCCGAGACGCAAGCACTGGTGATCAAACGCATCGCCTATTTCGACACCGCAGGCAAGCAGGTCGAGAGTTATCTGAAGGCGCCGGTGGCCGTGAGGCCGCTGGCCACCGTCTCGATCTTCATTCCGACCGACGACGTGCGCGGCGGGACCGGGGCCAATTTCCTGGTCGACTGGGCCGCGACAGGCGAGATCGCCGAGCCCGTGGTCGAGGCCCTGATGGTTGGCGGCGTCGCCAATGCGCATTACGCTTTCATCAGCCAGGGCCGTCCGACCAGGACGGCCACAAAGAAGTGAGTCCGTCCGACCCGGACGGCAGGCAAGAAGTAAGGCCGTCCGACTAGGACGGTTGGCCAAGAAACAAGACTGGCCGGCGCAACGCCGGCTGGCTCAACAAGAACAAAACGAGGAACACTCCCATGACGTCCAGCTTCGATTTCGCACCCCTGTTTCCGGCAGGGCTGCCGGCCCCTTCCGCGCGCTGGACGGGCCTTGCCAAATACAGTTTCGTGGGCGGCAACAACGATTCCGAGCAACTGCCGCTCGAGGGCCTGATCGAGGCGACCACCTCAGCGTTACAGCGCGAAGGCCGGTCGCTCGCGACCTACGGCCTGGCGCATGGCCCGCAGGGCTACCTGCCCTTGCGCGAATTCCTGGTGACGAAGCTCAAGCGCGATGCCGGCATCAACTGCACCGTCGACGATCTCCTGATCGTGTCCGGCTCGCTCCAGGCGCTCGACCTCGTCAACGCGACGCTGCTGACCCGCGGCGACACCGTGATCTTCGAGCAGGACAGCTATCAGGGCTCGCTGACCCGCCTGGCACGGCTCGGCGTCAATGTAGTCGGCGTCCCCCTCGACAAGGACGGCATGCGCATGGACGTGCTGGCCTCGACGCTGGCTGACCTGAAGAGCCGCGGGATCCGGCCGAAATACATCTACACCATTCCGACGGTGCAGAACCCGACCGGCAGCATCATGCCCGAGAGCCGCCGCACTGAGCTGGTACGGCTCGCGACCGAGTATGGCGTGCCCATCTTCGAGGACGATTGCTATGCCGACCTCGTCTGGTCAGGACAGCGGCCGCCGGCGATTCATGCGATGAGCGAGAGCGGCGGCGTGGTTCATATCGGCTCGTTCTCCAAGTCGATCGCGCCGGCGTTGCGCGTCGGCTTCATCGTGGCGCCCTGGGAGGTGATGTCGCGGATGCTGGCGCTGAAGACGGATGCGGGTTCCGGCGCGCTGGAGCAGATGGTGCTCGCCGCCTATTGCAAGCCGCATTTCGCAAGCCACGTGCCGGCCCTGACCAAGGCGCTGCGCACCAAGCTCGACACGCTGATGGAGGCGCTGAACGAGCAGTTCGGGACGGCCGCCGAGTTCGAGGAGCCCAAGGGCGGCATCTTCCTCTGGGTGAAGCTGCCCGACCAGGTCGATACGCTGAAACTCTATCAGGCCGCACTCGCCGCCGGAGTCTCGATCAATCCGGGGCCGGAATGGTCGACCGACAAGAGCCATTCCCGCTCGCGGCTCAGGCTGTGTTTTGCAAGCCCGACGCATCAGCAGATCCGCGAGGGCGTCGCCGTGCTGGCCGAAGTCTGCCGCAAGGAATTCGGGGTGCCGGCCCGGAGTGCCAATGTGGAGAAGCGGGCCTGAGGCCGCGGCCTCACGCCTCGACGTGAAATTCCACGTTGACCTGGCCGCTCCCGGAGGACGGAAAATAGTCGCAGAGCTGTTCGGCGGCGCCGCAATAATCATACCAGCCGAGCGCGGCGAACAGCATGATGGTGTCGGCCATGCCGCCTTCGCCGTTGCACTTGGTGGCGTAATCCGGAAGCATGTCGAGGAATTCGCGGTAGCGGCGGCTCCGCCACAGCTCGAGCACGCGCAGATCGACCTGACGGTTGAACTCGCTGGCGACCGACGTCCAGGCCTCGGGGCCCAGCTTCTTGTTCGGCCAGAGCCGATGCGAGAGCGAACCGCTGGCGAGGATTGCGACCCGTTCACCGGATTCGTCGATCGCGCGGCGGGTCGCTTCACCGAGGATCCGGCTCTCCTCGAACGAGGTGAATAGCGGCGAGGCGACCGAGACGACCTTCGCGAAGCCGTCCCGGTTCAGGTAGTGCATCGGCACGACGGTGCCGTATTCGAGCCCGAGGCTGGCCACCTGATGGGCGATCACGTTCAGGCCGGCGTCCCCGGCCCTGTCAGCGATGGCTTCGGCCAGGCGCGTGTCGCCCGGCAAATCGTAGCGCAGATCCTGGATCATCTGCGGCGCCTCGTGGCTCGTGAACGAGCCGCAATGCCGCGCATTGGCATTGATGTGGTAGCCGAAATTGGAGAGCCAGTGGGTGTCGAACACCACGAAGCAGGTCACGCCGCGCTCTTTCGCACGCCGGCCGAGCTCGCGCAAAGACCTGACCGCGGGCTCGCGCGCATCGCGTAACGGGCTGCCGGGCTGCTCCGACAGCATCAGCGATGGAACGTGGGTGACCTTGGCCGCGAGTACGAGTTGCCCCATGGCGGTCACCCCGAAGCGTCAGGCCGCCTGTGGCTGGCTGCCGTGGATCGCGGAGGCCAGCCGCAGCAAGAGGACGATCGAGACGTTGCCCTTGCCGGCCTCGATCTGTGCGATATAGCGCTCGGAAATCCCGGAACGGCGGGCCAGCTCGCGGCGCGACAGGTCGCAGCGCATGCGCGAGGACCGCAAGCGATCGCCCAGCTCGGTCAGAAACGCGGTCTCGGAATAAGGCGGCACGGCACAGCTCCCCGGCAGCACTTCGCCCGCAAAATCCATGACTTGATTCAGCATTGGTCTATCCAGGTTCGCCTTCGGGAAACGCCATCCTACCCCGGAAAAGACCGGCCTCATTGACGCGGATCAAATTCGCGAGCGATCGGCGGCGGCCATGGACGGAAGCGGGCGGGATGCTACACTTTGGAATTCTTCGAGGCGGGGTTTCTTCAGGACATGACGCGTTGTTTGAGCCGCTGGATCGCGGCTGCGATGCTGTGGGCGGCGATCACCTCCACGGCAGGTGCCGAGACGTTGACCGCGACGGTCGAGCAATGGGGCCTGCTCGGCTCGTGGGCGGTCGATTGCGCGACCCGGCCCGACCGCGACAAGGGCGCGCTCCTGACTTACGAAATCCGGAAGGACGGCCGGGTGATGTACCGGCGCAATTTCGGCGAGGCCAAGGACGAGAACGAGGTGGTGTCGGCCAGGGTCAGCGCCGAGGGCCTGCTCAATGTGATGGTGTACTTCCCCTCCCTGCACCAGGCCCGTGAGTTCGGGCTGCTGCTGGCGAAGGACGGCAGCCTGCGCGCGATCTACAATCGCAGCGAGCGCGGCGAGTACACGATCAGGGACGGCAAGTACGTCGCCACCGGCGCGCCGACGCCGGCGCAGCAACGCTGCGATTAGTCACCTGAACAGCTGTTCAGAATTCTCCCGCGTTTCCTCCGGAACGTTCGCGCGAATGCGCGGTTTAAATGTGCATTCGATTGGAGGAGGACATCATGAAGAAGCTTGGTTATGTGGTTGCGGCTCTGGGTGCGCTTGTGATCGCGGCGCCGACGCTGGCGAACGCGGAGACGGTGGTGATCAAGCGAGGTGGCTATCATCATCACCATCACGGCCCCTACGGCGCCCGCGCCGAATTCCGCGGCCATCGCGACTACGGCTGGCATCGCGGCCACCATCGCGACAAGGTCGTGGTGATCAAGCGCAGCCATCGTCACCATCACTGGGACTAACCGAGACGCATATGGAAATGGCCCCTCACGGGGCCATTTTGTCGTGTCGTCAGTCTTGTAGGGTGGGCAAAGCGAAGCGTGCCCACCGCTTCCATAGTGATTGAGAGGTGGTGGGCACGGCGCAAGTGCGCCTTTGCCCACCCTACGATTCCTGCCATGCGCGTTTGAAACGAAGCTAGTCCCACGCCGGCGCGAAGCCCGGATTGACGCAGCGGCGGTCCTTCGGCAGCGCCGCGATCTTGTTGCGGTCGGCATCGTCGAGCGTGATCTTCAGCGCATCGAGATTGGCCTGCTGGCTCTCCCGGCGCGAGGCCTTCGGAATCGCGGCGACGCCGTCCTGGTCAAGCAGCCATTTCAGGGCCACCTGCGCGGCGGTTGCGTTGTGCCTGGCGCCGATCTCGGCCAGCACCGGCTCCGAGGCAATGCGGCCTTGCGCGAGCGGGCAATAGGCCACCAGCGGGATCGACTTCGCGGCGAGATAGGCCAGCACCTTCGATTGATCGAGCATCGTGTGATATTCGATCTGGTTGCAGGCGATCGGCGCCCTGATGTCCTCGACCACGGTCTTGAGCAGCGCCGTCGTGAAATTGGCAACGCCAATCGCCCGCGTGCGCCCCTCCTGCTTCAGCTTCATCAGTGTCTCGAACACCGCGCCCCAGTTCGCAGCCTTCGACGGCCAGTGCACGAGATAGAGATCGACATGATCGAGCCTGAGCTTGTTCAGGCTGGCGTCGAAGGCTCCGCGGATCGCGTCGGGGCTGAGGTTCTCATGCCAGACCTTGGTCGTGACATGCAGCTCGCCGCGCGGCAGGCGAGCCGCGGCAAGGGCAGCGCCGATGGATTCTTCGTTGGCGTACATCTCGGCGGTGTCGATATGGCGATAGCCGATCGACAGCGCGCTCTCGACCGCGGCGCGGCAGGCATCGCCCTGCATGCGAAAGGTGCCGAGGCCGAGCTTGGGCATGCTGATGCCCTGGGTCTTCAGATTGTCCATGAACAGGCTCCTGACGTCGTTCAACCCGCTGGAAGCACGCGGCGTTGCCGCGTGGGCAGACCCTTTGGTGATGGAAAAGAGGTGGCGGGAGCGAGCAGCATAGCCCGGCATGAGCAGCGCGGCCAATCAAGATCGGGTTAGAGGCGCGCCATGCCTATCCTTCGTCATGGCGGGACCCGCGCACAGAGTATCCGCCCCTCACGAATGCTGCGCCACCACGGCCGGGCGGATCCGCTGTTGCGGCACGATATCGACCGACCAGAGGTCGCGATTGTCGACGTCCTTCAAGGTCACAGTCATCACGCCGCTGGCGCCGTCGATGTCGACGCGGCCGAAGAACTGCAGGCCGAAGCAGGGCGCGAGGTTCTCGCCCTGCACCGCGCTGCAGCCGTTCTGGTACATCGCGACCGGACCAAAGGTGTTGTCGAGCTCGCCCGGGCCCCAGGTGCCGGCGTGCAGCGGGCCGGAGACGAACTCCCAGAACGGCTCGAAGTCTTGAAACTGCGCCTTGCCGGGATCGTAATAATGCGCGGCGGTGTAATGCATATCGGCGGTGAGCCAGACGATATTGCGCACGCCGGCGCGCTTGATGGAGGCCAGAAGGTCGGCGATCTCGTGCTCGCGCCGGTCGGGCGGCCCATCGCCGAGCGCGACGGCGTCCAGGCTGATAAGGCCGATCGGCAAATCGGCCGCAATCACCTTCCAGGTTGCGCGCGAGGCCGCGAGCTCGCGCTTCAGCCAGGCGAGTTGCTCGGCACCCAAAATCCAGCCGCGGTGATCGCCGCCCTTGTTCCAGCTGTCGTCGCGATAGCTGCGCATGTCGAGCATGAAGATGTCCAGCAGCGGGCCGTAGGCGATCTTGCGATAGACCCGGCCTTGCTGCGCGCCGATATCGCGGATCGGCATGAAGTCGAAGAAGGCGCGGCGGGCGCGCGCGACCAGGCGCGGGGTGCCGTCGTCCTCATGACCGGCCTCGTCATGGCTGCCGGCCGGTGACCAGTCGTTGGTGACCTCGTGGTCGTCCCATTGCGCGAACATCGGCACCTCGGCGTGGAAGGCGCGGAAATTCTCGTCGAGATGGTTGTATTTGTAGTTGCCGCGAAACTGCGCCAGCGTGTGCGCGACCTCGGACTTTTCCTCGGTCACGAGGTTGCGCCAGATCTCGCCGTTCGGCAGCTTCTGCTCGGAAGGAACCGTGCAGTCGGCGTAGATGTGATCGCCGGAGTGGATGAAGAAATCCGGGTGGTTATCGAGCATGGTGCGATAGCTGCGATAGCCGCCGCGCGAGATGTCGATGCCCCAACCCTGCCCCGCGACATCCCCGGACCACACGAACGAGATCGAGCGGCCAGCGGACGGCGCGGTGCGGAAATGGCCGACGCGGCTTTCGCCGGCAATGCCGGTCGCGACGTCGTCGAAGCGCACGCGGTAGAAGATATCCTGGCCGGGCGGCAGATCGTTCAGCAGCAGCTTTGCGGTGAAATCCGCATCAAGCAGAGTGTCGCGCGAAGCTGACGCGATGATGGTCTTGAAGCTCTCGACGGTCGAGCATTCCACCTGCATCCGCGCGGCCCGGTCGGCGCGGGCCCAGATCACGGCGGAGTCGCCAGAGACATCGCCGGACTGGATGCCGCCCGCGATCTGCGGCCGATCGGCGGCGCGGCTGAGGCGTGGCGTTGCGAGCGTGCCGAGCGAGGCGACGGCGAGGCTGGAGGTCGAGCGGACCAGGAATTGCCGCCGGGTCCATGCGCGCGAAGCGCGGAGCGTTGCCATTCAGGAAACCTTCGTCGAATCGCGACGGAAGGTGCCTGCGCTCCTTGACTCCTACCCTTACGGTTTCTTGACCCCGCGCCAACGGTTTTGCGACGTGCGGATGACGGGCGAGATGCAGCCCCGCATGCGGGGAGAGGCGAAACAAGCGTCTAGCGCTGCCAGTTGCAGATGCCGCCGGAACGGCATGGCCAGGTCTGGATGCGGGTATCTCTCGCCTGTGCATCCAGCGGATTGCCGCGGCGGTGCGCGAGCTTGGCGCGGGCTGCACCGCGCGGCTGCGCGGGCTTGGCGTGCGCGACCTTCGGCTCGGCTACACGGACGCGCTCGGCGGCAACCTTCTTCGGCACGTCGACCGGCTCGGCGCGGGCCTGCGCCTCATTGCCACCCCTCGCCTCGAGTGCGACCGGCGCAAATTGCGTCTCGGGCCCGAGCCGTTTCGGCGACAGAACTGCCTTCGAAAGATCGAGGCCGAGATATTCGTCTGGCTTGTAGTCGTCAGCGCGCGCGAAGCCGCCCCATGCGATCATGAGGGCAACGGCAACTGCAAAAGGAACGCTTTTCAGGACCACGGACGCCTCCTGAAATTGATTCTGAAAGAGGTAATTTACCTTTATTTAGGAGGCGTCGCGCGCAATTCCAGCGGCCATCTGCCGCCGTGGTTAAGAAGTTTGGCGGTGTCACGCGACCTTTCGTGTCGCGCCCGTCCCATCCAGGAACCCCATCAGACGGCTGCGGATGATCTGTTCCGCCTCGGTCATGATGCGATCGATGAGTTCCTTGCAGGAGGGGACGTCATGGATCAGCCCGGCGACCATGCCGCAGCTCCAGGCGCCGGCATCCATCTGTCCCTCCAGCATGATCCTGGGATAGACGCCCGCGACCTGGTCGTGGATGTCGTCGATCTTCAACTTGTCGCCCTTCTCGCGCTCGATCTCGATGAGACGATCGACATTGGCGTTCCTCAGCACGCGTTCGGTGTTGCGCAGACTCCGCATGATCAGGCGGGTGTCGAGCTCGGTCGCCGCGACCAGCGCGTTCTTCACGTTCTGATGCACCGGCGCTTCCTTGGTGGCGATGAAGCGCGTGCCCATGTTCATGCCGGCGGCACCCAGCGACAATGCCGCGACGAGGCTGCGCCCGTCGGCCATGCCGCCGGAGGCGACGAACGGGATCTTCAATTCCTCCGCCGCGCGCGGCAGCAGGATCATGTTGGGAATGTCGTCCTCGCCGGGATGACCGCCGCACTCGAAGCCGTCGACGCTGACGGCATCGCAGCCGATCCGCTCGGCCTTGAGTGAGTGACGCACCGAGGTGCATTTGTGGATGACCTTGATGCCCGCCGCCTTCAGCGCCGGCATGTATTGTTCGGGACTGCGGCCCGCCGTCTCCACCGCCTTGATGCCGCCCTCGACGATGGCCGCGATGTATTCCGGGTAAGGCGGCGCCGCGAAGGTCGGCAGGAAGGTGAGGTTCACGCCGAACGGCTTGTCGGTCATGTCGCGGCAGCGCGCGATCTCCTTGGCGAGCAATTCCGGCGTCTTCTGCGTCAGGCCGGTGACGATGCCGAGCCCGCCGGCATTCGACACGGCGGCGGCCAGCTCGGCAAAGCCGACGAAATGCATGCCGCCCTGGATGATGGGGTGTTCGATGCCGAACAGTTCGGTGATCGCGGTCTTCACTTAATTCGCCTCCCGGAATTTGCTCAGGTTGGGTTCAGTCTAGCCGGACTTTTGCGCCGCGGTCACCATTTCTCTCCGAACGGCCTGATCTCCATCTCGAAGGCCCAAGCGCTTTGGCATGGGTTCGGCCTTCGCCTGACCACCCGCGTCGGTCAATGTCCCCGCGCCGGCGCGCCCAGCTTGATCGGCCGCAGCACTGCCGCCGTGGGGATCATCAGCACCGCAATGATCGCCAACGTCCAGAACACGTCGATATAGGCGAGCAAATCAACCTGCTGCTGCAAGGTGCGGCCGACCCAGGCGAGCGCCTGTGACGCGGCATCGCTCGCGTTCGAGCCCTGGGCCTGGAAGTAGCGCGTCATCGCGTCGATGGTCTGCTGATAACCGAGATCGGACGGCGCGGCGTGCTCGATCAGGCGGCTCTGGTGGAATTGCTGGCGCTGCGCCAGAACCGTCTGCGCCAGCGCGACGCCCATGGATCCGCCGATGTTGCGGGCGACGTTGATCAGCGCAGAAGCCTGGTTGGTCTTGTCGGGCGGCACGCCATCGTAGGACGCGGTCGTCACCGGCAGGAACAGGAATGGCAGGCCCAGCGCGAGGAAGATGCGCGACAGCGCCGCGTAACCATAGGTGATGTCGCCGGTGAGCCCGGTGAGATGCCACATCGAAAACGCGACGATGGCAGCGCCGAACATGATCAGATATTTCGGCTGTACCGTGCTGACGAGACGGCCGACCACCGGCATCAGCACCAGGGTCGCGATGCCGCCGGGCGACAGCGCGAGGCCGGCAAGCATCGCCGTATAGTTCAGCTCGGTCTGGAGCAGTTGCGGCAGCAGCTGGGTGGTCGAGATCAGCACCGCGCCCGTACCGAGCATGACCAGGAAGCAGGCGGCGAACTGGCGCCGGCCGAGCAAGCGAAGATCGACGATGGGATCTTCCCGCGTCAGCTCCCACGGGATCAGCGCGACCAGCGAGACCGCGGCCAGCACCGCGAAGACGACGATCATGTTCGACCCGAACCAGTCGTTGCGCTGGCCCTCGTCGAGGACGAATTCGAGCGAGCCGAGCCCGATCGCAACGAGCAGGAAGCCGATATAGTCGACGCGCAGGCCCTTGCTCAGCAGCTTCTCCCTCTCCTCCTCCGCGCCCGACGGCTCCTTGACGAGCGTACCGACCAGGAACAGCGAGAGCAGCCCCATCGGCACGTTGATCAGGAACACCCAGTGCCAGCTGTAGGTATCGGTGATCCAGCCGCCCAGCGTCGGTCCGATCACGGGCGCGACCACGACGGCGACGCCGTAGATGGCGAAAGCCTGGCCGCGCTTGTGCGGCGGAAAGGAGTCGGCGAGGATCGCCTGCTCGCTGGTGGCCATGCCGCCACCACCGAGGCCTTGCAGGATGCGGAACAGCACCAGCGACTGCAGATTCCAGGCGAAGCCGCACAGCAGCGATGCGATCGAGAAGATCGCCACGCATATCATATAGAAGCGCTTGCGGCCGATCACCGTCGACAGCCAGCCCGAGATCGACAGCACGATCGCGTTGGCGACGAGATAGCTGGTGATGACATAGGTGCTCTCGTCGATGCCGACCGCCAGCCCGCCGGCGATATGGCGCAGCGCGACATTGGCGATGGTGGTGTCGAGCACCTCCATGAAGGTTGCGATCGAAACCACGAAGGCGATGAGATAAGGATTATGTCCGCCGGCCGCGGAGCGCTCCGGCGACCAGCCGCCTGCGGATGCGCCACCTTGCGCAGCGTCCGTCATCGCACCCTGGTCCAGGGCACGACCGACATGCCGGGACCAACAGGCAGATCGGCCGGCCAGTTGTCGACCACGATCTTCACCGGCACGCGCTGCACCACCTTGACGTAGTTGCCGGTCGCGTTTTCCGCCGGCAGCAAGCTGAACGCGGTGCCGGAGCCCGGCTGCACGGAATCGACATGGCCGGTGAGCTTGCGGCCGGGATAGGCATCGATGCGGATTTCGACCGGCTGGCCTGGACGCATGTCGCCCAGCTGCGTCTCCTTGTAGTTGGCGACGATCCAGACCTCGTCGGGGACGAACATCATCAGGCTCTGTCCCGCCGTGACGAAGGTACCCTTGGCGCCCGAGAGCTTGACGACACGGCCCGATTGCGCCGCGACGACGTTGGTGTACTGCAAATTCAGCTTGGCTTGATCGAGCTGCGCCTGCGACTGCTCAAGCTGCGCCTTGGCGCCTTCGAGTTGGGCTTGCAGCGTCTTGATGCCGAGTTGCGCTGAGGTCACCGCGGTCTTGGCGCGCTCGGTGTTGGCCTGCTGGGCCTGAAGGTCGGAACGGGTCTGCTGCTGGCGCTGCACGGTGCCGGCCCCCTTCTCGACGAGATCCTCGGCGCGCTTGAACTCCTCCTGCGAGAACTGCAGCTGAGCCTGCGCCTGTTCGAGCTGTGCCTGGGCCTGCTTGATCTGCTCCTGCTGCGAATCGATCTGCGCCTCGACATTGGCGACGTTCGCCCTGGCGCTGGCAACCTGCGCATTGGCTTGATCGATGGCGATACGATAGTCGCGCTCGTCGATCCTGGCGAGGCGATCGCCCGCACTGACGTGCTGGTTGTCCGTCACCGGGATGTCGGTCACGTAGCCGCCGACCTTCGAGGCCACCGAAAAGCTGCGCGCGGCGACGAAGGCATCGTCGGTGGATTCATAGTGGCGCACCTGCAGCCAATAGAGCAGACCGCCAACGAGCGCGGCGATCAGCACGAAGGCGCCGGCGGTTGCCAGCAGCCAATGCTGACGAAGCCGGTCTCGCAGCGACGGCGCCTTCGCCGGCTGACTGGTCTCGCTTGTATGATCAGGAGGCGTTTTTGGAGCTTCCTTCGCCCTCTGCGGCTGCTCCGCGGACGGCCCACGCTCCCGGGTTTGAGCATCCACGGCCAACACCTTTCTCGGGACTCAACCGGCGGCAGGCGGCGATGAGCCGCTTCGCCCGCCGCGAGCCTAACCGCAGCGCCGAAGCATGGTTCCGCCCTGCGAGAGCCACGCGGCCATTCGTGAACGCCTGCTCAAAAAGAAGCGCGGCACAGTGGGTGCCGCGCTCGTCTCTGACGTCTCACGGGAAGCCCGCCTGTTTCAGTGCGTCTTCGTCTCGTGCCATTTCTCGAGATCGGGCTTCTCCTCGTCCGATCCCTGCTCCTTCTCCGGATTGCCCTTCCAGGGCTTGTCCGTCTGCCGGTGCGAACCCCAGTCGTTCTGCTGCCGGGGATCGTCGTTAGGCCGTTCCTTGCTCATCGATCTCCCTTTCCGTGAACGTCAAGCGAAGGGAACACCGTAATAGGAGTTGATGCCGCGCACCGCGGCGTCATCGCCCCAGTTCCAATCGCTCCGTTCGCCGTATTTCGGCGCCCCTTCCAGTTCCTTGGTGGTGATGCCGGTGACATACCCGCCAAGCTCCGTGTCGTATTTCAGCGACTGCCAGGGCAACGGGTAGTGGTCGTTGCCGAGGCCCAGGAATCCGCCGAAGCCAAGCACGGCGTAGGACACCCTGCCGCTGACCTTGTCGATCATCACGCGTTCGATCGAACCGATCCGGTTGCGGTCGGCGCCGTAGACCGACGTTCCCTCGACCTTGTCGCTGCCGATCAGCCGTCCCATCTCGCTGCGGCCCAGCTCGCCTTGATTCAGCATCTCAATCCTCCACTCAGCCACAATGTGAATCAACCGGATGAGCAAGCGATCGTTCCGGCGCCGATGTTCCCGGAAGCGGACCAGGAACATCGCAGGGAAGGAGCCGTTCTCTGAACTTCATGCACAACCGAGAGCCACGCGCGATGTCCCAGACCGTCTCCGACTTCATCGTCCAGCGTCTGCATCAATGGGGCGTGCGCCACATCTTTGGCTATCCCGGCGACGGCATTAACGGCGTGTTCGGCGCGATGAACCGGGCCCAAGGAAAGGACGACAAGATCGGCTTCGTGCAGGCGCGGCACGAGGAGATGGCGGCATTCATGGCCAGCGCCTACGCAAAATTCTCAGGGCAGCTCGGCGTCTGCATCGCGACCTCGGGCCCGGGTGCCTCGCATCTCATCACCGGGCTCTACGACGCGCTGCTCGACCACCAGCCGGTGCTGGCGATTGTCGGCCAGCAGGCCCGCAACGCCCTCGGCGGGCACTATCAGCAGGAGATCGACCTTCTCTCGATGTTCAAGGACGTCGCCGGTGCCTACGTCATGCAGGCATCCTCGCCTGCGCAAGTGCGACACTTGATCGACCGAGCCGTGCGGATCGCGCTGGCGCGGCGGACCCCGACCGTGATCATCCTGCCCAACGACCTGCAGGAAGAAGCTTTCGAGAGCCCGCCACGTGCACACGGCACGCTGCATTCCGGCATCGGTTATAGCGCGCCCAGCATCATGCCGCGTGAGGCCGATCTCGATCGCGCCGCGGAAGTGCTGAATGCCGGCAAGAAGGTCGCGATGCTCGTCGGCGCCGGCGCACTTGGCGCCACCGACGAGGTGATCGCCGTCGCTGACCGGCTCTCGGCCGGCTGCGCCAAGGCGCTGCTCGGCAAGGCCGCGCTGCCCGACGACCTGCCGTGGGTTACCGGCTCGATCGGCCTGCTCGGCACCGAGCCCAGCTACAACATGATGATGGAGTGCGACACGCTGCTAATGGTCGGCTCTGCCTTCCCCTACGCCGAATTCCTGCCGCAGGAAGGCGCAGCGCGCGGCGTGCAGATCGACATCGACGCCGGCATGATGTCGATCCGCTTTCCCATGGAGGTCGGCCTCGTTGGCGACGCCGCCGAGACGCTGCGCGCACTGTTGCCGCGGCTCAAGCCCAAGAGCGACCGCGCCTGGCGCCAGGGTATCGAAGACGACGTCGCGACCTGGTGGAAAACGCTGGATGGCCGGGCACATCAGCCGGCAGCGCCCGTCAATCCGCAGCTCGTCGCCTGGGAATTGTCCCCGCGCCTGCCCGACCGTGCGATTATCACCAGCGATTCCGGCTCCTGCGCCAACTGGTTCGCCCGCGATCTGAAGATGCGCCGCGGCATGACGGCCTCGCTCTCCGGCGGCCTCGCCTCGATGGGCGCCGCGGTACCCTATGCGCTCGCCGCCAAATACGCCCATCCGGACCGTCCGGTGATCGCGCTGGTCGGCGACGGCGCGATGCAGATGAACAACATGGCCGAATTGATCACCGCCGCGAAATACTGGCGCTCCTGGCGCGACCCTCGCTTCATCGTCTGCGTCTTCAACAACGAGGATCTCAACCAGGTGACCTGGGAGCAGCGCATCATCAATGGCGATCCCAAATTCGAAGCCTCGCAGCGCATTCCCGACGTCTCCTATTCCCGCTTCGCCGAGCTCATCGGTCTGCGCGGCATCTTCGTCGACAGCCCACAGCTGCTCGGCTCGGCCTGGGAGCAGGCGCTGGGAACCGAGATGCCCGTCGTGTTGGAGGTGAAGACCGATCCCGAAGTGCCGCCGCTGCCGCCGCATATCACGCTTCAGCAGGCCAAGAACTTCTCGCTCGCCCTCTTGAAGGGCGATCCGAACGAGAGCGGGATGATCAAGGGGGCAGCGCGGCAGGTGCTCGAAACCATCCTGCCCGGAAAGCAATGAGGTCAACCATGAGCGACTTTCGCGACATCCAGCACGGCGTCAACGATCCCGTCGACGGCGTCGACGTGAAATACCATTTCAACGACAACAAGACTCCGCACGAGCGCGCGCAGCACCATGCCGATGTGCGTGCCGACGCCACGGCTGCCCCCGCCGAGCCGTTTCTGCCGGAGCGGCTTCGACGCAAGCCGACCGATCCCGTCAATCCGCGCACCGGGCGGAATCCGACGGATTAGCCGTTAGGAACCTCGGCGCATGCGACGTGTTGATCGGCGCAACACCGCGCGGCAAGAGGCCGCGCGCCGCACTCGGAGGGACCGAACCATGAAACGTACCATCATCGCCCTTGCCTGCGTGCTTGTCGCAGGGCCCGCGCTCGCCCAATCTCTTGGCGAGAAGACCGGCGTCAATTCGGCGCTCGGCGTCGCGCCAACGACTGCCGACTTCGTCAAGCAGGTCGCCATCAGCGACATGTTCGAGATCGAGTCGAGCAGACTTGCCACGCAAAAGGGCAACGCGCAGGAGAAGAGCTTCGCGCAACAGATGGTGACCGACCACACCAAGACCAGCACCGAGCTCAAGGGCCTCGTCGGTGACGGCAAGATGCAGGCGACCCTTCCGACGGCGCTCGACAGCTCGCACCAGAGCAAGCTCGACAAGCTCAAGAGTGCGAACGGCAAAGACTTCAGCTCGGACTACAATTCCTATCAGGTGAGCGCCCATGAGGATGCCGTGTCGCTGTTCGAGCGCTACGCCAAGGGCGGCGACAATTCCGCGCTGAAGGATTGGGCCGGCAAGACTCTGCCGGCGCTCAAGCACCATCTCGACATGGCCAAGGAGCTCGGCAAGGCGCCGAGTGTCGGCCAGGCGAAGTAAACCTCGAACGAGGGCGCCGGCTTGGCCGGCGTCCTCTGCGTCCTGGCAACGATGCCTGTCTCCGCGCATGGAGATCACACCATCGCGGAGGACATCATGGCGCAGCAGGACAGGACCTCAATATCCCGCCGGCACATCGTTCGCGCCGCGAGCACGACGCTCGCCACGGCTGCGCTGGCGTCTTCGACCGCGAAAGGAGATACGCACATGGGCGAGCATGCGCTGATTGATCCCGTCGGCCGCTTTCCGAAGCCGCCGTTCAAAAAGCAGTCGCAGCCCTGGCCGGGCCTCGCCGGCAAGATGGAGCCGCGGCCGGACCATGGCGAGACCAGCTACAAGGGCTCCGGTCGGCTCGCCGGCCGCAAGGCGCTGATCACCGGCGGCGATTCCGGCATGGGCCGCGCCGCCGCCATTGCATATGCGCGCGAAGGCGCCAACGTCGCCATCAATTATCTGGCGGCAGAAGAGCCTGATGCGCAGGAGGTGATCGCGCTGATCAAGAAGGAAGGTCGCACCGGGCTGGCGATCCCCGGCGATCTCCAGGAGGAAGCCTTCTGCAAAAGGCTGGTCGAGCAGACCGTGCAGGGCCTTGGCGGTCTCGACATCATCGTCAACAACGCCGCCCGGCAGCAGGCGCGCGCCTCCATCCTCGACATCTCCTCGCAGGACTTCGACGCGACCATGAAGACCAACATCTACGCGCCGTTCTGGATCATCAAAGCGGCGCTGCCGCATCTCAAGCCCGGATCCTGCATCATCGGCACGACCTCCGAGCAGGCTTACGATCCCTCGCCCGATCTCTACGATTATGCGCAGACCAAGGCGGCGACGATGAACTATGTGAAGGCGCTGGCCAAGCAGCTCGCGTCCAAGGGCATCCGCGTCAACGGCGTGGCGCCGGGGCCGATCTGGACGCCGCTCCAGGTCTCCGGCGGCGCCACGATGGAGAAGCTCGAAAAATTTGGCGGCATGACGCCGCTCGGCCGCCCCGGCCAGCCGGTCGAGCTCGCCTCGATCTACGTGCAGCTTGCCGCCGCCGACGCCAGCTATGCGACCGGCCAGGTCTATGGCGCTGCTGGCGGATCCGGGCAGCCATAGTCGCAGCGCCGCGGGCCTGATGCCACGCGGCGGAGCTCAGGAACCTTCCTTGTTTCCGGGCTTTACAAATTTGTCATTGAGAACATCTCGCCTGCTGACCGATGGCGCTCGTAACAGTCAAACCCACCCGGATCGACACGGCGATCGCGAACGAGATCGCACACAACACCAACTCGGGGCTCGAGCATGCCGCCCAGACGTTGACCTGGGGGGCCGACGAGCATGTGCTCATCGCGCTGGCCGCTGCGGGATGGCTCTACACCCGGCTGCGGCACCCGCAGCAGCGTCCCGTTGCAGATCACGTTCTGATGGTCTCGCTGGCGACGGCCATACTGCCGCATGTTCTGAAGTCCGTGTTCGACCAGACCAGGCCGGACCGGCTGACGGTCACCGGCCATTGGCGCGGCGTCCCCTTCTCGGGGCGATCCCGCGACGCATTTCCCTCCGGTCACGCCGTGCATATGGGCGCGCTTGCCTCGGCGGCCGGCCTGTTGCCGCCTGCCCGGCGTCGGGCGGTCCGCGTCCTTGCCGTGGCGCTGTCGTTGACGCGCGTCGTGGTGCTTGCGCATTGGGCCAGCGATGTGGTGGCGGGCTTTACGCTTGGCGTCGCCGTCGAGCGACTGTTCAGGCCGTTCACGCTGGCGAAGCGGCGGCCTAAAGCCCCGCGAGTCCGGTCATGACCGAATATCTCCTGCGCTTCATCGCCGGCGGCATGATCGTCTCCGCCTTCGCGATCCTGGGCGACATGCTTCGACCGAAGAGCTTTGCCGGCCTGCTCGGCGCGGCGCCGTCAGTCGCGCTGGCCACCCTCAGCATCGCCGTCGTCCAGCACGGCCCGCAATATGTCGCCGCCGAAAGCTGGACGATGATCTATGGTGCCATCGCTCTCGGCTGCTACAGCATCGTCGTCTGCCATCTCCTGATGAGGTTTCACTTCTCCGCACTGCCAGCCACCATCCTCGCTTTTGCCGCATGGCTCGTCGTCGCCTTCGCTCTGCTCGCGGGTTTCGGAGGTGCTGCCTGATGCTGGTCAAACTGTCTTCATCGGCGCTCAAACAGACGCGGTGGTACGAGTATGGTATCCGCTTTCTGCTCGGCGGACTGGCGACGGTCCTCGCGGGGGCCGTGACCACGGGTTTCGGCGTCTCCGTCGGCGGCCTCTTCCTCGCGCTCCCCGCCATCTTCTGCGCCAGCGCAACGCTGATCGAAAGCCATGAGCGCCGCGCCAAGGAAAAGGCCGGCCTCAGCGGAGACAGACGCGGGCGGCAGGCCGCAGCCGTCGATGCCGCCGGTGCCGGCCTGGGAAGCATCGGCCTGGCGGCATTCGCTGCAGTCTTTTACATCGTGGTTTCGACAACCGTGATCGGAGCGTTCATCGCCGCCATCCTGGTATGGGCGGCCGTGTCGGTGTCGGGGTGGTGGCTGCGGCGAAAGCTTCGCATCACCTCGCGCACCACGCAGACCGAACGCATGGGGCCATCAGCGAGGGGCCGCGGCCTCTTCCCGTAGCATCAGAAAGCCATACATCTCGGCGGCCGTCTGAAGCTGATCGATGCGCGCGAGAACAACGTCACGCTGGCGGCCGTCCGGCAGGTCCGACAATTCGTGCTCAAGCCGCAGCTTCTGCGCCCTGAGACGCTGCTCGAATGTATGTGGCTCATATCGTCTTCGCATCTTCCGTCCTCGGTGGCTGCAGACCCGGGCTGTTGGCCCAGCGCTCGACTTGCTCGATGACCTTCTGGTGGCTCGGACGCACCGGCTTGGGGCCTTCCGGCTCTTCGGAAAGTTTCCGGGGTAACCTGACTTCGTCCGTCATGGCTTCACTCCCTTTCCATGAGAATGCGCCACCGCCAAAGTCGTTTCAATAATAAGTCATTGATTTTGCTATATTTTCATACTCATTTGGCGTCTTTATCGACTCTTGTGGAACTCCCGCCAAGTTGGTTCGTTGAGTAACCTACTCAACCTACTCAATTTGCGTGATCGACCATGAACGACCTTCGCGCCGAGCGCCTTCAGGTCATGCTCTCGCCGGAAGAGTTGGCCGCCGTTGACGATTTCCGGTTCAAGCATCGCATGCCGACGCGGGCGGCAGCGGTCCGCGAACTGCTCAAGTTCGGACTGGCCGCCGTCGGCGTCGACGCAGCCGCGGGTGTGAAGTCGAGCAGCTTCGGCGTGTTCGGCCGCGGGCCCGAGGGACATACGCAGGAAGATCCCGAGAACGGCACCGGGGGCTGACCCGCAAGAACCGTCCATAAGCGAACGACCCCGGCACGGTGGGTGCCAGGGCCGTCCTTGGAGATTGCTTCCGGCGCACCGGGGGCATGACAACCGGAAGCAACCTGTCGACGCCTCGCGCAAGGATTTGTTCCTCGCGCTAATCCGTTGCGTCTAAATCGCGATGCGATGAGGATGAATCGTCATCGCGCTTTAGGTTGTTCAAGCATGGTCTTTTCGGAGCCGCGCACTTTTCCGGATCATGCTTTAGCCGCTCGGCGCGTCGCCGGAATCGTCCGGCGTCATGCCTGAGCCCGGGGTCTTGCTGTTGTCGTTCAGCTTGGGATCGCGCGTCGCCTCCCGCGACGGTGAGCCTTTCGAACCCGTCTTTTGCGGATCCGTCTTGTGCACGGACTGCGCGCGCTGCTTGTCGCGCGGCTGTTCCTCCGCCCGTTTGTCCTTGACGATGCCGTGGTCGGAATGGGCCATGATGTGCTTCGCCTCTCTCTGATGTGTCGAAGCGCTTACGCACTGCGGCGTCGAATGTTCCGGCGCGGCGCTAGCTGTGCGTCGCGTGGACCGCAGCCGATGCGTTCTCCAGATGAACCTGACGCACCGTCGTCACCGTCGCGAACGCGACCGACACACCAAAGGCGAGAATGAGTGAAAGAAGAGCCAGACGTGGAGCCATCACAAAACCTCCTTCTGGAAGCGAAAACCAACGATCGACTGTTCCCTGATCATCCTGGATTGGTCGCTTGCGTTCCGTGAGCAGTCTCACACGCGGATTCACGAAAAGAAGAGCCCTCACGCATCCCGCTTTTGAGGGAAACGAACCACGACGGGCGGAATTTCGCCATCGAGCCAATCCTGCTCGTGAGCGAGCGCCGTCCAGGCGTCCGCCATGCGCGAGAAGCGCTTGTGGGCGGGTTGTCCCTCGGCGCGCTCAGCGAGCTGAAGACAGTTGTCCGCATTATCCCTGAAGATGTCAGACTGTTTCATTTTGAAGACGTGGGGACGGAACTCTCGCGTCGCAACCCGGTTGCCGGATCGTAATGTTCAGGGAACTTCGCCCGCCATTGGCTGTTTGATATCGATGCGAGTTCCTGTCGCGATCGTCCTGGCATTCATCAGCACCGCAGCGCTTGCCGACAGCACCGGTGAACGAAAGTCCGGCGACCGCCCTCCGAGCGCAATCGACGTCATCAGTGGCCTCTATAATTTCAGCCGCTTCCAGCAAGGCCTGCTGGAGAGCACCGATCTGAAGGGCAACGCCGAGGTCAAGAACCTCGCCGCCTTGCGTGCCGAGGAAGCTGCCAAGCGCGACAAGGCGCTGAAGCAGATCCAGGAGGCGATCGGCGCGGAGCCGCGCGTCGGCAAGACGACGTCGGTCAGCGCGGGCTTGGTCGAGCCTGAAACGTCGGACGGACCGACTTACGTCCGAAGCTTCTATGCCTCGCAGATTCCCGAATATGAATCGGCCATCGAGCTGCTCGAACGCTATCTGAAGGCGCCCGACAACGCGGCGCTCGCAACGTTCGCGCGCGAGCAGCTCCCGATGCTGCGTGCGCAGGTCAAGGACGCCGGGCGTACCATGGCGGACAAGTAGCCCCCTCTATTTATCATTCGGATGATGTTGCTGGCTCTGCGGTCGCACGGTGCGGTCGCTCTCCGGCATCCTGTCCCGGCCCGCATCGCCATTGTCGTCCTTGCCGCCCGAAGACGAGGTGCCGCTGCCGCTCGGGTTCGACCGGGTCGCCGCCCCCGTGGTCGGTGTATCCGCCTTCGGGCTGGCTGAGCTCGCGGCGGGATCGCCGGTCACCGCCCCGCGGCCGCTGGGCGCTCCGCCCTGCGCCAAGGCTGACCCGGCAAACAGCATGACGACGATCGCGGCAAATCCTGCTTTCATATCCCTTCTCCCTGTTTTGGAGCTAACCGCGAGGCTCGGCGCTCCGTTCCGAAGGGGCCTTCCGGGGACCGACAATGGGGCGGGGTCGCCGATGCCGTTTCTTTTTTGAACCGCAATGGAACCAATTCAGCGGATTGCGGTTATTGCCGTCGGGCTGAGCAAGACAGGTTCCATACCTCGCGTCACACGTTGGCGCTTGATTTCGAATTTGGCTGACGCTCTATTTTGACCAATTGCGTCTTGCCGTGGATTCGGCCGACACCTGCGGGGGAATCAGTATGAGCGACCTCGATCCCGGATCTGCATCACGGTCCGGTCGTCGCGTCCCAAAGCCAAAACCCAACGGTGTATCGGATCCGGATTCCCGGGCCGAATTGCTGCTCGCCCTGCAGGCCATGCGCAGCGGCGATTTCTCCGTCCGCATGAGCGGCGACTATCTCGGCATCGACGGCAAGATCGCCGACACTTTTAATGAAATCATCGCCGCCAACCAGCGCATGGCGCAGCAGCTCGAGCTGGTCGGCCAGGTGGTCGGCCGTGAAGGCAAAACGCGCCAGCGCGTGAAATTCGGCCTCGCCTCGGGCTCCTGGGCCGACATGGAAGGCTCCGTCAACACGCTGATCGACGACCTGCTGTGGCCGACCCGCGAGGTGACGCGTGCGGTCGCGGCGGTCGCGCAAGGCGACCTGCTTCAGACCGTCAAGCTCGACGTCGATGGCCGTCCGCTCCGGGGCGAATTCCTGCAGTCGGCGACCATCGTCAACACCATGATCAAGCAGCTCGGCGTGTTCACCTCCGAGGTGACGCGCGTGGCGCGCGAGGTCGGCACCGAAGGCAAGCTCGGCGGCCAGGCCCAGGTGCCTGAGGTGACAGGCGTCTGGAAGGACCTCACCGAGAGCGTCAACTCGATGGCGAACAACCTGACCAACCAGGTTCGCAACATCGCCGAGGTGACGATCGCGGTCGCCAACGGCGACCTCTCCAAGAAAATCACGGTCGACGTCCGCGGCGAGATCCTTCAGCTCAAGGAAGCCATCAACACGATGGTGGACCAGCTCCGCTCCTTCGCCTCCGAAGTGACGCGCGTCGCGCGCGAGGTCGGCACCGACGGCAAGCTCGGCGGCCAGGCGATCGTGCCAGGCGTCGCCGGCACCTGGAAGGACCTGACCGACTCCGTCAACGCGATGTGCGGCAACCTGACCGCACAGGTCCGCAACATCGCCAACGTCACCACCGCCGTGGCGCGCGGCGACCTGTCGCGCAAGATCACGGTGGACGTGCGCGGCGAGATCCTGGAGCTGAAGGACACCATCAACACCATGGTGGACCAGCTCAACTCGTTCGCCTCGGAAGTGACGCGCGTGGCGCGCGAAGTCGGCACCGAAGGCAAGCTCGGCGGCCAGGCGCAGGTGCCCGGCGTCGCCGGCACCTGGAAGGACCTCACCGACAACGTCAACTTCATGGCCTCGAACCTGACGGCGCAGGTCCGCAACATCGCCGACGTCGCCACCGCCATCGCGAGCGGCGACCTCTCGAAGAAGATCACGGTGAACGTCTCGGGCGAAATCCTTCAGCTGAAGGAGACGCTCAATACCATGGTCGACCAGCTCAACGCGTTTGCCGGCGAAGTGACGCGCGTGGCGCGCGAAGTCGGCACCGAGGGCCGGCTCGGCGGCCAGGCCAACGTGCTCGGCGTCGCCGGCACCTGGAAGGACCTCACCGAAAGCGTCAACTCGATGGCGTCGAACCTGACCGCCCAGGTCCGCAACATCGCCGAGGTGACCACCGCGGTCGCCGGCGGCGACCTGTCGAAGAAGATCACGGTGGACGTCCGCGGCGAGATCCTCGAGCTGAAGGACACCATCAACACCATGGTGGACCAGCTCAACGCCTTCGCCGGCGAGGTGACGCGCGTGGCGCGCGAGGTCGGCACCGAAGGCAAGCTCGGCGGCCAGGCCGTCGTGCGCGGCGTCGGCGGCACCTGGAAGGACCTCACCGACAGCGTCAACTCGATGGCCTCCAACCTCACCGGCCAGGTCCGCAACATCGCCGAGGTCGCGACCGCCGTGGCGAAGGGCGATTTGTCGAAGAAGATCACGGTGAACGTGTCGGGCGAAATCCTTCAGCTGAAGGAAACGCTCAACACCATGGTCGACCAGCTCAACGCCTTCGCCGGCGAAGTCACGCGCGTCGCGCGCGAGGTCGGCACCGACGGCAAGCTCGGCGGCCAGGCCGGCGTGCCCGGCGTCGCCGGCACCTGGAAGGACTTGACCGACTCCGTGAACTCGATGGCGGGCAACCTCACCGCGCAGGTCCGCAACATCGCCGAGGTCGCGACCGCGATCGCCGGCGGCGACCTGTCGCGCAAGATCACCGTGGACGTGCGCGGCGAGATCCTGCAGCTCAAGGACACGCTGAACACGATGGTCGACCAGCTCAACCGCTTCGCGGGCGAGGTGACGCGCGTGGCGCGCGAGGTCGGTACCGAAGGCCGCCTCGGCGGACAGGCCAACGTGCCGGGCGTCGCCGGCACCTGGAAGGACTTGACCGACTCCGTGAACTCGATGGCGGGCAACCTCACCGCCCAGGTCCGCAACATCGCCGAAGTGACCACCGCGGTCGCGCGCGGCGACCTGTCGCGCAAGATCACCGTCGACGTGAAGGGCGAAATCCTCGAGCTCAAGAACACCATCAACACCATGGTGGACCAGCTCAACGGCTTTGCCGGCGAAGTGACGCGCGTGGCGCGCGAGGTCGGTACCGAAGGCAAGCTCGGCGGCCAGGCCGAAGTGCCCGGCGTCGCCGGCACCTGGAAGGACCTCACCGACAACGTCAACTTCATGGCCTCGAACCTCACGGCCCAGGTCCGCAACATCGCCGAGGTCGCGACCGCGATCGCCGGCGGCGACCTGTCGAAGAAGATCACGGTGGACGTGCGCGGCGAGATCCTGCTGCTCAAGGACACCTTGAACACCATGGTCGAGCAGTTGCGCTCCTTCGCCGCGGAAGTGACGCGCGTGGCGCGCGAGGTCGGCACCGAAGGCCGGCTCGGCGGTCAGGCCGTGGTTCCCGGCGTCGGCGGCACTTGGAAGGACCTCACCGACAACGTCAACCTTTTGGCCGCGAACCTCACCACCCAGGTCCGCAACATCGCCGAAGTGACCACGGCGGTCGCGCGCGGCGACCTGTCGCGCAAGATCACCGTCGACGTGAAGGGAGAAATCCTCGAGCTGAAGAACACCATCAACACCATGGTGGACCAGCTCAACGCCTTCGCCGGCGAAGTCACGCGCGTGGCGCGCGAGGTCGGCACCGAGGGCGAGCTTGGCGGCCAGGCCCAGGTGCCCGGCGTCGCCGGCACCTGGAAGGATCTCACCGACACCGTCAACTTCATGGCGGCGAACCTGACCGAGCAGGTCCGCGGCATCGTCAAGGTTGTGACCGCGGTCGCCAACGGCGACCTCAAGCAGAACCTCACTGTGAAATCCAAGGGCGAAGTCGCCGCTCTCGCCGATACCATCAACAACATGACCGATACGCTCGCGACCTTCGCCGACCAGGTGACGTCGGTGGCGCGCGAGGTCGGCGTCGAAGGCCGTCTCGGCGGTCAGGCCGACGTGCCCCGCGCCGCCGGCACCTGGAAGGACCTCACGGGTAACGTCAACCTGCTCGCGGCCAACCTCACCTCGCAGGTGCGCGCGATCGCGGAAGTCGCGACCGCCGTGACCAAAGGCGATCTGACGCGGTCGATCCAGGTCGACGCCCGCGGCGAGCTCGCCGAGCTCAAAGACAACATCAATACCATGATCACGAACCTCCGTCTCACGACGGACGTGAACACCGAGCAGGACTGGCTGAAGACCAACCTCGCAAAGTTCACCAACATGCTGCAAGGCCAGCGCGACCTCACCACGGTGGGCCGGCTGCTGCTGACCGAGCTGTCGCCGCTGGTGAACGCCCATACCGGCGTGATCTACCAGGTCGAGAGCGAGGACAATCCGCAACTCCTGCTGCTGGCCTCCTATGCCAGTGACGGCATCTACCCGTATCAGCGCGTGCTGCAGTTCGGCGACGGCCTGATCGGCCAGTGCGCGCTCGACAAGCGGCCGCGCGTGGTCGCCGACATTCCATCCGACGCGGTGCCGATCAACTCGGCGCTGTTCCGCGTCGCGCCGAAGAACCTCGTCGTGCTGCCGGTGCTGTTCGAAGGCCAGGTCAAGGCCGTGATCGAGCTTGCCTCGCTCGTCTCCTTCACGACATCGCAGATGACCTTCCTGGAGCAGCTCACCGACTCCATCGGCATCGTTCTCAATTCGATCGAAGCGACGATGCAGACCGAGGGCCTGCTCAAGCAGTCGCAGCAGCTCGCCGGCGAGCTGCAGACCCAGCAGCGCGAATTGCAGCAGACCAACGACCAGCTCGAGCAGAAGGCGCAGCAGCTCGCCGAGCGCAACGTCGAGGTCGAGCGCAAGAACCAGGAGATCGAGCAGGCCCGCCGCGCCCTCGAGGAAAAGGCGACCGAGCTTGCCCTGACCTCGAAGTACAAGTCCGAATTCCTCGCCAATATGAGCCACGAGCTGCGCACGCCGCTGAACTCGATCCTGATCCTGGGACAGCAGCTCACCGACAATCCGGACGGCAACCTCTCGGCCAAGCAGGTCGAATTCGCCCGCACCATCCACGGCGCCGGCACCGACCTGCTCAATCTCATCAGCGACATTCTGGATCTGTCCAAGATCGAATCCGGCACGGTGACGGTCGACGCCGAGGAAATCCTGACCGCGAACCTGCTGGAGACCGTCGGACGGCCGTTCCGGCATGAGGCGGACAACCGCAATCTGTCGTTCAAGATCGACGTCGATCCGGCCCTCCCTCGCAGCATCGTCACCGACTCCAAGCGCCTGCAACAGGTGCTGAAGAACCTGCTCTCCAACGCCTTCAAGTTCACCGCCGAAGGCGAGGTGCGCCTGAATGTCACCGCCGCGGTCGGCGGCTGGGGAACGGATCACCCGGTGCTGAACTCCGCGCCGGCCGTGATCGCGTTCGAAGTGTCCGACACCGGCATCGGCATTCCCGTGGAGAAGCAGAAGCTGATCTTCGAGGCGTTCCAGCAGGCCGATGCCGGCACCAGCCGGAAATATGGCGGCACCGGCCTTGGGCTTGCGATCAGCCGCGAACTGGCAAGCCTGCTCGGCGGCGAGATTCATCTGCGCAGCTCGCCAGGCAAGGGCTCGTCGTTCACGCTGTATCTGCCGCTCAAATATTCCGGCCCGACGCTCGCACCGCGCGCCGCACCTGCGCCGCAGCAACACAATCAGCCGCCAGCGCTGCAGCCGGCCGCGCCGGAGCAGCAGCGCGTCATCGAGCAGCTTCCCGACGACCGGCTCAACCTCGAGCCTGGCGACAGCATCCTCCTGATCGTCGAGGACGACCCGCATTATGCACGTGTGCTGGTCGACCTCGCGCGCGACAAGGGATTCAAGGTTCTGGTCGCCGCCCGCGGTGCGGAGGCGCTGGAGCTTGCCAAGCAGTACCAGCCGAGAGCAGTCTCGCTCGACGTGTTCCTGCCCGACATGCTCGGCTGGACCGTGCTGAGCCAGCTCAAGCACAATCCGCTGACCCGCCACATCCCCGTGCAGATCATCACGCTCGACGAGGACCGCCAGCATGCGCTGGCCCGTGGTGCGTTCTCCTTCGTCAACAAGCCGACGACGACCGAAGGCGTCTCGGCCGCGCTGACGCAGATCAAGGAATATGCGCGTCCCAGGCGCAAGCGGCTCCTGATCGTCGAGGACAACGAGGCCGAGCAGCTTTCGATCCGCGAGCTGCTGCACCACGACGACATCGAGATCGTGACGACCGACACCGGCGCCGGCGCGCTTTCGACGCTGCGCGAGGCGCCCTGCGACTGCGTGGTGCTCGACCTCAGGCTGCCCGACATGAGCGGCTTCGAGGTGCTGGACCAGATCCGCAACGACGAGGCGCTGTCCAACGTTCCGGTCGTGGTCTTCACCGGCCGCGAGCTTTCAGCGGAGGAGGATGCGGAACTCCACACCATGGCGCGCAGTATCGTGGTCAAGGGCGTGGAATCGCCGGAGCGCCTGCTCGACGAGACCGCGCTGTTCCTGCACCGCGTGATCACGGAGCTTCCCGTCGAGAAGCAGCGCATGCTGGAGAAGCTGAACAGTTCCGACGAGGATTTGATCGGCAAGACTGCGCTTCTCGTCGACGACGACGCCCGCAACATCTTCGCGCTGTCGAGCGTGCTGGAACGGCGCGGCATGAAGGTGCTGACCGCCACGACCGGCCGTGAAGCCGTCACCCTGGTCGAATCCAATCCGGAGATCGCCATCGTTCTGATGGACATCATGATGCCGCAGATGGATGGCTACCAGACCATCGGCGTCATTCGCGAAAACCCGGCCTTCGCCCGCCTTCCGATCATCGCGCTGACCGCCAAGGCGATGAAGGGTGACCGGGAGAAATGCCTCGAAGCCGGCGCGTCCGATTACCTCGCCAAACCCGTCAACACCGATCAATTGCTGCTTGCGATCCGCATGTGGCTGCACCGCTGAGTTGGGCCCGCGAATGGACCACGAAAAGGTCAACATCCTGCTCGTCGACGACCAGCCGGCCAAGCTGCTCGCCTATGAGGTGATCCTGAAGGAACTGGGCGAGAATCTCGTGATCGCTTCGTCCGGACGCGAGGCGCTGGAGGTGCTGCTCAAGACCGAGATCGCGGTGATCCTGGTCGACGTCTGCATGCCCGAGCTCGACGGCTTCGAGCTCGCCGCGATGATCCGCGAGCATCCGCGCTTCCAGAAGACCGCGATGATCTTCATCTCCGCCATCCAGGTCAGCGACATCGACCGGTTGCGCGGCTACGAGATGGGCGCGGTCGACTACGTGCCGGTACCGGTCGTGCCGGAGGTGCTGCGCGCCAAGATCAAGGTGTTTGCCGAGCTCTACCGCAAGACCCGCGAGCTGGAACGGCTGAACCAGGAGCTCGAGGATCGCGTCCGCGCGCGCACGGCGGAACTGGAGAACTCCACCGCGAAGCTGCGCGAAAGCGAGCAGCGGCGCAGCATGGCCATCGCCGCCGGCAAGATGGGTTCCTGGGATTGGGACTGGATCAGCGGCGACTGGATGTGGGACGAGGGGCAATATCGCATCTTTGGCGTCGGCCCGGAGAGCTTCGAGGTCAATCCGGCCAACGTTCAGGCGCTGTTGCATCCCGACGACGTCGATCAGTTGCGCAAGGCGATCGCCGAATTCAACAAGGGCACGCGGGCCTATGAGACCGAGTTCCGCATTGTGCGGCCCGACGGCGAGGTGCGCTGGTGCGTCGGTACGGCGGCCGCGACAGTCGACGATAGCAGTCGCGTCGTGCGCGTGAGCGGTGTCACCGTGGAC
Organism: Bradyrhizobium sp. 23AC; assembly: GCF_054863025.1. Classification (NCBI taxonomy): domain Bacteria; kingdom Pseudomonadati; phylum Pseudomonadota; class Alphaproteobacteria; order Hyphomicrobiales; family Nitrobacteraceae; genus Bradyrhizobium; species Bradyrhizobium sp. 23AC. Next base: position 39,729 of record NZ_JAVAYN010000032.1, read on the forward strand.
ATCACCGAACGCAAGCGAGCCGAGGAACGGCAGAATTTGCTGGCGCGGGAAGTCGATCACCGCGCCAAGAATGCGCTGGCGCTGGCGCAGTCGATCGTCCGCCTCACCCGCGCCGACGAGGTCAAGGCCTATGTCAACGCCGTCGAGGGGCGCATCAATGCGCTGGCGCGCGTGCACACGATCCTGTCGCTGTCGAGCTGGCAGGGCGCGGAGCTCTCCAAGCTGATCGACGAGGAGCTTGCGCCCTATTCGCTCGGCGGACAGATCGTATTGGCGGGTCCCGAGGTCCAGTTGGTGCCGGCGACGGCTCAGACGCTGGCGCTCGCGTTGCACGAGCTCTTCACCAACTCTGCCAAGTATGGCGCACTCTCGACCAGGTCGGGACGGCTCACGATCGGCTGGCAGGTCGAGGACCAGCTGCTGACGCTGAGCTGGGAGGAATCCGGCGGTCCGCTCGTCATGACGCCGAAATCTCGCGGCTTCGGCACGCGAAGCCTGCTTGCGAGCGTCGAGTCCCAGCTCGGAGGACAGGCGCAATTCGATTGGCGAGCCGAAGGACTATTGTGTCGCCTCAAGGTGCCGCTGACACGCAAGACGGCGACGACCGCCCCCGGAAAATTCGACGCCCCCAGCTTAGCCGAATTGCAACGCGCCTCGGGCTAAAGCGCGATGCGATCAGGATGAATCGCTGCGCACTTTTCCGGATCATGCTTTAGCCAGACGCCGCCATCCTGGTTTGCCGCGGCGGCCGCGCTTCCTCGGCGAGGCGTCCTTCGAGCCAGGCTTCCGTCTGAGCGAGATCGCGTAGCGCCCTCGCGTAGCGGCGGGCCGCACTTCGCTCCGCACCGCGCGGCAGTTTGCGGGCCTTGCGCAGCATGTCCGCAGCCGCGTTGCGATAGGCCAGCGAGCGGTAAAGAAAGACTACCTTACCCATATCGAATGTTCCCGTTTTGCCGACGCTTATCCTCGCAGGCCCGGCATGAACGTCGGATGAAGCCGGTGATGACAATTCCTTCATGCGTTTGGAACCGGTGAATATCGCCCGCGTTTGCATGCCAGTCGGGATGCAGTTCCCATGCGCGCAAAAAAGTCGTCGGACTTGATCTCTCCCACCGGCCTCATCAAGCTGATGACGCATGCGATGATGGGGGCAGCCCTCGGCCTCGCCTTCAGCCTCACGCTGATCCTGTCCAATCCCGCCGTCGCCAGGCTGCTCGATCACGGCGGAAGCCAGGCCGCAATCGTCTTCGCCCTCACATTGGTGACGACGTTCGCGATCGGCGCGACACTCACCGGCGTCGTGTTCATCCTCGCAGAGGACAAGCAATCTTGAACCGTGCGTGCGGCGCGGCAGATGCGTTTGTCGGGAACTCCTTCGGCAAATGGCGGTTGGCTGCCTGCGTCAATTTAACTCAGGGAGTTCCCCGCATGACAACGGCAAAGCTCGTTCTCACCGCAATGTTGGCCACCGGCCTCGCCGCCGCGCCGCTCGCCGCACAGGCCAAGTCGCACAAGGCCAAACACGGATCATCGATGTCGTCCTCGCAGACCACGGGCGCCAACACCAAGGCCTCGAAGGGCGCGGATCCTTCCGGCCAGGGCGGCTCCGGTCCCGGCTCGGACCAGGGCGGCACCATGACGAACAAGAGCAGCAAGGGCATGAGCAATACCAAGTGAGCTCAGGCCGACATGACATCAAAAACCCCGCGGCGACGCGGGGCTTTTTTCTTGTTTCTTGATGCCGATCGGCAATCGAGCGCCACATCGTCGAGCGCCCGCGTCAGCTCGTTACGGGCGACGCGTTTCAGAGTTGAGCGCAGCATTCGTCTTCACGAGTTGCTCGAGCTGCGCCCGCTTGCGTCCGATCAGAAGTTGGGCCGCAGCATCGTCGAGCCCCGCACGCTGCAATTGCCGGATGGCAGAGCCCAATTCGAGAATCTCGGCGCGCAACCTCAAGATCCGGTAAGTGTCCGGGTCTTCCTCCACGGCGGCCCCCAAAAGGTTTCAGCGCCGCGTGCTCGCGCGCTCGGGATTGCCGGCTGTCTTCACGAGACGAAGGCGCACCCGGTCGCGAACGTCAGGCAGGACATCGCGGCCGCCGGCAGCCTTCCATTCGCCGATCAGCAAATTGACCTTCCGGCGCAGATCCATCTGCGCCAGGGCCTGCTGGACGCAATCGCGGTCGCCGTTGATGAGATCGCGCACGGAGGCCTCGACGCCGGCCATCTCAACCCTCAAGGCGCTGATTTTACGCCGAATTTCGTTAATTCTGTTGTCCATGGCTTGTTAGAACAAAATAAGAACATATAGTCAAGTCACGATTTCAGGACGGAGAAGCGACATGCAGGTTCAAGGCAAATACGACGCCAGGGTTTTCCTCGCCGAGCAGATGACACGGACGCAGGGGCTGAGGCTGAAACGGCTGAGTGAAGAAGCGTATCAGCCAGCACAATATGCGCGCGATCTGTCCTTCACCGAGGCCGCACGGCGCATTCACGTGCTGGAAGCGGAGATCGAGCTGGCGAATTCCTTCTAGGCTGCGCCTGGAACGCTGTCCGCGTCCTTCGGAACCATGCCCGTGTCGAATGGTTCTCCCCGGCCAAGGGAGAACATGCATGGCACGCAAGGCAAAGAAGCGCCGCTACTCACGCAGCTCCGGCAGCGATGTCGAAAGCGAGATGCGCCGCTACAAGAAGGGCACGGCAAAGAGCGGTCGCAAAGGCCGTGGCGGACGCGTGAAGAGTCGCAAGCAGGCGATCGCGATCGGACTGTCGAAGGCGCGCAAGAAGGGCAAGAAGGTCCCGAAGAAGGCTGCCAAGAAGACGTCCAAGAAGAGGACGACCAAGAAGAGGACAACCAAGAAATCGTCGAAGCGCAAATCCAGCAAGCGCTGACGTTGGCCCGTGTCAGATCATGCTGCCCGGCATGAAGCAGCGGATCGAAACCCCGAACGCGGTCTTCACCGGCCACACCATGGTGCGGCCGGCCCGGTTCGGCTCGGTGATGACGGCTTCGTCCGGCACCTCGATCCATTCGCCGTCGAGACGCACGCGATAATGCCCGTTATGCGACTCCCAGTCGGGATCGGCGACGGCAAAACCATCCGCATCCGAGCAGCACGGACCAAGGTGGCTGCGCAGGCTGTCGAACCATGGCTTCAGGGGTGAGTCCGCGTAGCGGCCGTCGTCCCGCCCGAGAGCGTTTCCGCCCCAGAGCACGATTGGCGCCACGAGTAGCGCCCTCCTCAGCGAGAGCTTCAATCGATCCATGTCGGCACCGATCAAATGCGAACCAGCGGCCAGTTCCAGAAGCCGGCGGCAAGTTCGAAGTTCCACGCTTGCACGGTCCCGGCGGCATCGTTGCCGCCGGCGACCTGCACGAGTCGGAACTTTGATGAGCGAACACGGCTTTTTCGGACGAACCGCGTCATCGTCGCTGCCGTTAACGAGAATGTTATCGATCGCCTCCCGGGAGTCCTGAAGGCGAACGAAAAAGGCGGCCTCGAGGGCCGCCTTTCTTGATCCATGCCGATCGACGTTCGCCTCAGGCGAGTGGTACCGCGACGAAGCGGGTCGCCTGCGCGCTTCTGACCTGCAACAGCACGCTGCGCTTGCCGGACGATTTGGCCTGCGCCAGCTCGGAACGGACATCGCCGACATTGGCGACGGCCTTGCCGCCGACATTGAGGATGACGTCGCCGGTCTGGATGCCGCGCTGCGCCGCCGGCCCTTGCGGATCGACTTCGGTGACGACAACGCCCTTCTGGCCAGCGCCCTGGACGTCACCGGCCGGAGCCAAAGCAAGACCGAGGCGCGGCGTGTCGGCGTTCGACTGCGTCTTGCCCTCACCCGTCTTGAGGTCTCCCTGGGCCTGCCGCTGGTTCGGCAGTTCGCCGAGCGCGAGCGTCACCGTTTTGCTGTCGCCCTTGTGGAAGACGTCGAGCTTCACTGAGCTGCCAGGCGCAAGGGTCGCGATCGTGCGGGCGAGGTCGCGGGAATCCTTGACCGCTGTGCCGTTGACGGCGGTGATGACATCGCCCGCCTCGATGCCGGCCTTCGCCGCCGGGCTGCCATCCTGCGGATTGTCGACGATCGCACCGCGCGCCTCCTTCAGGCCGAGGCTGTCGGCAATCTCGGCGGTGACCGGCTGCACTTGCACGCCGAGCCAGCCGCGGGTCACGGCGCCCTTGTCCTTCAGCTGCGCGACGACGAGCTTTGCGGTCGAGGCCGGAATGTCGAAGCCGATGCCGACCGAACCGCCGGAGGGCGAGAAGATCGCAGTGTTCACGCCGATCACGTTGCCGCTCATGTCGAAGGCCGGGCCGCCGGAATTGCCCTTGTTGATGGGCGCATCGATCTGGATGAAGTCGTCATAAGGGCCGTTGCCGATGTCGCGGCCGCTGGCCGAGACGATGCCGGCAGTCACGGTGCCGCCGAGGCCGAAGGGATTGCCGACCGCGACCACCCAGTCGCCGATGCGCGGCTTCTGGTCGGAGAATTTGACGAACGGGAAGTCCTTCTTGCCGTCGACCTTGATCAGCGCGAGATCGGTCTTCGGATCGGTGCCGACGACCTTGGCGGTGTAGCTCGTGCCGTCATCCATGGTCACCTGCACCGACTCGGCGTGGTCGACGACGTGGTTGTTGGTCACGGCATAGCCGTCGGCCGAGATGAAAAAGCCGGAGCCTTCGCCCGTGATCATCTGATGGCGCTGGCGCGGCATGCCGTTCATCCCGCCCGGGCCACGGAAGCCGAACTGCCGCGAGAACTGGTCGAACGGGGTATCCTCGTCCTGATCCATCCGGTTCTGCTGCAGCATCGCGCTCTTGTCGTTGTCCTGGTCGATCTTGACGCGCACCGAGATGACGGCAGGTTTGACCTTGCTGACCAGGTCACCGAAGCCCGGCGGGGTCGCGGCGGATTCGGCGGCCTGGGCCGGGGTAATGAAGGAGCTCGGACCGAACGGCGAAGAGCTGGGAGCAGCCGCCAGCACGGCCACGCCGAGCGCGGCCACGGTGCCGAGCAACGCAAGCCGGCGCGGCCTCAGGATCCTGCGGGACGTCTTGGTGTCGGAATTGACGCGATCGTTCATGTCGAAATGTCCATGTTGGATAAGGTGTCGCCTTGCATCCAACATGGCCATCGTCACCTTACGACGTCCCGTCCATCCGATTAAATCTTGGCAAAGAATGCGCGGGGCCCCCCGGGAAAGTCGTCCCCTGCGCATTTGATGCAGCTCAACGCGGGCCCTATGGGCAGTGAAAAAATGCGACCACCGAATGATGTTCATCGGAGGCGCGCCATGTACAAAGACATTCTCGTCCACATCCCCACCGAACGCCCCATGCGCTGCGCGATCGAGGGCTCGATTTCGCTCGCGGCGCAGTTCAACGCCCATCTCGACGCAGTCGCGATCGGCTATGTCGCAACCAGTGCGGCTTACGTGATGGAGGGCGGCGCCGCGGTGGCGGCCGTGTTCGAACTGGAACGCGAGCGCGCGGTGGAGCGGGCCGAGGCCGCGCTCGCGGTGTTTGGCATCGAAGCGGCGAACGCCGGCATCTCCTACGGCTGCCGTCCGCTCGGCGCGATCCCGGTGGATGCGGCGGACTCGATCGGCGAGATGGCACGACTGCACGACCTCAGCGTCGTGCTTCAGCCCGATCCGGCGCAAAGTTCATTCGACAACGATGTACCGGGCGAGATCCTGTTTCAGGCGGGCGGCCCGGTGCTGTTCCTGCCCTACACCTTCCATGGAGCGTTCAAGGCGGGCCGGATCGGCATCTGCTGGGACGGCAGCCGCGTCGCCGCCCGCGCCGTGCACGACGCAGCACCGTTCCTGGCCCGCGCCGATGAGATCGTGATCATCACGATCAACGAAGCCAAAGCCACGTCCGACGAAGCTTCAGCGAACGGTCTGGCAAGACATCTCGGCCGGCGTGGACTGTCGACCCGCACGGTCAACCTGTCGGCGACGCGCGCCAATATCCAGCCGACCATCCTGTCGCTGGCGGCCGACGAGGGGCTCGATCTCCTGGTGATGGGCGGCTATGGCCATTCGCGATTGCAGGAACGCGTTCTCGGCGGCGTCACCCGCGCCATGCTGGAAGCCATGACGGTCCCGACGCTGATGTCGCATTGAGCCGGGCCCGCCGGGCGCCGTCACGCCGCGACCGGGGTCTCCCACGTCGCGGGCGCAGCGGCGCCCTCGTCGTGCTGCGCATTACACGCGTCGAAATGCGCCTTGAGCTCGACCTCGGCGAGGTATTCGAAATGTTCGGCCTGGCCGAGGAGTTCCCAGTTCTGTAGCGGCCGGTAGGCCGCCTGCTGACGACAGAGGGACGCCAGCGCCCGGTAGCGACGTACGTTCTCCATGAGACCCTCCCTCGCACTCACAAGGCTTATTGCCCCGATTTGCGTCAGGCCGATGGCGATTGTGCAAAAGATTTGCTGCGCCGACCGCGCGCCTAGCCTCGGCTCGTTGTTAGGAAATATATGTCCGGGCCAAAGTTCCAAATGAACCGCGCCTTGGACCCGAAGGCTAGGCGTAGAGCCGGCGCTCCACGGTCACGCCGACCAGGTCGAGATAGCGCTCGATCAGGGCGGGCCGGCCGACCAGATGGCCCTGCATCTCCTCGCAGGCCTCCCGCGCCAGGAAGGCACGCTGCGCTTCCGTCTCCACCCCCTCGGCAATGACCGGGATATGCAGGGCGTGCGCGAGGCTCAGGACCGCACGGACGATCTCGGCCGATTGCGGCGTCGCCTCGAGATTGGAGATGAAGCTGCGATCGATCTTGATCTTGTCGAACGGGAACGATTGGAGATAGGACAGCGACGAATAGCCGGTGCCGAAATCGTCCATCGCGATGCGGATGCCGAGCGCCTTCAGCCGCCGCAGCAGATTGAGCGCGCGGGTGAAATCGCCGATCAGCACGCCCTCGGTGATCTCGACCTCGAGCCGCGTCGGCGTCAGCCCCGTCTCCAGCAGGATCTGGTGGATCGAACGTTCGAGATCGCCGGCCTGGAACTGGATCGGCGACAGATTGACGGCGACCTGCAGCGGCCGCGGCCAGGAAGCCGCCTCGCGGCACGCTTCGCGCAAGACCCATTCGCCGATCTGGACGATCAGCCCGTTCTCCTCGGCGAGCGGAATGAACTGGTCCGGCGGCACGAAGCCGCGCGTCGGATGGTCCCAGCGCAGCAGAGCCTCGAACCCGATGACCTCACCATCCACCCGCGCCTGCGGCTGGAAGTAGACCAGGAACTGGTTCTGCTCCAGCGCCTGTCGCAGGTCGTGCTGCAACAGCCTGCGGTCGCGCAGCTCCTGGTCCATCTCGGATTCGAAGAAGCGCACCCGGCCCCTGCCCTCGCGCTTGGCACGATAGAGCGCCGAGTCGGCGTTGGCGAGCAGCGTCGCGGCATTCACGCCGTCGTCCGGATAAAACGCGATGCCAACGCTGAGGCCGACATGGGAGAGATAGTCGTCGACCTCCAGTTCCTGACCGATGGTCTCGACGAGACGTTCGGCGAGCGCCAGAACGTCATCGCGGCTGATGTCGTCGGGCATCAGGATCATGAACTCGTCGCCGCCGATACGGGCGACGAAGGCGCTGTCGGCTTCCCCGGTCCGCCGCCGCCCGCATCAGCAGATCGCCGACGGGGTGGCCGAACACGTCGTTGACTTCCTTGAAGCGGTCGAGATCGAGGCTGAGCACGGCAAAACTGGTCGCCGCCTCCTGCGCCCGCTCCAGCCGTTCGCCGAACACGGCGTTGAAGGCGCTGCGGTTCGGCAGGTCGGTCAACGCATCATGATGCGCAAGATGGCTGATGCGTTGCTGGGTGTTGAGCCGCTCGGTGACGTCCTCGATCACCCCGACCAGGTATTGCGGGTCGCCGGCGTCATCCGTGATCAGCAACTTGCGTGAATTGACGACGCGGTCGTGGCCCTTGACGCCGATGTCGAGCAGATGCTCTTCGAGGAACATCGGCATGCCGCTGGCGACGACACGGCGGTCCTGCTCTTTGACCACGCGGGCGACGTCGGCCGGAAAGATCTCCTCCGGCGTCCGGCCCAGCATCTGTTCGCGCGGAATGCCGTAATAGTCCTCGCCGGCCCGGTTGAGCAGGATGTAGCGGGAATCCTTCGCGCATTTCGCGAAGACGGCGATCGGGATGTTTTCGACGATGGTGTCGAGGAATTCCTGGGTTCGCAGCAGATCAAGCTTGACCTCATCGTGCGTGTGAGCGCGTGCGTCGGTCATCCGCTGGCGGTCGCGATCGCTCGCGTCATAGGCCGCGCTGACGAGCTCCCCCAGCTTGAGGACGTCGACCCGTCCGGCCGCATCGGTTGCGCAGCGAAGCTGCTCGGCGAACAAGCGATGCATGCTCACGCCATCGCCCCATGCCGCGTGCAGGCCTCATGCCTGGCAATAGCCTTGATCCGCATCCCCGCGCTCTCTTGGCATTCCTGCACGCAGGTTGCGATGTACAGCATTGCGTGGGCGTTAATCGAATTTTCGCCTCGGATGCGTTGGTTACCCCGACCTGAAAGACGCGATCGCTTTTTGCCGCAACCTCCGTGGAACCCCGGAGATAAGTGCCACGCCGTGGGACAACCGGCACGGGCGGATCTTCCACGGCTTGCGCCTTCCGTAGTCTACCGGATACGGCCTGCCTCGCTGACGCGCAGCGGCTGCGTAGAATTATCTTGCCGCTTTGGAACCCGGCCCGTCTCGGCGGCGATGCGAATGGCCTGGATATTTGCGGCATATTCGGCAACGCTTTTGCCGCGAAACACCGCGGAACCGGCCACCAACGTATCGGCGCCCGCGGCGGCCACGGCAGCGGCATTGTCACGCGTGACACCGCCATCGACCTCGAGCCGGATCGGCCGATCACCGATCATGGTTTTGAGCCGGTGGATCTTCTCGAGCTGGGATTCGAGGAAGGACTGGCCGCCGAATCCCGGATTGACGGTCATCACCAGCACGAGATCGATGCGATCGAGCACATATTCGATCGCGCTCTCGGGGGTCGCCGGACACAAGCTGACACCGGCCTTCTTGCCGAGCGCACGGATCGCCTGCAGCGAGCGGTCGAGATGCGGGCCGGCTTCGGCATGAATCGTGATGACGTCAGCCCCGGCCTTCGCGAACGCCTCGAGATAGGGATCGACAGGCGCGATCATGAGATGCACGTCGAAGATCTTCTTCGTCGTCGGCCGGATCGCCTTGATGACATCGGCACCAAAGCTGATGTTGGGCACGAAGTGTCCGTCCATGACATCGCAATGGATCCAGTCGGCGCCGGCCGTGTCGATTGCGGCGATCTCCTCGCCGAGGCACGCGAAATCCGCGGCCAGGATCGAGGGAGCGACAATGATTTCTCTGGTCATGGCTTTGCACTCCGCGCATCGGCGCCGCCGCTGAAGACGCGGCTCGCCAGGACGTCCATGGGATCGATGGTTTCGAGGTCGTCGACATCGAGCATCCGGTCGAGATCGGACACCAGCCGATCGGCCTGGCGCAGGCGGATGCGGTCGACGGCGTTGCGGATCGAGCGCGCATTGGAGAAGAACGGCTGGGTCCGGCGCAGCGCGATGTATTTCTCGAACGCCTCGCGGGCCGTGGTCGAAAAGCGATAGCCCCGCTCCTTCAGCATCAGCTCGGCAATGACGAGCAGCTCGGCTTCGGCATAATCAGGGAATTCGATGTGGTGGGCGATGCGCGAGCGGAAGCCGGGGTTGGACGCGAAAAAGCTCGTCATGCGCTCGCCGTAGCCGGCGAGGATCACGACGAGGTCTTCGCGCTGGTTCTCCATCACCTGGAGCAGGATCTCGATGGCCTCCTGACCGTAGTCACGCTCGTTGTCGGGGCGATGCAGATAATAGGCTTCGTCGATGAACAGCACGCCGCCCATCGCCTTCTTCAGGATCTCCTTGGTCTTCGGCGCAGTGTGGCCGATATATTGGCCGACGAGATCGTCGCGCGTGACCGAGATCACCTGCCCGCGCCGCACGAAGCCGAGACCGTGCAGGATCTTGGCCATGCGCAGCGCCACCGTGGTCTTGCCGGTGCCGGGATTGCCGGTGAACGACATGTGCAGGGTCGGCGGAGCCGATGCCAAGCCGGCGCGCTGCCTGATGCGCTCGATCAGCAGCAGCGAGGCGATCTGGCGCACGCGGTTCTTCACCGGCTTCAATCCGATCAGCTCCTGCTCGAGCTGCTGCAGCGTGTCGGTGATCCCGGCCGCTTCGGCTTCCTTGCGGAGATCGAATTGGGTCTCGTTGGGCTCAGTCGTGGTTGCGTGGGGAACATCGAGCATGGCTACCCTCGAAGAAAAGAGCTTCGCCGCGAGGCAGCGGCGAAGCAGTGGTCCGCCAAGGAAGCGGAGCAGGGAGAGCTCCGCGCGGAAGCGGATGACTTACGTTGGCGCGTGCGCCGCCGGCCGGCGCACGGTGGTGTAACGGATCGCGCGGCCGCCGACTTCCTGCCGCACCAGCTCGAACTCCGCCTCATGCGGAGGACGATTGACGAGGAAGGAGATCCGCACCGATTCCCAGCCATGGCTTGAATCGAAGCCGCTGATGCGGATGTACTTGTTGCCATACACCCTACGGCACTCCGCGAGCTCCATCATCACGCCGGCGGCGTCCTGGAGGTCGAACATCGGCAGGCCCCACATCTCCCAATAGGTGTTGCGGGGATGAGGATCGTCGGTGAATTCGATATTCACCGCCCAGCCGTTGCCGAGGCAATATTGCACCTGCTTATAGATCTGGTCGTCGGTGAGATCGGGCAGGAACGAAAAGCAACCTTGAGTGAGTTTCATGCTGCGTCTCCCTAGACGGTTTCGAGCGCGGTCGGCACGAAGTCCGGCGTGTCGGTGGATTGATAGTTGAACGTCACGTCCTTCCAGACCTCGAGCGCCGCTTTCAGCGGTGTGCAGGTCTCGGCCGCCCTGGCCAGGATCTCCGGACCCTCGTGGACGTAGTCGCGGCCCTCATTGCGGGCGAGGATCATCGCTTCCAGCGCCACGCGGTTGGCGATCGCGCCGGCCGCAATGCCCATGGGATGGCCGATGGTGCCACCGCCGAACTGCAACACGACGTCTTCGCCCAGGAGATCGAGCAGCTGGTGCATCTGGCCGGCATGGATGCCGCCGGAGGCGACCGGCATCATCTTGTTCAGGCTCGCCCAGTTCTGGTCGAAGAACAGGCCGTGCTCGAGCTTGGTCGGATTGAAGTCCTCGCGGCAGACATCGTAATAGCCGCGCGTGGTGTTGGGGTCGCCTTCCAGCTTGCCGACCACCGTGCCGGCATGGATGTGGTCGACGCCGGCAAGGCGCATCCATTTGGCGATGACGCGGAACGACACGCCATGGCTCTTCTGCCGCGTATAGGTCGAGTGCCCGGCGCGATGCAGATGCAGGATCATATCGTTGCGCCGCGCCCATTTGGCCATCGACTGGATCGCGGTGTAGCCGATCACGAGGTCGATCATGACGATGCACGATCCGAGCTCCTTGGCGAACTCGGCACGCTCGTACATGTCTTCCATCGTGCCCGCGGTGATGTTCAGGTAGGTGCCCTTCACTTCGCCGGAGGCCGCCTGTGCGCGGTTCACCGCCTCCATGCAATAGAGGAAGCGGTCGCGCCAGTGCATGAAGGGCTGCGAGTTGATGTTCTCGTCGTCCTTGGTGAAGTCGAGCCCGCCCTTCAGCGCCTCATAGACGACGCGGCCGTAGTTGCGGCCCGAAAGCCCGAGCTTCGGTTTCACCGTCGCGCCCAGCAGCGGCCGGCCGAACTTGTCGAGCCGCTCGCGCTCGACCACGATGCCGGTCGCCGGTCCCTGGAAGGTCTTCACATAGGCGACGGGGAAGCGCATGTCTTCCAGACGCAGCGCCTTCAGCGGCTTGAAGCCGAACACGTTGCCGATGATCGAGGCCGAGAGGTTCGCGATCGAGCCCGGCTCGAACAGGTCGAGATCATAGGCAATGTAGGCGAAATACGAGCCCGGCGTGCCCGGCACCGGATCGACGCGGTAGCATTTCGCGCGATATTTCTCCGCCGCGGTCAGGCGATCGGTCCACACCACGGTCCAGGTCGCGGTCGAGGATTCACCGGCGACTGCGGCCGAGGCCTCGATCGGATCGACGCCCTCTTGCGGCGTCACGCGGAACAGCGCGATGACGTCGGTGTCCTTTGGCGTGTAGTCGGGCTCCCAATAGCCCATGCGCTTGTATTCCATCACACCGGAGCGATAGCGCTCTTTGCCGCGGACCGTGCCTGCATGTGCGTTCATGTCTCTCTCCTGTTGTTTTCTCTGTTGTTTCCGATTGACTAGGCCGCAACGGGTTCGCGGGCGTCGATGCGCGGATCGAGCTCGCCGGCGCGATAGCGCCGCGCCATCTCGCTCAAGGGAATGACCTTGATCTTGCTGGCATGGCCCGCGGTTCCGAACTGCTCGAAACGATCGCGACAGAGCTCGCGCATCGCGTCCATTGCGGGCTTCAGGAATTTGCGCGGGTCGAACTCGGAACGCGTTTGAGCGGCGACCTTGCGGAACACGGCCGTCATCGCGAGGCGGCAGTCGGTGTCGATATTGACCTTGCGCACGCCGCTCTTGATGCCGCGGACGATCTCCTCGACCGGCACGCCCCAGGTCTGGGGCATCTCGCCGCCGAACTGGTTGAACATGTCCTGCAGGGGCTGCGGCACCGACGAGGAGCCGTGCATGACCAGGTGCGTATTCGGCAGCCGGCGATGGATCTCCTCGACAACCCGCATCGCCAGAATGTCGCCATCCGGCTTGCGGCTGAACTTGTAGGCGCCGTGCGAGGTGCCCATCGCGATGGCGAGCGCATCGACCTTGGTGGCTCGAACGAAGTCGACCGCCTGATCGGGATCGGTCAAGAGCTGGTCGTGGCTGACCGTGCCCTCGACGCCGTGGCCATCCTCCTGCTCCCCGCCGCCATGTTCCAGCGAGCCGAGCACGCCGAGCTCGCCTTCGACGGAGGCGCCGACCCAATGGGCGAGATCGACGACGCGGCGGGTGATCGCGACGTTGTAGTCGTAATCGGCCGCCGTCTTGGCATCGGCCTTGAGCGAGCCGTCCATCATGACGGAGGTGAAGCCATGAGCGATGGCGGAGGCGCAGGTCGCTTCGTCATTGCCGTGGTCCTGGTGCATGCAAAGCGGGATGTCCGGATAGGTCCGCTCCAGCGCATCGATCATGTGCGAGAGCATGAGATCGCCGGCGTAGCTGCGCGCGCCGCGCGAGGCCTGGATGATCACGGGCGCATCGACCTCGGCCGCCGCCTGCATGATCGCGATACCCTGCTCCATATTGTTGATGTTGAACGCCGGCACCGCATAGCCATGGCTGGCCGCGTGGTCGAGCAGTTGGCGAAGTGTGATACGGGCCACGAGAAGTCCTCCTTATTGTCGCTTGCGAGCGATCGCCCGGCGGGCGGCTTCCGCAATGCTTTGCGGTGTGATGCCGAATTCGCGGTACAGCACCGGCGCCGGCGCCGAGGCGCCGAAGCCGCGCATGCCGACGAATTCGCCCTCGGTGCCGATCCAACGCGACCAGTCGCCCTGCACGGCCGCCTCGATCCCGACGCGCGGCGCGGTACCGAGCACGGTGGCGCGGTAGTCGTCCGGCTGCTCCTCGAACAGGGCGAAGCATGGCGCGGACACCACGGCCGCACGAATGTGCTCGGTCGCGAGCAGGCGGGCGGCTTCCAGTGCAATCGAGACTTCCGAGCCGGTTGCAACGAGCGTGACGTCACGGCCGCCGTCCGGCGAGACGACGAGATAGGCGCCGTGCGCGACACGGTTTCTGCCGCGCGCATCGCTGCGGAAGGTCGGCAGCGCCTGACGCGACAGGCACAGCACGGAGGGGCGATCTTCGGAATTGAGTGCGCAATCCCAGGCCTCCAGCGTCTCCACCGCGTCGGCGGGGCGGAACACCAGCAGGTTCGGGATCACCCGCAGCGCGGCAAGGTGCTCGACTGGCTGGTGCGTCGGGCCGTCTTCGCCGAGGCCGATGGAATCGTGGGTCATCACGTGGATGACGCGCAGCCGCATCAGCGCCGCAAGGCGGATCGCGGGCCGGCTGTAATCGGAGAACGCGAGGAACGTGCCGCCGTACGGGATGAAGCCGCCATGCAGAGCGAGGCCGTTCATCGCGGCGGCCATGCCGTGCTCGCGAATGCCGTAGTGGATGTAGTCGCCGGCGAACGTCCCGCGCTTGACGGGGACTTGCACCTTGGCGTGCGTCAGGTTCGAATGCGTCAGGTCCGCGGATCCGCCGACCAGGCCGCCAATCGTCCCGGCGATGCCGTCGAGCACCTGTTGCGAGGCTTGCCGCGTCGCGAGCTTCGGACGCTCGGACGCAAAGCGTTCGCGCAATTTCGCCGCGGCCAGCGCATAGGCGGCCGGCAGGGCAACCGCCTTGCCTTCGACGAACATGTCGCGCTGCTCGGGCGTCGCGCATTCGTAGCGATCGAGCCAGGCGAGTCGATCCACCTGCCCGCGTTGCCCGATCATCCGCCACGCCTTCTGGATCGTGACAGGCACCACGAAGGGCTGATAATCCCAACCCAGCGTCCGGCGCGCGGCCGCGGTCTGCTCGGTGCCGAGCGGCGCACCATGGGCTTTCTCCGTGCCCTGCCGATCAGGCGCGCCGTAGCCGATGATGGTGCGACAGGCGATCAGCGACGGCTTTGCGGTCTCTCGCTCCTCTGCGATCGCCTGCGCGATCGCTTCGGGATCGTGGCCATCGATGCTGCGCACCGACCAGCCGGAGGCGGCGAAACGCGCGAGCTGGTCGTCGGACGTTGCCAGCGAGGTCGGCCCGTCGATCGAGATCCCGTTGTCGTCGAACAGCACGATCAGGCGGCCGAGCCCGAGATGGCCGGCGAGCGAGATCGCTTCCTGGCTGAGGCCTTCCATCAGGCAGCCATCACCCGCGATCACATAGGTGAAATGATCGACGAGGCCGTCGCCATGTCGCGCATTGGCCATCCGCTCGGCGAGCGCCATGCCGACCGCGGTCGCGATTCCCTGCCCGAGCGGGCCTGTCGTCATCTCGACGCCCGGCGTGTGACCATATTCTGGATGGCCCGGCGTCTTGGAGCCCCATTGCCGGAACGCCTTGATGTCGTCGAGGCTGACATCGCCGCCGGTCAGATGCAGCAGCGCATAGAGCAGCATCGAGCCATGGCCCGCCGACAGCACGAAGCGGTCGCGGTCCGGCCAGTTGGGGTGTGCCGAGTCGAATTTCAGGAAGCGCGAAAACAGCACGGTTGCGACATCGGCCATGCCCATGGGCAGGCCGGGATGGCCCGACTGCGAGGTCTCGATGGCGTCGACCGCGAGGAAGCGGACGGCATTAGCGAGATCGTTGTGCGTGACCGCCGTGAGGTCGGCTTCGGCGTGGACGGAGATGTTCATCGGATTCTCTCCTCGTTCACTTCAAGCTGCGCTTGCGCTCGATGAGCTGCATGATCAGCGGCGTCAGGATCAGCTGCATTGCGAGATCGAGCTTTGCGCCGGGGCACACGATCGAGTTCGCGCGCGACATCCAGCTCTGCGGCAGCATCGAGAGCAGATAGGGGAAATCGATGCCGCGCGGGTTCTTGAAGCGGATCACCACCATCGATTCGTCCGGCGTCGGGATCCAGCGCGCGATGAACGGATTGGAGGTGTCCACCGTCGGCACGCGCTGGAAGTTGATGTCGGTCTCGGTGAATTGCGGGCAGATGTAGTGAATGTAGTCGGGCATCCGCCGCAGGATGGTGTCGGTGACGGCCTCGGTCGAATAGCCCCTCGCACTGCGATCGCGGTGCAGCTTCTGGATCCATTCGAGATTGATGACCGGCACGACACCGATCTTGAGGTCGGCATAGCGCGCGACATTCACCTTGTCGGTGACGACGGCGCCGTGCAGGCCCTCGTAGAACAACAGGTCCGAATTCTCCGGCAGCCGCTTCCAGTCGGTGAAGGTGCCGGGCGCCGCGCCATGCAGCGCGGACTCCTCGGCGTCATGCACATAATGCCGTGTCGTCGCCGTGCCGGTTTCGCCATAGTCGCGGAACGCGCGCTCCAGCTCCTCGAACAAATTGGTCTCGGGGCTGAAATGGCTGAAATGCTTGTTGCCGCGATCGGCCTCCTTCGCCATCTGCGCGCGCATCTCGGCGCGGTCGTAGCGATGAAACGCGTCACCCTCGATGTAGGCCGCGTTGACCTTCTCGCGGAAAAATATCTGCTCGAAGGTCTTCTTGACCGAAGTGGTGCCGGCGCCGGAGGAGCCGGTGATGGAGATGATCGGATGCTTCCTGGACATCGGGCGCCCTCCTTACAGCCGGAAGAATCCGCGCCGCGCGAACAGCGGCGCTGAGACGCTGGCAACCAGCAGCGGATCGCAATGCAGCTCCTCGACGCGGCGCACCTCGTTGCTCGATCCCATGATCAGCGGCACGCGCTGGTGCAGGTTTTGCGCCGAGAGATCGAGGATGCGCTCGCGTCCCGTCGTGGCGGAGCCACCGGCCTGCTCGATGATCATGGCCATCGGATGCGCCTCGTAAGTCAGACGCAAGCGGCCGTCGCCGTAACCGGGGCGCGCGTCCGAGGGATAGAGGAAGACGCCACCGCGGGTGAGGATGCGATAGGCCTCGGCGACCAGCGAGCCGACCCAGCGCATGTTGAAATCGTGGTTGGCTGGGCCGTCGACACCGGCGAGGCACTCGTCGACGAAGGCACGCACCGGCGAATCCCAGTGCCGGCGGTTCGACGCGTTGATCGCGAACTCCTCGCAGGCCTCGGCGATCTGCGCGCCGCTGCGCGCGAGGCGGAAGCAGCCCGCCTTGCGGTCGAGCGTGAAGATGTCGACGCCTTGGCCGAGCGTCAGCACCAGGGAGGTCTGCGGCCCGTAGGTGACGAAGCCTGCCGCGAGCTGCGCCGAGCCGCGCTGATGGAAGGCGAGCGAGAGATCATCGGGCGCGGGCAGGATCGAGAAGATCGTGCCGACCGTCATGTTGATGTCGATGTTGGAGGAGCCGTCGAGCGGATCGATCGCGATGCAGATCTTCGCCTCACGATCGCCGATCTGGGCCTCGCGCATCTCTTCCGAGGCGAGCGCCGCGACCGGCAGCTTGCTGAGGCAGCGGCGCAGGATCGCGTCCGCCTGCACGTCGAGATCACGCTGGACGTCGCCGTCGCTGTTGCGGCCGGTGGTCAGGCCGGAGGCGTCCGCGAGATCTCCGGTGGCGATCAGGTCAGCGATCTCGATGGCGGCTGCCGCGATGGCATCGACCGCGGCCGCCACGGCGAGCGCGTGAGGTGCGGTCTCCGAATACCGTTGAAGGTGGTCGTCCAGCCTCAGTTGCCCGGTCATCTGCGCATCCCCTTTGCCGGCGCCGTATCCAGTTCCCTCCCCTCTGGAGGTCGGTACGGTCAGTCCCGGCATCAGGAGATTGACAGGGGCAGCTTAATAAGGAAAATTTCTATTCATAATGAGCGTCAAAGAATTTTCTTATAATGGCCCCGGCCACGCGGCGGCCCAGCTCCGGCACCTGACGATCCGGCAGCTGCGTTCGCTTGCGGCGCTCTCGGCCAAGGGCAGCGTGACGGCCGCGTCCGGCCATCTCGGGCTGACCCAGCCGGCCGTCACCCAGCAACTCCGGCAGCTTCAGGATCTCGCCGGCCTGCCGCTGGTGCAGCGGACCGGCGACGGCATGTTGCTGACCGAGGCGGGCAAGGAGGTCTTGACGCTGGCCGAACGGGTCGAGGCCGCCATCATGGACTGCCAGGGCGCCCTCGACCTGCTCGCCGGGCGGACCGGCGGCACCGTGCATCTCGGCGCGGTCTCGACCGCGAAATATTTCGTGCCGCATGCGA
Source organism: Bradyrhizobium sp. 23AC (assembly GCF_054863025.1). Taxonomy (NCBI): domain Bacteria; kingdom Pseudomonadati; phylum Pseudomonadota; class Alphaproteobacteria; order Hyphomicrobiales; family Nitrobacteraceae; genus Bradyrhizobium; species Bradyrhizobium sp. 23AC. The sequence goes on from NZ_JAVAYN010000032.1 coordinate 57,627, forward strand.
TCGCGGCGTTCTCCAAGCGGTACCCCAAGATCGAGATCAAGCTCACCATCGGCAATCGCGAGGAGATCCGCGAGGCCATGCACGGCTATGACCTCGATTTCGCGGTGATGGGTCGGCCACCGGCCGACGTCACGGTCGACGTCCGCCAGCTCGGGCGCAATCCGCACATCATCGTCGCGCGCAAGGGACACTGGCTGGAGAACGATTCCGGCCTCAACCTGACCGACCTCGTGCACGAGACCTTCCTCACCCGCGAGCCCGGCTCGGGCACGCGGACGCTGATGGAGGGCATGTTCCAGAAGTCCGATCTCGAGCCGATCATCGGCATGGAGATGAGCAGCAATGAGACCATCAAGCAGGCCGTCATCGCGGGGCTCGGCATCGCCTTTATCTCGGCCCACACGGTGGCGCATGAGCTCACCGAGGGCCGGCTCATCGTGCTCGATGTCGCGGGCCTGCCGATCGTGCGGCAATGGTACGTGATCCGCCGCAGCGACAAGGTGCTGCTGCCGCCGGCGCAGGCGATGTTCGATTTTCTGGGCTCGGAAGGGTCGAACTATCTGCCCGACGTGCCCGAGTTCGGCGGACGATGATCCGCTCGCGTTCAGCTCATCAGCTTCATGGCAACCGTCGCCGCCAGAATCACGATGATCTGGAGCAGACGCTCGGTCGTGAAGATGCGGTTGAACGTGATCATTGCTTGCCCCGGCCGACGTGAGGGAGATTTCGGTCGGCCCGTTGCTAGCACAGGCACCCAGCCAGACAACTCCGTAATTGCCACGGGTGCCGCTTGCTCTCCGCCTGTTGCGAGGAGATCGCACGTCATCCCCTCCCCGGCAGACGGTCGATCCACCATGCGAGATCGCGCGCGGCGCCCTCCTCGAATCCGATGATTGGCACGCCCGCAGTCACGCCGCGGAGGTGGCGGACGTCGGCGGCAATGATCGGCTCGGCGTCGACGCCCGTTGCGGCGACTGCGCCGAACCTGACCAGATGGCGTGCTTTGAGACAACCTGCGACATGCTCGATCACGCTGCGCAGGCTGCGCGTCTCGCCACTGGCGAGATTGACGACGCCGGAGATTTCGCTGTCGAGCACGGCGGCGATCATCTGCGCGAGGTCATCGACATAGACGAAATCGCGCAGCTGCCCGCCATGCGAGCAATCGAAATGCTGGCCCGCGCGAAGGCTCCGGATCAGCGAAGGGATCAGGCGCGTCTCGGGCTCGTGCGGCCCGAACGGGACAAACACGCGGCCCCACGCGGCGCCTGCCGCGATATAGGCTTCGGCCGTCGCGAGCTTGGCTTGTCCGTACAGTGTCGTGGGACGGCATTGGCTGGTGCGTTCCTCACATGGGCCGCTCTGCGGTCCGTATTCGAAGCAGCTTCCGATGCCGAGGATGCGCTTGGTGCCGCAGGTTCGCGCACGTGACAACAGGTCAATGCTCGCCTCGGCCCACAACCGGTTGACAGGATCCTCGCGATAGCGGCCTGGCCGCACCTCCCAGGCCAGATGAACCAAGTGCGTCGGGCGCGCTGCGGACAGCGCGTGTCGACGGCCGGCTTCGGTGAGGAGATCGGCCGCATGCCATGTCACACCGGCCACCGCCGATTGAGCCGCGCGCGCGACGCCGTGGACCTCGAAGCCGCGATCAGCCAGCACAGGCAGCAGCGCACGACCGACGAATCCGGACGCGCCCGTGACCAACACCCGCCTCATGCGAGACACGGCAGCGCGCGGTCGCGCGCGGACAGGATCGGATCGGGCAGCGGCCAATCAATCGCGAGCGATGGATCATCCCAGCGAATGCCGGCCGCGCCTTCCGCGTCATAGGGCACATCGATGCAATACATCAGCTCGGTCCCATCCACGAGCGCCTGGAAGCCGTGCGCGCATCCAGCGGGAATGAACACGGCATTGCGGCGATCGGCGGCAAGCTCGACCGAGCACCATTGTCCGTAGGTGGGCAGCGATCGGCGCAGATCGACGATCACGTCGAAGGCGCGGCCGGCCACGCATCGCACCAGCTTGGCCTCCGGCCCGCCCGCCTGGTAGTGCAGGCCGCGCAACGTGCCGGCGCGCTCGTTATGCGAGAGGCTGTGTTGCGCGAAATGCGTCGGCAGGCCCTGCGCGGCGAAGGCCTCAGTGTCGAACAGCCGGGCGAAGAATCCGCGCGCGTCGGTCTCCGGCTCGATCCCGATTTCAATTACGCCTGGGAGAGCCAATGCAGTGAACTTCATCCCGGGCCTCCGCACCGCGACGCCGCCGTTGCGAACGTCGGTTCACCGAAACGCCTTTTGGGTTGCATCATGCGCAACGTTGTCGGAATTTCCGTGGCTTGAGAGAATTCACTAACAGCCGCGGCACGACGGCACAACGGGACGATCCGTTCATGGACAGGCACCGATGCCGCTTTTGCGCGCAGGAGCTCGACGAGACCTTCGTCGATCTCGGCCTGTCGCCTCTGGCGAATTCTTATCTGCCGCCGGAGCGGGCGGATGCGACTGAGCCGACCTATCCGCTGCATGCCCGTGCGTGCGGTGCCTGCGGGCTGGTGCAGCTTCCGCAATTCGAGCCTGCGGCCAACATCTTCGAGCAGTATCTGTATTATTCGTCCTATTCCGAGAGCTGGCTGCTTCATGCAGAGAGTTACGCCGCCGAGATGATCGCCCGCGCGAAGCTCGGAGCAGCATCCGAGGTGATCGAGATCGCCAGCAATGACGGATATCTGTTGCAATATTTCCTGCGCGCCGGCATCCGCGCGCTCGGGATCGAGCCGGCCAGCGGTCCGGCGGCCGCTGCGATCGCCAAGGGCATACCGACCCGGACCTGCTATTTCGGCCGCGACGTCGCGACCACGCTGCGCGCCGAAGGTCATAGGCCCGAGCTGATCGTCGCCAACAACGTGCTGCCGCACGTCCCTGATATCAACGATTTCGTCGCGGGCCTGCGCATTCTGCTGCCCGAGACCGGCCGTGCAACGCTGGAGCTTCCGCATCTCCTGCACCTGATCGAAGGCGTCCAGTTCGACACGATCTATCACGAGCACCTGTCGTACTTCTCGCTCGCGACTCTCGAGACGGTCTTTCGCGCACATGCCTTGCGCGTTTTCGACGTGGATGAATTGCCGACCCATGGCGGCTCGCTCCGTCTGCACGTCTGCATCGAGACCGCGCCTCCGAGCGCCTCGCTTGCGCTCGAGAGCTTGCGCCGGCGCGAGACCCTGGCAGGGCTCGACCGGCCCGCGTGCTATCGTGATTTTCAGGCGAAGGTGGCGGCGAAGCGCGAGACGATCCGCGATTTTCTCGTCGCGGCGCGGCGCGCGGGCACGTCGGTGCTGGCCTATGGCGCGCCCGCAAAGGGCAACACGCTGCTCAATTATTGCGGCATCACGCGCGAGCTGATTCCGTTCACCGTCGACCGCAATCCGCACAAGCAGGGCCTGCTGCTTCCGGGATCGCTTCTGCCGATCCGCGATCCCGCCGCCCTGATCGCGGCCAGGCCTGATTACGTCTTCATCCTGCCCTGGAATCTGAAGGACGAGATCATCGCCCAGCTGGCGGAGGTTCGCGCCTGGGGCGGACGATTCGTGGTGCCCGCACCCGATCTGACGATCATATCGTGAGCGATGGTTAACGATCAGGCTGCGAGCGGAGCGGCGTAGTCCGCGCGCAACGCGAAATAGGCTTCCAGCTCCGACAACGCCCGCGCCTCCCAATCGCTCGCCTGCTCCAGCAGCGACCAGCTCTGGCCCGGGCGGAACGCAGCGGTCTGGCGATAAAGCGATGCGATGCCGCGATAGCGGCGCACATTCTCCAAGATGGCTTGACCGTTCATGTCCGAAAACTCCCTCGTCATTCCCGGGGGAGAAACTGCGGCCAAATCTTTTTCGAAAAGTTAGCGGCGCGCGGCAAGCTTGCGGATGGTTGCCGGACTGTTGCGCGGACGCAACGTGCACGGCCGCGCAAAGGCGAATTATTGCGGATTCGTTGCCGCGCTCTCGCCCGGGGACTTCAGCCCGCCCTGGCTGACGATCCTCATCGTCTCGCGGCAGAGATCGGCAAGGCCAATCAGCAGCACCGCGAGCAGGCAGAACAGGTTGATGGAATCGGTATTTGCGTTGCTCAGCGCGTTGAACTCGAAGAAGGGCGGAATGAACGCCCACCATACCAGGGGAATGGTGAACAGCGCGGCAAACCCCGCCGCCGGCGTGCCCGCAACGATGCCGAGCATGAACAGGCCGGGCAGGAATGCTGCAAAATAGAGCTTTGCGCCGAGCGCAACGCAAACGCCCTGAAACGCAGCCGACATGGCGACAACGACGCATCCGAGCAGAAACGCCTGCCACGACCATGGCCGTACCCGCGGTACGCCAAACAGCCCCGCACGCCTCATCAGCCTCCCCCTGCCGCCCATTAACCTGGCCCGCTTGAGACCAAAGTACTACAGCGGCACCGAAATCGCGAGATGGAAATTGCAGGCGCCCGCGGCTTCGTCTGCGAGCCCTGGTAAACGCCCGCATCGCACAATTGCTGCGGCCGGCGGCTATTCGGTCGCCGCATAGAGCAATCCGATGACGGGCAGAGCGAGGCCGATGGCCGATGCGAGCGTCCAGCCGCCTTGCGCGAAAGCCCAGGCGCCGACCGCGGAGCCGGCCGCGCCGGCGGTGAAGAACGTCGCCATGTAGAGGCCGTTGAGGCGACTGCGGTGCTCGTGCCCGAGCGCGAAGATGGCGCGGAAGCCGAGCACGACATTGCCCTGGACACCGACGTCGATGGCGATCGCCGCCACGACCAGACAGACCAGGTTCAGCATCGAGCCGGGTGCGCCGAGATAGGTCACGAGGAAGCCCCCGGCCGCGAGCAGCATCGCGATCAGCGTCGCGATCCGGCTGTGGCCGCGATCGGCGAGCCGTCCGGCGATGGGCGCCGCGAACACGCCGGCCACACCGGCCAGCGCAAACAGCGCGATACCGCGCTGGGTGAAGCCGAACGCGTCGGCGAGCTGGAGCGGTGCCACCGTCCAGAACAGGGTGAAGCAGCCGAACAGGCTGGCCTGATAAAGCGCCCGGCGCCGCAGCAGCGGCGTCGCCCGCACCAGATGCGGCATCGACAGCAACAGCTCGCCGTAGTGCATCCGCGTCACCGGCTTGCGATTCGGCAGCGTCATCCAGAGCACCGCCGTCAGCACGATCATCAGCGCGGCGGAGGCGAAGAACACCGCGTGCCACGACAGCGCCGCGGTGACGAAGCTCGACACCGGACGCGCCAGCATGATGCCGAGCATCAGGCCGGTCGAGACGTTGCCACGACGCGGCCGCGGATGGCTTCCGGCGCCAGATGCGCGGCATAGGGAATGATGATCTGCACCGCGACCGAGCCGAGGCCGACGAACAGCGCGGCGATCAGGAACGGCAGCGCATGGGTGGCGAACGCGGCGGCGAGCAGGGCCGCCGCGCCGAGCGTGATGACGGAGCAGATCAGGATGCGGTTCTCGACGAGATCGCCGAGCGGCACGATCAGCAGCAGCCCGGTGCCGTAGCCGATCTGCGTCATGGTGACGATCAGCCCGCTTGCTGCGTGCGACAGGCCGAGCGCGGCGCTGATCGGGGCGATGAGGGGCTGCGCGTAGTAGATGTTGGCCGCGATCATGCCACAGGCCGCGGCAAGCACGAAGGTCAGGCGTTGCGACACCGCATCCGGCCCGGGCGCGGTCTCGATCGTGGCATTCATCGTCATGACGCATAGTCTCCGAGATAATCGGGAATGATCGTTCCCTAATAGGACACAAATTCAGGCGAGCAGTTTCATCGCGACGCCGACGAGGCGGGCCCCGTCGAGCGGCAGGCGCGCCTTGCCGACGACGCGCAGGCCCTGCGTGATGCAGATCATCAGTCGCGCGGTGTCATCGGCCGCGACATGACCGGGAATCGAGCCGTCGGCCTGCCCCTCGCGGATGAGGCCGGCGATGAAATCTTCGTTGGTCTTGAGCTGCGCGCCGACGCGGGCGGCGACGACGGAATCGACCGCCGACAATTCGACCGCGCTGCCGACCACGAGGCAACCGCGCCGCCCCTCGGCGCCCTGGGACTGCGCGACATAGGACAGCAGCAAATTGCGGACCCGATCGCGGCCGTTTGTGCCGCGCTGGGCGGCGCTGCGGGTCTGCTCCTGGCGCAGCGCCGTATAGCGCTCGAAGGCAGCCAGGAACACCGCATGCTTGTCGCGAAACGCCTTGTAGATGCTCCCCGTCGCCAGCCGCATCGCCGCGGCGAGGTCGCCGATGGAGGTCGCATGATAGCCGCGCTCGCGAAACATCCGCACGGCACGGTCCAGCGCCGTATCCATGTCGAATTCCCGGGGACGACCGGGCGGACGGGCGGCAGACTGCGATCGGCGGGCGGCTTTTTGCATTGCGGGATAATAGGGAATGGTTGTTTCCTAATAAAGACAATTGGTTGTGATGGGGGAGGTCGAGTGGTCGGATAAGCAGGCCGGCCGGATCTCGTGTCCCGGACGCGCTGCAACGCCTCTTGGCGTTGCTGCGCAGAGCCGGGACCCAGAAAGCTATAGGGCGCGATGCGGATGGATGGCCCGGCTCTGCAGCGCACCGTCCTACTGGACGATGCTTCGCATCGCCGGCAGCGCTGCGCTGCGTCCGGGGCACGAGAGCGGAGTGTGGCGCGCGCTTTTCTCCACACCGATGCTCCAGTGCAGATCCCAGCGGCAGTGCCGTAGGGTGGGCAAAGGCGCATAGCGCCGTGCCCACGATCTCCCTCCATGAGCAACAAGGCGTGGGCACGCTGCGCTTTGCCCACCCTACGATATCGAGTTTGTGGCACGCAGCTCAGCTCACAGACACGCCTTCGCAGCCTCGCGGCTTGAATCGCCCGAGCTTTGCTTCGTCTCGCCACCCTCTAATCCAAGAGGGCGCAGGGAAGGCCGGGTGCTGGCTCGCACCCGCGGTCCGCTGCGCGAAATGCACACGCAGAAAGAACCGCACAGCAGCATACAGGTGGTGC
>NZ_JAVAYN010000313.1:0-235 GCF_054863025.1 Bradyrhizobium sp. 23AC
TTGACTAAAGCCCGCGGAGGTAAACGATTAATTAAGGATATGAAGCGTGTTGGTCGTTCCTTTAAAAATCAGCTATATCTTGTTTCACAGAATATGGCCGACTCCGAAACAGATGATGACAAGGGGAATTTCGGTGCGCGTTTTGCTTTCGATAACGATGTTGACCGGCCGGATATTTTAAAGACGATAAACCTTCCTCAAACAAAACAAAATGAGGAGATGCTTGCGAATATGG
>NZ_JAVAYN010000314.1:0-235 GCF_054863025.1 Bradyrhizobium sp. 23AC
GGAACTCGCCGGACGAGACCAAGACGCAGACCGAGAAGGACTTCAACATCAGCTTCGTCAAGCAGATCGGCGATATCGGCCTGATCGTGCGCTGGATCCTGTTCGCGGTGTTCTTCACGCTGCTGCTGGTCGTGGGCAATACCATGGCGCAGAGCGTGCGCGAGCGCGTGCCGGAGCTCGCCGTGCTCAAGACGCTGGGATTCACCGACGGCAGCGTGCTGCGCCTGGTGCTCGC
>NZ_JAVAYN010000315.1:0-235 GCF_054863025.1 Bradyrhizobium sp. 23AC
GATCGTGAAGCCTGGCTCATTGATCCGCGGTTTGCGACGAGCAACGGCCGGGTCGCGCCGACCAGAACGGGCAGGACCCGGCCGTCCAGCGGGCCGCCGACGAAGAGGGTGTTCTCGCTTCTCACGCCCTCAGTGTCACACCGCCGCGGCGGGACGACCGGTCACAGCAGATGCGTGGCGTCGCCCACGACGGGCAGGATGCGGCGGGCCAGGTCGCCGGCCGGGCCCTCGGCGG
>NZ_JAVAYN010000316.1:0-234 GCF_054863025.1 Bradyrhizobium sp. 23AC
ATTACAGGCAGTAAACCGAATTGCCTCCGCGGCCGCTAAACGGACAGGCAAGACATTTGATCAGATTATTCTTGCAGCCGCGGACGTTGACGCCGACAGGTTTCGACAACTGTATAAAGCCTATTCTCGGGTTTCTCGACGAACGACTCTTTACGTCTCATCACGCGACAGGGCTGTCGAGGCGTCGCATTGGCTACATGGATACCATCGTGTAGGCCTCGCGCCTCCCGTTAT
>NZ_JAVAYN010000317.1:0-234 GCF_054863025.1 Bradyrhizobium sp. 23AC
GATCCGCCGATGCCATTCCGACAGAAGCTGCGGGAGTCGGCAAAGCTCGCGCCCTGTATGCTCCTGATCATGGCGGTCTTCTTCTCGCTGGTGCTGGGCTTTGCGACCGCCACGGAATGCGCGGCATGGGGCGTTACGGGCGCGTTGCTGCTGGCCTGGTGGAGCGGCACGCTCACGCGCAAGAACTTTCTCTAGAGCATCATGAGCGCGACGCGCCTGACCTGCATGATCATG